>CAXNME010000016.1:0-59244 GCA_964203415.1 Rhodoferax sp.
TTGTACTTCGTTCAGTTACGTATTGCTAAGGTTAACCACGGTGTCAACTGAAACCTCTGCTGACACTCAATGTGCAGCCAGTCTTCCGGGGGCGCATCGGCGCTGGGTTGTGGCGCAGAAGCCTCGCCCTTTGCGGGTTGCCAGAGCGCCCCGATGTCACCTACCCGCGTGCCGGGTGGGGCATCGCGCCACGGCGCTGCCGGCGCGCTGGTTTTCCAGGGCGGTGGCTCTGCCTCAGAAGCGCGCAAGGCCATGGGGGCTTGGGTGGAATACAGCGGTCGCGCAGCGGCCGCTTGGCCGCGCAGGCCGAAGCCGTCTTGGCTGGCTGGAGCAGCCTCGGCGCTGGCCGCGCGCGGAGCAGCCAGCGCGGCCTCGACTGCGTGGCGGATCGCTTGGTGGACTTCGCGGCTGTCGCGAAAACGCACCTCGATTTTGGTGGGGTGCACATTCACATCCACCCGGGTGGGCTCCATCGCCAGGTACAGCGCGTAGACGGGTTGGCGCTGGCCGTGCAAGACATCTTCAAAGGCGCTGCGGGCGGCGTGGCTGAGCACTTTGTCGCGCACAAAGCGGCCGTTCACATAGGCGAACTGCTGGTCGGCGCGGGCGCGTGCGGCGTCCGGAATGCCCACGCGGCCCCAGACCTTGAGGCGGTGTGTGTCGGCGGTATCTGCGTCACCGCTGGTCCACTCCACAGCGATCGAGCGCGCCAGAAAATCCGCGCCCAACACATCGCCCAGGCGCTGGTCCAGTGTGGCTGCCGGGGCTTGCCCGTCGGCGCAGCGCCGCCATTGTTCGACCAGCTTGCCCTCGTGCCAGATGGCAAAGCCCACGTCCGGGCGCGCCAGCGCGTGGCGGCGCACGGCTTCGATGCAGTGGGCCAGCTCGGTGGCGTCGGTCTTGAGGAATTTGCGCCGCGCCGGGGTGCTGTAAAAAAGTTCTTTCACCTCCACCGTGGTGCCGGGCGCGCGGGCGACGGGTCGCAACTCGCCGGTGCGCCCGTCCAGCATGAAAGCGTCCGCGTCGGCGGTGCGCGAGAGGATGGCGCAATCGGCAATCGCGTTGATGGCGGCCAGCGCCTCGCCGCGAAAACCCATGGTGGCCACCGACTCCAGGTCCTCCAGGCTGCCAATCTTGCTGGTGGCGTGGCGCTTGAAGGCAATCGGCAATTCAGCCGACGGAATGCCCACGCCGTCGTCCTCTACCGCAATCAAGCGCACGCCGCCGGCCAGCAGCCGCACCGTGATGTGGCGCGCCTGCGCGTCCAGCGCGTTGTCCACCAGTTCGCGCACCACCGAGGCCGGGCGCTCCACCACTTCACCGGCCGCAATCTGGCTGATCAGCGTGTCGGGCAGTTCACGGATGGGGCGGCGCGCGGGGGGGAAGGACGGGGTCACCCGGTCATTTTAGGTGGCGCTCTGCGCGGGTGACCCAGAGGGAAACCGGCGCGACGCCGCTCATAAAATATTGTCACAAATTGACGAATAAATAATTTATTTGCTAATAATTTTAATTATTTGGCAATTAAATAGCGTAATAAACCTTTTATCACACAATAAGCAATGATCTGGCGCGGTGACCTGCGTAGACTGGGCGGTTTCCCGCTATTGAATTGCCAAAGGTTTCCATGCTCCAGACCCCCGCTACCAAGTACCGCGCTTTCCCGGCCATCGACTTGCCCGACCGCCAGTGGCCCAGCCGCACCATCACCACGCCTCCGATCTGGATGAGCACCGATTTGCGCGACGGCAACCAGTCGCTGTTTGAGCCCATGAACCTGGAGCGCAAGCTGCGCATGTTCCGCAGCGTCTGCCAGATTGGCTTCAAAGAAATCGAGGTCGGCTTTCCCAGCGCTTCGCAAACCGACTTTGACTTTGTCCGCAAGCTGGTCGACGACAAGTTGATCCCGCAAGACGTCACCATCGAGGTGCTGACCCAGGCGCGCGAGCACCTGATCCGCCGCACCTTCGAGTCCGTAGTCGGCGCGCGGCGGGTGATCATGCATGTCTACAACGCCACCGCGCCGCTGTTTCGCGATGTGGTGTTCAACATGAGCAAGGCTGAGGTCGTGCAGCTCGCGGTGGACTCGGTCAAGCTGATCAAAGAGCTGGCGCAGGCGCATCCGCAAACCGAGTGGGTTTTGCAATACAGCCCTGAGTTGTTCACCTCCACCGAGTTGGAATTTGCCAAAGAGGTCTGCGACGCCGTCACCGCCGCGTGGGGCGCCACGCCGGACAACAAAGTCATTCTCAATTTGCCCGCCACCGTGGAAGTGGCCACGCCCAATATTTACGCTGACCAGGTCGAGTGGATGCACCGCAACGTGGCGCGCCGCGACAGCGTCATCATCAGCCTGCACCCGCACAACGACCGTGGCACGGCCGTAGCCGCCGCCGAGCTCGGCATCATGGCTGGAGCGGACCGCGTGGAAGGCTGCCTGTTCGGCAACGGCGAGCGCACCGGCAATGTGGACATCGTCACCCTGGCGCTCAACCTCTACACCCAGGGCGTGAACCCGGGGCTGGACTTCTCAGACATCAACGCCGTGGCCCGCACCGTGGAGCATTGCAACCAACTGCCCATCCACCCGCGCCACCCGTACGTGGGCGATTTGGTGTTCACCGCCTTCAGCGGCTCGCACCAGGACGCAATCAAAAAAGGCTTCTCGGCGCTGGACAAAAAAGGCCTGTGGAACGTGCCCTACCTGCCCATCGACCCGGCCGACGTGGGCCGCACCTACGACTCCATCATCCGCGTCAACAGCCAGTCGGGCAAAGGCGGCGTGGCCTACTTGATGGAAGCCGAATTCGGCGTGGTCATGCCGCGCCGTTTGCAAGTGGAGTTTTCCGGCGAGGTGCAGGCCTATACCGACACCCACGGCGGCGAAATGACGGCGCAAGCCATCTGGGATTTGTTCGCCGCCACCTACCTCGACACCACCGCGCCGCTGCATTACCTGGAACACAACCTCACCGACCACCCGCACAACAGCAGCGGGCAGGGCATCCGTCTGGTGGTGGAAGCGGGCTGGTGTGCGGCACGTGCTCAAAGGCTACGGCAACGGGCCTATTGACGCGGCGGTGCAAGCCCTGCAAAGCGCTGGGCGTGCGGGTGCAGGTGCGCAACTTCGAGGAGCGTTCCACCAAAGCCAGCGAGGAAGCCGGCGAGGCGCAGGCTTGCGCCTTCATGGAGTTGGCCACCGTGGGCAGCGACAAGGTCGAGCGCTTTGGCGTGGGACTTGGACACCAATATCGTGACTGCGTCGATCAAGGCGCTGGTCAGTGGGGTGAACCGGCTGGGGGTTAGCGTTCAGGCGACTGCTTGGGTTTTGCAAAAACATCGCACCTCGGGACCGTTTGATCCCGCCGCTCCCAATTTCAGGCAGTTCGGGCCGCTTGACCGCTCGGCGGGTTTTCCAAGACCGAATCTGGAGCGGTGACGCGCTGCGGCTGGTCAAGAAAATGGGCAGCGCAAGCCCAACCCTGAAAACTGCGCTGCAAACCATGCGCGAGATGTTTGAGGCCTGAAGCCCGCCGGGCGCTGATAATCCCGCGCCATGGACCTTCTTTTTCTGCTTGCCTTTGTGGCCGCCATCGCCGCCCAGTGGCGTAAAGCCCAGGAGCACCGCCAGCGCGTGCATTTTCTGGCGGGTTATCTGCGCAGCTACCAAATTGAGAAGCTGATGGAAACCTTGTCCACCGGCTACTTGCGCGCCCTGGGCGAGAAAGACCCGGAGCGGGCGCAAAGCGTGTGGAACACCCTGGCCTTGTCGGAGGGGCAACTCGAAGAGCAGTTCAAACGTTTTGCCAATGAACTGGCCAGCGCCGATGAGGCCTCCAGCCGCGTCAGCCGTGTGCCCCTGGACCTGCCATTTGTGCGCCAGTGGTTTCCATCCACCACCTTTGACCTGCGCCGCCTGATGCGCATCCACGCCCAGGGCATCTCCAGCACCTTGGCCAACGCCCGCCAACTTTCGCAGCGCGACCGCGCCTTCCAACTCTGCGCCGAGATGTTTTTGATGCAGCACAGCTGCCACTGGTTTTGCAACGCCCGTATGGTCGCTTCCGCCCGCCTGCTGGCGCGCCACCAAACCCGCTACGACCAGGTGCTCGCCAACGTAGGCGAGGGCACCCGCGCTGCCTACACCGCACTGGTGGCGGGATGGACGCCTACCTTGGGGTAAGCGGCGATACACTGAGCAGTCATTGCCACGGAGTCGCCTATGTCCAGCACCTTCGATCAGCTCAGTACCCAAGCCATTGCCCTGTCTCCGTCCGACCGCGCTCGCCTGGCGGACCTGTTACACGCCTCCTTGCCTGAGGACCTGAGCGGGGATCTGGATGCAGCTTGGGACCACGAAATTCGGGCCCGTATCGATGCCCTCGAATCAGGAACGGCGGGACTGGTCGCGTCTGCGCAGGTGCATGAAGAGGCCCGCAAAATCTACCAGCGGTGAAGTCTGTCCGGTACCTGGAGGCGGCGAGGGACGAATTCCTGCATGAAGTTGCCTATTTCACGTCGGTGAGCCCCCAGTTGGGCCAGCGCTTCGATCAAGCAGTACAAAAGGCCGAGGCGCTGATCGCAGAGTTTCCCGAGGCGGGTTTTCCGTTCAAGTTTGGAACCCGCCGGGTGTTTCCGGGTAAGTTCAAGTTGTCGATGGTGTACGCCATTCGGGACGCAGAGGTGGTGGTACTCGCCATCGCACCCTTCCGACGCAAACCGGCTTATTGGCGCCCCCGCCTGCGCGAGGATTAGGCTGTTGGCGGTGCGGTCCAGCGCCCCCCGCTGCACCGCTCCAGGCCTGCCAGGTCATGGCGGGTTTGCACCTCTGAAAAACCGGCTTGCGTCAACAGCGCGCACACCGCCTGCGCCTGCTCAAAACCATGCTCCAGCAACAGCCAGCCACCGGGGTGCAGGTGTTGCGGCGCACTGGCGATGATGGTGCGGATAGCGTCCAGGCCATCCGCGCCGCTGCTCAAGGCCATTGCCGGTTCGTGGTGCAGGGCGTCCAGATGCGGGTCGCCCTCGGCCACATAAGGCGGGTTGGAGACGATGGCATGGAAGCGGCCTTGCGCGCCGCTTAGCCAGTCTCCTTGGGCGAACTGCACCGGCAGTTTCAGACGCTGCGCGTTGGCCTGCGCCGCGGCCAGCGCGTCCGCGCTGTGGTCCATCGCGTGCACTTCCCACAAGCGGCGTTCGTGTTGCAGCGCCAGCGCCACTGCGCCGCTGCCGGTGCCCAGGTCCAGCACCCGTTGCGGTGCGGTAGGCAGGGCCTGCAGCGCCCAATCGACCAGGGTCTCGGTGTCGGCGCGGGGGTCGAGCACGCGGGCATCGACCAGCAGGTCCAAGCCGTAAAAGGCTTTGCGCCCGGTGATGTAGGCCAAGGGTTCGCCACGGAGCCGCCGCGCTAAAACCGCGTCCCACAGAGCCAGGCTGTCGGGGGGCAACACGTCGGTGTCATGGGCGAACAACCAGGCGCGTTCTTGCGGACTGCGGCCGCAGGCGTGCAGCAGCAAAAGCTGCGCATCCAGCCGGTGCAGACCGCCGGCCTGCGCCTGGGCCAGCGCGTGCGCCAAGGTGGTGGTGCTCATGCGCAGCCCGAGGTCACGCGCCGACTTCGAGCGCGGCCAGTTGCTGCGCTGCCTCGTAGGCTTGCAGCGCTGAGACCACATCACCCAGATCGCCTTCCATGATGCCCAGCAGCTTGTACAGCGTGAGGTTGATGCGGTGGTCGGTCAAGCGCCCTTGCGGGAAGTTGTAGGTGCGGATGCGGTCGCTGCGGTCGCCGGTGCCCACCAGGCTTTTGCGCTCGGCGGCGTCTTTGGCGGCGCGCTCGCTGCGGTCTTTTTCCTGGATGCGCGCGGTCAGCACGCGCAGGGCCTGCGCCTTGTTGCTGTGCTGGCTGCGCCCGTCCTGGCATTCGGCCACGATGCCGGTGGGCAAATGGGTGATACGCACCGCCGAGTCAGTCTTATTGATGTGCTGACCGCCCGCACCGCTGGCGCGGTAGGTGTCAATGCGCAAATCGGCTGGGTTGATTTTGATGGCCTCTTGCTCGTCGGGCTCGGCCAGAACGGCCACGGTGCAGGCGCTGGTGTGGATACGGCCCTGCGTTTCGGTGGCCGGTACGCGCTGCACCCGGTGGCCGCCGGATTCGAACTTCAGCGTGCCATAGGCGTTGTGGGCTTCGACCCGTATCACCACCTCTTTGTAGCCACCGAGTTCGCTCACCGATTCGCTCATGACCTCGACCTTCCAACCCAGGCTGTCGCAGTAGCGGGTGTACATGCGCAGCAAATCGCCCGCGAACAGAGCCGATTCGTCACCGCCGGTGCCAGCGCGGATTTCGACAAAGGCGTTGCGCGCATCGTCCGGGTCTTTGGGCAGCAGCATGCGCTGGAGTTCGGCCTCCAACTCCGCCATCTCGGCGCTGGCGCTGTCGATCTCTTCCTGCGCCATGGCCTGCATCTCGGCGTCGCCAGCGGCTTCGCTTTGCATCGCATGCGCCGCATCCAGATCTGACTCGCGCTGTCCGTAGCGCTGCCAGCGGCTGGCGACTGCGGCGACTTCGGTGTGCTCGCGCGAGAGCGCCAAAAACTGCGGCATGTCGCGCATGATGTCTTCGCGGGATAGCAAAAATTCCAGCTCGCCTTGGCGGTCGGCGTACTTGGCGAGTTGTTGGCGCAAAAAAGGTTTCATAAAGGGACCGGAAAAACAGCAGCTACGGGAGATGCGCCTGCAGGCGGCGCGCGGCAGGGTCGCGCAGGGTAGCTACTGCTCGGGGTCGGCTTCGTTGGCGTGGGAGGCCGTCTGCGGGGCCGATCCCCTGTTGCGCAAAAACAGGCGCTCGATCGCGGCGCTGGTATCGGCGCGCTCTTGCGCGTCACCGGCCTGCAACTGCTGGTAGGCACCGTGCAGCATTTTTTGGGTCAGGCCTTTGGATAGGGCGTCCAGCACGCTGCCAACGTCTTCACCACGGGACAGCATTTTTTTGGCGCGGGCGATTTCGGCGTTGCGCCAGGTTTCGGTCTGGTGGTTGAGTTGCTGGATCAGCGGCACATGGGCGCGCTGGTCGACCCAGTGCATAAAGCTTTGCACGCCCGCATCCACAATGGCTTCGGCCTGGGCCACCGCAGACTGGCGGCTGGCCTGCGCGGTTTGCACCACGCCGGCCAGATCGTCCACGGTGTACAGGTAGACATCGCGCAGGGCTTTGACTTCCATCTCGATATCGCGTGGCACGGCCAGATCGACCATGAACATGGGGCGGTTACGGCGTTTTTTCAGGGCCCGCTCGACCGCACCCAGGCCGATGATGGGCAGGGTGCTGGCGGTGCAGCTGATCACGGCGTCAAATTCATGCAGCCGCTGCGGCAGATCTGCCAGCGGCATCACGCCAGCCCCAAAGCGCTTTGCCAGCGCCTCGCCGCGTTCCATGCTGCGGTTGGCCACAGCCATGCCTTTGGGGTTTTTCGCCGCGAAGTGGGTGGCACACAGGTCAATCATTTCCCCTGCACCCACGAGCAGCACGCGGATTTGGCCCAGGTCTTCAAACAACTGCCCGGCCAGTCGCACGGCGGCAGCGGCCATGCTGATCGAGTGGGCGCCGATATCGGTGGTGCTGCGTACCTCTTTGGCCACGGTGAAGGAGCGCTGGAACAACTGCGACAAGGTGCTGCCTAGAGCGCCCGCCTCGTCGGCAATGCGCACCGCGTCTTTGAGTTGCCCCAGAATTTGCGGCTCGCCCAGCACCATGGAGTCCAGACCGCTGGCCACCCGGAAGGCGTGGCGCGCGGCCAGGGTGTCGCTCAGGCTATAGGTGTGGCTGCGCAGCGCATGGACGGGAACACCGCCGCACTGGGCCAACCAGTCCAAGGTGCGTTCGATCTCAGAGTGGCCGCCGGCACAATAAATTTCGGTTCGGTTGCAGGTCGAGATGATGGCCGCCTCGGGAACTTGCACCAGGCTTTGGCGCAGGGTGTTGAGGTGGGGGACGATTTGGTCCAGACCAAAAGCGAAGCGACCACGCAGGTCCAGCGGCGCGGTGGTGTGGTTGATGCCAAGGGCCCAGACGGTCATAGAGGGGAGGATTATAAAATTGTCGGCCCTTGCGGCATTCCCAACCCGCCGCCATGAACATCCTCTTACTCTTCAACCATGTGCTCAATTTCGTGGCACCGGCCGTGTTCGTGGGGTTTTTCCTCGCTGCGCTAGCACCCTGGGTGCTGCGCAAGTCGCCACGCCGGGGCACTTGGATGGTCCGCGCACTCAGTAACACGGCCTGCGGCCTGTGCGCCTTATTGGGCGGACTCTGGTTTTTCGGCAATGACGGCAAGATGGCCAGCTACCTGGGGCTGGTCCTGGCCAGCGCGGCCAGCCAGTTCTACTGGATGCAGGCATGGCGCAAATGAGCCAGACCGATAGCGCCGGTCTGCGCATCGTCCGCGCTGGCCCCGAGCATCTGGCTGCGTTGACTGATTTGATCTTCGACCATGGTGCCAATATTTGGAACTACTTGCCCGAAGACGCGATCCGTGAGCATCTGGACCACGTCGTGCAGGGCCACGACTACGGTGTACTGGCCCTGCAAGATGGGCAACTGCTGGGCGCGGTCACATTTGGTTTGAGCACGGACTTCGACGCCTACCTGCCCGCACACAGCCGGGGCACGCCACAAGGCTACGTGAGCGAAGCGGTGGTGCGACGCGACCACACCGGCCAAGGCCTGGGCACGCGTTTGCTGCGCGAAGCATTGGCGGTGCTCTCCACCATGGGCGTGGACGCCGTGTTTGTCGACCGCCACGAAGAAAATCACGCCTCGGCCGGCATGATGCGCAAGGCAGGATTCACGGAAGTCGAGACCTACGCGCGACCCCCGCAGACGCCCACACGGCTCGGGCCGCACCACGGTGTGCCGCTTCAGCTTTGCGGATCGAACTGGTCTACCCGGTCGGTGATCACCCCGTCGGTACCTAAGGCGATCAGGCGCTGGACCTCGTCGGCCTCGTTCACGGTGTAGCTGAGCAGGCGAAACCCTGACGCTTTGGCCAGCGCCACAGAGTCAGCGTCCCACAGTTCATGGTTGCAGACGACGGCCTGGCATTGCAGCCGCTTGGCATGGGCCAGCCACTGCGCCCATGGTTGGTCTTCCAGCGCGTGGATCAGCAAGCCCCGTGGCAGACCGGGCTCTGCGGCCAAAGCGCCTTCGAGCGCAGCTATTTCAAACGAGGTCAGCAAGGGCGGCACCGGCAGTGTTGCGCCACAAGCGCGCCGCCAGCTGCGCCACGACTTCGCCGGTATGGCGCTCGGTGCCCATGGTGGGTTTGATCTCGATATTCAGAAAATAGCCATGGGCGATACAAAAATGGGCAATGGCCTCGAGCGTGGGAAGAGGCTCGCCTGCGTAAGCCGGGCTGTGCCAGCTGCCGGCGTCCAGGCTGACCAGATGCTGCCAGGGGTGGCGTCCGGCCACCGGCTCCGCTCCGCTGGCGGGCGTCGCCGTGGTGGTGCGATCCAGGGTGTCGTCATGCAACAAAAATGCGATGCCGTCGGCGCTCAGTTTGGCGTCGCACTCGAACATGCGGTAGCCGTGCGAGGCACCCAGGCGAAAGGCGGCCAGGGTGTTTTCCGGGGCCAGCGTGCCCGCGCCGCGGTGGGCAATCCAAAAGGGGTAGGGCCAATCGTTCATCAGAGGTCTCTCAAGGCTGCGGTGCGCCGCATTGTGCCCCTGCGTTAACATCCGCCGCCCCTCGCGATGACGCCTCTTTCCTACCTTATCCCTTCTTCCCACAACCCATGGCCGGACTGAGCAAAAACTCCCCCACACCACAAGCGCTGACCGTGCATGCGCAATCGCGCGTGCTCGAGATCAGTTTTTCAGACGGCGCGTCCTTTCGCATTCCTTTTGAGCTGATGCGGGTGTATTCGCCCTCTGCCGAGGTGCAAGGCCATGGTGAGGGGCAGGAGGTTTTGCAGACCGGCAAGCGGACGGTCACCTTGCAAAGTCTGGAGCCGGTGGGCAATTACGCGGTGCAGCCTACTTTTTCCGATGGCCACGACACCGGCATTTTTTCCTGGGACTATCTTTACCACCTCGGCGCGCAAGAGGCCGCCTTGTGGGCGCAGTACGAATCCCGGCTGCAGACAGCCGGACGCGACCGCGACGGCCCCATGCCCGCAGCTGCAGCTTCCGGCTGCGCCAGCCACTGACGCGACCCGCAGGCCTCGATTTCCATGAACAAAACCCATTTTGGATTCCAGTCGGTTGATGAGGCCGAGAAGGCGCAACGCGTGCGCGGCGTGTTCGACTCGGTCGCACCCAAATACGATTTGATGAATGACGTCATGTCCGGCGGCCTGCACCGCGCCTGGAAGGCCTACACCCTGATGGTGGCCAATTTGAAGCCCGGCCAGCGTGCCTTGGACATCGCCGGGGGGACGGGCGATCTGGCGCTGGCCTTTGCCGGCAAGGTGGGTGCGGGCGGGCAGGTGGTGCATACCGACATCAACTACGCCATGCTCAGCACCGGGCGCAACCGCCTGCTCGACGCCGGTGTACTGCTGCCCACGGTGGTGTGTGATGCGGAGGCTTTGCCCTTCGCAGACGGGCACTTTGATCTGGTGAGCGTGGCTTTTGGTCTGCGCAATATGACGCACAAGGAGCGCGCACTGGAGGAGATGTGCCGCGTGCTCAAGCCCGGCGGGAAATTGTTGGTGCTGGAATTTTCCGCGGTGGCCAAGCCGCTGCGGGCGGCGTACGACTGGTATTCGTTCAACGTCTTGCCGCGATTGGGCCAGTGGTTGGCCGGTGATTCGGAGAGTTACCGCTACCTGGCCGAGTCGATCCGCATGCACCCGGATCAGGCCACGCTAAAGACCATGCTGCACAAAGGCGGTTTCGGCCATGTGGATTACCACAACCTCACGGCGGGTATTGCCGCATTACATGTTGGAATCAAGTGTTGATCGGTATATTCACCGGCTTGAGAACATTATTTTTGGAGTATTCAAAGTGAAGTTTTTCGCATCCCTTATGGCTATGGTGTTTTTGTTGATCAGTCTGAACGCCGAAGCCGCGCGTCTTGCCGGTGGTCGCAAGATGGGCCGCCAATCGAGTAACGTCGGACAGCAAGCCCCCGCCCCCGCGCAGCAAGCCGCACAACGGAACGCGCAGCCGGCACCCGCGGCGCAACCGGCTCCGCGCCGCCCCTGGGGTGCGATGCTGGGTGGTTTGGCGGCTGGTCTGGGCTTGGCCTGGCTGGCGCACTCTTTGGGTTTTGGCGAGGCCTTTGGCAACATCTTGATGGTGGCCTTGTTCGCTATGCTGGCCATCGGTGTGATTGGTTGGCTGATGCGTCGGCGGATGCAACAACCCGCGCAGCAACCCTTTGCTGTGCCCAGTGGCAGTTACAGCCCCACATACAGTCCCGACAATGTGGGCAACGACGCATCTGCGCGCCCTTATGAGCGCAGCAACTTCCAGCCCTCTGCGGGCGGGCAGGGCAGCATGATCGGCTCGGCCTTGGGTGGTTCGCAATCCTGGGGCGTGCCAGCCGGTTTTGACACCGAAGGCTTTTTGACTGCCTGCAAACGCAATTTCGTCAGCCTTCAAGCCGCCTGGGACCATTCCGACCTGAGCGCGCTGCGGGCCTTCATGACCGACGACATGCTCAACGAGATCAAAACCCAGCTCGCCGAGCGCGATACCCACACCGGAACGCCGGTTAACGTGACCGAGGTCGTCATGCTCGATGCCCGCCTGCTGGGTATTGAGGAAGGCACAGAGGACTACCTTGCCAGCGTCGAATTCTCCGGAATGATCCGCGAGAATCCGTCGACCGGTCCGGCGCCGTTCCGCGAAGTCTGGAATATGAGCAAGCCCAAAGACGGCAGCGCGGGCTGGTTGGTGGCGGGCGTGCAAGCCCTGCAATAAGCGGCTAGCCATAACCTGACGGCTGTCGGTCGTCCGTGGGCTGCGGAATAATGCACCCATGGACACCACCACACCCTTCAGCGCTTCTTTGAATGATTTCCAGCAGATTTTGAGCGGCAAACGCGCCGCGCCTGTACCGCCTTGGGCGGTTCAGGAGTTGCAGCAGCGGCTGGTTTTGCTGCTCAACCATGTGCTGCAGCAGGAGCCCGCAGCCATGCTGCGGCTCAAACAACACAAAGGCCAGCGCATCCTGGCGCGCTGGCAGGCTTACTCCATGTTCCTATCGATCACCCCGGCCGGCCTGCTGGATCTGGCGGACGCGGCTGCGCAGCCTGATCTGTCCATTGTGCTGGCCGATGAAGCGCCCCTGGATATCGCGCGCCGCTTGATGCAGGGCGAAAAGCCCACGGTGCATATTGAGGGTGATGTGCAACTGGCCGCCGAGATCAACTGGCTGGCCGACCATGTGCGCTGGGATCTGGAAGAGGACCTGGCGCGGCTTTTGGGTGATGTTCCTGCGCATCTGCTGGCTCAGGCTGCCGTCGCCTCGGTCGCGGTCTTGCGCAGTTTTGCGGCGCGCGGTTTGGGTGCTTTCGGAAGCAAGAGATGACGCGCCTTTTTCGGGGCGTTTTCATCGTCTGGGTCTTTTTGCGCTTCGGGCTCGACGTACTGCTTCTGGGTAGTTTCGAGCAGCCCTGGTTGAAGTGGTTTTCCCGCCGTTTTGCCTGGGGCCGCAACCTCAGCGCGCCGCGGGGTCAGCGCATTCGCCAGGCTTTGGAGAGCTTGGGTCCGATTTTTATCAAGCTCGGTCAGGTTCTATCGACCCGGCGGGATCTGCTGCCGCTGGATATCGCCGATGAACTGGCCAAACTGCAAGATGCGGTGCCGCCATTTGACGCAGACTTGGCCGCTGCAGCCATTGAAAAAGCCTTGGGCCGCCCGATCAGCGCGGTGTTCACCAGTTTTGATCGGGAACCCGTGGCCAGCGCGTCGGTGGCGCAGGTGCATTTCGCGGTACTGATTGACCGCGACGGGCGCGAACGGGAGGTGGCGGTCAAGGTGCTGCGCCCGAACATGCTGGCGGTGATCGACAAAGACCTGGCGCTGATGCGCATGATGGCCGGCTGGCTGGAGTGGTTGTCAGCCGACGGACGCCGGCTCAAACCCCGTCAGGTGGTGGCCGAGTTTGATAAATACCTGCACGACGAGCTCGACCTGGTGCGAGAGGCGTCCAGCGCAACCCAGTTGCGCCGCAATATGCGGGATCTGGGCTTGGTGCTGATTCCGGAGATGCTGTGGGACTACTGCAGCACCAATGTGCTGGTGATGGAGCGCATGCATGGCGTTCCGATCAGCCAGGTGGAGCGCCTGCGCAGCGCGGGGGTCGATATACCGCGCTTGGCGCGTGACGGGGTGACGATTTTCTTCACCCAGGTGTTTCGCGATGGATTTTTCCACGCCGACATGCACCCGGGCAATATCCAGGTCAGCCTCGACCCGAATAGCTTCGGGCGCTACATCTCGCTGGACTTCGGCATCGTCGGCTCGCTCACCGAGGTGGACAAGGAATACCTGGCGCAAAATTTTGTGGCATTTTTCCGCCGCGACTACAAGCGCGTGGCCGAGCTGCATGTGGAGTCCGGTTGGGTTCCGGCGGACACCCGCATCGACGAGTTAGAGGCCGCGGTTCGGGCGGTTTGCGAGCCCTACTTTGACCGGCCGCTGAAAGAAATTTCGCTGGGTATGGTGCTGATGCGTTTGTTTCAGACCTCGCGCCGCTTCCATGTGGAAATCCAGCCGCAGTTGGTGCTTTTGCAAAAAACGCTGCTCAATATTGAGGGCCTGGGCCGGCAGCTCGATCCGGATCTCGACTTGTGGGCCACTGCCAAGCCGTTTTTAGAGCAGTGGATGAAGGACCAGATCGGTCCCAAGCGGCTGTGGAATGAGCTCAAAGCCCAGTCCCCGCGTTATGCCAAGCTGCTGCCCGAGTTGCCTGGGCTTTTGCACAGCTACTTGCAACGCGGCGCACACGCGGAGCCCGACGCCCAATCGCAGCAGCTGTTTCACCATTTGCTGAGCGAACAGCGCCGCACCAACCGCTTGTTGCAGGCGCTTGTCTACATGGCCGTGGGCTTTGTGATCGGCATCTTTGGTGTGGCCGCCATGGTCTGGTTGCGCTTTATCTAGGACCGCTGCTTCTGGGGGTGTGCGACCTATAATTGCGGGCTTCGCCCCGTCCGGCACCCCCTTGAGAGATTTCCCCGCTATGCCCATATACGCCTACCGCTGCGAGTCCTGTGGATTTGCCAAAGACGTGTTGCAGAAAATTTCCGATCCCGTGCTGACCGATTGCCCCGAATGTGGCCGGGCGAAGTTCCAAAAGCAGGTCACGGCCGCCGGTTTTCAGCTCAAAGGCTCCGGCTGGTATGTGACGGATTTCCGAGACGGCAAGGGTGGCAAGTCCGCGGGCGGTGGTGAATCAACTTCTGAAGGTGAGGCCAAGCCCGCAGCAGCCCCCGACGCAGCAGCCCCCACGGCCCCAGCCCAGCCCGCTGCCGCGCCCGCCAGTACCTCTGCACCTGCAGCTGCACCCAGCGCCGCGCCAGCGGCCGCAGCACCGTCTTCCAGCGCCGCTTGAAGCGGCGCGCCCGATACCCTCAAGCTCTTAAACACCATGTCCATTAAGAAATATTTCTTCACTGGCCTGATGGTCTGGCTGCCGCTGGCCATTACCTTGTGGGTGCTGAACTGGCTGCTCCAGACCCTGGATGGTGTGTCGCACTCCCTGCTGGCGGGCCTGACCGCCGTGACCTCGGATGCCACCGCCACCGCCATCGCGCGCGCCTTGGCGATTCCTGGCGTCGGGATTGCGGTGGTGCTGCTCTTTGTCATCGTGACCGGTGCGCTGGTTTCCAACGTGGCCGGGCGCTGGTGGCTCAAACAGTGGGACCAATTGATCACCCGCATTCCGGTTTTCCGCTCGGTGTACAACAGTGTGAAAAAGGTCTCCGACACGCTGTTTTCCAGCAACGGCAATGCCTTCCGTACCGCTTTGCTGGTGCAGTTTCCAGCACCGGGTCGCTGGACCATCGCCTTCCAAACGGGGGAGCCCACCGGCGAGGTGGCGCGCCGCCTGGGCGAGGGATTTATCAGCGTGTATGTGCCCACCACACCCAATCCCACCGGCGGCTACTTTTTGGTCTTGCCGCGCTCCGAAGTGATCGAATTGGAGATGAGCGTGGATGAAGCGCTGACCTACGTATTGTCCATGGGCGCGGTTGCACCCACCGACCACGCCGCCCCGTGATGTCTTGTGAATCTGCGCTGCTTTGACGGCGCGAAGAAAGAAGCTATGTCCATGCGTTCCCACTATTGCGGTCTGGTGACCGAAGCCCTTTTGGGTCAAACCGTTTCCCTGTGCGGCTGGGTCAACCGGCGGCGTGACCATGGTGGCGTGATTTTTGTCGACCTGCGCGACCGCGAAGGCTATGTGCAGATCGTCTGCGACCCGGACCGCCCCGAGATGTTTGCGGTCGCCGAAGATTTGCGCAATGAGTTTTGTATCCAGGTCACCGGCCTGGTGCGCGCGCGTCCCGAAGGCACGCAAAACGACAACCTCAAAAGCGGAAAAATCGAGGTGCTGTGCCACGGGCTGTTGGTGCTTAACCCATCGGTTACGCCGCCCTTTCAGTTGGATGAAGAAAACCTCTCCGAGACCACACGCCTGACGCACCGGGTGCTGGACCTGCGCCGTCCTTATATGCAGAACAACCTGATCCTGCGCTACCGCGTCTCCATGGAGGTGCGCAAGTTTCTGGATGCCAACGGGTTTATCGATATCGAAACCCCCATGCTCACCAAAAGCACGCCGGAAGGCGCACGCGATTACCTGGTGCCCAGCCGGGTGCATGACGGCCAGTTCTTTGCGCTGCCGCAAAGCCCTCAATTGTTCAAGCAGCTGCTGATGGTGGCCGGTTTCGACCGCTACTACCAGCTCACCAAGTGCTTCCGCGACGAAGACCTGCGCGCCGACCGCCAGCCCGAGTTCACGCAAATCGATATCGAAACTTCCTTTATGACCGAGGAAGAAATCCGCGCCATCTTCCAGCATCTGATCATCACCGTGTTCCAAAACACGATTGGCGTGGACCTGGGCGAATTCCCCGTCATGTCTTACGCGGATGCGATGCACCAATACGGTTCTGATAAGCCGGACCTGCGCATCCCCATGCAGTTCACCGAACTCACCGATGTGATGGCGGATGTGGACTTCAAAGTCTTCTCGGGTGCCGCGAATATGAAGGGCGGTCGCGTGGTGGCCTTGCGCGTGCCGGGCGGCGCACGCGAGACCGGTGGTCTGAGCCGGGGTGAGATCGACTCTTACACCGACTTCGTCAAAATTTACGGCGCCAAGGGCCTGGCCTATATCAAGGTCAACGAGCTGGCCAAAGGGCGCGATGGTTTGCAGTCGCCTATCGTCAAAAACATCCACGATGCCGCGCTGCAAGCGGTGCTGACCCGCAGCGGCGCGCAGGACGGCGATTTGATTTTCTTCGGCGCCGACAAGGCCAAGGTCGTCAACGACGCCATTGGCGCGCTGCGTTTGAAGATCGGTCTCAGCGCGTTTGGCAAGTCCAACGGCTTGTTCACCGCTGGCTGGCGTCCGCTGTGGGTGGTCGACTTCCCGATGTTCGAATACGACGACGAGGCGCAGCGCTACACCGCCACGCACCATCCGTTTACTGCACCCAAAGACGGCCACGAAGACTGGATGGTCAGTGCGCCCGAAAAATGCATCTCCAAAGGCTATGACATGGTCTTGAATGGCTGGGAGATGGGTGGCGGCTCGGTCCGTATCCACCGCGCCGATGTGCAGCAAAAGGTGTTCGACGCCTTGAAAATTTCGCCTGAAGAAGCGCAGCTGAAATTCGGCTTTTTGCTCGACGCCCTGCAATACGGTGCGCCCCCGCACGGCGGCCTGGCTTTCGGTTTGGACCGCATCGTCACCTTGATGACCGGTGCCGAATCGATCCGCGATGTGATTGCCTTCCCCAAGACCCAGCGTGCCCAGTGCCTGCTGACCCAGGCCCCGAGCCCGGTTGATGAGAAGCAGTTGCGCGAGCTGCATATCCGTTTGCGCAACCTGGACGCCGTCAAGGCCTGAAGCGCCGGGTAGCCCGACCCGCAGCATGAAAATTTCCTTCTGGGCTTTGGGTTGGCGCAGCCTGTGGCGCGATGTGCGCGCAGGCGAATTGCGCTTGGTGGTGCTGGCGGTCACGCTGGCGGTAGCAGCGCTCACTGCGGTGGGGTTCCTGGCTGACCGCCTGCAATCCGGCCTGCAGCGCGATGCGCAGCAACTGCTCGGCGGCGATGCGGTGATTGCCAGCGACCGGCCTTTAGATCCGGTTTACGCCGAACAGGCAGCGGCGCTGGGTTTGCAAAGCGCCAGCACCGTGTCTTTCCCCACCATGGCGCGCGCCGACATGGCGCAAGGCGGTGCCAGCAAGTTGGTCGCATTGAAAGCGGTGGGGCCTGGTTACCCTTTGCGCGGCCGCTTGCGCACCGCCCCGACTCTGGATGACGCCCTAGCCACGCCGGCGCGTGACGCGGTGCAAACCGGTATTCCGCAAGCGGGCACCGTGTGGGTCGAGGCGCAGTTGCTCGATGCGCTGGGTGTTGCGCCCGGGCAGCCCTTGTTGCTGGGCAACAGCAGCCTGACGATTGCCGCCGTACTCACCCAGGAGCCGGACAAGGGCGCGGCCTTCATGAACTTCGCCCCGCGCGTGATGCTCAACGCGGCGGACATGCCCGCCACCGGCCTGATCCAGCCCGCCAGCCGCGTCAATTACCGCATGGCGTTGGCCGGTACCCCGGCGCAGGCCAAGGCCTTTGAAGTGTGGGCCGCCGCGTACATCAAGGGCGGCGTGGAAGGCGCTGCGCGCGGCGTGCGCCTGGAGTCTTTGCAAGGTGGGCGGCCCGAACTCAGCCAGACGCTGGACCGCGCGGGCAAGTTTTTGAGTCTGGTGGCACTTTTGTCGGCTTTGCTCAGCGCGGTGGCCGTGGCCTTGGCAGCGCGGGCTTTTGCTGCCGCGCATTTGGACGATTGCGCCATGCTGCGCGTGCTGGGCTTGCCCCAACGCACGATTGCCGCGAGTTATGTGGTCGAGTTCGCATGGGTCGGTGTGTTTGCCAGCGCACTGGGCTTGTTGTTGGGCTATCTGTTGCACCATGTGTTTCTGGTTTTGCTGGCCGGTCTGGTGGAAGCCCGTTTGCCCGCGCCCGGGTGGGCGCCGGTCTTGCTGGGCGGCGGCATGGGTTTGACCTTGCTGTTTGCCTTCGGCCTGCCGCCCGTTTTGCAGCTGGCGCAGGTCCCGCCTCTGCGGGTGATCCGCCGTGACATGGGGCAGTTGCGGCCCGCGTCGGTGGGCGTGCTGGCTGTGGGTGTGGCCGGTTTTGCCGCGCTCTTGATGGCGGTGAGCAGCGATGTGAAGCTGGGCTTGATCGCGGTGGGCGGCTTCGCTGCGGCGGTGCTGGTGTTCGCCGGTCTGGGCTGGCTGGCGATTCAGCTGCTGCGCCGCAGCGTGAACGAGGCAACCGCACCGCGCGCGCTGGTGTTGGCCACGCGGCAGATCGCGGCGCGCCCGGCCTATACCGTGGTGCAGATCAGCGCGCTGGCCGTGGGTTTGCTGGCACTGGTGCTGCTGGTCTTGCTGCGCACCGATTTGATCAACGGCTGGCGCAGTTCCACGCCGCCGGATGCCCCCAACCGCTTTGTCATCAACCTCATGCCCGAGCAAGCCCAGCCCTTTCAAAAAGCCTTACGCGATGCGGGCGTGGAGAAATTCGATTGGTATCCCATGATCCGGGGGCGGCTGGTGGCGGTGAACGGGCGCAGCGTCTCCGCCCAGGATTACGAGGACGATCGCGCCCGCAGGCTGGTGGAGCGAGAGTTCAACATTTCCAATAGCGCGGCCCTGCCGTCCAACAACGACGTCACCTCCGGACGCTGGCAGTCCGAGGAGGTGGGTGCCATCAGCATCGAGGAGGGCCTTGCCAAGACCTTGCGTTTGAAAGTCGGTGATGTGCTGCGCTTCGAGGTGGCGGGCGCGCCCATCGACTCGACGATCACCTCGCTGCGCAAGGTGGATTGGGCCTCGATGCGCGCCAATTTTTTTGCGCTCTACCCCGTATCGGCCATGCCGGATCTGCCGGTGACCTACCTGAGTGCCTTCAAAGCGCCGCCTGTGCGCGGCTTTGACAACGCGCTGGTGCGCCAGTTCCCCAACATCACCGCCACCGATGTGGGCAGCGCGATTGCCCAATTGCAAAAAGTGCTGGACCAGGTGATTGCCGCCGTCGAGTTTTTGTTTGTGTTCACGCTGGCCGCTGGGTTGGTCGTGTTGTTTGCCGCCGTCAGCGCGACGCGCGAAGACCGGGCCCGTGAGTACGCCATCATGCGCGCCGTGGGTGCGGGCAGCGCGCTCTTGCGCCAGGTGCAGCGCATCGAGCTGGCGGGCGTGGGTTTGCTGGCGGGCTTTCTGGCATCGCTGGTGGCCAGCGCCGTGGGCTGGGCGCTGGCGCACTACGTGTTTGATTTCGCCTGGGTGGTGTCACTGTGGGTTCCGCTGGCCGGAGCCCTGGCCGGCGCAGCGCTCGCTTTGGCGGCCGGTTGGTGGGGACTGCGCGAGGTGCTGAACCGCCCGGTGATGCAGACCTTGCGTCAGGCTGTGACTTGAGCGTCGGTTCAACCAGGTTCTAGCTTGCGGCCTCGCTGCACTGGTAGCTGGCCTTTTGCAGCCAGTCCGGGTTGATCTCCACGCCCCAGCCCGGCGCGTCGGTGACCTGCACATGGCCGCCGTGCGACGTCATAGGGCGAGCGCACAAACAGGTTTTGCTGCCAGGGGTAGTAGTCCGCGCCTTCGATCGAGAACTCCAGGTATTTGCCCGGATTGGGAATAGCGCACAACAGATGCATGGTGAAAAGTGTCACCATGCCCTAAGATTGGCGCTGTGCGGCGTGCAGGGCAGGCCCGCCGCGTGGCCCATGTGCGCGACCTGCATGGTGCGCGTCATCCCGCCCATGTAGCAGACGTCGGGCTGGATGATGTCGACCACCTGCGTGTCAATCATGTGTTTCCACAGCGGCAGCAGGCAGTCCTGCTCTCCGCCAGTTACATCCAGCGACAGGGCTTCGCGCACTTCGCGGGTCTGGTCCATTTCCCAATACAGGCAGGGCTCTTCAAAGTGGCAGACGCCGTTGTCTTGCAGCATGCGGCCCACTTCAATCGCGCGCTTTGGGCGTAAAACAGCTGTTGGCGTCCACTAGCAGCTCCACTTTGTCGCCCAGCGCTTGGCGCACGGCGGGAACAATCGCTTCGGTGCGGCCCGGCCATTCGTCTTTGTCGTTGCCGTATTCGGAGCCGACGCGGAACTTGAAGGCGTCAAAACCATCGCGGTCGCGCAGCGCCAACAGGCGCGCGGCTTCGTCTTGCGGCGTGATGTCGCGGCGCATGCTGGATGCGTAGGCGCGCAGCGAACGCGGCTTGCCGCCCAACAATTCACAGACCGGCTTGTTGTGCAACTTGCCTTGCAAATCCCATAGCGCGGTCTCCACGCCGCACAGGGCGCGCATGATGTAAGAGCCGGGAAACTTGTGCTCGCGCAGCGGAATCAGCGTGCTCAAGCCCGCCATGTCGTCGGCGGCGCAGCCCAGCGCCCAGGGCGCGACCTGGCGGTGCACGATTTGCGCGGTGATGTCGGCGTGGTAGGTCGAGGTCTGGCCCCAGCCCTGGTGCCCGCTGTCGGTGGTGACGCGCACAAAGGCGACAAAGGGGTCGGAAAAAGTTTCAATGCGTTGGATTTTCATGGCGCAGAGTGTAAAACCCGCGCGCTACAGTTGACCCCCATGACCGTTATCGCCGCTATGCAAACTTTTGACTTCATCATCGTCGGCGCCGGATCGGCCGGTTGCGTGCTCGCCAACCGCTTGAGCGCCTCGGGCGCGCACAACGTGCTGCTGCTGGAGGCGGGCGGCGCGGACCACCACTTTTGGCTCAAAGCGCCGATTGGCTACGGCATGACTTTTTACAACCCCAAGGTCAACTGGATGTACCGCACCGAGCCCGACGCCGCTCTGGCCGGACGCAGCGGCTACTGGCCGCGCGGGCGGGTGCTGGGGGGTTCCAGCAGCATCAACGGCATGGTGTTTGTGCGCGGCCAGCCGCAGGACTTTGACGACTGGGCCGCTTGCGGCAACCCCGGCTGGGCCTGGGCCGACGTGCTGCCCTATTTCAAACGCTTGGAAGACAGCGACATGGCCAGCGGCCGCGCAGACGATTGGCGCGGGCAGGGCGGCCCCTTGCATGTGAGCGATGTGCGCCCCCACGTGCACCCGCTGTGCCGCGACTTTTTGCAAGCCGGCTTTGAGATGGGTCTGCCCGCCACCGATGACATCAACGGCCCGCAGTGGGAGGGCATGACTATCAACCAGATCACCACCCGCAAGGGCCTGCGCGAATCGGCCAGCACCGCGTATTTGCGCCCGGCGCTGAAGCGGCCCAATCTGCGGCTGATCACCCATGCGCTGGTGGAGCGCGTGGTGTTCGAGGGCCAGCGCGCCAGCGGTGTGCAGTTTGTGGTGGACGGCCAGCGCCAGGTGGCGCAGGCGCGGCGCGAGGTCTTGGTGTGCGGCGGCTCGGTGAATTCGCCGGCCTTGCTGCAACTCTCGGGCGTGGGCGATGCCGAGTTCTTGCGCAGCAAAGGCATTACGCCCGTGCACCACGCGCCCTCAGTGGGGCGGCACATGCAAGACCATTTGTGCCACGACCACAGCTATGTGGCGCGCAAGCCTTCGCTCAACCAAACCTACGGCACCTGGAGCGGCAAGCTGTGGGCGGGCCTGCGCTACGTGCTGGCCCGGCGCGGCCCGATGGCGCTGGGCATCAACCACGCGGGCGGTTTTGTGCGCTCGGACGCGGACGAGGCGCGGCCCAACTTCCAGCTCTATTTCTCGCCGCTGACCTATTCCAAGCCCACGCCCGGCAAGCGCCAATTACTCAAGCCCGACGCCGAGCCCGGCTTCAGCATCAGCGTGCAACCCTGCCGCCCCACCAGCCGGGGGTTTATTGAAATCCGTGACGCCGACCCGCGCACGCCCCCGCGCATCGTCACCAACGCGCTGAGCACCGATTACGACGTGGACCAGATGCGCAAAGCCGCGCTCTTCATCCGCCGCTTCTCCCAAACCCCCGCTATGCAGGCGCTGATAGTCCGCGAGATTGCGCCCGGCCCCAGCTGCCAGGGAGCAGATGCTTTGCTGCAAGACGCCAGGGAGCGCGCCGGTACCTTGTTCCACCCGGTCAGCACCTGCCGCATGGGGCGCAGACACCGGCGCAGTCGGTCGTGAACGCGCGCCTGCAAGTCCACGGCCTGCAGCGGTTTGCGCGTGGTCGACGCCTCGGTCTTCCCCATGGTCACCTCCGGCAACACCAACGCGCCCACGCTGATGTTGGCGGAGCGGGCGGCGGATTGGATATTGGAGGCGGCGCAAGGCCGATAATCCCCCTTTCCCCTTCCACACCCCCAAGACAAGCAATGGCTCAATACGTTTTCTCCATGAACCGGGTCGGCAAGATCGTGCCGCCCAAGCGCCACATCCTCAAAAACATTTCGCTCAGCTTTTTCCCCGGCGCCAAGATTGGCGTGCTTGGGCACCAACGGCTCGGGCAAGTCCACCCTGCTGAAGATCATGGCGGGCATCGATACCGAGATCGAGGGCGAAGCGACGCCGATGGCGGGTTTGCAAATTGGCTATCTGCCGCAGGAGCCTAAGCTGGACGACAGCCATACGGTGCGCGAGAGCGTGGAGTCCGGCATGGGCAAGGTGTTTGCCGCCAAAGCGCGCCTGGAAGAGGTGTACGCCGCCTATGCCGAAGAAGACGCCGACTTTGACGCCCTGGCCGCTGAGCAGGCGAATCTGGAAGCCATCATCGCCACGGCTGGCACCGACTCCGAACACCAGCTTGAAATTGCCGCCGACGCCCTGCGCCTGCCGCCCTGGGATGCCAAGATTGGCGTGCTGTCGGGTGGCGAAAAGCGCCGCGTGGCGCTGTGCCAGTTGCTGCTCTCCAAGCCCGACATGCTGCTGCTGGACGAGCCGACCAACCATTTGGACGCGGAATCCGTGGATTGGCTGGAGCAGTTTTTGCAGCGCTACCCCGGCACCGTGGTGGCCATCACCCATGACCGCTACTTTCTGGACAACGCCGCCGAGTGGATTCTGGAGCTGGACCGCGGCTCCGGCATGCCCTACAAAGGCAATTACAGCGACTGGCTGAGCCAGAAGCAGGCGCGCTTGGAGGCCGAGCAAAAAGGTGAAGAAGCCCGCGCCAAGGCGCTGAAAAAAGAGCTGGAGTGGTCACGCCAAAACCCCAAGGCCCGCCAGGCCAAGAGCAAGGCGCGTTTGGCACGTTTTGAGGAGCTCAGCGACTTTGAATACCAGCAGCGCAACGAGACCAACGAGATCTTCATTCCGGTAGCCGACCGCCTGGGCCAGGAAGTGATTGAATTTGTGGGGGTCACCAAGTCCTTTGGTGACCGGGTGCTGATCGATAACCTGAGCTTCAAGATTCCGCCCGGTGCCATCGTCGGCATCATCGGCCCCAACGGCGCGGGCAAGTCCACCTTGTTCAAGATGATTGCCGGACGCGAGAAGCCCGATTCCGGCGAAGTCAAGATCGGCCAGACCGTGAAGATGGCGTTTGTCGACCAGTCGCGCGACAGCCTGGAAAACGACAAAACCGTGTGGGAAGACATCTCCGGCGGCCTGGACATCATCAACGTGGGCAAGTTCCAAATGGCCAGCCGGGCCTACTGTGGGCGCTTCAACTTCAACGGCGCAGACCAGCAGAAAAAAGTCGGCATGCTCTCCGGCGGCGAGCGCGGCCGGCTGCATCTGGCCAAAACCCTGATTGCCGGTGGCAACGTGCTGATGCTGGACGAGCCGTCCAACGACCTCGATGTGGAAACCCTGCGCGCGCTGGAAGATGCCTTGCTGGAGTTCGCGGGCACCTTGCTGGTGATCAGCCATGACCGCTGGTTTTTGGATCGTATTGCCACCCATATTCTGGCCGCCGAGGGCGACAGCCAATGGGTTTACTTTGACGGCAACTACCAGGAATACGAAGCCGACAAGCGCCGTCGCCTGGGCGAAGAGGGCGCGAAACCGAAGCGGGTGCGCTTCAAGGCGCTCAAGTAGTTTCGGGGGTGGCGTCCGGCGGGGTGGCCGCAGCGGGTTTGCGGTTCACCAGGGTGATGCCGAAAATCACCGCCGCCAGCGCGGCCACCAGCTCCATATGCACCGTCTCACCCAGCCAGACTGCGCCGAAAATCACCGCAAACACGGGCGTTGACAGCGCAAAAGCCCCCATCTTGGTTGCCGGGTAGCGCCCCAGCATCCACATCCACACCAGGTAGCTGGCAAAGCCCCCCACCACCGCTTGCAGTGCCAGCGAGGTAATAGCAAAGGGGCTGAAGCTGCTGACCCACACATCACCCAAGATGAGCGACAAGGCCGCCGAAAAAACAGCGGCGCCGCCGACTTGGTAAAACAGCAACTTCTCGGCGCT
Source organism: Rhodoferax sp. (assembly GCA_964203415.1). Taxonomy (GTDB): domain Bacteria; phylum Pseudomonadota; class Gammaproteobacteria; order Burkholderiales; family Burkholderiaceae_C; genus Allorhodoferax. The sequence continues at coordinate 24,559 of CAXNME010000016.1, forward strand.
GGCGCGCATCAAGCGCTCGCTGCTGCGGATGGTGACCGTGGTCATGGCCCAGAACAGCCCGCTGGCGAGAGCCAAGATGTCGCCCCAGTGCTGGGCTTCGGTTTGTCCGCGCAGCAAGCCGTCGCGCAGGGTGTAGGCCACCGCCAGAAACGCCAGCAGCAGCCCGACCCATTGCAGCGCCCGCAGGCGTTCCGAGCGGATCACCCAAGGCAGGATCAGCGCGGCCCACAGCGGCGATGCATATAAAAACACCGTCAATCGCGAAGCCGGTATGTATTGCAAACCCAAGAACACGCACAGCATTTCGCCGGCAAACAGGGCGCCCACCAGCAGGCCGGGCCACAGGCTGCCGTCGCGCTCGAACAGCGCGATACCGCGCACAGCGGCACCACACCATCAGGCACGCAGTGGACGCGGCAAAGCGCAGCATGGCCTGGAACGCGGCAGGCATTTCCTCCAACGTGACTTTGACCAGCACCTGCTGCAAGCCCCAAAAGGCGCAGCAGCTCAACAGCAGGGCGGCAGCAGGCAGGCCCAGATGGTCTCTGCGCGGATGGCCCGCGCCGTCAGCGTCTGCCATCAGTGGCCCAGAATTTTGGACAGAAAGTCGCGGCTGCGCTCGTTTTGCGGGTTGTTGAAAAATGCATCAGGCGTGTTTTGCTCGACGATCTGGCCTTCGTCCATGAAGATCACGCGGTCGGCCACGGCTTTGGCAAAACCCATTTCATGGGTGACGCACACCATGGTGATGCCCTGGCCGGCTAGCTCAATCATGACGTCCAGCACTTCCTTGATCATCTCGGGGTCGAGCGCCGAAGTCGGCTCATCGAACAACATGATTTTGGGTGTGAGGCACAGGGCGCGGGCAATCGCCACGCGCTGCTGCTGACCGCCGCTGAGTTGCAGCGGGTATTTGTGCGCCTGCTCGGCAATACGCACGCGCTGCAACTGCTCCATGGCGCGTGCGTCGGCTTCTTTCTTCGGTAATTTGCCCACCCACATGGGCGAGAGGGTCAGGTTTTCCAGCACGGTGAGGTGGGGGAACAGGTTGAACTGCTGGAACACCATGCCCACTTTTTTGCGCACATCGTCAATGACTTTGATGTCGTCGCCAATCTCCACGCCATCCACACGCAACACGCCTTGTTGGTGTTCTTCGAGGCGGTTGATGCAGCGGATCAGCGTGGACTTGCCCGAGCCGGATGGGCCGCAGATCACGATGCGTTCGCCGGCCTGGATGCTCAGGTCGATATCGCGCAGCACGTGGAAGCTGTTGCCGTACCACTTGTTGACTTTCTCGAACGCGATGATGGGTGATGGCATGGAATGGTTCCTCAGCGCTGACGGCTTTTGTTGACCTGGGACTCGATCCACTGGCTGTAGCGCGACATGGAATAGCAAAACACAAAATAAATAAAGGCGATGAACAGATAGCCCTCAATGCGGAAGGCCCGCCAGTTGGCGTCCGAGTTCATGGCCATGCCCATGGCGCCGGTCAGCTCGTACAGACTGACGATAGCGACCAGCGAGGTGTCTTTGAAGGTGGAGATGAAGTTGTTCATCAGACCCGGAACCACCATGGCCAGCGCTTGGGGTAGCACAATCATGCGCTGCGTCTGCCAGTACGAAAGCCCCAACGTAGCCGCCGCCTCGATCTGCCCTTTGGGAATGGCTTGCAAACCGCCGCGAATCACCTCGGCCATATAGGCTGCGGCGAACAAGGTGATGCCGGCCAGCACGCGGATCAGCACGTCAATATTGAAGCCTTGCGGCATGAGCAGCGGAAACATAAACGAGGCCATGAACAGCACCGAGATCAGCGGCACGCCACGTATCAGTTCCACGTAAACCGTGCACAGGCTGCGGATCGCAGGCATGCCCGAGCGCCGGCCCAGGGCAATCAGCACCGCGATGGGGAAGGCCATCACCATGGAGAGCGAGGCCAGCAGAATCGTCAGCGGCAGGCCGCTCCACAGGTCGGTCTCCACCTCGCGCAAGCCGGCAAATCCGCCACGCATGAGCGCAAAGTAGGCGATCAAGACAGCAACCCAAAGGGCGGGCAGCCAGGGTTTCCAGAAAGCCCGGGTGCAACTCGCCATGATCAGCCCCAGCAGCAGCACGGTGCAGACCAGTGCACGCCAGTGCTCGTCATGCGGGTAACGTCCAAACAGGATGAATCGGAATTTTTCCTTCACCACTGCCCAACATGCCCCGTTGGCGGCGTGGCACATTTCATGGCCGCCGTTCAGAATGGCGTCGGTAAAAGTCCAGTTGAAAAAACGGGGCAGCAGAGTGAATACCGCCAGACCAATCAACAGGGTTCCGAGGCTGGTTTTCCAGTCATAAAAAAGATTGGATTTGCACCAGCCGATCCACCCGCTGGTGGCAGCGGGTGCGGGACGCGGAGCGATAGAGGCGTAGGTCGACATCGGTGTGAGGCTGCTAGCGTTCTTTGATTTCAGACAGAGCGTTGTACCAATTCATCAGGACGGAGGTGAGCAGGGAGGTGCTCAGGTACACCACCATGATCAGCGCAATGCATTCGACGGCACGACCCGTCTGGTTGATCGCGGTGTTGGCGATCGACACCACATCCGGGTAGCCAATGGCCACCGCCAGCGAGGAGTTTTTGGTCAGATTGAGGTACTGGTTGGTCATGGGCGGGATGATGACCCGCAGCGCCTGGGGCAGCATCACCAGACGCATGCTTTGCGCTTGCGAAAGGCCCAAGGCGCTGGCCGCTTCCGCCTGCCCCAGTGATACCGATTGGATACCACCGCGCACCACTTCGGCCACGAAAGCCGCTGTGTAGGTGGTCAAACCCACCAGGAGCGCCAGAAACTCCGGCGTCAGCGCGCCGCCGTTTTCAATCGCGAACTCGCCACGCATGGGCATATTCGTCTGTGTGGGTGCGCCGCCCAATATCCAGCCCGCCACGCCGCAGGCCAGAACCAGGGCAAGCGGTACCCAGAACATGCTGCGGGGTATGCCGCTTGCTTCAAACTGGGCTCTGGCATGCCGACGCCAGAGCCAGGCAGCCGGGACGCCAAGCAGCAAGCCCCAGGCGGCCCATTGGTGTCCGGTTGCCCACACCGGAATCGGAAAATTCAAGCCACCCTTGCTCAAAAAGGCAGGTCCAAGCTCCCAGGCGTTGGCTGCATCTGGCAACAACTCGGTGAACATCAGGTACCACATCAGCAACTGCAGCAGCACCGGGATGTTGCGGAAGGCTTCCACATACAAGCGGCACATGCCGCGTACCAAAGCATTGCGTGCAAAACGCCCTACACCCAGCAGGGTCCCCAAGACGGTGGTGAGGACAATCCCCAGCAGTGCCACGCGCAGCGTATTGGTCACGCCCACCAGATAGGCCTGGAAATACGACTCCCCGGAATCGAAGGCGTACAGGCTCTCGCCAATGTCAAAGCCGGCAGTTCCCAGCAGGAAATCAAATCCGCTTTGGATGCCACGCTGGCGCATATTGGTGGCGGTGTTGTGCGCCAGGTACCACACCAGCAGCGCGATGCAGGTCAGCGCGACGACCTGGTAGACCAGCGCGCGAAAGGCTTGGCTGCGCCAGGACCAGCGCGCGCTTTTCGCGGAGGCGGGAGGTGGTGTCATGCGGGTTGCTGGTATAAAAAATGCACGTGCGACCTGCCTAGTGAAAAGGGCAGCGCAACCCGGGTTGCGCTGCCCTTTTGTAGGCGCTAGTACAAGTTTTTAGCGGATCGGAGGCGCGTACTGGATACCGCCCTTGTTCCACAGGTTGTTCAGGCCGCGCGGCAGTTGCAGTGCCGATTTGGGGCCGACGTTGCGCTCAAAAATTTCGCCGTAGTTGCCTGTGGCTTTGATCGCGTTGGCCATCCATTCCTTGTCCAGGCCGAGCAGTTTGCCGGTGTCTTCGGTGCTGCCCAAGATACGCCCAACCACGGGGTCCTTGCTGTTGGCCTTGAGGTCATCCACATTGGCTTGGGTGATGCCGTTTTCTTCAGCTTCGAGCAGGCCGAAAATGGTCCACTTCACAATAGCAGCCCACTCATCATCGCCGCGACGAACCAGCGGTCCCAGAGGCTCTTTGGAGATCAATTCCGGCAGAATCAGGTGGTCGGCGGGGTTCTTGGCCGACTTGTTGCGCACCGAAGCCAGGCCCGATGCATCGGTGGTGTACGACACGCACCGGCCGGAGAAGTAAGCGCCTTCGACTGCATCCAGTTTTTCAAACACCACGGGTTTGATGTTCAGGCTGTTGGCCTTGGAGAAATCTGTCAGGTTTTTCTCGGTGGTGGTGCCGGATTGCACGCACACGGTCTGGCCTTTGAGTTGCTTGGCGTTTTTGATCTTGCTCTTGACAGGAACCATAAAACCCTGGCCATCGTAATAAACCACTGCGGTTTGGCTCAGGCCCAAAGATGCATCACGGGTCAGGGTGAAGGTGGTGTTGCGCGAGAGCATGTCGATCTCGCCGGACTGCAGTGCGGTGAAGCGTGCTTGCGCAGTGAGCGGTACATATTTGACTTTTTCGGCATCGCCCAAAGCGTGCTGGCGGCGACTGCGCGGCACATGTCGACGTCAATTCCAGCCCATTTGCCGTTGGAGTCGGCCGCGCTGAAACCGGCAAGGCCGGTATGCACGCCACAGATGACCTGGCCACGTGCCTTGATGGCATCCAAGGTCTTGCCGGCGTGTGCGGGGAAGGCTGCAACAGCACCGACCACTGCGGTGGCCAATGCGATACTTTTCAATTTCTGGAAAGACATAAGGGAATTCCTCTGGAACATGTAAGCAAGACCCCAAAGGGCTGCCGGGTTGAAAGAAAGAATGGGCAATTGCAGCAGCCTCACAGGTATCGCAGGCCAAACGCACAAACATTGTAGCCACGCTTGCCCGTGGCGCGACGCTGTAGCCCGGTTTTTTGTTGGCCTCACCTCTGCGTTACAGTGAAGCTCCAGCCAGCTCCCGCTTGCGAGTCCTTATGTCTATTGACGCTGCCGGTCCCAGACCCTTGGACCTTATTGACCCGTCCCATGCCGGTTTCAATCCCGCGCGTTTAGCGGGCGCGGTGCAACGTCTGCAAAACGAAATCGACCTCGGCCGCATTCCCGGTGTGGTGCTCTTGGTCGCCCGCCATGGCGGCCTGGTTGTGCACGAGGCGCTCGGTTTGCAGGACCCGCAGTCGGGCACGCCCATGGCGCTGGATGCGATCTTCCGCATCTACTCCATGACCAAGCCCATCACCTCCTTGGCGGTGCTGCAGTTGGCGGAGCGCGGGCAGTTGATGCTCAGCGACCCGGTCAGCCACTATCTGCCGGCCTTCGCAAAGTTGCAGGTGGCGCAGTTTGACGGCGACCGCATGACGCTGCATCCCATGCGCCAACAGCCCACGATCCACGACTTGTTGCGCCACACCGCCGGACTCACCTACGCCTTTCTGGACGATGGCCCCATGCAGCGCATGTACGTCAAGGCCTGTTTACGCGGCGGCAGCTTCGATACCGACGGATTCATCGATGCGCTGACTGGCCTGCCCCTGGCCTTTCAGCCCGGCTCGACCTGGGAGTACAGCCACGCGACCGATGTGCTGGGCGCGGTGATCGAGGCGGTCACTGACCAGCGTCTGGGCGTATTCCTGGAACAGTCCATCTGCGGCCCCTTAGGCATGGTGGACACGGGCTTTTGGACGCCGCCCGAAAAACAGCACCGGCTGGCCGAACCGCTGGCTGCCGACATCCCCTTGCTGCCCATGCCGCTGTTGGACCCGCGCAAACCGCCGCCCATGGACGGAGGCGGCTCCGGTCTGATGTCTACCGCCATGGACTACGCGCGGTTTTTGCAATGCCTGCTGAACGGCGGCGAGTTGGACGGGCAGCGCATAGCGAGCCCGCACACGGTGCGCTTGATGACGCACGACCATGTGGGCAGCATTCCGCAGAACGTCAGCCAATTCGGCGGTCAGATGCTCACCCCGGGTATCGGCTTTGGCCTGGGGTTTGCGGTGCGCATGGCCGAAGGCTTGGAGGACCTGCCGGGCTCGCCGGGCATGTACTCGTGGGGCGGCGTCTGCGGCACCACGTTCTGGGTGGACCCGCAGCAAGAGCTGGTGGCGATTTTGATGAGCCAGGCCTCACTGCAGCGCGAGCACTACCGGCAGCTTTGGCGCAACCTGGTCTACGGGGCCATGGAACGTTGAGCGATAGAGGTATGGCGCAAACACCTGATTCAATCTCTGACCCCTTGGCCGGGCAAGAGCCCTTGCTGCCGCCAGATGCCGATAGCCGTGCCGGCCGGAGGAAGCGCTTGCCGAAGGTGTTGTCAGCAGATGAAGAAGCGACTGCGCCACCGCCCCGTCCTTACGCATTGGTTCTGTTCGGTGCCAGCGGTTTTGTCGGCCGCCAGGCGGCGCAGTATCTGGCTCAGCATGCCGACATGGTCGACCGGCCCTGGGCGATTGCCGGGCGCAACCGGGGCCGGTTGGAAGCGGTGCAGGCCCGTTGCAGCGGCCAGGTTCCTGACATCGTGCTGGCCAATTCCAGAGATACCGCGTCGCTGGACACAGTAGCGTCCTGCACCGATGTCTTGCTCAGTACCGCAGGGCCTTTTGCGGTCTTGGGTAATGAACTGGTGGCCGCCTGCGTGCGCCAGCACACGCACTATGTGGATATCAGCGGTGAAACGCCCTGGGTGCGCGATCTGATCGCCCGCCACCATGCGCATGCGGCCGATGAGGGCATCCGCATCGTGCCCATGTGTGGCTTTGACTCGGTGCCGTCCGACCTCGCGGCTTTTTTGGCGCACAACACCCTGATGCAAAGGTACGGCCAAGCCGCCCACCGCGTGAAAGCGGCGTACCAGGTGCGCGGCGGGTTCAATGGCGGGACGCTGGAATCGATGTTCCAGCTCTTTGAGAGCGGCGAGTCCCGCATGCTGACCGATCCGTTTTTACTCAACCCGCCGGGCATGCGGCCCTTCAATGGCCCCCAGCATGCGGACCCCTCTTCGCCGCGATGGGACGATGACCTGGGCCATTGGCTGGCGCCGTTTTACATGGGCCCGATTAACTCGCGGGTGGTGCGCCGCAGTGCCGCCTTGCAGGGTTTCAGCCCGGACTTCGCCTACCGCGAATACCTGCAGACCGGCGCGGGCCTGGGCGGCGCTTTGGCTGCGGGCAGCTTGAGCTTTGCCGAAATGGTCACCCAGGCCGCCTTGCAGTGGGGACCTTTGCGCCATTTGATCCGAAGCTACGCGCCCGCGCCGGGCACGGGCCCGTCGGAAGAGGCCATGAACAGCGGCGGCTTCGATTGCGAATGGTTTGCGCGCTCCGCCAATGGCAAGGTGGTGCGCGGCCATATCTCCGACCGGGGCGACCCGGGCAACCGTGGCACCACCAAGATGGTGTGTGAATCGGCCCTGGCGTTGGTGCTCAACCTCGATGAGCTACCCGGCGGTGCCGCCATGGGCGGGGTGTTGACGCCGGCCAGTGCTTTTGGTGATGTGCTGGTGCGGCGCCTGCGCGCCGCCGGTATGCAGATCCGTGTGAACCCGACCTGATGGCCCCCGGCCGGCTTAACGGATACGCGGAAAGGTGGCTTCGGCCCGGTAGCTGTCAAAGCTGCTCAGGCGCTGGCTGTTGCATTCGGCTTGCCAGCGCGAGCCTTGGACCACGCCGCTGACGCAGCGGAACTCACGCCGGTAGGCGTCGGTGACCGGGTTTTCCTCGATGGCAATCGCCGCCAATCCGGCCACGATGCCGCCTTGGCGACGCACCAGGTCGATGGCGGCACCCATGGTCCCACCGGTCTCCACCCATTGGTCCACCACCAGCACTTTAGGTACCTGGCGCAAAAGCCGGTTGCCGCATTTCCATGTCCTGGGTGCGGCCAGAGTAATTGCTGAATGAGACTTTGTCGGTCGCCACGCACAATTTGCCGGCTTTGCGTACCGGCAAGAAGCCCACACCGAGTCGCGTTGCCAATGCTGAGGCGAGCACAAAGCCCATCGCGTCCAGTCCGGCCACCACATCCACCGTAATGCCATCGAGGTCGGCGACCAGATCGTCCAGCAAATCATGGAAGGCCTCGCCGTTGATATAGATCGAGGTCGGGTCCAGCCACGCGAACTTGTCGCCCTTGGTGTTGGGCGACATGATGGCGAGGTACCAGCGGTCGTCACGGGGGCTGTTGCGAGTAGTCATGGGGTTGCTCCAAAGGTGCGGGTGATGGACAAAAGCTGCTGCAGGCGTTGCGGGTCGATGTTGTAGAAATCGCCCGGCGGGTTGATGCCGGTGGCGACCATGAAGCAGTCCACGTCGGCGGCATAGCTCAGCGCGTTCTCGGGTGTGATGCCGGATGCCAGTGCCAGCGGCGCGTCGCCGATCGCGGCGCGGAAGGTCTGAATTTTTCCTGCGTCAGCCGCATGCCCGGTCGCCACGCCGGAGGTGCAGACCGCGTCCATGAAGCCGGTGGCGATGCGCGCCGAGCTGGCGTAGTGCTCAGGTGTCACTTCGCGCTGCTTTTTGAAACAGGTGCCGCCCAGGTACAGCCCGGTCCAGCCGCTTTCCACGCGGGCCTGCGCAATGGCTCCGGCCTCGGTTTGGGCGTTCGCGGCCTCATGTTCGTTGATGCAGGCGTCGTCGGCCCAGTAGGCGTCAACCGGAACACCTTCGGCTTGCAGGGTACCCAGCACCGGGAAAGCATGCAGACCGGTGACAGCTAAAAAATTCACGCCCAGAAAAAGCCCCGGAAAACGCGCTCTGATATGGCGCACGATGGGCAAAAATTGCGGGTAAGGGAAGTCATGGTTGATCAGAAAAACGCCAGCTGCGCCTTCGCTAACCGCCACGCGCACATTGCGCTCGGCCTGCGCTGCGTCGAGCACGTGGATAACCGGAAGCACCACCGGTCCCGGGGATTTGAAGAATTTGTGGAAGTCGCTGCGTCGCATCGCTGTCCTTGTTCGGGTTACCCGCTGGAGTGTATCGGCCTGGGACGGCTGTCGGCCGTCGGCTGTAGGCCAACCGGGGCTCTTGTTACAGTCAGCCGTGTCGCTCCGCCATCGGCGCGGCATCACAAGGATGTACCGTGGAATCGATCACTTTGCCCGTCGTTTGGCTGGACCTGATACTGGCTTTTACCTTGCTGGAATGGCTGGTCTTGGCGCTGCGTCGGCGGTTCAGCGGCCGGGGGCTGGATCTGCGCAACCTCACGATGGGTCTGGTGCCCGGACTGCTGCTGATGTTGGCGATGCGCCTGGCCGCCTCCGATGCGGTGCCCGCTGGGGTCTTCCTGTGTTGTGCGGCTGCCGGCGTATTCCACGCCTGGGACTTTGGGCGCCGCAGTCGGGTAGCCGATGCGGCAAGGACCGCCTTGTCCGCTGGTGCGGCTGTGAACAGTTCATCGCGTGGAAGTAGACGGTGCTGAAAATCGCGATCCTGGGTGCGGAATGCACGGGAAAGACCAGCCTTGATGGCGGACATGGCCGCGCACCTGCGGGCCCGGGGTGCACGCGTGTAGCGTGGTGGACGAGGTCTTGCGCCAATGGTGCGCGGCACAGGGCCGCACGCCGCGCGCAGATGAGCAAGCGGCCATCATGCAAGCCCAGATCGCCGCAGTGGACGCCGCCTGCGGGCATGCGATTACCTGCTGTGTGACACGACCCCGTTGGTGACTGCGGTCTACAGCGAGTCTGCTCTTCGAGCGACCACGAGCTCTGTACCCGGTTGCGGTGGCAGCAGCAGCGCCGCTACGCACTCGAACCTTGCTGGCCGGGACCGACCTGCCCTGGCAGGCCGACGGCATCCAGCGTGACGGCCCTGGCGGCGCAGAGAGCGTGTGGACCGGCGGCTGCGCGAAGTCCTGCAGACCTTTGCACTTCCCGGTCTGTTCCGGTGTGCGGCGTCGGCGCCGCAGCGGCTTGGCGTGTGCGACGGCGGCTCTCGCGACAGTTCCAGGCAAGTGGCGCGGCAATGGCCGGAGCGCCTACTTGCGTGCACAAGCCACGCGCTTTGGCAAGCCCTGGGTGCTGCCGCTGGCATTGCCCTGTTTCTGATCGCGCTGTGCCCTGCCTTTGCAGCGCAGCCACCCAAACCGGCTTTCCAAGACACGCTGGCGCAGCGGGTCCAGGTTTGTTTTGCCTGCCACGGCGAGCAGGGCCGCGCCGGGCCGGACGGCTACTACCCGCGGATTGCGGGCAAGCCTGCAGGCTATTTGTACAACCAGCTGCGCCACTTCCAAACCGGCAAACGCCAGCACAACCTGATGACGCGGCTTACCGCCAACCTGAGCGACGCCTACCTGATGGAAATGGCCCAGTATTTCTCTGCGCTGGACCTACCCTATGCGGCCCCGCCTGCCAGCCGGGTGGCGGCAGCCTCGCTGGCGCGCGGGCGGCAACTGGCGCTGCAGGGCGACACGCGATTGCAGGTGCCAGCCTGCAGCACCTGCCACGGTGAACAACTCACCGGGCGCTTACCGGCCACACCCGGCTTGCTCGGACTCTCCAGCGATTACCTGAACGCCCAGCTCGGCGCATGGCAAGCCGGCGCGCGCGCGGCCCATGCGCCGGATTGCATGGCCCAGGTCATCCGGCGCTTGCAGCCCGGCGACCTGGCTGCGGTGAGCAGTTGGCTGGCTGCGCAGCCCGTGCCCCTGCGTGCGACCGCCGCGCCCCCGACCCTTGCGCCGCCATTGAAATGCGGTGCCCACCAGCCCCCACCTGCGGCACAGGCAGAGGCCAAGCCGGCACCGGTTTCGGGCGGGCGCTACCTCGCAGTTTTGGGCAATTGCCAAGGCTGCCACACCCGTCCGGGCGCGCCGCCCTTCTCCGGCGGGCTTGGCATTCCCACGCCTTTTGGCACGGTGTACAGCAGCAACCTGACCCCGGCGGCAAGCGGTCTGGGCCCATGGAGTGCCGACGACTTCTGGCGCGCCATGCACCACGGCCAATCGCGCGATGGGCGCTGGCTCAATCCGGCGTTTCCGTACACCAACTTCCGCCACATCACCCGCACAGACAGCGACGCGCTTTACGCATTTTTCAAAGGTTTAAAGCCGGTTGAAGCGGTGCCGCCACCCCACGCCTTGCGCTGGCCCTTCAACACCCAATTGGCCTTGCAGGTCTGGCGGCGTTTGTATCTGCCAACTGCCGAGCCGCAGCCGCAGCCCGCACCGCAAAGCGCAGCTGACGCACAGCGACAACGCGGCGCGTACCTGGTGCAGGGCCTGGGCCATTGCAGCGTGTGCCATATGCCGCGCAACGCGCTGGGAGGTAACGCCGACATGCTCAGTTTGGAAGGCGGCTTTATTGCCGGCCCATCCTGGTACGCGCCCTCATTGCTAGACCCTTTGGACGGTGGTGTGCAGAACCGCCCGGCCGCAGAGCTGCGGCAATTGCTGCAATCCGGCCGTGGCGGAGCGGACCGCACATCCGGCCCTATGGCCGAAGTCGTGCGGCACAGCTTGCAGCAATGGACGGTGCAGGACATCGACGCCATGGTTGCGTACTTGCAAAGCCTGCCCAAGGTGGCCGCTGCAAACAGCATGCCTCAAGCCCCGCCGCGCCGCGTGTTGGACAGCGGCGCAGCGCTGTATGACAAGCACTGCGCCGATTGCCATGGCGCGCAGGGCCAGGGTGTCCGGGGCGCGGATGGCAACTGGGCCTACCCGCCGCTGCGTGGCAACCGCACTGTGCTGCAGTCCTCGCCGGTCAACCTGCTGCAGACCGTGCTCTATGGCGGTTTTGGCCCCAGTACAGCGGGCAATCCGCGTCCGTTTGGCATGCCGCCTTACGTGCTCACCTTGAGCGAGCAGGAAGTCGCGGATTTATTGAGTTATCTGCGCGCCGCCTGGGGGCACCAAGCGGCCCCGGTGTCCGCTTTGGATGTGCAGCGCTTGCGGGATGGGGCAGGGCGCTAAGCAGGTGGGCTTAGCGCGCCGCGTCGCCGTACATCACGTTGATGCGCGCCACGTATTTCGGCATGTCACCGGTCACCCGGCAACCTTCATGCACTACGGAGGAAAAGCCGAAGCCGTGGCGAAAGAAAAGGGCTGAGCCTTTGACAGGCTCTACGTCGACATGACGCCCGTCGCGGCTGAACAGGCGGGTGCTGCCACCGATGACGCCATCCGCCGGCCCGTTCAGGTACAGCAGCATGGTCAGGCCCGAGCGCAATTCCGGCCCCCACTCCAGCATGGTGCTGCGGTCCGGGCTCAGGCTGTAGCCCGGCCAGTTGCCATCGGTGTGCCGGTTGAAGACGTCGTTGGCGTCGTAGCGGTACATATTGATCCGGTGGCTGAAAGCCTGAAACAGCGGCTCGCCATCGAGTACCGGCGGCAGCAAATGGGCGATTCGCGCAAACAGGGGATTCATCAGCTCCGGGTCCGCCACCCAATGCACCGATTTATTCATCCGCATGCCCGGTGGTGTGGCAATGCCGGGGGCTTCATCGCGGTAGCCGCATTGTTCGCTGGCCTGCACCATCGCGTCGGCTTCATCTTCCGTGGTGACCTGATCGATCACAAAGGCCAGTAAGCCGCCGAGTTCGATGTCCTGCCGCCTTGGTTGGAGTTGGGGCTGCTCCTGCCATTGCAGTGCAGCAGGCACGCTGTCAAAGGCGTGCACCGGCGTCATGGGAACCACGCCACCCATGGGCAAGGAGCCGGGCAAAAAGGCCACAGGATGGTGGCCGGGCCAGGCTGTGCGGCTTGGCAGGTCGGTGATCACCATGAGCCGATATTGGGCATGGAGGCCCAGGGCTCGGCACGGGGCAGGGGTGCGCCGCGTTGCAGCAGTTCGATGGAGATCTGGTCCGGCGAACGCACAAAGGCCATGTAGCCATCGCGCGGTGGGCGCACGATCTCCACGCCATGCGCTTGCAGACGGGTGCAGGTCGCGTAAATGTCGTCGACCGCGTAGGCCAGGTGGCCGAAGTTGCGCCCGCCGGTGTAGGCCTCGGGATCCCAGTTGTAGGTCAGTTCCATCTGCGCGCCGCGGTCGCCCGGCGCAGCCAGAAAAGCCAAGGTGAAGCGCCCTTGGGGCACCTCGCGCACGCTGAGCACTTCCAGACCCAGCGCGTCTCGGTAAAAACGCAGCGAAGCGTCCAGATCGGTCACCCGGACCATGGTGTGGAGGTACTTCATGCTGGTCGACTTATTTCGCGGTGAGGACCCAGGTGGCCAATTTTTTCAGGTCGGCATCCGAAATTTTGGGATTCGCCGGCATGGGCAGTTCACCCCATTTGCCCACGCTGCCGTTGCGGATGCTATGCATGAGCGTGGTTTGTGCGTCGGCTTGGCCCGCGTACTTGGCCGCCACGTCTTTGTACGCAGGACCTACCAATTTGACGGCTACGGCGTGGCAACCCAGGCAACCGCTTTTGTTGGCCAAGGCTTCATTGGCCTGCGCCTGCGCGGTGACCAGACCTGCCGACAGGAACAGGGCGAAGTGAAGTGAAGTGGCCCGAGGACCTTTCAACAATGTCAGCATGGTTTCAACGTCCTAAAGCTTTGAGGCGTGCCGGTTCGACGATCTCAATCCAGTAGCCGTCCGGGTCTTTGATAAAGGCCACGTCTTTCATCTTGCCCTGGTCGGGGCGTTTCACGAACACCACCTGGTTCTGATCAAACCAGGCGGTGGCGGCGTCCAGGTCAGGCACCGAGAAGCAGATGTGGCCAAAACCTTGCGGCTGGGCATTGCCATCGTGGTATTTGAAATCCGCGTCGGATTCGGTGCCCCAGTTGTGGGTCAGCTCCAGAATGCCACGCTGCGCAAATGTCCAGGCCGTGCGCTCGCCCACATCATCGGGCGCGCTCTCGCCTTCAGAGGTGCGGTGCAAAAAGTACAGTGAAAACTTCATCTCGGGGAAGTCGAGCTTGCGCAACAGGCGCATGCCCATGACGCCGGTATAAAAAGCCAGCGATACCTGCGGGTCTTTGATGCGCAGCATCGAGTGGTTGAACACAAAGCCACGGGTGGCATCAGGCACAGCAGGGCTGACACCGGGTTGGTTTTCGGTGGTGAAACTCATAGGAACATTCTCTGTGGGAGGGATACTTCGGCTCAAAAAAATCCCATCCGGCACCGTGGTGAGCGCCGGATGGGTTGCGATGGGAAATGTAATTACCTGCCCACCGCCGCCACCGGCTTTGGGGCGGATTCAAGCGATTGGGACCGGCTGGGCAGATTGGTCACGTTGGCGACCGCAACCGTGTTGCTCTGTTCGCGTTCCATGTTGATCACGCAGCGGCGCAGGTAGCGCATGCTGGTGACCCGCAAGAACGAGGCGAAGTTGGGAACCTCACCCCGATGCGCCAGGATTTCGTCGTGGAAATTCGAAATCAGCGCATTCGTAGTGCAGCCTTCCTCTTCCGCCATTTCCGCCAGGATGTCCCACACCATGTTTTCCAGCCGCAGGCTGGTCAGCACGTTGCGGATACGAACCGTACGCGTACGCTGCTCGTACTGGATCGGGTCTGCTTTGACGAAATATTCACACATAGCTTGCTCCTGCCTCAATCAATCCGCATCTTAGATCGCGCGCTCGGTCATTTGCTGGGCGATGTAATCCGCCTGGCGAATGGCCAACGATACGATGGTCAGCGTGGGGTTTTCGGCGCCGCCGGTGGTGAACTGGCTGCCGTCGCTGATGAACAGGTTAGGGATGTCGTGCGTCTGGCCCCATTTGTTCACCACACCGTCCTGAGGCCGTGCGCTCATGCGGCTGGTTCCCAGGTTATGGGTGGACGGGTAGGGCGGTGTGCGGTAGGTCTTGATCGCACCGGCCGCCTGGTACACACGCTCGCCTTGGGTGAACGCATGGTTGCGCATAGCGATGTCGTTGGGGTGGTCGTCAAAGTGGACATTGGGTGCGTAGTTGCCCCACTGGTCTTTGACATTGGTGTTCAGCGTCACGCGGTTGGTCTCGCGCGGCATGTCTTCGCCCACCAGCCACATGCCGGCCGTGTTGGTGTAGTGGTCCATCCACCACGCAAACTCAGAGCCCCAGGCACCGGGATCCAGGAATGCCGCCATAAACGGGACTCCCAGAGCGAGGGTTTCCATCTCGTAGCCACCCACAAAGCCACGGGCCGGGTTATGGCCAGATTCGTCGCGGATGATGCCCGCCATGGTGGTGCCGCGGTACATGTGCACTGGGTTCTTGAACGCGGCGTAGACCGATCCGGTCATGTGGCGCATGTAGTTGCGACCGACTTGGCCGGAGGAGTTGGCCAGGCCGTCTTTGAACATGCTCGACGCCGACAACAGCAGCAGGCGCGGGGTTTCGATGGAATTGCCGGCTACCGCGATGATGCGGGCTTTTTGGCGCTGCTCTTTGCCGTCTTTGTCAAAGTACACGACGCCGGTCACTTTGCCGGAGGCGTTGTGCTCGATGCGGGTCACATGGGACGATGGGCGGATTTCGAAGTTACCCGTGGCCTCAGCCTTGGGGATTTCGGTGTACAGCGTGGACCATTTCGCGCCGCTCTTGCAGCCCTGGAAGCAAAAGCCCAGTTGCATGCAGCGTCCACGGCCGTCGCGCGGCTGGCTGTTGATGGCCATATTGCCGGTGTGCACGTCCTTGTAGCCTAGCTTGGTCGCACCTGCGTGCATGACCTTGAAGTTGTTGTTGCCGGGCAGACCGGGAATACCGTTGGTGCGGGTCACGCCCATTTTGTATTCAGCTTTGGCGTAGTAGGGCTCCAAGTCTTTGAGGGTGATGGGCCAATCCAGCAGATTCGCACCCGGGACTTCACCATACACCGACTTGACGCGGAACTCATGCTCTTGGAAGCGCAGCGATGCGCCGGCCCAGTGGGTGGTCGAGCCGCCCACGGTTTTGCAAATCCAGGCAGGCAGGCCGGCAAAGTCTTTGGCGACACGCCAGGAACCGGAGGTGGTACGTGCGTCCAGCCAGGCCAGTTGCACAAATGACTTCCACTCGTCGTTGATGAAGCTTGCCTGCGACTGCATTGCGCCAGCTTCCAGGACCACAACCTTGATGCCTTTTTGGCAGAGTTCGTTGGCCAATGTGCCACCGCCCGCGCCCGAGCCAATAACGACGACTACGGAGTCGTCAGAAAAATCAAATTTCGCCATGTTCTATCTCCTGTGTGAAGGTGTGTTGCTTAGCCGAGGAAGGGCGCTGGGCTGGCTTCTTTGGATGGCTGCGGCAACCATTTGAGGTCCTGGAATCCGCGGGTGATGTAGCCGCCTTTTTCCCAGGCAGAGCCGGGGTAGCCGAACACCGCGTAAGCCATATCGTTGTCATACAGCGAGGTGATGCACTGGCCGCGCACGGTGGCGAAGAAGGCCGTGCCTTCCATGCTGCGCACGATGTCGTTGCGCTGCTTCTCGCTGGCTTTGGCAAAGTTGCCGCCGCCAGACTTGTTGAGCCAGGCGACACCGTCTTGCAGCATCTTGGCCGCGCCCGCGTCACCAGCGGCCTTGCCGTCGAGGTCTTTGGCCAGCAGGGCGTAGACCGCGTCCGGCAGCTTTTTGTGGGGGAACAGGATGCGGCCCATGGCCATCAGGGTTTGGCCTTCGGCGGTGGAGAGCTTTTTCAGCTCCAACGCCCAGGCGGTGCTGGGGGCCAAAGTGGCCAACAGCGAACCGCTGACCAAGGTACCCATCAACAGGCCGGAACCTTTGAGGAATTCGCGCCGCGCCAGCGGCAAATTGACTTTGCGGACGATGCCGCTGTCTTCTTCGCAGCCCGCGATTTCGGGGCTGTCCTGGGCAATAGAAATGACACGCATGTTTTGTCTCCGGTGTGTTAGTAGCATCCGCACGGTTTCGTGCAGTGCAAACCTAGTATCCGGTGGAAAACCCGCGGGCGGGTGATAGCAGACTACCTACAGGGAAAACCCTTTACCCTGCGAAACAACGCCTGTTCCAAAGCGGGAATGCCGACGCTAATGCGATTTCACTTGGATTTGGAAATTTTTTCACGCGGCGAAAAACGGCTCGGTTTGTGCCCGTGCAGAGTGCGGCCTGTTGGCACAGCCGCTGAAGCAGGGTTGCTTAATCCTTGGGCAGCGAGGCGAGGGCCATCGCCACGGCATCTTTGGCATCGGTGCAAATGCCGTCAGCGCCGAAGGCGCTTGCTTCAAAATCGCGCACCGTAAAAATCGGTCCACCTAACAAAACCGATAGGCGGGGGTTGCGCGAGCTATGCCGGATTTTTGCAACCAGCCCATCGAGGTCTGTGAGCTGCTGGTTGATGCTGACCGACAGGCCCACCGTGTCAAACCATTCGCCCGCCACCGTCTGCGCCAACTCCTTGGCGCTGGGTGATATTTCCACCACAACTTGCCAGCCTTCACGGCGGAAGAATTCGGACACGATGGTGGGTCCGAGCAAATGCTCCGAGCCCGGTGCGGAGGCAATCATCACGCGCTTGACATCGCCCTGAATACGCGGGCCTTCGTCGTAGGCAAAGCCAATCGCATGCGTGATGGAGTGGAGTTGCACCAAACCATGGGTGACTTGCATGAAGTCCAGGGTGTCGTCTTCCCAGCGCGTGCCCAGAGCCCGCGCGGTCGGCGTAATGAGTTCCAAGAAAACATGCTCGGTATTGAGACCTTCTTTGAGCAAGCGGTCCACAAAGGCTTGTGCCGCCTGGGAATCCTGGCCAATGCACAGCTCCAAAAATGCCGCGATCTCATGCTGGGTCGGCATAGCACGGCTGGCAGGAACCAGGCTCAAATAGCTTCTGTCCACACGCTGTGCTTTCAACAGACGGGGAACGATCTCGGATTCAATGACGGACAGGATCGAGGCCTGGCATTCAGCCGGCGTGCCTGTGAAGCGTTCGCGGAACTCTTCGTTGGATGCGGCAGACTTTCTGGAGAACATCGACATGGCCATCCACGTGAGTTCGGCCAGGGGTGTGGCAAGTCTAGTGATAGTGGGAAGTACGGCGGCCATTGATCATAGGAATGCCCATTCTTTGGTGTCAACCAAAGGCGAGTTGGCCCTCATGCGGTGCAGGTCTAACAAAGTCGCGCGGGCTTCTGGTCAATTGCTTGCTGCTCAGGGTATTCCCGTAGCGTAGAGGGCTTTGACCGCGACGCAGTCCGCTACTGCGGGGCAAATGCCATGCTTTTGCGTCGATACACTCTTTTTATGCATTTCTGCGCAGCGAAACTTCCATTGTCCAAAATCATTTTCGGTGTGGTCGCTTTTTTCAGCCTGTTCATGCGGGTTGGTGCTGGAGAAGTGCGCGTCGCAGTGGCCGCCAACTTCACCGCCCCCATGCAAAAACTTGCGCAGGCCTTTGAGGCGGAAACGGGTCACAAGGCGGTTCTTGCATTTGGGTCGACCGGCACCTTCTATGCCCAAATCCGCAACGGGGCACCTTTCCAAATTTTGTTGTCCGCCGATGATGAGACGCCTATCAAGCTCGAGAAAGAGGGCTTAGGCGTTGCGGGCAGCCGCTTCACCTATGCGCTTGGCAAACTGGTGTTGTGGAGCAAGCAGCATGGGCTCGTGGATGACAAGGGCGAGGTGCTGCGCAGCGGCAGGTTTCAGCGCATCGCGCTGGCCAATCCCAAATTGGCACCCTATGGCGCAGCCGCTGTGCAGACCATGACCAAGCTGGGTGTTCTGCAAGCGCTGCAGCCCAAGTTCGTCCAAGGTGAAAACATTGCGCAGACCTACCAGTTCGTCGCTACAGAGAACGCGCAACTGGGTTTTATCGCTTTATCGCAGGTGTATCTAGACGGCAAGATCGCACAAGGGTCGGCGTGGATGGTTCCGGCCGAACTGCACGCGCCGATTCAGCAAGACGCCATTTTGCTAACCAAAGGGAGCAACAACCCGGCTGCTGCGGCGCTGATGCAGTTTTTGCGTGGCGAGCGGGCCCAAGCCGCTGATTCGGGCCCATGGGTACGGGCAGCGCCTGGGTGGACTTTGCCTGATTAAAAAATCGAGCGGTTGTTTTTGACAGCCAGCGTCTCGAAATAGACCTTGAAGCCGTCTTCGGTCATGCCGAATCCGGTCAGCGCTTTGTTGAAGGCAGCTTGCTCGGCTGCAGCCGCACGGCCATCGGACAGCAGCGAATCCGCCATATTAATTAGCACGCAGAGTTTTTGCTGGGGGTTGAGCAGCGCGTTGGCAGCAGTCAGAAACTGCTCGTAGGGTACGGCGCGCATGTAGTTGACAGCGGTCTTGATCAGTTGCTCGTCACGGCCGATAACCGATTGCAATTGGCCGATTTCTTCTTGCTCGATTTGGCCGTCCGATGCCATGGTGTACAGCAGGCCTGCCGCCAGCGCCAGCTTGGGCGTGAGTTGCGGTGCTTCGGTTTTGAACATGTCGAAAAGTCCCATGGGATGCTCCTGAGTTGAAAAAGAAGCTGATTTATACATCCCCTGCGTGTATGTCGTGGAGGCCGTGCACGCCAGTCGAGACTGGCGGCTATATTGCAGCCCATTTCAGGAGACACATATGAAATCACGCGCCGCAGTGGCCTTTGGGGCGAAGCAGCCCCTGCAAGTGGTGGAGATCGACGTCGCGCCGCCGCGCACAGGCGAGGTGCTGGTGCGCATCAGCCACACCGGCGTGTGCCACACCGACGCCTACACCTTGTCCGGCGACGACCCCGAGGGCTTGTTTCCAGCGGTGCTGGGCCATGAGGGCGCGGGCATCGTGGTGGAAGTGGGCGAGGGCGTCACCAGCGTGGCGCCGGGCGACCATGTGATTCCGCTGTACACCGCCGAATGCCGCATGTGCAAATTTTGTCTTTCGGGCAAAACCAATTTGTGCCAAGCGGTGCGCGCCACCCAGGGGCGGGGCGTCATGCCGGACGGCACATCGCGCCTGAGCTACCAGGGCCAGCCGCTGTTCCATTACATGGGCACCAGCACCTTCAGCGAATACACCGTGGTGGCCGAAGTGTCCCTCGCCAAAATCAATCCCGCTGCGGATCCGCAGAAAGTCTGCCTGCTGGGCTGCGGCGTCACCACCGGCCTGGGCGCGGTCAGCAACACCGCCAAAGTCAAGGCCGGCGACACGGTTGCGGTGTTCGGGCTGGGCGGCATCGGCCTGGCCGTGGTGCAGGGCGCGCGCATGGCGGGGGCGGGGCGCATCATCGGCATCGACACCAACCCCGGCAAGTTTGATTTGGCCCGCGTCATGGGCGCGACCGACTGCATCAACCCGGGCGACTTCGACAAGCCCATACAAGAGGTCATCGTCGGCATGACCGATGGCGGCGTCGATTTCAGCTTTGAGTGCATCGGCAATGTGCACGTGATGCGCGCCGCGCTGGAGTGCTGCCACAAAGGCTGGGGCGAGAGCATCATCATCGGCGTGGCCGGTGCCGGCCAGGAAATCAGCACCCGTCCGTTCCAACTGGTCACCGGTCGCGTTTGGCGCGGTAGCGCATTCGGCGGCGTCAAAGGCCGTACCCAACTGCCCGGCATGGTCGAGCAAGCCATGCGCGGCGAGATCGCGCTAGACCCCTTTGTGACCCACACCATGCCGCTGGAGCGGATCAATGAAGCCTTTGATTTGATGCATGAAGGCAAGTCGATTCGGACGGTGATTCATTTTTAGATGCCGCGGGCCTTGGTGCCGAGCCCTCCTAGTCGGCGGGGTGGGTCCATAGGCTCGACGGCCGCTGCTGCCCGGCGCACCCAGCCGCCGCCTTGCAATAACATGAACCCCCGCTCAATCCCACGCTGAGACCCAAGGGTATTTGGGGCGAGCAGTTGAAGACCCAGAAAGACTAGCGCCGCCCGGGTAGCTGCGCTGCGGCGGTTTTTTCAGCTCTGCTTCAACCCCAGCGCAAAGCGCGCCGCATTCGCAATGCTGGCCGCATCGACCTGGAAGAAGGCGCGCAACTCGCTGCGGGTGTCGCTGCGGCCGAATCCATCGGTGCCCAGCGTCAGGTAGCGGCGGCCTTCGGGTATGAAGGCGCGGATGCTCTCCGACACTGCGCGCACATAGTCACTGGCGGCAATGACAGGGTCGTGCGTGTTCGCCAGTTGCTGCGCCACAAAAGGCGTCGGGTTACCCGTACCGGCCATGGCCTCCTGCTCGCAGCGCTGGCCGTCGCGGGCGAGCTCGCTCCAGCTGGTCACGCTGAACACCTCGGCGGCAATGCCTTGCGCGGCTAACAGTCGCGCGGCCTGAATGACCTCCGGCAGTATCGCGCCCGACCCCATCAGCGTGACGCGGGGTGCGTCTGGCGGCAGGCCTGCATCCGCTGCGGCAAAGCGGTAGCAGCCCTTCAAGAGCGCGGCCTCCACACCAGCGGGCAGATCGGGTTGGGCGTAGTTTTCATTCATCAGGGTGACGTAATAGAAAACGTCTTGCTGCTCCACCAGCATCTCGCGCATGCCCTGGTCGACGATCACCGCCATCTCGCCCGCAAACGCCGGGTCGTAGGCTTTGCAGTTGGGGATGGTGGCTGCCACCAGATGGCTGCTGCCGTCCTGGTGTTGCAGACCTTCGCCGCCCAGCGTGGTGCGGCCCGATGTGGCACCGAGTAAAAAGCCCCGCGCGCGCTGGTCGGCCGCCGCCCAGATGGCGTCGCCCACGCGCTGAAAGCCGAACATGGAGTAATAAATATAAAAGGGCAGCATCGCCAGCCCGTGCACGCTGTAGCTGGTGGCCGCAGCCGTCCAGCTGGCAATCGCGCCGGCTTCGCTGATGCCTTCTTCCAGAATTTGCCCGTCCATGGCTTCGCGGTAGCTCAGCACAGAGCCAATGTCTTCGGGCTCGTATTGCTGGCCGACGCTGGAGTAAATGCCCACCTGCTTGAACAGATTGGCCATGCCGAAAGTGCGCGCCTCATCCGCCACGATGGGCACCACGCGCGGCCCCAGCACAGGGTCTTTGAGCAGTTGCCCCAGCATGCGCACAAAGGCCATGGTGGTCGACATTTCTTTGCCATCGGCTTGCAGCGCAAAGCCGGCGTAGGTCTGCAGCGCGGGCACGGCAACCGGCGCGCAGGCGGTGTAGCGGCGTGGCAGGTAGCCGCCCAGGGCTTCGCGCCTGGCGTGCAGGTAGTGCATTTCGGCGCTGTCTTCCGCAGGCTTGAAAAAGTCGAGATCGGTGGCCTGCTGGTCGCTCAAGGGCAGGTCAAAGCGGTTGCGAAAGGCGAGCAGGGCGGCCTCGTCCAGCTTTTTCTGGCTGTGCGTGGTCATCTTGCCCTGACCGGCCTGGCCCATGCCGTAACCTTTTTTGGTGTGCGCCAGGATCACAGTGGGTTGGCCGCTGTGCTGGGCGGCTGCCGCGTAGGCCGCATGGATCTTCACCAGGTCGTGGCCGCCGCGTTTGAGGCGGTCAATTTGCGCATCGGTCAAGCCCTGCGCCAGGGCCGCTAGTTCGGGGTTCTGGCCGAAGAAGTTCTCGCGGTTGAAGCGCCCGTCTTTGGCGGCAAAGGTTTGCATCTGCCCGTCCACCGTGTTGGCAAACGCGCGCACCAGCGCGCCGCGTGGTATCGCGCGCAAACAGGCCGTCCCAGTCGCTGCCCCAGATGAGCTTGATCACGTTCCAGCCGGCACCCCGAAACAGTTTTTCCAGCTCGTCAATGATGCGGCCATTGCCCCGCACCGGTCCATCCAGGCGCTGCAGATTGCAGTTGACCACCCACACCAGGTTGTCCAGTTTTTCGCGCGAGGCCAGGGTGAGCGCGCTCATGCTTTCGGGCTCGTCCATTTCGCCGTCACCGAAGACGCCCCAGACCTTGCGGCCGGCGCAGTCCAGCAGGCTGCGGTGGGTGAGGAAGCGCATAAAGCGGGCGTGGTAAATCGAGCTGATGGGCCCCAGACCCATGGAGCCGGTGGGGAATTGCCAGAACTCGGGCATCAACCACGGGTGCGGGTAGCTGGAGAGGCCGCGCGCGCCTTCGCGCGGGGCTTTGAGTTCCTGGCGGTACAGCGCCAGGTCCTGCGCGCTCAGACGGCCTTCCAAAAACGCCCGCGCATAGACCCCGGGCGCGCTGTGCGGCTGAAAGAAGACCAGGTCACCCAGTTGCCCGTCTGTGCGACCCCGGAAAAAATGGTTGAAGCCGACTTCAAACAAATCGGCCGCGCTGGCGTAGCTGGCAATGTGGCCGCCCAATTCGCCATAAGCCCCGTTGGCGCGCGCCACCATGGCCAGCGCGTTCCAGCGCATCAGCGAGGCCAGCTTTTCCTCAATCGCCAAGTCGCCGGGAAAGGGCTGCTGCTCGTGTACCGGCACGGTGTTGACATAGGGCGTGACCAGTTCCGGCGACCAGTCGATCTGGCGATTGGTGCGCCAGCGCGACCAACTGGTCCAGTACAAAGCGCGCCCGTTCCGGGCCGTGCATGCTGACGATATCGGCAAAGGCATCGCGCCATTCGGTGGTTTCGGTGGGGTCGGCGTCGGCGATTCGTTGCAGCATGGGAGTCGGGATGTGTGGTTGGATCAGGCCTCAATATAGGCAGACAGGCTCGGCATGTGCTGCTTTTTTTGTGATCACGAAATACCTTGCAGAAGCATAAAATTAACGTAAATACGTAAACAGAAGGATTTTTATGCTTTTAGACAGCGTGGATTACAAAATATTGGCGCAACTGCAGGAAGACAGTTCGCTGACCAATGTGGAGCTGGCCCGGCGGGTGCATTTGTCGCCTTCGCCCTGCCTGAACCGGGTCAAGGCGCTGGAGGCGGGCGGCGTGATCCAGCGCTATGTGGCGCTCACCCAGCCGCAGGCGCTGGGCCTGGGGCTGAACGTGTTCATCTCCATCAGCCTGAAGGAGCAATCCAAAGCCGCGCTGGCCGAGTTTGAGCGCCGCATTGCCGAGCACGACGAGGTGATGGAGTGCTACCTGATGACGGGTGACTCCGACTACCTGATCCGGGTGGCCATTGCCGACATGGGTGCGCTGGAGAAGTTCATTCTCGAGCAGCTCACGCCCATCCCCGGCGTTGAAAAAATCCGCAGCAGCTTTGCACTCAAGCAGGTGCGCTACAAGACGGCGCTGCCGCTGCGCAAGGGCGCCTAGTTGTATCTGCTGCCGGACTTTAATTTAACGTTTATGAATATTTTGTGCTAAATTAAGGCATGCCCAAGTCATCAGCCCACATTGATTTTTTGCCGCCTCAGGCTTTGCAGTCCTTGCAGACCTTGGGTGAGGGTTTGGCGCTGGCGCGATTGCGGCGGAAAGAGTCCTTGCGCAGTTGGGCCTTGCGGATGGGGGTGGCGGTGCGCACCGTGCAACGCATGGAGAAGGGCGATCCGGGTGTGGGTGTGGGCATTTACGCCTTGGCTATTTGGCTGATGGGGCGCGCCCCAGCGCTTGCAGCGGTGTCAGCCCCTGAGCACGATATGGCCGCCTTAGACCTAGAGCTGCAAAGCCTGAAAAAGCGCAAGCCATGACGACGCCCGCGTTGACCGATGTGCTGTATTTGTGGTGGTTGGGCGAACCCCTATCGCCGCAGCTTGTGGGCGTTTTGCGCTGGGTGCGACGTGCGCAGCACCAGCACGCGGGGGTTTCGTTGCGCTATGCGTCGAGCTGGTTGGCCCATGGATTTGCCTTGAGCGAAGACCTGCCACTCCACAACGCTGAGTTTTTTCCTGTTGCACCAGATGCTGCTGCAGGTGCCATAGATGACGCGCGTCCAGACCGGTGGGGGGAGCGGGTGATTCGCTTTGTGATCAAGCCGCAGAGGTTGTCCACCTTGGACTATCTGTACTTTGCGGGCGACAACCGGGTTGGGGCCTTGGGTGTCTCTGAATCGGCAGACGTGTATGCGCCTTACCGGCTTGGTGTGTTACCAGAATTAGCGGATGTGCAGCAGATGCACGACGTCATCCGTCGGGTGGAGGCCAATGAGCCATTGGAGTCAACGCTGCTGCACCTGGTGACCCCGGGGGCGACCCTGGGTGGTGCCAAGCCCAAAGCCTTGTTGCAAATGGATGGCGTTGAATGGGTGCTGAAGTTTGCCGAAAAGGGCGACGTGGTGGACGTGGGCCTGATGGAGCATGCCAGCATGACACTTGCCACAAAGGCGGGGATTGATGTCTGCGAGACCCATGCCTTGCCCTACGTGCAAGGGGGGCAAACCAAACATGCGCTTGCGGTGCGGCGTTTTGATCGCCAGGGCGGTGCGCGCTTGCATTGCATGTCTGCCCACGTGGCGCTGCGCGCGGCCGGGGTTGATTACAGCTATCCCGAAATGGCGCTGCTGCTGCGCCGTTTAGGGGACGTCTCGCAACTGGCGTATGCGGGCGAGCAGTTGTTTAGGCGCATGGTGTTCAATATTTGTATAGACAACACCGATGACCACGAAAAAAACCATATGTTCATGGGGCAAGGGCACAGCTTAAAGCTGGCCCCCGCCTTTGATGTGTTGCCCACTTTGCAAAGCTTGGGCGTTCAATCCATGCGGGTGGGCAAAGAAGGCGCGGATTCAAGCGTAAGCAACGCGCTGTCAGAGTGCAAGCAATTTGGCCTGACGCCGTTGCGGGCAACACAACTTGTAAAGGAGGTGGCGGCGGTGGTAAGTGCATGGCAAAGTCACTTTTCGCAAGCCGGCCTTGCGTTACAAGATCTGCAAACCGTAGCGCAGCATGTGGACCGTGCTTTTTTGCGCAATCAACGCCAACCATTCCTATGAAAGCGCGGCCGCCGCAGGCTTCATTTGCCAAGCACAACGAGAGCTGAATACCCTACGTGGGGCGCATTTTCAGGGCGCCCTGAACAAGCCCCTCAACGCCGCCACACTTTGCACCACATTCGTCTCTCCTGTTTCTCATCGCAACTCCGGCATCTCAGGCGTCTCAAACGCCGAATCAATCCCGGTAAAGTTTTTAACTTCCCCACGCCGCGCCTTTTTGTACAAACCGCCATCGGCGGATAATCCCCCGATTGCCCCTTTTGCTCACTGTTGCGTGCGCATGTATCTCTTATGACAAGTTGGACTTACGCATGCCTTTATTGCGTTCTATTGCTGGTGTTGCCGGCGCTGGCTGATGCGGGCACGGTGGCTGCGGCTGATAGAAGCCAGCGTTGTGATGAGCTGTTTCAAACCGCGGTGACCAGTAAAGACCGCGGCCCTGGTGATGTGCAATTCACCACATCAACCCATGGAGCCGCCCCATGGCGGGCCACGCCGGCTTACCCCGCAGCCATCCGCGTGGGTGTCTGGGGCGACAGCCATACCGCATCGGGTAGTTTTGTAGATGCCATGTTGCAGGCCTGGGGCTTCCCTGCCGATGGCGCGCGGGCCGGGTTCATACAGCCCGCTATCGGCTTGCCCGGTGTACGCCTCGGTATTGCCAGAACCTGCCTGAGCAAAGGCTGGAACCTGAATTTTGCCTACCGCAGTTCGGCGCAGGAGACCGGCTTTACCAGCACGCTGGTGAAGCTGAAGTCCGAGGCCAACGATGAGATGCTGGTGTTGGATTTCCCCGGTGCCGATGGCGCGCCCGCGCCGCAATGGCTCAATATCCATCTCCATCAAGCGGACCCCGACGCCACCCTGATTCTGGGCATCTCCATCAATGGCGGCCCCGAAGCCGCCCCGCTGGTGCTAGAAGGTGCGGTGCAGGCCCTGCAGGTCATGCCGGAGACCGAGATCAGAACCTTGCGTCTGCGCCTGATTGCCGGACAGTTGGGCATTACCGGTTTCGAGCCGGTTTACCGCACTACCCCCAAATTACTGTTCGATATTTTCAGCACCCCCGGCGCACAGTCCAAGGGCTGGTCGCAGAAAAAGATCAAACCGATCACCGCGCACTACGACCTGGTTATCTTTCAATACGGTGCCAATGAGGCACCCAGTGACAGCTACCAAGCCGACAACTATGCGGCGGCGCTGCGCAAGGAGTTGCGGCAATTTCGCGCGCTCTATCCGAAGGCGCGCTGTGTGGTGATGGGCCCGCCTGACCGCGTTGGCCTCACGCCCACTGATAAAAAAATCGACTATCCCGCGCGCCACCAGTCGATCAGCAAAGTGCAGGCGCTGGTGAGTCCGGAGTTCCGCTGCGCCCACTGGGATTGGCAAAAAGCCATGGGCGGGCCCAAAAGCGTATCGGCTTGGGCCAAGCGCGCCGAGCCACTGGCCCAGCCCGATTGGATGCACCTCACCAGCCCGGGCTATGCCGCGAGTGCGCGGCTGTTTGCGGCTGCCATTCAACGCCCGGCTTTGCAGGCCAAATAAGGTGTGGTGCCGATGGTGTTTGCCGTGAACAGCCCTGTGGAAGCCAGCCCGGTCGAGAGCCGCTGGTGGGGTTTGGACGCTTTGCGCGCGCTGGCTGTGCTGATGGTGGTGGTGTACCACTTGAATTTGCCGGGCATATTCAACGGCGGGTTTCTTGGCGTCGACCTGTTTTTTGTCATTTCGGGTTTTTTGATCACGTCCTTGTTGCTGGCGGAGTACCAAAAGACCGGGCGGATTGCGCTGCTCCCGTTTTTTGTGCGCCGTTTTCACCGCTTGTTCCCACCTTTTGCGGTTTTGGTAGTGGTGTGCACCTGGCTGACTCCGTATCTGGCACCGGATGCCTACGACCGCTTGATCGCCGATTTGCCGTTTACTTTTTACGTGTCGAATTGGTGGCAAATTTATGCGCAGCAATCGTATTTTGAAGGTCTGCACAAGCCCCGCATCTTCCAGCACTTGTGGTCTTTGGCCATTGAGGAGCAGTACTACCTCATTTGGCCCATTGTGCTGATCGCGCTGCTGCGGCGTGGAGCCCTCCAGACTGTGGGTTGGATGTGCCTGGCTTTGGCGCTGCTCAGTACCTTGTGGATGGCGTATTGGTACACCTACCGGATGGAGGGCGCGGACCCGAGCCGGGTGTATTTTGGGTCGGACACCCATGTGATGGGTCTTTTCATCGGCGCTGGTTTGGCCTGTTTTTGGAACCCTAAAACGCATGCGGGTGGCGCGCTGAAGTTTTGCCGCGATGCCCGTGTGCGCATTCCCTTGGCCTTGTGGACCCTGAGCGCTTTGTTGTGGATGGGGTGGAATTGGCACGATCAAATTCCGTTTGTGTACCTGGGCGGATTTGCCTTGTTTTCCTGCTGCAGTGCCCTGCTGATTGTGCTGGTTACCGAAGCATCCCCGGTGGTGCAATTCAGATCGTCTGTCTTTGCGCCGGTGCGCGCCCTGTTGCATTGGGCAGGTACGCGCTCGTATTCGCTCTACCTGTGGCATTGGCCTGTTTTTATCTGGATCAATCCGCAAGATGCCTCTGATCCCCGGGTTGCCTTGGAGCGCCTGTTGGTGACGGGCCTTGCAGCCGAGTGTTCTTACCGCTTTGTTGAATTGCAATGGAAACATGCGGCTTCACCGGGCAGTCGAGCGCGCCGCAGTGCGGCTGTTGCGCTGGCTTTTGTGCTGAGCGCAGCGTATGCCCTGAACACCTATGTGCCGACTCCCGAGCCCGCTGTCGTGGCGGGTGCCGACCAGGGTGAACGCGGGCCTGCACCCGAGGAGGTCGCGCAGACGGCAGAGGACGGGGTGGATGCGGCCGAAGCCCGATACAACCGGTTTGACACCAACGGGCAGCGCACACTGGTTCTGGGTGATTCGGTGATGTTGGGCGCGCGCGGTGCGCTGTTGCGCTCATTTCCCCATGCGTATGTCGATGCTGCAGTGGGGCGGCAGGCGAGCCAGGGTTTAACCGTCTTGCAGCAATTCTTTGCCAAAAACAAAACGCCCGACTTGGTCGTGGTCCACCTGGGAACCAATGGCTACATCTATGAAAAGCATTTCCGCCAAATCCTGGAATTTCTCCGCGCATCCAAGCGGGTGGTGGTGGTCAACAACTACGCCGACCGGCGCTGGACCGCGCAAAACAACGAACTGATTCAGCGCGTCATTGTTGATTTCGACAATGTCCAGCTGCTCGACTGGCACGCCATGGGCCAGGAGAGCCGCGAATACTTTGTGGCCGATGGCATCCATTTGTCGGGCAAGGGCATGCGGCGCTTTGTGAACGCCATTGGTGCGGGTCTGGGCCTCGCGGGCGCGCCCATTGCGGAAACAAAGAAGAGCCGGGCCCCGGCGGGTGTCGTGGCGGTGCCTGAGCCGGTGGAGCTTGTGTCGCCAGAGACGCCCGTAGCTCCCTGCGCCGCGAGTGATACGGGGGCATTGCCGTCGGAATGCACAAGCACACCGGACGCGGTAGCTGCGCCGCCGAACAGCGCGACCGACCGTGAATGAGAGCCAATGTATATGCAGCGCCTGCCGAAAACGATGCCATCGAGGCTTGTATTGATGTCCCACCCGCTTAGGCTTTTGGCTTGCGCGCTAGGGTGTCTCGCGGCGCTCCAGGCCCAGGCCATGACCGTGATTACCTTGGATGTCGCTGCGCAAGCGGGCGTGCCCGATCTGGTCTGCCGCCCTAAACCCGTGCCCAGCACCGCACCGTCTGCGCCCGCCGCCCCCGAAGATCCGCTGGTGCAGCCGGATATGGAAGAGGTTGAGGCTGCGCGGCTGGAGCTCGCGACAGACGAGCCCGAGGGCCTGCGGCCTCCCGCCTGGCAACAGACGGACTTTTTCCGGCGGGCCATGGACGAGCGCCAGAATTTGCGCATCGCCTTATGGGGCGACAGCCATATGGCGGCCGCCTTTTTTTCGCAGGAGCTCATCAACCTGTCCGGGCTGCGGCCTGAACAAGATTCAAAGCGCGGTGATCCCCGCCACCATGAACCGGCCCGGCGTGCGCTTGCCAGCGCGCAAAACCTGCGTATCTGCGGGTTGGTCGTATGACGCGGCATACCGGGGCAAAGAGGCCGCCGAAGTACCCGGACCAGCCATGGTGAGTCTGGTCTCACAGGAGCCGGGCGCGCTCTTGCAGTGGGACGTGCGAGGCGCTGACGGTATAGCTGTGAACAAAAAGCTGCGGCTGATGTTCCACCAAACCGCGCAACCCATCGTGATTGGCGTCTCAGTCGATCAGGGCGAAGAATATGTACTCACTTTGAGCGCGGAGCAAGGCCCCGCTGTGGTGGAGCTGCGCTCCGACAAACCCCTGTCCACGCTGGCGCTGCGGCTGATCAGCGGCAGTCTGCGTGTGCACGGCCTGGGTCTGGATACCTTGCCCACGACGCGGCTTCAGTTCGACGTATTCGCGTTTCCGGGCGCGACTGCGCGGTCCTGGCAGCAGACCGATCTGAGCTATTTGGCCCAATGGTTTCCCGGTAATCCGTACCAGGTCGTGGCCTTGGCTTTCGGTACCAACGAGGGCAACCAGAAAAATCTGGACGCCAGTGCTTATGAAGACGGTTTGGTGCAGGCGGTGAAGAACCTCAAAACCGTGTTTCCGCAGGCGCAATGCCTCTTGATCGGGCCGGGCGACCGTGGCGTGTTGGTTCGCAAGTCCAGCCTGCGTCAATCCAAAAAGAAAAGTAAGACGAAGGCCAATGCCAAGGCCAATGCCAAGGCCAAGGCCAAAAAATCCAAGAGCAGCCTTACGACCCGCCGCCAAACGCCCTCCGGACAGTGTGCTCTTGCAGTACGCCCGTGTGCACCAAAGCATCAACGAGATCCAGACCCGCGTTGGCGAGCAGTGGGGCTGCAGCAGCTGGAGCATGCAGCAGGCCATGGGCGGCCCAGCCAGCAGCTACATCTGGGCTGCAAAAAGCCCGGCGCTGATGGCCGGTGACCTCATCCACTTCACGCCCGCGGGTTACCGCAGCCTGGCGCAGGTATTTGCCAAAGATTTTGGCTGGAGTGAAGAAATTTTTAAGCCGGGCAACGGCAACTAGCCCTTGCGCTGGTTCATTCTTTCAGTACCGCACCTGCCGCATCGACCACCCGGGTATGGATGGGGATGCCTTGCCCGACGCTTTGGGTCACCGTGCAGAACTCCTCGAACTGGGCGAGCACGCGCTCGGCGTGTTCGAGTTCCGGGGCGCTGATGCCCAGTTGCAGCTTGGCGTTGATATGCAACACGCGCATCCGCCCCTGCGCGTTGCGGCCCACCGTAGCCGATACCGTGCAGTGGATAGGGTCGGGCGTTTGCTTGAACTTGCGAAATGCAAACAGCAGCGAGTCGCTCAGGCAGTTGCCGACGGCAGCGCACAGCAATTGCACGGGTGACGGCCCCAAGCCAGTCCCCAAAGGCGCGGGTTCGTCACCAACCAGGATGGGCATGGCCTCATCAAAGCAAATCGCGAAGCGGTAGTCCGCTTGTTGTTGCAGCGTGACCGTGACAGTGTTTTCAGACATGGTGGACTTTCGGGTGGCGTGGATTACCCATGGGAGGGCGCGGCGTCACAAAAGTGCCTGACGCCGTGTATGCGCCATTGGGGCATGGCAGCCCTTGTTGGTCTTTGCTTTAGGTCAAGCTGCGGCGCGAAATCGCGCCCGGTTGGGGTAAGCCCACCACCAAGATCAGAACGAGGAGCCCGGCTCGCTTAGGAAAGTCAGCTCTTGCGGCGTGGCGCGCGAGGCCGACGACTCACAGCGGGATGCCGCCTACAGCGTTACGCCGAAGCGGGCGCGGATGGCTTCGTCCAGGGCGAGGTCTTTGGCGAAGTGCTGCTCGGGGGTTAGTTCGGGGCGACGTCCCCCCTGATTTGAGTAGCACCTAAGCTTGGAGTCCAATCCCATAGACAGGAGATTGGACGTGAAGAAGCGATTTACCGAAGAACAAATCATTGGCTTCCTGCGCGAAGCAGAGGCGGGCTTGGCGGTAGCCGAGTTGTGCCGCAGGCACGGCTTCTCAGAGGCCAGCTATTACCTCTGGCGCAGCAAGTTTGGCGGCATGAACGTGTCTGACGCCAAGCGCCTGAAGGAGCTGGAAGCGGAGAATGCGCGGCTCAAGCGATTGCTGGCTGAGGCCATGCTGGAGAACGAGGTGACGAAAGAAGCCTTGAGAAAAAAGTGGTGAGCGCACCGGCCAGACGTGAACTGGTGCGCCACATGACCAGCCAAGGGCTGAGTGAACGTCGTTCCTTGCGCGTCATTGGCATGAGCGCCAGTGCTTACCGCTATGAGCCCGCACCGGAGCGCAACTGCGCACTCAAGGAGAAGATCATTGCTCTGGCCCAGCGGCATCGACGCTACGGTGCCGGCATGATCTATCTGAAGCTGCGCCAGGCCGGTGAACATCGTCAACCACAAGCGCGTGGACCGCCTGTACGCCGAGGCTGGCCTGCAGGTGAAGAAGCGCAGGCGCAAGAAGATCCCGATGAGCGACCGGCATCCCTTGGAGCGCCCGACGGCGGCCAATCAGGTGTGGTCGATGGACTTTGTGTTTGACCGCACGGCTGAGGGGCGCAGCATCAAGAGTCTGACGGTAGTGGATGACGCAACCCATGAGGCGGTAGCCATCGTGCCGGAGCGGGCACTGGGCGGTAACCAACTTGTGCGAATCCTAGAACAACTTGCCAGCACCAGAGGCCTGCCCAGAGGCAATCAGAACCGATAACGGGAAAGAATTCTGCAGTCGAGCCATGCTGACATGGGCTCACGCCACGATCTGTTCAGCTGTTCCTCATCGAACCAGGCAAGCCCAACCAGAACGCGTACATCGAATCATTCAATGGGCGGTTTCGGGATGAGTGCCTGAATGAGCACTGGTTCACCAGTTTGCAGCATGCCCGGGTTGTAGTTGAAACATGGAGAAAGGAATACAACGAGGAGAGACCCAAGAGATCCCTTGGCGGACTGACCCCGGTGGCCTACGCCAAGACACTTATTCAGAAAGCAGTTAAATTAACCCCTGGACTCCAAAGCCTTGTGCTACTGAAACTGGGGGGACGTCGGGGGAACCAGAAAGTGGAGGAGGGGCGGGGGTGCATGCGCTTGTTATCTTCCTGGCGTATTTTTTAGACATATCAGGAAATAGATATAAGTCGTTCGTAATTCGAACAATATAGGTCTGAGTCTCAAACGCCAGAAGGATTTATCCGCTTTCACTCAAATGCGCCGGAAGACCATTTAAATGTGTGCGTAGCGGGATTCATAGCTGGATTTATCGTTGACTGATCTGAGTGCTGCGTCGTAAGCTTGTAAGTCGGTCAACAAGTCTTGTGAGAGATCCATCCCTGCTTTCCATCAATTTACTTGAAAATTCGATGAGAAAGTCGCGAACTCCCCATCGCATGTCACTCTCCAATTTGGAGAACGAGATTCTCAAGGAGGCTGTGGTAATCCCCCCAATAGACCAAAGGCCCCAGAAGTAGAATTTTCCACAAAGGAATTTCTACGTGAAGAAGTCAAGATTTACCGACAGCGAGATCATGGCTGCGCTCAAACGGGTTGAGGCTGGTCTGCCAGTGCCCGAGATTTGCCGTGAACTGGGCATCAGCAGCGCCACCTTTTACAAGTGGCGCGCCAGGTTTGGCGGCATGGACACCTCCATGATGTCGCGCATGAAGGAGCTTGAAGACGAGAACCGCCGTCTCAAGAAGATGTATCTGGAAGAGAAACTCAAGGCGGAAATCGCCAACGAGTACCTCGCAAAAAAGTAGCGCGGCCGTCTCGCAGGCGCGAGATGGCCAAAGAGGTGGTGCACCAGCGCGGCGTGGCCATTCGGCTGGCCTGTGCGGCGTTCTCCATCAGTGAGTCGTGTTACCGCTACCAGTCCCAGCTCAACGCCGAGAACGAGCAGATTGCCAACTGGCTGATCCGCTTGACGGACAACAATCGTACCTGGGGCTTTGGCCTGTGTTACCTGTACCTGCGCAACGTGAAGAACTTCGGATGGAACCACAAACGGATTTACCGCATCTATCGCGAACTGGAGTTGAACCTACGCATCAAACCCAGAAAGCGTTTGGTACGCGACAAGCCTGAGGTCTTGGCAGTGCCGCAAGCCATCAA
Organism: Rhodoferax sp.; assembly: GCA_964203415.1. Taxonomy (GTDB): domain Bacteria; phylum Pseudomonadota; class Gammaproteobacteria; order Burkholderiales; family Burkholderiaceae_C; genus Allorhodoferax. Next base: position 58,306 of record CAXNME010000016.1, read on the forward strand.
CCAAGTCTGGTCGATGGACTTTATGCACGACAGCCTAAAAGACGGGCGTAACTTCCGCTTGTTCAACGTCATTGACGACTTCAACCGGGAAGCGCTGGGCATCGAGGTGGACTTCTCGCTGCCCAGCGAGCGGGTGATCCGGTCTTTGATGCAGATCATCTCCTGGCGCGGTAAGCCCCAGGTGATCCGTTGTGGCAACGGGCCTGAAAACATCAGCGGCATGATCCAACGCTGGGCCCTCGAATGCGGCATCCGGTTTGAATACATTCAGCCGGGAAAGCCGCAGCAAAACGCTTACGTGGAACGGTTTAACAGGACGGTTCGCTACGAATGGCTATCCCAGTATTATTGGTCCAGCATTGAAGAGGTTCAGGACTTCGCCACCCAGTGGATGTGGTCCTACAACCATGACCGCCCGCATATGGCCTTGGGCGGTTTCACCCCGAAGCAGCATTTGGCCAAGGCTGCATAACCGTTCTACTTTTAAGGCCGGTGGAAATTGGGGGGATTACCGGATTCCCTTGCGGTGGAGCCTGTCCGCAAGATCGCGTAGCGGAAGATGGCCGGATACCGGACAGGTATCCCGTCATCGAACTGGACGCCGGAAAGTACCGTGCAAGAACCATACAGAACGTCTTAGACAGCGACGGAACCTTGATCATTTATTTCTCTTCGCTGTCGGGCGGTACGGAGCAAACCGTGGCGCACTGCATCAAGAGGCGCCAGTCAACAAGCCAACGGCCAGCACTACGCGTTCAACGTGGTGGCGGCGGTTATTGAACGGATACGAGCACGCGACGCGGCAAGCGGGGCATAAGCTCGTGCGTGAGACCGCACGCACAAACTGCTTTGGTACGATGGCCTTTTCACCCAACCATCAAGGCACATATGGGATTACTCGACGGCATGATCGGAAACGCGTCAAAGGTTGACGCAGCG
>CAXNME010000017.1:0-56363 GCA_964203415.1 Rhodoferax sp.
GCACAGAATGCGCCGAAGGTGATCAAAAGTAATGCCGCATGGCGGCGGAGGAAAGAAAAGAGGAAGAAAAAATGCCGTGGTTCATGGTGCGCCTCGTTTCGTTACAACATTCCTGAACGGAGCTATGCAACGAAAAAAAGCCACAGAACACACGGCATTTTCCCCATCACACTTCCTACGCTGGTATGACCCAGATCAGGTTCATGGGGTATTTCTCAGTCCGGCTTGCGCCGGACACCCCCGGTGAGGCCGCGATGATAGCCGCATCCAAGCCGACCGCCCCCTGGACCGGATGGCCGGGGGACTTCTGAGGCCTTGTCATCGAAGGAAATAAATTTACTCAATACAATGAGATAAATTACTCAATACTTTGAGCAAATACATAAATGACGATACAACGCGAAGCACTTTCCCCTCTGCTTGGCCGCCTCAAAGAGCCGCGCCGGTTTTTGCAAGTCCTTGCTGGCCCACGGCAAGTGGGCAAAACCACGCTGGTACGCCAAGCGCTGGAGCATTTACGGCGCGATGCGCAAGTCGACGCCAGAATCGCCCCGCAAGCGCAGCACAGCGCCAGTGCCGACGGCCCCGGCCTGCAGGGCCAGGTGTGGCTGGGTACCCAATGGCAAGTGGCCCGCGCGTTGGCCGCCCAAGCAGGCAGCTGCGTGCTGGTACTGGACGAAATCCAGAAAGTGTCCAACTGGACCGAAGAGGTCAAACGCCTGTGGGACGAAGACACCGCCACTGGGTCGCGATGTGCGCGTGGTCATTCTGGGCTCGGCCCCGCTGCTGATTGCCCGGGGCTTGAGCGAAAGCATGGCCGGGCGCTTCGAGATCACCCGCCTGGGCCACTGGCGCTACGCCGAAATGCGCGACGCCTTTGGCTTTAGCCTGGAGCAGTTCATCTTTTATGGTGGCTACCCCGGCGCCGCCCCACTTGGTGCATGACGAAGCCCGCTGGGCCGCCTATGTGAGCGACGCGCTGATTGAGACCACCATCAGCAAAGACGTGCTGCTGATGGCCCCGGTGCAAAAGCCCGCGCTGCTGCGCCGCGTGTTTGACCTGGCCTGCGTGTACAGCGGCCAGATCCTCAGCTACCAAAAGATGCTGGGCCAGCTCGACGACGCGGGCAACACCACCACCCTCGCCCACTACCTCGATCTGCTGGAGGGCGCAGGCATGGCCTGCGGCCTGCCCAAGTACATGGGCCAAGTGGTGCGCCAACGCGCATCCAGCCCCAAGCTGCAGGTGTTCAACAACGCCCTGATGGGCTGCCACTGGGTCGCGCAAGGCGTGGGCTTGCAAGCTGCGCAAGCGCGCCCGGATGTCTGGGGCCGACTGGCCGAGAGCGCCGTGGGCACCGAACTGTTAGCCCGGCACCTGACACACAGCAGCCGTCACCCGGTCATTCACTACTGGAACAACGGCCAAAAAGAAGTGGACTATGTGCTGCGCGACGGCCAGAACTTGCAAGCGCTGGAAGTGAAAAGCGGCCACAACGTGGGCAATGTGTCGGGCCTCGCCGCGTTTATGCAGCAGTATGGAGAAGCGCAGCCGCTGCTCATCGGCACAGGGGGCATGCCGCTGGATTTGTGGCTGAGAGACTGAATACGTTTAGGGGCGGCTAGCCTGGCCCGCAACGCGCGTTGATCCACCCACGCAGGCTGTTGATGAACGCCAGACCCTGCACATGCGCAAGGTCCTCTACCCGAATCAATCCCTCAGTCAATGCGGCCCTGCGCCAGGTAGCGTGCCCGACCGACACCGGCCAACAGGCCGCAGGAGGCGGGCGGCGTGGTCCAGATGCCGTCGCGCAGCACGGCGATATTGCCGCGTGTGCATTCGGTGATATAGCCCTCTTCGTTCCACAAAATCGTGTCGAACACGGCCGGGTCGATAGGGGTGAATGCGTCGTAGTGCGCGCGCCGGGTGGTTTTGAAACGGGTGAATTCGCTGTGGGCCTGCGCGAAGGCCCGATCCGCCAGTTGCAGGCGTACCTGCGGCGGGTCGGCGGGCAGCGCAAAGGCTTCGCAACGGGCGTTGCCATGCGCGTCGAGCAAGAGGCGCACACGCCAGCTTCCCGCCGGATACGCCTGCGCTAAAGAATCAAGGGCGGCATGCACCCGCGCTGCGTCCCAGGGCATGCCGAAGTGCGCCGCGGCCAGGCGCATGCGGGCCAGGTGCGCGTCGCGGTGCGGCGTGACGCCATCTTGCAAGCGCAGCGTCTCCAATAAATCAAACGGGCTGCTGGCACGCTGGACAAAAGCCTGCTTGTGCTGCCACTCCTGCCACTCGCCTTGCGGCTGCGCATCAAAGGTGATGCCGCTGCCGATGCCGCAGCGGGCCTGCACACGGTCGGCTGCATCAGCGCGCAGCGTGACGGTGCGGATGGGCACGTTGAAGGTGGCCGCGCCGCCGGGGCGCAACAGGCCTAAAGCACCGCAATACACGCCACGGGCCTCGGGTTCGAGGGCCTTAATCATGCGCATGGCCTGCACCTTGGGTGCGCCGGTCACCGAACCGCAAGGAAACAGCGCGGCCAGCACGTCCCAGAGCGTGCAATCGGGGCGGGTGCGGGCCAGCACGTCGGTGGTCATCTGCCAGACGCTGGGCAGCGCCTGGGTGTGGAACAGGCGCTGCACCTGCACGCTGTGCGGGAGCGCCACGCGCGACATATCGTTGCGCAGCAAATCCACAATCATCACGTTCTCGGCGCGCTCTTTGGGCGAGGCGCGTAAATCGGCGGCACGCTGCGCATCGTCTTGCGGGTTGCTGCCACGCGCGGCGGTGCCTTTCATGGGGCGGGCCAGCAAGCCGCCGTCGCGCCAGTCAAAAAACAGCTCAGGCGAGACCGACAAAATCTGCCCGAACGCGCCGGTATCCAAATAGGCCGCGTAGCCGCCGGGTTGCGCGCGCTGCAGAGCCGCGAAGAGCGCCGGACCGCAGGCGGCGGCGTCTGTGGCCGCCACATCGCGCAGCGCGCCGTGCATCTGCGCGGTGTAGTTGACCTGGTACAAGTCCCCTGCCCCAATGGCGCTATGGATGCGCGCCAGCGCCGCGTCGAAATGGACACGCTCCAGCGGCGCGCTCCAATCGACCGTGACATCAGCCGCCACAGCTTCGGGCCAGGGCAAAGCCTGGTCGTAGACCGCAAACCAGGCCAGCGGTTGCGCGGTCTGGCTGTGCACGGTGAAGGCGGTATCAAAAGCCGGAGCGGACTCAAACGCCAAATAGCCGACGCACCAGTTACCGGCCAAGGCGGCCGCGTGTGCGGCCTCGACCACACCACGTACTTCATCCAAGCTATGCGCAACCAGCACCTGCACGGGTTCGCCAAAAGCGTGGCGCGTGCGCACCCCGTTTGGCGCTGCGGCTTCAGCCGATTCGGTGGCGTAGGGGTCCGTAAAGTCGACCAGCGCGGTGAGCGCGGGCCCTTGGGGAAAACCCATCAGGCGGCACCCAAATGGGGAATCAATCCGCCCACGGGCTGGCCGTTTTTCAGCGCGGCGGTGAAGGCCAGCATGCGGTCAATCGGCAAGCGCGCGCGCGGAATGATCGCAGCGTCGACCTCGATGGCATTCGCGCCGGTCTCCAGCACGCGGGCCACATCGGCCAGGCCGTTCATCGCCATCCAGGGGCATTGGGCGCAGCTTTTGCAGGTGGCGCTGTTACCCGCCGTGGGCGCTTCGACAAAGGTCTTGCCGGGGTTGAGCGTGCGCAGCTTGTGCAGCATGCCGCTGTCGGTGGCGACGATGAACAGCGTGGCGTCCATGGTCTGCGCGGCTTTCAAAATACCGGAGGTGGAGCCCACCGCGTCGGCCAGCGCGACCACGTCGGCGGGCGACTCGGGGTGCACCAGCACCTTGGCGCCGGGGTTTTCGGCCTTGAGTGCCTGCAGCTCAAAGGCTTTGAATTCATCGTGCACGATGCACGCGCCCTGCCAAAACACCATGTCCGCGCCGGTTTCGCGCTGGATGTAGCTGCCCAAATGTTTGTCTGGCGCCCACAGGATTTTCTGGCCCGCGTCTTTGAGCGCGCGCACGATGTCCAAGGCGCAGCTGGAGGTCACAACCCAGTCGGCGCGGGCCTTCACGGCGGCGCTGGTATTGGCGTAAACGACGACAGTGCGGTCCGGATGGGCATCGCAAAAGGCGCTGAATTCGGTGATGGGGCAACCCAAATCCAGCGAGCAGGTGGCGTCCAGATCGGGCATGAGCACGCGCTTTTCCGGGCTGATAATTTTTGCCGTCTCACCCATGAATCGCACGCCGGAGACGACGAGGGTCTGCGCCGCATGGTCACGACCAAAGCGGGCCATCTCCAAGGAGTCACTTACCAGCCCACCGGTGGCCTCGGCCAGGTCCTGCAAATCCGGGTGCACGTAGTAGTGCGAGACCATGACCGCGTTTTTCTCTTTCAGTAAGCGGGCGATTTTTTCTTTCAGCGACACCCGCTCAGACGGCGAAGGCTCCACCGGAACGCGCGCCCAGGCATGGCGGGTGCTGCAAGCGGGTTGTTCGTATTCCACATCAATCACGGTCATGGCAATTCCTCCAGGCGCATGGAAAAGTCGATCGCGCGTATGTCCTTGGTCAGCGTGCCAATAGAGATGCGGTCGACGCCGGTGGCAGCGATGGCACGCACGGTGTCCAGATTGACCCCACCCGAGACTTCCAAGACGGCGCGCCCGGCGTTGATCGTCACTGCCTCGCGCAGCGTAGGCCAAGTCCATGTTGTCCAGCAAGACCATGCGCGCACCGGCATCCAAGGCTTCGCGCAACTGCGCCAGGGTTTCGACTTCAATTTCAATAAATGCGGCCTGCGCAGTCTGGGCCTGGGCCAAGCGCAGCGCTGCCGACACGCCACCGGCAGCGGCGATGTGGTTTTCTTTGATCAGCACCGCGTCGAACAGGCCGATGCGGTGGTTGGTGCCGCCACCCGCGCGCACCGCATATTTTTGCGCCATGCGCAAACCCGGCAGGGTTTTGCGCGTGTCCACAATCTGCGCGCGGTTACCGGGCACCTCGGCCACGGCGGCCACAAATTGCGCGGTGCGGGTGGCCACGGCGCTCAGCAGTTGCAAGAAATTCAAGGCGGTGCGCTCGGCAGTGAGCAAGGCGCGGGCATGGGCCTGTACCTCCAGCACCACGGTGTCGGCCTGCGCCTGACCGCCCTCGGGCACGTGCCAGCGTATCTCGGCGTCGGGGTCCAGCGCGGTAAAGGCTTCGGTGACCCAATCGCTACCGGCAATCACCGCGGCCTCACGCACCAGTATCCGCGCCCGAGCCCGCCGCGACGGGTCGACCAGCGCGGCGGTGAGATCACCCGCTCCCACGTCTTCCAAAAGCGCGCGCGCCACGTCCTGGTGGGCGAGTTCCTGCAAGAACGATGGGGTGAAAACAAGCGAATCAGACATGAGCGGAAACCAGAAAAGCGTCTATTTTGGACGCAGTGACAACCGGGCACAAAAAAAGGCCGCTCGAAAGCGGCCTTTTGAGGAATAAGCCGCCGCTTATTTCGGTACTTTGCCGTCCACGCCTTTGACGTAGAACTTGACGCCACTCAGGAATTTGTCGTCAGCGATTTCGTCTTTCTTGAGGATGGTCTTGCCGGTGTTGTCAACCAGCGGGCCCTTCCAGATGGAGAAGCTGCCGTCTTTCAGACCGGCTTTGATCGCCTCAACTTTGGCTTTGGTGTCAGCAGGCACGTCTTCGGCAATGGAGACCAAGTCAATCGCGCCTTCTTTCACACCCCACCACACACCACCAGTGGTCCAAGTGCCTTCCAGGGCGTCCTTGGTGGCTTTGATGTAGTACGGAGTCCAGTTGATCACGGCAGAGGCCAAGTGGGCTTTGGGGCCGTAGGCGGTCATGTCCGAATCCCAACCGAAGGCGCGCTTGCCTTTTTCTTCCGCAGTCTTCAGAACCGCGGGCGAATCGGTGTTTTGCATCAGCACGTCAGCGCCGGCGTTGATCAGGCTGGTAGCCGCTTCGGTTTCTTTTGGTGGGTTGAACCACTCGTTGACCCAGACCACTTTGGTCTTGATCTTGGGGTTCACCGATTGCGCGCCCATGGTGAAGCTGTTGATATTGCGGATGACCTCAGGGATTGGCACCGATGCGACCACGCCGATCACGTTGCTCTTGGTCATGGCGCCGGCGATCACGCCGTTCATGTACGCGCCTTCGTAGGTGCGGCTGTCATAGGTGCGCATGTTGTCAGCGGTTTTGTAACCGGTGGCGTGCTCAAACTTGACATCTTTGAACTCGGGCGCCAGCTTCATCATGGTTTCCATGTAGCCGAAGGTGGTACCGAAAATGACTTTGTTGCCCTGGCTGGCCATGTCGCGGATCACGCGCTCGGCGTCAGCGGACTCAGGCACGTTCTCGACAAAGCTGGTGGCAATTTTGTCGCCAAACTCTTTTTCCAAGGCCTTGCGGGCGTTGTCGTGCGCAAAGGTCCAGCCGCCATCGCCCACAGGGCCGACATAAGCGAAGGCGATCTTCAGCGGCTCAGGCTTCGGAGCGGGCGCGGGTGCCTCTACTACGGGGGCGGGCGCTGGCGGCTCTTCTTTTTTACCGCAGCCAATCAGGGCCACCGATGCGGCGGCACCGACCACTGCCAGCTTGAGCAGGGAACGCAATTGCAAATCTGTCATGTCAAGTCCTTTGAAAAACAAGGGGGAGAGTGAGGGAAAAACGAAAATTACCAGGAACCGAATTCGCTTGCCTGGGCTACGGCTGAAAGGGCTTTCCGAGCGAAGCAGGCATGTTAATCCGAATCCACGCTGGATTTCGGGAAATCAGCACCAAAACAACGATTGTTGCCAGGTAGGGCAGCATGCTCAACAACTGGCTGGGCACCTCGACGCCCGCGCCCTGCAAATGGAACTGCAGCATGGTGACGCCGCCAAACAAGCAAGCGCCCAACATCACGCGTACCGGCCGCCAACTGGCAAACGTGGTCAAAGCCAAGGCAATCCAGCCCTTGCCGGCCACCATGCCCTCCACCCACAGCGGCGTGTAGACAATGCTGATGTAGCCCCCAGCCAGCCCGCACAGCACACCGCCCGCCACGACAGCGGCAAAGCGGATGCGGCGCACCGGGTAACCCAGCGCATGCGCCGACTCCGGGCTCTCGCCCACACTGCGCAAAACCAGCCCGGCGCGGGTACGCCACAAAAACCAAGCGAGCGCCGCAGTAAAGGCAATCGTGGCGTAAACCAGCGGATGCTGCTTGAACAAGGCAGACCCGAGAAAGGGAATGTCTGACAAATAGGGAATCGCGAAATTGACGCGTTCGGGCATTTTTTGCTGCACATACGAGGTTCCCGCAAACGCCGAAAAGCCCGCACCGAAACAGACTCAGCGCCAGCCCGGTTGCGTGCTGGTTGGTGTTGAGCCAGATCACCAACACGCCGAAAATAGCCGCCATCAAGCCACCGGCCAGCGCCCCGGCCAGGAAACCGGCGACATCGCTACCGGTGTAGACCACCGCGGCAAAACCGGCCAAGGCGGCGCACAGCATCATGCCCTCGGCGCCCAGATTGACGATACCGGCACGTTCATTGATCAACAAACCCAGCGCGGCCAAGCCCAGCACGGTCCCGGCATTGAGCGTGGCCGCAATCAGCAGCGCATACGACTGCAGGGTGACCGCGTCCATCAGTGGGCTCCTGCGGCGCTGGCCACGGCAACGCGCGGTTTGCTGCGCACCACCCGGTAATGGATCAGGGTGTCGCAGGCCAGCAGCGAAAACAGCAGCAGGCCCTGGAAGACACCGGTGAGTGACTTGGGCAAGCCCAGCCGCGACTGCGCGAGCTCCCCACCGATATAAAACATGCTCATGAGCACGCTGGACAAAATCAGGCCACCCGGATGCAAGCGGCCGACAAAGGCCACGATGATGGCGGCAAATCCGTAACCGGCGGGCACATAAGGCGTCAGTTGCCCAATGGGGCCGGCCACTTCCAGGGCACCGGCCAGACCGGCAAAACCGCCGGATACCAGCATCGCGGTCCATAGCGCGCTGCGCGAGGAAAAGCCGGCGTAGCGCGCCGCAGCCGGGGCGATACCGCCCACCTGCTGGGCAAAACCGGCCCGGGTGCGGAACAGAAACACCCACACCAGAGCCGCACCCACCAGGGCGATCAGCACGCCGATGTGCATGCGCGAGCTGGCAAACAGCCTTGGGATTTTGGTCGCGGCCTCAAACATCTGGGTTTGCGGAAAGTTGTAGCCGTTGGGGTCTTTCCAGGGGCCGAAGACCAGAAAACCGAGCACCTGCACCGCCACGTACACCAGCATCAAACTCACCAGAATCTCGTTGGCGTTGAAACGGTCGCGCAACCAGGCGGTCAAACCACCCCAGACCATGCCGCCGAAGGTGCCGGCCAGCAACAGCGGCAACACAATCCACTTGCTGCCACCGGGCTCCGCCAGCAGTGCCACACCGGATGCCGCCACCGCACCCATGACGTACTGCCCCTCAGCACCGATGTTCCAGACGTTGGAGCGGAAGGCCACAGCCAGGCCCAGCGCGATCAAGAGCAAGGGCGTGGCTTTGACCACCAACTCGCCCAGCGCATAACCCGATCGCAGCGGCTCCCAGAAAAACACGGCCAAGCCGCGCACCGGGTCTTTGCCCAACAAGAGAAACAGCGCCACACCCAGCAAAACCGTGACCAGCAGCGCCAGCAAAGGCGAAGCGTAAACCCACCAGCGGGACGGCTCGGCGCGGGCTTGCAGGCGCAGCATCAGGCGGCGCTCCACAGGCCGCTCATCCACTGCCCGACCTGCTCGACGGTGGCGTCGGCAATCGGCAAGGCCGGCGACAAAGCGCCCTGCGCCATCACCTGCAGCCGGTCGGCCATTTGGAACAGCTCGTCGAGCTCTTCACTCACCAGCAGTACAGCGCAACCCGCGTCGCGCATCGCCAAAATAGCGGCCCGTATTTGCGCGGACGCCCCTACATCCACGCCCCAGGTGGGCTGGCTGACGATGAAGCAACGGGGCTTGGCGTCGATCTCGCGGCCGACGATGAATTTCTGCAAATTACCGCCCGACAGCGAGCGCGCAGCGGCCGTGCTGCCGTGGGCCTTGACTTTGAAGCGGTCGATGATGCTATTGGCCTGGCTACGCAACAAGGCGGTATCGATCCAGCCACCCATCCAGCGCTGCGACTGCACCGCTTCTTCCCGGGTCAACAGCAGGTTATCGGCCAGACTCAGCGGCGGTACCGCGCCGCGACCCAGGCGCTCTTCGGGGACGAAGTGCAGGCCAAGCCCCCGCCGCGCGGCCGGCCCGGCGGCAGATACATCCACGCCGTCAATAAGCACCGTACCCTGAGGCGCTCGGCGGTCTTCGCCCGAGAGCGCGCGCAGCAATTCCTGCTGGCCGTTGCCCGACACCCCGGCAATGCCCAGGATCTCGCCCGCACGCATTTGCAGGCTGACCCCCTGCAAATCGACACCGTATTGGTCCGCCCGCGCCAGATGCAAACCGCGCACTTCCATCACCACCGCACCCGCTTGCTGCACGCGGCGGGCCAAAGCCGGGGGCTCGGATCCGATCATCAGGCGCGACAGCGACGCATTGGACTCCTGTGCCGGCACACACACGCCGGTCACCCGCCCGCCGCGCAGCACAGTGCACGCGGTACACAGCGCGCGGATTTCGTGCAGCTTGTGGCTGATGTACAAAATACTGCAACCCTCGCTGGCCAACTGGCGCAGCACCACAAAGAGCTTTTCTACCGCCTGCGGTGTCAGCACCGAAGTCGGCTCGTCCAGAATCAGAATGGTGGGGTTGGCGAGCAAGGCGCGGATGATTTCCACCCGCTGCATTTCGCCCACGCTGAGCGTGTGCACAGGCCGCTCGGGGTCAATATCCAGCCCATAGTGGCTGGCTTTGGCAACCATCAGGGTGCGGGTTTCTTCCAGCGTGGGGCCGGGCTCCAGTCCCAGCCACACGTTCTCGGCGACCGTTGCTGTATGGAAGAGATTGAAATGCTGAAAGACCATGGCCACGCCCAGGGCGCGCGCCTCGCGGGGGTTGTTGATGCGCACGGCCCGGCCATCGACTTCGATACTGCCGGCGTCCATTTGCACGCTGCCGTAAATGATTTTCATCAGCGTGGACTTGCCGGCACCGTTTTCGCCCAGCACCGCGTGGATTTCGCCGGGCAGCAGCGTCAGAGACACCCCATCATTGGCCACCGTGCCGGGATAGGCTTTGGTGATACCGGTGAGTTGAAGGCGGGGAATGTCCATCAAGGTGGCAAGTAAAGCCGACATCCTAACGGCTGCGCTGCTTGGCGGCCCAAAAAACGGCGCAAGCCGTTAAGCTTGGTTCTTTTTGGAGCCTGACGTGCCTGACAGCCCCATCCTGAGCCACCAACCGCTGGGTTTCCCATGGCAAACCATAGACCCGTTTTTGTTCTGCGTGCACCACGACGACGCCTACCCGGCGGGTAACGCGGCTATGGGGCCGCAAGCCTCATTGCAGGGGCGCAACCTGGGTCAGGACTTTGGTCGCAAAGACGGTTGGAGCATGTACCACGGCCAGACCGTACCGGGCTTTCCTTCGCATCCGCACCGTGGCTTTGAGACCGTGACCATCGTGCGCCAGGGCTTTATTGACCACTCGGATTCGCTGGGCGCCACGGCCCGCTTTGGCGCGGGTGATGTGCAGTGGCTGACCGCAGGCAAGGGCATCGTGCACTGCGAGATGTTTCCGCTGCGCCAAACAGACGCGCCCAACCCCGCCGAGCTGTTCCAAATCTGGCTGAACCTGCCGGCCAAAAACAAAATGGCCGACCCGCACTTCACCATGCTGTGGAATGAGCAAATCCAAAGCTTGCAGCTCAGCGATGCACCAGGTCGCGCCAGCACGGTACGGGTGGTGGCCGGGAATTTCGCCACGCCCGGCGGCAGCGCGCGCGGCCTGCCACCGCCACCGTCCTCGTGGGCCAGCCAAAGCGACGCGGATGTGGCGATCTGGACTATTCATATGGCAGCCGGGGCGCGTCTGACGCTCCCACCAGCGGCCCACAGTGCCACGCGCAGGCAGCTGTATTTCTTCCGCGGAACAAGCCTGGACATCGGCGGGCACAGCGTGAAGGTGCAAACCGTCACCGAAGTGCGGGCGCAAGATGCCCTGGAACTGATGAATGGCGATACCGCCTGCGAACTGCTGGTGCTGCAAGGTCGCCCCATCGGCGAACCGGTGGCGCAATATGGTCCCTTTGTGATGAATACCCAAGCCGAAGTGGCGCAAGCCTTTGCCGATTACCGGCGCACCGAATTCGGTGGCTGGCCCTGGCCTGCCACCGATCCGGTGCATCCGCGCGAACGGGGCCGCTTTGCCCGCCATGCCGATGGGCATGTGGAAGAAGCCCCTGTCGGTACCGCGTCCTAAAATTCCCCTCCTCCTACCCCCACAACGGATCGCTCCCCGATGAAACGTCTTTGGCTCTTGTTTGCCCAGTCTTGCACCCTGCTGCTGGCCGCCTACTTTGTTGTGGGTACGCTCAAGCCCCAGTGGCTGGGCGACAGCCGAAGCGGCCTCGGCGTGGTGTCGGTTCAGCAAGCCGGCGACCGCAGCGAACCGCCGCCCGGCAGCTTCCGTGTGGCAGCACAGCGGGCCTCGCTGGCGGTAGTGAGCATCACCACCAACACAGCCGCCCGCCAGTCCCCGCATGGCAAAGACCCCTGGTTCCGTTTTTTCTACGGTGACAACGACAACGAACCGCAAAACGGTCTTGGCAGCGGCGTCATCGTCAGCACCAGCGGTTACGTGCTCACCAACAACCACGTGGTGGAGAACGCCGATGAAATCGAAGTCAGCCTGAACGACGGGCGCCGCGCCAAAGCCACAGTTGTCGGCACCGACCCAGACAGCGATTTGGCGGTTCTGAAAATCGATTTGGACAAGCTGCCTGCGCTGGTGCTGGGTGACTCCAACAGCCTGCAGGTCGGCGACCAGGTGCTGGCCATCGGGAACCCCTTTGGCGTGGGACAGACGGTCACCAGCGGCATCGTCAGCGCCATGGGACGCAACCAACTCGGCATCAACACCTTCGAGAACTTCATCCAGACCGACGCCGCCATCAACCCGGGCAACTCGGGCGGCGCACTGGTCGACAGCAGCGGCAATCTGGTGGGTATCAATACCGCGATTTATTCCCGCTCAGGCGGCAGCATGGGCATAGGCTTTGCCATTCCAGTATTCACGGCCAGACAGGTGCTGGAGAGCATCGTCACCGAAGGCCAAGTACGGCGCGGCTGGATTGGCGTGGAACCCCGCGAAATCACGCCCGAGATTGCCCAGACCTTTGGTTTGAAATCTGCCAATGGTGTCGTCGTGACAGGCGTTTTGCTCAACGGTCCCGCGGCAAAAGCCGGGATGGAACCGGGCGACGTCATCGTTGCCATCGGCGGCAAAGCCATCCACGACCCCAGCGAACTGCTCACCCAGGTGGCGGCGCTCAAGCCCGGCGCGGTAACCGGTTTTTCCGTGGACCGCAAAGGCAAGAGCCTGAATCTGCAAGTTACGCCCGGGCAGCGGCCAAGGCCGCAAAAAGAGCCGGGCTGATCGCCCGATCAGACGGGGTTTTGTTGCTCCGCGCTGGTGTCCGGCGTCTCGTCCTCAGGCGCTTTGCTGTAGCGCATGAAGATTTGCGCAGCCCAGATACCGACCTCGTACAAGATCACCATGGGCACTAAAAGCGCAATCATGGACACCGGATCGGGCGGGGTCACCAGCCCGGAAACAGCGGCCGCACCCACTATGAAGTAGGTTCGAAAGGCCTTGAGCTGCTCAATCGTCACCACCCGCATGCGGGCCAAAATCACCACCACAATCGGCACCTCAAAGGCCACGCCAAAAGCCACGAACATGGTCACCACAAAGTCCAAATAGGCCTCGATGTCCGGGCTGACTGCCACCGCCGACGGGGCCATGCGCTGGATTGCCGGAAACGCCTGCCCAAAGACAAAGAAGTAACAGAAGGCCGCGCCGGTATAAAACAGCAAGGTACTGGCAGCCACCAGCGGCACGACCAGGCGCTTCTCATGCCGGTACAGGCCCGGCGCGACAAAAGCCCACATCTGGTACAGCACCCAGGGCAAGGCGGCCGCTAGCGCAGCCAGCACAGTGACCTTGATCGGCACCAAAAACGGCGAAACCACGCCCACGGCAATCATCTTGGAGCCTTCGGGCAGCGAGCGCACCAGCGGCATGGCCAGGTAGTCGTACATCTGCGAAGGGCCGGGGAAAAAACACAAGATCGCAAAAATCGCCCCAACGCCGTACACCGCCTTGAGCAGGCGGTCGCGCAGCTCAAACAGGTGCTGGATGAAAGGCTGCTCGGTACCGGCCAGTTCGTCCGGTGAATTGCTGGGGGTGCTCATGAATGGAGTTTGGCAGGCCGGTGGCGCGCCACCCGCGCAGCGCCCGACTGCACACGGGTACGGATCCGGTTACCGGCTTTGTACCACTGGGGCTTGGCGCTGACCTTGTTACGCCAGCCGCGTTTGCGCGGAATGTACTGGGGCGTTCGCCGCCAAACCTCCGTGCCCGGGGGTTCTTCCAGGGCAGCGTTCAGATCGTCGGCCGTGGTTTGGATCGAGTTATGCACATCATGTGCGGCGCTTTCCATGGTCTCGCGCATTTTTCGCAGCTCTTCCAAATCCATGGACTTGTTCACTTCGGACTTGACATCGGCAACGTAGCGGCGGGCGCGTCCGAGAAGTGCCCCCATGGTGCGGGCTACCGAAGGCAGTTTTTCAGGCCCTATCACCACCAGCGCAATGCCACCAATGATGGCGAGCTTGGTAACGCCAATGTCAAACACAGTAGGAGAATCTCAACAAACGCGCGGGCAAGCCATCAATGCTTGGTTTTCGCCTCGACGTCAATGGTCTCTTTGGCCGCAGCGGAGGGCGCGGCGCTGACCTGCTGGGTCGCGGTGGCGGTGGCTGCGCCTGCTTCTGGTGGCTTTTCACTGCCGTCCTTCATGCCGTCCTTGAAGCCCTTCACCGCGCCGCCCAGATCAGAGCCGATATTGCGCAGTTTCTTGGTGCCGAATATCACGATGATGATCACCAAAAATATGATCAGATGCGTGGTGGAAAAGCCCATGGTTTGCTCCTAAAAGCCAATAGCCAGTTAAAGAATGTGATTATGACCGTAAGCGCTGACGGATTAGCCCCGCAGCCAGGGACGGCTGCCGCCCATGATGTGAAAGTGCATGTGATGCACCTCCTGGCCACCCTCAGCTCCGGTGTTGGTGACCACACGATAACCCCCGTCTGGGTAGGGGTTGCAGCCCTCTTGCAAGGCCAGGCGCGGGATCAAAGCCATCATGTGACCCATCATGCCGGCGTGCGCCGGAGTAACCTGTGCCAGCGAAGGGATATGCGCTTTAGGGATCAGCAAAAAGTGCACTGGTGCCCAGGGATTGATGTCGTGAAAGGCATAAACCTGCGTCATCTTCGTACACCATCCGGGACGGGATTTGCTTGGCCACAATCTTGCAAAAAATACAGTTCGGGTCGTGCTCGGCTGCACTCATGGTTCGTTTTCCTCACGCGACAAGGCTTTGCGCAGCGCTTTTTCCTCGATACCGCTGGTGCCGGCCCGGCGCTGCAATTCGGCCAACACATCGGCGGGGGACAAACCATAGTGGGCCAGGGCGACCAAAGTATGGAACCACAGGTCGGCAACTTCAGCGACGATTTTGGCGGTGTCACCACCCGCGTCAGCGTCTTTGGCGGCCATCACCACCTCGGTGGCTTCTTCGCCGATTTTCTTCAAAAAGGCATTGGGGCCCTGGTGGAGCAGCCGTGCCACATAGCTGGCAGACGCGTCTCCGCCATGCGCAGGCTTGCGACTCTCGATAACGGCGGCTAACTCAGCCAGGATGTCGTGGGAGGCAGAAGCGGTCATGGGGCGTTCATGGGGCGTAGATGGTTGCAGGGTCTTTGAGCACGGGGTCAACCGGCTGCCATTGTCCGTTGCGCAGAACACTGAAGAAACAACTGTGCCGCCCGGTATGGCAGGCGATGCCCGGGTTGTGGCCGCGCTGGGTGACGCGCAGCAAGACGACATCGTTATCGCA
Source organism: Rhodoferax sp. (assembly GCA_964203415.1). Classification (GTDB taxonomy): domain Bacteria; phylum Pseudomonadota; class Gammaproteobacteria; order Burkholderiales; family Burkholderiaceae_C; genus Allorhodoferax. The sequence continues at coordinate 15,119 of CAXNME010000017.1, forward strand.
ATCGAGGCGGATTTCATGGACCGCCTGCACGTGGCCCGACTCTTCGCCCTTGAACCACAGTTTGTTGCGCGAACGGCTGAAATACACCGCCCGCCCAAGCTCCGCAGTTTTCTGTAAAGCCTCGCGGTTCATCCAGGCAAACATCAGTACATCGCCGCTGCCCTGCTCCTGGGCAATCACGGGCACCAGGCCTTTTTCGTCCCAGCGCACGGCGTCCAGCCAGGCGATCTTTGACGCGCTGCCGGTCATAGCCGTACCGCAATCCCGCGCGCAGCCATATGCGCTTTGGCCTGGCCCACGGTGAATTCGCCGTAGTGGAAGATGCTCGCAGCCAGCACCGCGTCGGCACCGCCGCTTTGCACGCCATCGGCAAGATGGTCCAGCGTGCCGACACCACCCGAGGCAATCACAGGAACCGGAACCGCGTCGGCCACGGCGCGGGTCAGCGCCAGATCAAAACCGCTTTTGGTGCCGTCGCGGTCCATGCTGGTGAGCAGAATTTCGCCCGCGCCGCACTCCGCCATCTGCGTGGCCCAGGCCACGGCATCCAGGCCGGTGTTGGTGCGCCCGCCGTGGCTGAAGACATCCCAGCCTGCGCCAACAGCTTGACCGTCAGCGTCGATTCGCTGCTTCATCCGCCGGGGGTACGCCGCTTGGCGTCGATGGCCACCACGATGCACTGGGCTCCGTATTTGGCAGAGGCGTCACGGATCAGCTGCGGGTTCGCAATAGCCGCCGAGTTGAAGCTCACTTTGTCGGCCCCGGCGTTGAGCAGGCGGCGTACGTCTTGCACGCTGCGCACACCACCGCCGACGGTCAGCGGGATGAACACTTCGCTGGCCACAGATTCAATGATGTGCAAGATGAGATCGCGCCCGTCGCTGGTGGCGGTGATGTCCAGAAAGGTCAATTCATCGGCACCCTGGGCGTTGTAACGCGCCGCAATTTCCACGGGGTCACCGGCGTCGCGCAAACCCACAAAGTTCACGCCCTTGACCACACGGCCACCGGTCACGTCCAGGCAGGGGATGATGCGTTTGGCCAGCATGCTCAGGCCACCACGCGCAGGCGCTGCCAGCCCTGCCAACGGCCTGCTGCTGGCACATCCACCGGATGAAAAACCTGCGCCGCCTCGACGCACAGCATGCGGGAAAAACCATCGGGCGTCATATCGGCCATTCCCGCGCACTTGATCTGGCCCGGGTTCCAGACCACGGTGTCGGCCCATTGCGGGCTTTGCGCAATTTCCAGTCGGTGCGCGCCGTCCTCCAGCAACAGCGGCGCGGCGGCAGCGGCATAAACACGGTCAAATTCGCCTTCAAAACGCAGGGCTGCGTCCGCTGGCGCGCGTGCGTCGGTCAAGGCGTCCCATTCAGCTTGGCCGCCCAAGCCGGTCAGACGTGCCTGGGCGATATCGTCCACAGCCAGGTAGGTGTGCAGCGCTCCGCTGAATGACAAAGGCGTCGGACCCTGGTTGTCGACCGACAAAGTGACCTGCAGCTGGCCCGGGGTGATGCTGACGCGCAAGTGGGCTTCGAATGCTTGGGGCCAGATGGCCCGGGTGTGGTCGTCGGCAGTTAGGGTGCAATCAAGCTGGGCGTGATCGGCTTGCTCCAAGGGCTGCGCCGCCTGCCAGGGCAGATTACGGGCAAAGCCGTGGCGCGGCAGGTTGCCGCGCGCGTTGAACTGGGGGAAACACACCGGGATGCCACCGCGAATCGCGGTGCGGCCGTCCCAGTGATTGGCTGGGCTCAGGAACAAACGCTCGCGCCCGCCGCTGACCCAGGACAAGACCTGCGCACCCTGCAAGGCCACCAACACGGTGTCGCCACAGGCAATGCGGATACGGCGGCAGGGCTGGCCCTGGAACAGCTCAACCATTGAGTTCGTCGGCGCGGGCCTGCGCGGCAGCAAAGTCCAGGTCGCCGCTGTAAATCGCCCGCCCGCAGATCACGCCTTCGACGCCCTCGTCCTCCACCGCGCACAAGGCCTCGATGTCGGCCATGGTGCTCAGGCCGCCCGATGCGATCACAGGGATCTTCAGGGCCTGCGCCAATTTGACGGTGGCTTCAATATTGATGCCGCTGAGCATCCCGTCGCGGCCGATGTCGGTGTAGATGATGGACTCCACGCCATAGTCTTCAAATTTTTTACCCATGTCGATGACATCATGGCGGGTCAATTTGCTCCAGCCGTCGGTTGCGACTTTTCCCTCCCGGGCGTCCAGGCCGACGATGATGTGGCCGCCAAACGCGGTGCAGGCGTCCTGCAAAAAGCCCGGGTTTTTGACGGCGGCGGTGCCAATGATGACGTAGCGCAATCCGGCGTCCAAATAGCGCTCAATGGTGTCCAGGTCGCGGATGCCGCCGCCCAGCTGTACATCGATCTCGCCGCCCACGGATTTCAGGATCTTGCGGATCGCCATTTCATTTTTGGGCTGGCCGGCAAACGCACCGTTGAGATCCACCAGATGCAAACGCCGCGCGCCCTGGGCCAGCCAGGTACGGGCCATGACGTCAGGGTCTTCACCAAAAGTGGTGGATTGGTCCATGTCGCCTTGCTTGAGGCGAACGCAGTGGCCGTCTTTCAGGTCAATTGCCGGGATTAAAAGCATGGTGCTTCAGGTCGAAGATCAAAACAAACACAGAAAAAAAGGTTCGCGAGCGTATCAAGGATTCCAGCGCAGAAAATTTCGGTACAGCGTCAAACCGTGCTCCGCACTTTTTTCGGGGTGAAACTGCGTTGCAAAAATATTATCCCGCGCTAGCGCGCTGCAAAAAGCCGCACCATACAGGGTTTGCCCTGCACTGTGGCGCAAATCTGACGGCACGGCGTAATAGCTGTGCACAAAATAAAAGTGGCTGTGGTTGGGAATATCGGCCCAAACCGGGTGAACTGAAGCCCCCGCCCCCGCCTGTTGCACCGTGTTCCAACCCATGTGCGGCACCTTGTAGCGGCTGCCATCGCTTTGGTGGCGGCCCGCCAGATCGAATTTGCGCACCTGCCCGGCCATCAACCCCAGGCTGGGCGTGTCTTGTTCTTCGCTGTGGTCCAGCAGCATTTGCATCCCCACACAGACCCCCAGCAGGGGTTTGTGGGCTGCGGCGTGCACAACAGCCTCGCGCATGCCGCTGTCGCCCAATTCCTGCATGCAGTCGCGCATCGCGCCTTGACCGGGCAAGACCACCCTCTGCGCGGCCATCACCTCGGCGGGCGTGCGCGCCCAGACCACTTCAATGGGTAGACCGTGGGCCGCGTGGATAACGGCCTGCGTCACCGAGCGCAAATTGCCCATGCCGTAATCAACCACTGCAACCGTATTCATGCGCGCAAGAGGAGTTACAAGCTACCTTTGGTCGAAGGAATCACACCCGCGCTGCGCGGATCGAGCTCGACCGCAGCGCGCAAGGCGCGGGCGAAAGCCTTGAAAACAGACTCTGCCTGGTGGTGGGCGTTGTTGCCCTTGAGGTTGTCAATGTGCACGGTGATACCCGCGTGGTTGACAAAGCCTTGGAAAAACTCATGCGCCAGTTGGGTGTCAAAGCCGCCAATGGCGCCGCTGGTGAAGGGCACATTCAGCTCCAGACCCGGTCGGCCGGACAAGTCCACCACCACGCGCGACAAGGCCTCATCCAGCGGCACATAGGCGTGGCCGTAACGTCGCACGCCTTTTTTGTCACCCACCGCTTGGGCAAAAGCCTGGCCCAGGGTGATGCCCACATCTTCCACCAAATGGTGGCCATCGATATGCAAATCGCCCACGGCTTGAATGTCCAGATCGATCAGACCGTGGCGGGCAATCTGGTCCAGCATGTGGTCGAAGAAGCCGATGCCCGTCGCCAGCTGGGATTTACCCGTGCCGTCGAGGTTGAGCTTGACAGTGATGCGGGTCTCGGCCGTGTTGCGGCTGACTTCGGCGGTGCGGTCGGTCATGGTTGTCCTTGGGTGAGCGCGGCGCGCAGGGCGGCCAGCAATTGCGCATTCTGATCGGGGCTGCCCACCGTCAGGCGCAGGCAATTAGCCAGCAGCGGATGCATTGTAGAAACGTTCTTGACCAGTACGCGGCGGGCCTTGAGGCCCTCAAACACCGCCGCAGCCCGACCGGGCGGGCCCGACAGGCGCAGCAGCAGCATATTGGCCTGGCTGGGGAAGACCTGCACATCCGGCAGATCGGCTAGCTTGGCCAGCAGCAGATCGCGCTCGGTCCGGATCACAGCGGCCTGCCCCGCGAATACGGGCGCGTGCTCCAGCGCGAACAAGGCGCACTCGGCGTTGAGCACGCTGATGTTGTAGGGCGGGCGGGCTTTGTCGATCTCATGGACCAGCGCTTGCGGCGCCAGCAAGTAGCCCAGACGCACGCCAGCCAGGCCAAACTTGGATAGCGTGCGCAGCAGCAGCACATGGCTGTTGGCCTGCGGGTCGCGTCGGATCTCATCAAGCCAGGTGCGGCTGGCAAAAGGCTGGTAGGCCTCGTCCATCACCACCAGCCCACCATAGGCCCGGACCTGGGCGATCAGGCGGCGGATGACCATGTCATCCCACAAATTCGCGGTTGGGTTGTTGGGGTAGGCCAGATAAACCAGCGCCGGTTGTTCCCGGGCGATCGCATCGGCCATGGCGGACTCGTCAATTTCAAAGTCAGCGGTGAGTGGCACGCCGGTGTAGCCCAGGCCCTGCAACTGCGCGCTCATGGCGTACATCACAAAGCCCGGCTCGGGCGCGAGCACCCGCGCCCCCGGCTTGGCGCAGACCAATGCCAGCAGCGCAATCAACTCGTCGGAGCCGTTGCCCAGCATCAAGGCGTAGCCCGGCGGCAGATCGACGTAAGCGGCCAGCGCATGTTTCAAAGCCGGAATGCAGTCGGCCGGATAGCGGTTGATGGGCAGGCGACCCAGGCGTTCTCCGAGCGCCGCTTGCAAATCCGGCGGCAAGGGAAAAGGGTTCTCCATCGCGTCGAGCTTGAGCATGTCGAGCGCCGGTTGCACGACATAGGCATGCATGGCCTGGATGTCAGCGCGGATGCCGCCCAAGGGGCTGGGTGGCGCGCTCATCCGGAGGACTTCGGAAAAGGATCCAAGCGCATCTCGGCCGCCCGCGCGTGGGCCTGCAAGCCCTCGCCGTAGGCCAGCTCGGCAGCCACCGGCCCCAACACCTGGGCACCGGCCTGGCTGACTTCGATGATGCTGCTGCGCTTTTGGAAGTCATACACCCCCAGCGGCGAAGAGAAACGCGCGGTGCCGCTGGTGGGCAGCACATGGTTGGGTCCGGCGCAGTAGTCGCCCAGGCTCTCGCTGGTGTAAGCCCCCAGAAAAATCGCGCCAGCGTGCACCAGCAAAGGCTCCCAGCGGTGCGGGTCGGCGCTGCTGACCTCCAAGTGCTCGGGCGCAATGCGGTTGCTGATGGCGCAGGCCTCTTCCATGCTGCGGGTGCAAATCAAGGCGCCGCGCCCGTTGAGCGATGCGGCAATGATCTCGCGCCGGGGCATGTCTGGCAGCAAACGGTCTATAGACGCCTGCACCGCGTCGACATACGCCGCGTCGGGGCACAACAAAATGCTTTGTGCCAGCTCGTCGTGCTCGGCCTGGCTGAACAAGTCCATGGCCACCCAGTCTGGCGGTGTGCTGCCGTCGGCAAGCACCAGAATTTCACTGGGCCCGGCAATCATGTCGATACCGACTTTGCCAAACACCCGGCGCTTGGCAGCGGCCACATAGGCGTTACCCGGGCCGGTTATTTTGTCGACCGCAGGAATGGTCGCCGTGCCATAAGCCAGCGCCGCCACGGCTTGCGCGCCGCCAATGGTGAACACGCGGTGCACACCCGCGACATGGGCTGCGGCCAGCACCAAGCGGGTTGCGCTCGCCCTGCCCCGCCGCCATGCCGGCGCGCACGGGCGTGGGCACGACCATGGTGATTTGCCCGACCCCAGCCACCTGCGCCGGAATCGCGTTCATCAGCACGCTCGACGGGTAGGCGGCTTTGCCGCCTGGCACATAAATGCCCACCCGGTCCAGCGGCGTGACCTTTTGGCCGAGTAAATTGCCGTCGCTGTCGCGGTAACTCCAGCTCTGGCCGCTCGCAGATTTTTGGGCCTCGTGGTAGCTGCGCACGCGCTGTGCGGCGGTTTGGAGCGCCACGCGTTGCGCAGTCGGGCAGGCCTTCAAAAGCAGCGCGCAAATCGCCAGCGCTGATCTCCAGATCGGCCACGCGCTCGGCATGCAATCCGTCAAAACGCGCGGTGTACGCCAACACAGCGGCGTCGCCGCGCTGCTGCACATCCAGAACGATTTCGGCCACGCGCGACTCGATCGCGGAATCGGTATCCGCCGACCAGTGCAAGCGGGCCTGGAACAGCGCCTCAAAGTCGGCTTGCGCCGTGCTCAAACGCAGCGGGCGGGCAACAAGATCAGAAGCAGGCATACACAGGTCGCAGCGTGTCAGTTCTGACTGGCGGCTACCGCCGCCGCAAATGCGTCAATGATGCGGCGGATCGGCTCGCGCTTGAGTTTGAGCGCCGCCTGGTTGACCACCAGGCGCGAGCTGATGTCCATGATGCGCTCGACCTCCACCAGGTTATTGGCCTTCAAGGTTTTGCCGGTCGACACCAGATCAACGATGGCGTCGGACAAGCCTACCAGCGGTGCCAGTTCCATGCTGCCGTAGAGCTTGATCAGGTCCACGTGCACGCCTTTGGAGGCAAAAAACTCGCGGGCGATGCCCACATATTTGGTGGCCACCGTCAGGCGCGAACCCTGGCGCACGGCGCTGGTGTAGTCAAAAGCGGCCGGCGCAGCGACGCTGATACGGCACTTGGCAATTTGCAAGTCCAGCGGTTGGTACAAACCTTGGCCGCCATGCTCAATGAGATTGTCTTTGCCGGAAATACCCAGGTCAGCGCCGCCGTATTGCACATAGGTTGGCACGTCGGTGGCGCGCACCACCAACAAACGCACCTCGGGGTTGCCGGTGCGCAGAATCAATTTGCGCGAGGTTTCCGGGTCGTCCAGCACCTCGATACCCGCTGCGCGCAAGAGCGGCAGGGTTTCTTCAAAAATCCGTCCTTTGGACAGTGCCAGTGTGATCATGGGATGCATGGTGAATTTACTTGATGCGCTCGATATCCGCGCCCAGGGCACGCAGCTTAGCTTCCATGCGGTCGTAGCCCCGGTCCAGATGGTAGATGCGATCGACCACCGTCTCGCCCTGGGCCACCAGCCCCGCAATCACCAGCGATGCAGATGCCCGCAAATCGGTGGCCATCACGGTTGCGCCGGAGAGGGTCGCACCACCTTCCACCACCGCCAATTTGCCGTCGATTTGGATATGCGCACCCAAGCGGATCAGCTCATTGACGTGCATAAAACGGTTTTCGAAAATCGTCTCGGTCACCTTGGAAGTGCCGCCGGCCACGCAATTGAGCGCCATGAACTGCGCTTGCATGTCGGTGGGAAAACCCGGGTACTCCCGGGTGCGGAAGCTCTGCGCGCGCAGCGGGCCGTTGACCCCAATGCGGATGCCGCCGTCCACCGCCTCCACCTGCGCACCGGCTTCGCGCAGCTTGTCAATCACCGCCTCGAGGTGGTCTGCGCGGCCATGGCGCAGCAGCACTTCACCGCCGGCAGCAGCAACGGCGCATAAAAAAGTTCCCGTCTCAATCCGGTCGGCCACCACCCGGTGGCTGCAACCGTGCAGCTGCTGAACCCCGCGGATGCGGATGCGCGAGGTCCCGTGGCCTTCAATCTGCGCGCCCATGGCGATCAGCATCTCGGCCAGATCGGGAATTTCAGGCTCCTGCGCCGCATTTTCCAAAATCGTCTCGCCGTCGGCCAGGGCGGCGGCCATCAAAAAGTTCTCGGTGCCGGTCACCGTCACCATGTCGGTCGTGATGTGCGCACCGTGCAGACGGGATAAACCGCTCTGCAGGCTGGCCACCATATAGCCATGCTCAACGACGATGTGCGCGCCCATGGCCTGCAGCCCTTTGATGTGCTGGTCCACCGGGCGCGAACCAATGGCGCAGCCACCCGGTAAGCGACACCTTGGCATGGCCGAAGCGCGCCAGCAATGGCCCCAGCGCCAGCACCGAAGCCCGCATGGTTTTGACCAGGTCGTAGGGCGCCTCCGGCTTATCCAGAGCCGACGCGTCAAGAACCACCACCCCATCGTCTTGAACCTCCACCCGAACACCCATATTGCGTATGAGCTTGACCATGGTGGAGACATCTTGCAGCCTGGGGACATTGAGCAGGGTCACCGGCTCCGCGCTCAGGATGGCGGCACACAGCTCGGGCAGCGCGGCATTTTTGGCGCCTGAAATCGCCACTTCACCATGCAAACGGTGGCCGCCGCGTATGCGCAATTTATCCATGTGCGGCTCCGCCTGGTGCCCACTCCGCTGGGGTGTAGGTCTTCATGGACAAGGCATGTATCTCGTCGGTTTTCATGCGCTCGCCCAAGGTGGCATACACCATTTGGTGGCGCGCAATCGGGCGTTTGCCCGTGAATGCGGCAGCGACCACCGTGGCGTACCAGTGGCGGCCGTCACCCTCCACGTGCGCAATGGTCACATGCCAATCCACTTTGAATCAGGGCCTTGATTTGTTCTGCGTTCATAAGGAGTTCGTGGGTGAATCAGAAGCGGTTTTAGGAGCGGATTTTGTAGCCGGTGCGCAGCAAATGGAGCGCCACCACGCACACTGCCAGCAACACACCACCCACCACCGCACAACTCAACCAGGGCGACACGTCGCTCTGGCCAAAAAATCCAAAGCGAAATCCGTCAATCATGTAGAAGAAAGGATTGACGTGGCTGACCATCTGCCAAAAGGGCGGCAGCGAATGGATGGAATAAAAAACGCCGCTCAAAAACGTCATCGGCATGACGGCGAAATTCTGAAACGCGGCCAGCTGATCAAACTTTTCGGCCCACAAACCGCCAATCAAACCCAAGGCACCCATGAGCGCCGCACCCATGAGTGCAAAAACCAGCATCCACACCGGTTGTGCAACGCTGATCGGAACAAAAAAAGCCGATATCACCAGCACACCCAGGGCCACCACCACACCGCGCACCATCGCCGCTCCCACGTAAGCGATAAACCAGTCGCGGTGGGACAGAGGCGAGAGCATCAGAAAAACCAGGTTGCCCATCATCTTGCTGGTAATCAAGGAGGACGAGCTATTCGCAAACGCGTTTTGCAGCAGGCTCATCATCGCCAGACCTGGCACCAAAAAGGCGGTGTAGCTCACGTTGTCGTACACCTTCACATGGTCTTGCAAGGCATGGCCAAATATCAGCAGATACAGCATGGCATTGAGTACCGGGCCGCCAATCGTTTGGAAGGCGACCTTCCAAAATCGCAGCACCTCTTTGTATATGAGGGTTTGCAAGCCGGTCATGCCTGAGCCCCTTCCAGGGTGACCGGATTATTTTTTTGCATCACTTCCAAAAACACGTCTTCCAGGTCGGCCTTGCGGATTTCCACGTCCTGCGCCTGCAAACCCGCCTGGCGCACGGCGCTCAGGTACTGCTCAATGTCGGCGGCGTTGTGAGCGGGAAACTGCACGATGCGCCCGGTGACGCGGGCCCGCGGGCGCAAGGCCTCCGGTAGCTCACCATCGAGTTTGAAGCGCAGCACGTTGCTGGACGCGGCCTTCAGCAGTTCACTGGTGGTATCGAGCGCCACCACCCGCCCGGACTTGAGCATGGCGATACGTCCGCACAAGGCTTCGGCCTCTTCGAGGTAGTGGGTGGTGAGCAATACGGTATGGCCTTCTTCCCGGTTAAGGCGGGCAATGAACTGCCACAAGGTTTGGCGCAGTTCTACATCGACACCGGCCGTCGGCTCATCGAGCACGATGACGGGCGGCTTGTGCACCAGCGCCTGCGCCACCAGGACCCGGCGCTTCATACCGCCTGAGAGTTGGCGCATATTGGCGTCCGCCTTGTCGGTCAAGCCCAAGCTATGCAGCAGTTCGTCGATCCAGGGCCCATTGTTCTTGACGCCAAAATAGCCTGACTGGATCTGCAAGGTCTCGCGCACGCTGAAAAAAGGATCGAAAACCAACTCCTGCGGCACCATGCCAACTAGGCGTCGGGCAGCCGCAAAGTCTTTTTGTACATCGTGACCCAGAACACTCACCTGGCCCGAAGTGGGTTGGCTCAAGCCGGCCAGCATGCTGATCAGCGTCGTTTTGCCCGCCCCGTTGGGACCTAGCAAACCGAAAAACTCGCCTTGATCAATGGACAAACTGACCCGGTCCACGGCCAGCAGACTGCCGCCCGATCGCCGTGCGGCATAACTTTTAGAAACGGCTTGGAAGGAGATCGCGGGCATGAAAACCGAAGATTTTACCCGTGGGGTCTACCAGCGGGCTGGCCCAGCGGCTGGGGCAACTCAGTGCCAGATGGTTTCGAGGCCGTAGACCGCAGCGAGGTCATGCAGTCGCTGCGGAACGCCACGCAACTGAAATGCAGATCCACGCGCACGCGCGCGGCGGGCCAGCTCCAAGACCAGCGCAAGGGCGGCAGAATCAAAATGCGCAAGGGCCGCGCAATCCACTGTCACAGGCTCCCCACGCAAGCGGGACAGCTGCGACTCCCATCGGGCCAGTTGCACCGTCGCATGTGCATGCGTCAGGGTAGCGGGCAGGGATAAGTCCATGGCGAGCGCTTATTTTTTGGCGTTGGACTTGTTGCGCTCCGACAAACTGGCGATCAATCCGTCCAGTCCTTTGGCATTGATTTCCTGGGCAAACTGCGTTCTGTAGGTATCCACGAGCCAGACGCCCATGACGTTGAGGTTGTAAATTTTCCAACCCGAACCCTGGCCCGGGGTTTTGACCAAACGGTAGTCCATTTGGATCACGTCACCGCCATTTTTGACATCGGTGCGCACCACCAATTCCTTATCGTCCGCGCTTCCGCGCAGCGGCTTCACTTCAACCGACTGGTCCCCAACCTGCGCCAAGGCACCGGAATAGGTACGGGTCAACAAAATTTTGAACTCTTCCTGCAGGCGCGTCCGCTGTTCAGGGCTGGCCTGCCGCCATGCCGGGCCCACAGCCGAAGCTGTCATGCGCGCAAAGTCCAGGTTGGGCATGATCCGGGTGTCGACCAATGCCATGACCCGGTTCACATCGCCATTGCGCATGCCCTTATCGGCCTTGATGCTCTCCAACACATCGATCGAGACACGCTTCACGAATGCCTCGGGCGCCTCGTCCTGGGCGAGCGCGGCCAGGGGCAGCAGCATCCACACACTCAAAAACAAAACCCAGCAACGCAAACGCGCTCTATCTACTGCCATCGCGATTCTCCATATGCATTCAAGGTTGGGGCTCAACATCCGCCGGCGGGTCTTCATCGGGCGGGTTGCCATCGTATTGCAAATATCGTTGGCGCTGCAAATACACATCCCGAATAAATGAATAGCCATCCAGCGCAGCGCCATCCACCGCGTTGCTGGCACCCAAATACGTGGCACGGGTGTCCACTACATTCAGCAAGGTCAGGGTGTCGCGCGTGGCGGCTTCCGAGAACTGGTTGGTGAGGTTGGCGCTGTAATCCACTGGGAAAGCAGCAACCCCGCGCAAGGTGTTCGGCCCTAACAGCGGCAACACCACATAAGGCCCGGGTTGGACGCCCCAGCGCCCCAGGGTGGTTCCAAAGTCGGCCTTGTGGCGCTCGATCTTCAGATCCGTGGCCACATCAAACAGCCCCAAAACCCCGACCGTGCTGTTGACAAACACCCGGCTGATGCTGTCTCCGGTTTCCTTCTTGCGTCCGGCCAAAGCGTTGTTCACCGCCGACCAGACATCGCTCAAGTTACCGAAAAAGTTGTGCACGCCTTTGCGGGCAAAACTGGGCACCACATCGCGGTACACGGTGGCGACCGGCTTGAGTACGATGCGATCCAGCTTGTCATTGAAACTGAAAACGCTGCGGTTCATGGATTCCCAGGGGTCGCGCGCGTCCGGGGTTTGCACCGTGGCGCAGCCCGACAAGACCATGAGCGCGACGCAACACAGGTGCCTCCAGCGCCAGATTCATTTACTGCCCCCGCTGGACGGACCGTCAGCGGCCTTGCTGTACAAAAACTGGCTGATGAGGTTCTCCAGAACCACTGCAGACTGGGTCTGGCTGATGGTGTCGCCCTCCACCAGATTGTCGGCCCCGGCACCGGCCTCAATGCCGATGTACTGCTCTCCAAGCAGGCCGCTGGTCAAAATTTTCAAGGCGCTGTCCTTCGGAAACGCGTAGCGCTGGTCCATGCGCAACGTGACCTGCGCCTGGTAGCTCTTGTCATCGAAGCGTATGGTGTCGATGTGACCGACCACAACGCCGCTGGCTTTCACAGGGGCTTTGGGTTTGAGGCCGCCAATGTTGTCAAAACGGGCGCTGACCTGGTAGGTCGTGGCCCATTGGAAGCTCAGCAAATTGGCGGACTTCAGTGCCAAAAATACCAAAGCAAGCACGCCCAATAGGACAAACAAGCCCACCCACACATCATTTTTCGAACGTTCCATAGCGCTTGTCTTCCCTAGATACTGAACATCAAAGCGGTCAACACAAAATCCAGGGCCAGCACCGTCAGCGACGCCAGGACCACCGTGCGGGTGGTAGCCAGCGACACACCCTCGGGGGTAGGCTGGGCCACAAACCCTTGCAGCAGCGCAATAAAACTGATCGCCAAACCAAAAATCACACTTTTCAGGACGCCGTTACCGACATCGGCCCACACGTCCACGCCGCTTTGCATCTGGCTCCAGAAAGCGCCCGCATCGACACCAATCATCACCACGCCGACCAGCCATCCACCAAGTATGCCCATCGCCGAAAAAATGGCTGCCAGCAGGGGCATGGCAATCACTGCGCCCCAAAAGCGCGGGGCCAGAATGCGCCGCACGGGATCCACCGCCATCATCTCCATCGCGCTGAGCTGCTCGCCCGCCTTCATCAGACCAATCTCCGCGGTCAGCGAGGTCCCAGCACGTCCGGCAAACAAGAGCGCGGCGATGACCGGGCCGAGTTCACGCACCAGGCTCAAGGCGACCAAAAGGCCCAGTGCTTCCGCCGAACCATATCGCTGCAAGGTGTAATAGCCCTGCAAGGCCAGAACGAAGCCCACAAAGGTGCCCGACACCACGATGATGGCCAATGAGTAGTTGCCCATGTAATGGATTTGGTCCGTCACCAGCCGCGGCCTGCGCAACAAGGCGGTGCCGGGCCACACAAGGCGGGCAAACAAGCGCGCGCCGTAACCCCAGTCAGCCAAGGCCGTACGCGAAGAAAAACCGATCTCGGCGGGATGCCAGCGGCTGCGTGCAGGCGATTTCACCCGAATCGCTCCACGCCGAAGTCTTCGACCAGCGGGCTGGCCGGGTAATGGAACGCCACCGGACCGGTGGGCAGCGCGTTGACAAACTGGTGGATCAGCGGGTCCGTGCTCTGGAGTACTTCATCGGGCGTACCGGCAGCAGCGACCTTGCCGTTGGCCAGTATCACCACGTGGTCGGCAATCTGGAAGGTTTCATGCAGGTCATGGGACACCACCACGCTGGTCAGGCCCATAGCATCGTTGAGCTTGCGAATCAGCCGCGCAGTGGTTCCCAGGGAAATCGGGTCCAGGCCGGCGAAAGGTTCGTCGTACATCAGCAATTCCGGGTCCAGCGCAATGGCGCGGGCCAGTGCTACCCGTCGGGCCATGCCACCGGAAATTTCAGACGGGCATCAGGTCACGCGCGCCGCGCAGGCCCACCGCATTGAGCTTCATCAGCACAATGTCGCGCAGCATGGCCGGTGGCAAATCCGTGTGTTCGCGCAAGGGAAACGCCACATTGTCAAAAACACTCAGGTCGGTGAACAAGGCGCCAAACTGGAACAACATGCCCATGCGGCGGCGGGCGGCGAATAAGGCATCCTGATCCAGTGTCCCGACGTCCTGCTGCGCCTGGGTGCTGCCCTGTGGAGCAGCCAACAACAACTGCCCGCTTTGGGCGCGGTACTGTCCGCCAATGAGGCGCAAAACCGTGGTTTTTCCGCCTCCTGAAGCCCCCATGAGCGCGGTGACTTTTCCTCTGGGAATCGACAAACTGACGCCATCCAGAATACGCCGCGCGCCGTAGCCGAAGCAAACTTCTTTCAGTTCAACCAGTGGAAGTGGATGCGTACTTGGCATGTAGAGCGCTGATGCTGACGCCGGGAGCGGCGTGACAACAACCATTATCAATGAGTTTTGTGATGCCGCGCCCGCCCCACAAGCCACCAAGCCAAGCCCGCAAAGTTCGCCGCCTAGCGCGGTAAGACGCTGCTACCCATCAGGAAAGCGTCGACCGAGCGCGCCGCCTGCCGGCCCTCACGAATCGCCCACACAACCAGCGACTGTCCACGCCGCATATCGCCAGCGGCAAACACTTTGGGCACATTGGTCCCATATCCGCCTTCGTCCGTGTGCGCGCGGGCGTTGCCCCGGGCATCTTTGGTCACGCCAAACGCGCTCAGCACACTGGCAACCGGGTTGACAAAGCCCATGGCGAGCAAGACCAGGTCGGCTTTGACGATTTTTTCGGAGCCGGGAACTTCCACCATTTTTCCGCCCTGCCACTCGACCCGCACGGTTTTCACGCCGGTGACCTTGCCCTTCGCGCCCACAAACTCCTTGGTGGAAATCGCGAATTCGCGCTCGCATCCCTCTTCGTGGCTGGAGCTGGTGCGCAGCTTGAGGGGCCAGTAGGGCCAGGTCATAGGGCGGTTTTCTTCCACCGGTGGCTCGGGCATGACTTCGAACTGCACAACCTCGACCGCGCCGTGGCGGTTGGAGGTGCCCACGCAATCGCTGCCGGTGTCGCCGCCGCCGATGACCACCACGTGTTTGCCATCCGCACGCAGCTGGGCTTTGAGCTTGTCGCCCGCATTGACCTTGTTTTGTTGGGGCAGGAACTCCATCGCGAAATGGATGCCGGCCAAATCACGGCCGGGCACCGGCAGGTCCCGCGACTGCTCCGAGCCGCCGGTCAGCAAGACAGCGTCGAATTCGGTTTGCAACTGGCTGGCGCTCACAGTCTCTTTGGACCAATTGGTCACTTTCGAGTCCTGGGGCCATTCGCCCACCATGACGCCGGTACGAAAGACCACGCCCTCGGCTTGCATCTGCTCCACGCGCCGGTCGATGTGCGACTTCTCCATCTTGAAGTCCGGAATGCCGTAGCGCAGCAAGCCACCCACCCTGTCGTTCTTCTCGAACACCGTGACCGCATGCCCCACGCGGGCGAGTTGCTGGGCCGCTGCCAGACCGGCCGGCCCGGAGCCGACCACAGCGACACTTTTGCCCGTTTTGTGCGCAGGCGCTTGGGGGCTCACCCAGCCTTCAGCCCAGGCCCGGTCGATGATGGCGTGTTCGATGGATTTGATTCCCACCGCGTCGTCATTCACATTCAAAGTGCACGCGGCCTCGCAAGGGGCCGGGCAAATGCGGCCGGTGAATTCCGGGAAATTATTGGTGCTGTGCAAAACATCGATGGCCGCACGCCAGTCGTTTTGGAACACCAACTCGTTGAAATCGGGAATGATGTTGTTAACGGGGCAGCCGTTGTTGCAAAACGGTGTGCCGCAATCCATGCAGCGCGCGCCCTGCACCTTGGCCTGTTCGGGGCTGAGCGCAATGACAAACTCCGCGTAGTTTTTGACCCGCTCGGGGACAGGCTTATAGCCCTCTTCGATGCGCTCAAACTCTTTGAAACCGGTAATCTTTCCCATGGTCTATTCCTTGCTCGATACTGTGCTGAAGCGGCTTATCCGGCCACGGTCTGCGTCGCTGTCTTTTTAGCGTGGATCTCTGCCAGCGCGCGTTGGTATTCCTTGGGGAAGACCTTGACGAATTTCGCGCGGGCGGCATCCCAGTCGTCCAACAAGGCGCGGGCCCGCTTGCTGCCAGTCCAGCGGTTGTGTTCGGCCAGCAGACGGCGCACGGTCGCCTCGTCGGTGTCGCCCAGATGCCAGATACCGCGGTCCATGCTGTGCTCCTGCTCTTGCGCCGGCAGTACCGGTCTTGAGGTCCACCATGGCCGTATTGCAGCGGCTGGCGAACTGTCCGTCCTCGTCATACACATAGGCGATGCCACCGCTCATACCGGCAGCAAAGTTGCGCCCGGTTTGGCCCAGCACCAGCACAGTACCGCCCGTCATGTATTCGCAACCGTGGTCGCCGGTTCCCTCGACCACCGCAGTCGCTCCCGACAGGCGCACCGCAAAGCGCTCACCGGCCACCCCACTGAGAAAGGCTTCGCCCGCCGTAGCACCGTACATCACGGTGTTACCCACAATCGTGTTGCGCAAGGCGTCACCCCGGAAATCAATGCTCGGGCGCACAACCACGCGGCCGCCGGACAGGCCTTTGCCGGTGTAGTCGTTGGCATCACCAATCAAGTACAGCGTGATGCCTTTGCACAAGAACGCACCGAAGGACTGGCCGCCGGTACCCTCCAGCTGGATGCGGATCGTGTCGTCGGGCAAGCCTTCCGGATGCACCTGGGTCACCGCCCCGGAGAGCATGGCGCCCACAGAGCGGTTGACATTGCGCGCCACTTCCATGAACTGCACGCGCTGACCCTTGTCAATGGCGTCGCGGCTCTTGGCAATCAACAGGTTGTCCAAGCCTTTGTCCAAGCCATGCGCTTGGCTTTCGCAATGGAAGCGCGGCACATTGGCGGGCACTGGCGGCATGGCGAATATGCGGCTGAAGTCCAGTCCGCTGGCTTTCCAATGGTCAATCCCTTTGCGGGTGTCCAGCAGATCAGCCCGGCCTATCATGTCGTCGAACCTGCGGATACCCAGCTGCGCCATGATCTGGCGCACTTCTTCGGCTACGAAGAAGAAATAGTTCACCACGTGCTCGGGCTTGCCCGCAAATTTTTTCCGCAAATCCGGGTCCTGGGTGGCCACACCGACCGGGCAGGTGTTGAGATGGCACTTGCGCATCATGATGCAGCCCTCGACCACCAGCGGCGCGGTCGCGAAGCCGAATTCATCGGCGCCCAAGAGCGCACCAATCGCCACATCGCGTCCGGTTTTCATCTGGCCGTCGGCCTGCACCCGCACGCGGCCGCGCAAGCGGTTCAAGCACCAGGGTTTGCTGGGTTTCTGCCAGACCGATTTCCCACGGGCTGCCCGCATGCTTGATCGACGACCAGGGCGAGGCACCCGTGCCGCCATCGTGTCCGGCAATCACGATGTGGTCGCTCTTGCATTTAGTCACACCAGCAGCCACCGTGCCCACACCAATTTCAGACACCAGTTTGACGCTGATACTCGCTTTGGGTGCTACGTTTTTCAGGTCATGGATCAGCTGCGCCAGGTCTTCGATGGAATAAATGTCATGGTGCGGCGGCGGTGAAATCAGGCCCACGCCCGGCACCGAGTAACGCAGCATGCCGATGTAGTTGGAGACCTTGTTACCCGGCAGTTGACCGCCCTCGCCCGGCTTGGCACCCTGCGCCATCTTGATCTGGATCTGGTCTGCGCTGGAGAGGTATTCAGCCGTCACGCCAAAGCGGCCTGAGGCCACTTGCTTGATTTTGGAGCGCATCGAGTCGCCCGGCATTCAGCGGGTAATCCACCTCGAACAAATCCTTGCCCAACAGGTCCGACATGGTCTGGCCTTGGGTGATCGGAATGCCTTTGAGCTCGTTGCGGTAGCGCGCCGGGTCTTCGCCGCCCTCGCCGGTGTTGCTCTTGCCGCCGATGCGGTTCATGGCAATCGCCAGCGTGGCGTGGGCCTCGGTCGAAATCGATCCCAGCGACATGGCCCCCGTGGCAAAGCGCTTGACGATCTCGGTAGCACTCTCCACCTCGTCCACCGCAATCGCTTTGGCCGGATCGATCTTGAACTCGAACAAGCCGCGCAAGGTCAAGTGGCGGCGGCTCTGGTCGTTGATGATCTGGGCGTATTCCTTGTAGGTGTTGAAATTGTTGGCGCGGGTGCTGTGCTGCAATTTGGCGATCGCATCAGGCGTCCACATATGCTCCTCGCCGCGCGCGCGCCAGGCGTACTCGCCACCGGCATCGAGTGCGTTGGCCAGCACCGGGTCGGCGCTGAACGCGGCGTGGTGCATGCGGATGGCTTCTTCGGCAATCTCAAAAACACCTATGCCTTCAACCCGACTTGGCGTGCCGGTGAAGTACTTGTTCACGGTCTCGCTGGACAGGCCGATCGCCTCGAACAACTGCGCGCCGCAGTAGCTCATGTAGGTGGACACGCCCATCTTGGACATGATTTTCGACAGGCCCTTGCCGATGGCTTTGATGTAGTTGTAAATCGCCTTGTCCGCGCCCAGATCGCCACTGAGCTTGTGGTGCAACTGCACCAGGGTTTCCATCGCCAAATAGGGATGCACCGCCTCAGCACCGTAACCGGCGAGCACGGCGAAATGGTGCACCTCACGCGCGGTGCCCGTTTCGACGACCAGTCCGGCGGTGGTACGCAAACCTTCGCTGACCAGATGCTGGTGGATCGCAGACAGCGCCATCAACGCAGGAATGGCGACCTTGTCAGGCCCCACGCCTTTGTCGCTGATGATCAGAATGTTGTGGCCGCTGCGAATGGCGTCCACCGCTTGCGCGCACAGGGAGGCCAGTTTGGCTTCAACCCCCTCGTGACCCCACAGCAGCGGGTACGTGATGTCCAAGGTGGTGCTGCGGAATTTGCCGTGGGTGTACTGCGCAATATCGCGCAACTTCGCCATATCGGCGAAGTCCAGCACGGGTTGCGAGACTTCGAGCCGCATGGGCGGGTTGACCTGGTTGATATCCAGCAGGTTGGGCTTGGGGCCTATGAAGGAGACCAACGACATCACGATGGCTTCGCGGATCGGGTCAATGGGCGGGTTGGTCACCTGGGCGAAAAGCTGCTTGAAGTAGTTGTACAACGGCTTGTTTTTGTCCGACAGCACGGCCAGCGGGCTGTCGTTGCCCATGGAGCCCAGCGCTTCTTCGCCAGCTGCCGCCATAGGGGCCATCAAAAATTTCACGTCTTCCTGGGTAAAGCCAAAGGCCTGCTGGCGGTCCAGCAAGCTGACGTCCGTGGTCTCGCCCGCGTCCACGGAGCCGACTGCCGCCACGTCATCGAGTTTGATGCGCAGGTTGTCAATCCACTGCTTGTAGGGCTTGCTGTTGGCCAGACCGGACTTGAGCTCGTCGTCATCAATCATGCGGCCCTGCTCCAGATCGATCAGGAACATCTTGCCGGGCTGCAGCCGCCATTTGCGCACGATTTTGTTTTCCGGCACCGGCAGCACGCCGGACTCAGACGCCATGATCACCAAGTCGTCGTCGGTGATGCAGTAGCGCGAGGGGCGCAGGCCGTTGCGGTCCAGCGTCGCGCCGATCTGGCGTCCGTCGGTGAACACGATGGAGGCCGGGCCGTCCCAGGGCTCGAGCATGGCGGCGTGGTACTCGTAGAACGCGCGGCGGCGCGGGTCCATGGTGGTGTGGTTTTCCCAGGGCTCGGGAATCATCATCATCATGGCCTGGCTGATCGGGTAGCCCGCCATGGTCAGCAGCTCCAGGCAGTTGTCAAAGGTGGCCGTGTCGGATTGGCCGGCAAAGCTGATGGGGTAGAGTTTTTGCAGGTCGGCGGCGAGCACTGGCGAGGACATCACGCCTTCGCGCGCCTTCATCCAGTTGTAATTACCCTTGACGGTGTTGATCTCGCCGTTGTGCGCCACATAGCGGTAGGGGTGGGCCAGCGGCCACTCAGGGAAGGTGTTGGTGGAAAAACGCTGGTGTACCAGGCCCAGCGCCGAAACGCAGCGGGCGTCGAGCAAATCGTGGAAATAGGTGCCCACCTGATCTGCCAACAGCAGGCCTTTGTAAATCACGGTGCGGCTGGACATGCTGGGCACGTAATACTCTTTGCCGTGCTTGAGGTTGAGATGCTGGATCGCCGCGCTGGCGGTTTTGCGGATCACATACAGCTTGCGCTCCAGAGCGTCTTGCACGATCACGTCATTGCCGCGGCCAATGAAAACCTGGCGAATCACCGGCTCTTTGGCGCGCACGGTGGGGGACATGGGCATCTCGGCGTTGATAGGCACATCGCGCCAACCCAGAAAAACCTGGCCTTCGGCGCGGATGGCCCGCTCCATCTCCTGCTCGCAGGCCATGCGTGAGGCCTGCTCCTTGGGCAGAAAGATCATGCCCACGCCATATTCACCTGGCGGCGGCAGCGTGACACCGGCCGCAGCCATTTCTTCGCGGTACAGCGCGTCCGGCAGCTGGATCAAGATGCCGGCACCGTCGCCCATCAATTCGTCCGCCCCTACCGCGCCACGGTGGTCCAGGTTCTCCAGAATTTGCAGGGCGCTGCGAACAATGCTGTGGCTGCGCTGGCCCCGGATATGGGCCACAAAGCCCACGCCGCAAGCGTCATGCTCATCCGCTGCGCTGTACAAACCCTGCGCCTGCAGGTACTCAATTTCGGCGGCGGTCGTCATGTGCTACTCCTGAAAACTCGACAAGGGCATAGAGAATACCCTAATCACCCCGGGGTGATGACAAAATTAATCGGGGTCAGATCCCAATTAATGCCCCTTAGTCATGCCAGTTATTTAATTGGGGACGGATCAATAGGCGGCCGTCCAGCCTTACCCGGCCGGGTACGACGTGGTGTTTGGCTCTCCAAGTCTGTCAAGAAGCCGGGATCGCCCAACGCCCACCCGCTGAGCGTGGCCGCAGTCAATTCGCGCTGCTGGTGTTCCGCAATGCCGCCGCGCACCAAGTCGACGTAAGCCGCTTCCCGCGCAAAGGGCGTATTGCCCAATTCCCAGTAAAGCGCAGGCGGCGTCAACAGGCGCTGATGTTGCCGACCCGTGTAATGCGCGTGGCTGGACCAGGGGTAATCTTCCGGCGCCTGAACCATACCTGCGCGCACCGGATTCAAGTCGATATAGGCCATGCAGGTCAGCAAATAGCGCTCGGTCTGGATCACAGACGAGCGGTAGCGCCCCTCCCACAAGGTGCCGGTGCGGCCATGCGCCTGGTTGTAGGCCCGCACGTAACTACGGCCAACGGCCTGCATCATCAAAGACAAAGCCCCATCCCGCCGGGGCGTGAGCAACAGGTGCATGTGGTTGTCCATGAGCACATAGGCATGCACATCCAGACCCTGCGCCAAGCTGTGCTCCTCCAGCAGGCTGAGCATGCGCCGCATGTCCGACTCGCCAGAGAAAATCATCTGGCGGTTGTTACCCCGCAAAATGACGTGGTGCGGGTAATCGGTGAGCGTGAGTCTCGGAAGGCGGGCCATCCCGCAAGAATAATCGGAATCTGACCCCGATTATTTTGGGGCTTTGGTCACGCGGACCTTGTTGCCGGTGGTGACGATGATGACCGCGTCGCCAGGTTGAAAAGCCTGAGAGCCCTTGGCCTGGACGATGGCGCGGCGCTCGCCGCCTTTGAGCTGGACCAGGATTTCGATGGCTTCCTCTTTGGTCACCAAGCGCTCGGCGGCGTTGCCCGCGGCGGCACCGGCAACCGCACCGAGAAGCCCCAGAACCTGGCTTTCACGTTGCACGCCACTTCCAGCAGAGCCTCCAATGGCACCCACAACACCCCCCACCACACCTCCGACGCCGCTTTGGCTGCCGTCCACCGTAACCTGGCGAACGCTGAGCACCACGCCGTCGAGTACCTGCGACATGGTTTGGGCGTTATCTCTGGAGATGATGTCAGGGTCGCTGGTGGCACAGCCCCCCAATACGATCGCTAGACCGGCAGCCGCTAGCTTCAACCAGCCTGATGGGAAAAAACGATAGTTCATAAGAAATCCTCCTGTAAATCCATAGCCAAAACCTACACTTCAGCAAACTGCACAGGTGCAGGCCCTGAATTGTGCATGGGCATTGCAAACCGTGTGTGAAGCAGTGGCTCCAGCCCAAAAACCTCTAATAACTCCACCAAACGCGCTGCGGCGCTGGTACTGGGGCGGCCGGTATGGCGTGCCAGGATGAGTTCGTTTTTCATGCTGTGCTCCCACCCCACCAATTCGGTCACCGTGACCGTGTAGCCCATGGCTTCCAGGTACAGACAACGCAGCACATTGGTGAGCTGGCTCCCCATCTCACGGGTATGCAAAGGGTGGCGCCACAACTCGGCCAGCGCGTTTCGCTTCAGGTTCAAGCCCTTGCCTTGTCGCAGACAGGCTGCGACTTCGGCCTGGCAACAAGGGACCAAAACCATGGCGCGGGCCTGTTTGGCCAGGCCAAAAGCAATGGCGTCATCGGTGGCGGTGTCACAGGCATGCAAGGCTGTGACCAGGTCAATCTGTGCGGGTAACACGTCGCTGTGCGCCGAAGCGGCGACGCTGGTATTGAGAAAGCGCATGCGGTCAAAGCCCAGGCGCTGCGCCAGCGCCTGCGAAGCCTCAACCAGTTCGCTGCGCGATTCAACGCCGTAAATGTGCCCCTGACCCAGCGCTTTGATGTGCAAGTCGTACACGACAAATCCGAGGTAGGACTTGCCCGCTCCGTGGTCCACCACAGTCGGGCCATTGGGGGACGCGGGCAGCTCTTGCAGTATTTTTTCGATAAAGCCAAACAGGTGGTTGACCTGCTTGAGTTTGCGCCGAGAGTCCTGGTTCAGCTTGCCCTCGCGGGTCAGGATATGCAGTTCCTGCAGCAAGGCAATGGACTGCCCGGGGCGCAAAAGCTCCTGCAAGCGCGGTATCGGTTTTTTCAGCAGCGCGGGTTTTCATACCAAGGGACCGCATTCCAAAGCTTGCCAACCCGAAGGGCCCAGCGCCCGCAGAGGTCGTAATGTTGCGGCCATAAATTTCCTGCGCTTGCGGGTACGCCGCCACGGCGCGGGACACCGAATCTTCCCGCAGCAGATGCAGCATCGGAAACGGCGCGCGGTTGGTGTAATTGGCCATGTCCTCGGAGGCTGCGTCGGCGAACACATACTTCGGGTGAAAGCTGGCAATCTGTAATACGCCTTCCAATCCCGACTTGCGCAGAACGCGCTGCGCCCGCGCCAGCATCGCATTGAAATCCAGAAACTCGGGAGATAGCAGCGGGGCAATCAGCAGCGTGGTGTCGCGCTGCTGCGGGTCGCTGGCATCGAGTTCGGCCAACTGGCCGCGCAGAAGCGCCATAAATTCCACCTCGTCGACGCCGTCATAAACAACATAGTGCACCTGCTCCTTGGCGTAAACGCTCTTGGCAAATGGGCACAAATTCAAACCCACCACCGCGCGCTCCAACCAGCGCCGGGTCTGGGCCAGGACGCGGGAATCATCCAGCGTTTGCGCACTCATACCAGCAGTCGCTTGCCGGTCAGCCGCTCATGCTCGCGCAGGGCAAAGCGGTCGGTCATACCGGCCACGTAGTCGGCGACACGGCGCTGCAAAACGACATCCATGGTGCTATCCAAGGCCATACCCGGCGCAGCCATTTGATCCGGGGACTCGATGTACAGCGCAAAAAGTCCGCTGACCACTTCGCGTGCCGCATCCATTTTTTCCACCACGTTGGGGTGGCGGTACAAAGCGCGCAACAAAAAGGCTTTGAGCACCCGCGCCTCCTCCACCATGGCAGCGGAAAAAACCACCAAGGGCGCTGCGGCACGGACACCGGCAAGATCGCGTACCTGGTGTGCCACGATTTCCGCGCGGGTCGACTCGATCACGTCATACACCTGCGCGCTGAGCATGCGCCGGATGGATTCGTACAGCCAGCGCTTGCGGTTGGCCGGTGCGCCCAGCTGCGGCTGCTCGCGCAGGGCTTCGTCAGAAAAACGGGCAAACAGGGGCACCTCGCGCACCTGCTCCAGGGTGATCAGACCCGAGCGCACGCCGTCGTCGATGTCGTGGGCGTTGTAGGCGATTTCGTCGGCCAAGTTGCACAACTGCGCCTCCAAGCTGGGCTGCTGGCGCAGCAAAAAGCGTGCGCCTACTCCGCCCTGCGCATCGGCGTACCGTGGCTCCTGCGCTTCTAGGGAGCGGGCATTGGCAGCGGAGCAGTGCTTCAAAATGCCTTCGCGGGTCTCAAAGCACAGGTTCAAGCCGTCGTACTCCGGGTAACGCTGCTCCAGCTGGTCGACCACCCGCAGGCTTTGCAAATTGTGCTCAAAGCCACCCCAGTCGCGCATGCAGTCGTGCAGCGCATCCTGCCCGGCGTGGCCAAAGGGTGTATGACCCAGATCATGGGCCAGCGCGATCGCCTCCACCAGGTCTTCGTTCAATCCCAGCGTACGCGCCATGGACCGGCCCAATTGGGCCACCTCCAGCGAATGCGTCATGCGGGTACGGAACAGGTCGCCCTCGTGGTTCAAAAACACCTGGGTTTTGTAGACCAAACGGCGAAAGGCGCTGGAATGGACGATGCGGTCGCGGTCGCGCTGGAACTCGGTGCGGGTGGGCGCGGCGCTTTGCGGATAACGTCGGCCACGGCTGTGGGCCGGGTCGCAAGCGTAGGGCGCGAGCATCAGGCGGCGCAGCAGAAGTCGATCACTTCGCGCACCAGAGCCTCGGGCGCTTCGCGCATCACGGCGCGGCCTGGCCCGTCGATCAGCACAAAGGTGATGGCGCCGGCCTGGGCTTTTTTGTCCAAGCGCATCAGGGCCAGATAGCGGCCGGCGTTATCGATAGGGTCCAACACGGGTCCTTTCACCGGCAGGCCTGCAGCGGCTACCAGCAGCACCAGGCGCTCGGCAAAAGCCGCGTCCACCATGCCCAAAGCGGCGGACAAACGCGCTGCCATCACCATGCCGCAGCCCACAGCCTCGCCGTGCAACCACGCGCCGTAACCCATGCCGGCTTCAATGGCGTGGCCAAAGGTGTGGCCAAAATTCAGAATGGCGCGCAGCCCGGCCTCGCGCTCGTCCTGCGCCACCACCCAGGCCTTGATTTCACAGCTGCGCCGCACCGCATGCGCCAACGCCTGCGGCGCGCGGGCCAGCAAATCCGGCAAGTTCGCTTCAATCCAATCCAAAAACACCGTGTCCGCAATCGGGCCCGTATTTGATGATTTCGGCCAGCCCCGCGCTGAGTTCGCGCGACGGCAGGGTTTGCAGGGTGTCGAGGTCGCAGATCACCCGGTGCGGTTGGTAGAAGGCCCCGACCATGTTTTTGCCCAGCGGGTGGTTGATGCCGGTCTTGCCGCCGACCGAGGAATCTACCTGCGCCAGCAAGGTGGTGGGAATCTGCACAAAAGGCACGCCACGCATGAAGCTGGCCGCTGCAAAGCCCGTCATATCTCCCACGACGCCGCCGCCCAGCGCAAACAACACGGTTTTGCGGTCGCAACCATGGCTCAGCAAGGCGTCAAAAATCAGCTGCAACGTCTCCCAGGTCTTGAACGCCTCACCATCTGGCAGAGACAGCACATGGACTTGCGGGTAGTGGGCGCTCAGTGCTGCGCGGACCCGCTCTGCATACAGGGGCGAAACCGTCGTATTGCTGACGATGAGCGCCTGGCTGGCGCGCGGAAGATCCGCATAGGTGGCCGCCTGGCCGATCAAACCCGTGCCTATCGCAATGGCGTAGCTGCGTTCGCCAAGGTCAATGACAACGCTGGATGCTGCGGGTGGGAGAGCGGAGGTGGTCATGGAGGCCAAGTTTAGGCGCAAGCGAACGGGTACGGGCCAATGCCCTGCGCTACGCGAGCTTCGCAGAACCCGGCGCGTCTGGCGAGTCAATCAGGCCGTCCAGCGCCAACTGCGACAACACGGTTTGCACCAGATTGCCCACCGAGGGCCGACCGGTCTCCACCGTGCAATGCGCAATCTCCTGGTACAGCGGGTCACGGATCGCGAATAGTTCCCGCAGTCGCTGCAAAGGATCGGCGACCTGGAGCAGCGGGCGCTTGGCGTCATGGCGGACCCGGCGCAACAGTTCCTCGGGTTGTGACTTGAGGTACACCACGTAACCGCGTTCCCGCAGGCAGCGCCGGTTCTCGGGCCGCAGAACCGCCCCGCCACCGGTTGCCAAAATGCGGGGGCCATCCAAAGTCAGGCCGTCAATCACCTGCGCCTCCACCTCGCGAAAAGCCGCTTCGCCTTCGCGCTCAAAGAACGCGCGGATGGTGCAACCCAGGCGCATCTCAATCGCCTGATCGGAGTCAATAAACGGGATTCGCAAGCGCCGCCCAAGTTGCCGGCCCACCGTCGATTTACCAGAACCGGGCAGGCCCGACCAGGAAAATCATGGGGCGGCGCAGGGCGGCTGGAGATACTCGGTGGATGGAAGGCATGGGGCTTTTGCGGCTGCGCTGGCTGCGCATTTCCCCTATTTTCGTACATCGCGGATCGCATAGAAGTCCTTTGCCAGGGGCAGCAATGGCCCCGAGCGCTCAGGGGCTGGTGAAATTCTTGTCCATGACGATTTTGGGCGTGACGAACACCAGCAACTCTTTTTTGCTGATGCTTTTGGCATTGTTTTTGAACAAATTCCCAATGATGGGGAGGTCGCCAAAAAACGGTACCTTGTTCTCTGAATTGGTTTCGTCCAATTCGTACACACCGCCAATCACCACCGTACCCCCGTTTTCCACCAAAGCCTGTGTCTTCACGCGATTGGTGTTGATCGCGAAGCCTGCGGCAGTCAGTTCGCCCTTGGAGTCCTTAGTCACATCCAAGGTCAGGACCAGGGTTCCGTCCGGGGTGATTTGTGGCGTCACTTCAAGCTTGAGATTCGCTTGCTGAAACGTGGTGCTGGTTCCATTGGTCGACGTGGTGGTGTAAGGAATCTGGATACCTTGAGAAACAACGGCCGCCTGCTGGTCCATGGTCAGAACCCGTGGGCTTGAGACGACTTTACCCGTGGAGTTGTTTTCAATGGCCTGCAATTCGAGACCGATCAACTGGCTGGACGCAGAATTGAAAAGTGTGAATGCAATCGAGGGTACCGCTGCAGCAGACGATGAGGCCGGAAGGTTCAAAAACGTATCCGTGGCCGAAATGGTGCCAGACGTGAGACCGGATGCGGCGATCGAATTGTTCAAATTGGTTCCGAAAGTGGAGCGCGTATTGCCACCGAGCAGCCGAGCCACCGCCGCGCGTCAATCCCGCCGAGCTTCACGCCCAAGGACTTACCAAAGCTTTCGCTGGCCACCACCAGACGCGCCTCAATCAAAACCTGCCGCAGGGGAATATCAATTTTGGAAATGAACTGCTGGACCCGGTCCATGCTCGCCGCGGTGTCGGTCACAAAAACCTGGTTGGTACGCGGTTCGGCAAATACCGAACCCCGGGCGCTCATGATGCGGTCGCTCGCAGGAACGGCGGCCGCAGCAGACGGTGCTGCGCCGGGAGTGCTCGCCGAAGCGCTGCCGGTTGTGGATACCGCTGCCGGAGCAGCCGCTGCCGTCGACCCCGCAGTCTCCTTGAGCTTGCCTGCGACATCAGCGGCTTTGGCGTAATTGATTTGAAAAGACCGGTTGAGCAATGGCTCCATGCTTTGCGCCGCGACCTGTGATTCGTACTCCAGTTTTTCGCGGGTCGCAATTTCTTCTTTGGGGGCGACCAAGATGACATTGCCCTTTTTCCGCATCGCCAAACCCTTGGACTGCAAGATGATGTCCAGGGCCTGATCCCACGGCACATCTTCGAGCCGCAGGGTCACCGTGCCCGTCACGGTGTCGGAGGTGACGATGTTGAACTTGGTGAAATCCGCAATGACTTGGAGCACCGAGCGCACGTCGATGCTCTGGAAGTTTAGTGAAAGCTTCTGGCCCGTGTAGCCGCCGGATTCAGTCGCTTTCGCGATCTCTACCGCCTTGGCATCGGTCGGCTTGATTTCCACCGTTAATGCGTTGCCGATTTGGAAAGAGTTGAAATCCCATTTCCCATTGGGCTCGATGGCGACCCGTACACGATCCCCGTTTTGGGTGCTCGTGATGGTTTGCACGGGCGTGGCGAAATCTCCGACATCCATACGCCTGCGCAACGCAGCAGGCAAGCGCACCTTGTCCATTTCAATCGTCAAACCTGTGCCCTGGCGCCGAATATCCGCCACGGTTTGATCCGACGGCAATTTCAGCACCACCATACCAGCCCCCTGGGCACCGCGTTTGAAATCGATGTCCTGCAGGACCGGCCAAACCGGTGCCGCAGCCTGCGCTTGCGATCCCAGAGCAGCGGATGCAGCCATGGCAGCGGCCGGCGCAACCGACGCACTAGCAGCCGGCACTGACGTTTCCGACTCTATGCGGATCAGCACACTCTTACCGTCCACCGAGCTCGCATACCCCGCACTTTGCTTGAGGTTCATCACGACACGGGCCCTATCGCCCGCCACAAAAACCTGTGCCGACTCCAGCTTTTCCGTGCTGAAGGCCCACCTATTCTGTGGTGATTGGTTCTCGACACCGGGAAAATCCAAGGTGATGCGCGGCGGCGACTGCAAAACAAAGCCACGCGGGGCCTGTTGTACCTCTTGCGCAAAATCCAGCCTCAGGAACTCCACGCCATTTTGGACATAGCCACGCATTCCAAGTAAGGCGTTCTGTGCGTACACCAGCCCATTGCCCATCAGCATGATCACGGTGATCGTTAGCGCCCGCCACACGCCCGACGCGCGCATCGATTCATTCATTTCCCGCCCCCTGATAAAGCCAATACCGTGGTCTTGGGCGCCCACTGCCCAGACCCGTCCTGCAAGAGCTCGCGCAGCCGGATTTCTTGGGCGCTGATCTGCAGCACCTTGCCCCGGTTCGGTCCCAAGATAGTCGCCGAGCCTGACCTGGTGCAATTCCCGATTCGCCCAGACCAGGGCGACCGGCGCACCATCCTGCGACAGGGTCCCTTTGAATTGCACGGCGTCCAGAGAAACCTTCTCTAAATCGCGCCGCTCACCGGCAAGCTCCAGATCGTAGGTGGCATCTTTCTTGACCGGGCTGGGCGCGCTGCTTGCAACGCCCTGATCGCCCGGGAGCCGGGTGCTGGAAAAAGGATCTATCTGTCCGGCCAATTCGTAGGCCTCTGCTTCAAAGACACGGGGAGCGGTGATCGGCAGCGAAGCAGCACTGTGCAATTTACGTTCATTGGCCAACCAGGCATTCAACTCATCGGTGGTGGAGAACCCACAGGCAGTCAAGGCCATAGACAAAAAAACGTACTGGGCCAATAAGCGCGAGCGGGCCATGCAATTGCGCTTCATGTGTCGTCGCCCTTGCCGGCGTTTTGCCGTGCGGCGTCCGCATTGCCCAACTGGCGGTAACCCCGCAAGGTACCTTCGACACTGAGGGTGCCATCGGGCTTGCTGGCGATAGCAAGGTCCTGCAGATGCACCACGCGCTGGATTTGGGCAATGTCCGCGGCAAATGCAGCCACGTTGTGGAAAGAGCCCAGCAGCCGGAAACCAATGGGCATTTCCACGTAATAGGTATTTCGAACCACGGGTGCCGGGCGAAGAAACTCAAACTGCAAATTGCGCAGCAAGCCCAAACGGTTGATCTCTGTCAGGAATTCATTCATGCCGGTCTGATCGGGCAACTGCAGCTCGAGTTCTTCGACATACCCACGGACCTGGTCCCGTTGTTCTTTGAATGCGCTCAAGCGGGATGTCTTGGCCAGTTTTTTGCTTACGGAATCCCGCAATTGCGCCTCTTTCGCATTGAGACTGCTGAGTTCGTTGTAGGAATCGCCCATAAAGGCGTACCACGACAGGCCAAAAACCAGCAGCGCCACGACCACCAGAAAGGTCGATCGCGGAACCGGAGGCCAGTGCGCGGGATCGCGGAAATCAAGGTCCGAGAATTGTTCCCGGACATCATCCCCCAAGGCGCTCATACGCTCGGACAGTGTGAGTTCATTGCGCTGGGTCATTTGGTTTTCTCCGCAGCCGGTGCTGCCGCAGTGACCAAGTTCACGTGGATGCTGAATGTCAGGGCCTTTCGCGCGCCGACTGCCTTCGCACCCGTCTCGGAGGACACCGTCTCCACCAATTCGGGATTCACAAAGCGCTCCGGCATGGCATCCAAATTCCTCAGAAACGCTGCCACCTCCGCGTTGGACTGGGCGATTCCGTTGACCGTCAAAAGGTTCCCGACCTGGGTTGCCGTGGTCAGCACCACGGTCTCAGGGGTGCTTTGCACCAGCGCGGACATCATCCGTACGGGCAGATTGCGCATGGCCTGCAAAGACTCCACCGCGTTTTGACGCTGTTGCAAAACAGTGATATCCGCCTCCAGGGTGGCAATTTCCTTGATTTGCGTGTCCAGATTGGTATTTTCGCGTTCCAGCAACGCAATATTGGTGTGCTGCACGTCGATAGAGTCACTAATCAAATAGGACACCGCAGCCGAGGCGGCCCCCCCAATCAACACAAAGATCGCGACCAGCCGAAGAAACACGCCTTGGCTGTCCGATAATTGCTCGGCATTATTCGGCGCTGCCACCGATTGATTCATTTTTCGACTCCCTGCTAAATCCTTCAACCTGCGGCATATTACAACAATATGTGCAATATTATTTTCTGTTGTGCCAAGCTGCGCATAAAAGAGCACCGACGTCGCCGTCCGAAGCCCCCGATCGATTAGCCTCTGCCTATGCCACCCCTGCCCCAAGAACCCTCCTCAGCAGCGGCGCATCCCGCACGGATGCACCCCATTTTGGGATTGCTGCTGAAGGCACTGGCCTGGCTCATGGGGGTATCCATTGCGGCGTTTCTGGGCGTGGTGTGCCTGGTGGCCTTGGTCATGTCGCTTGCCTACCCCAACCTCCCCGAAGTGTCGGAACTGGCTTCATACCGGCCCAAACTACCGTTAAGGGTGTTTTCTATCGAGGGCGATTTACTCGGTGAATTTGGCGAGGAACACCGGACGTTCACGCCGATTGCGGAAGTTCCCCAGGTGATGAAAGACGCGATTTTGGCCATAGAAGACGCGCGCTTTTTCCAACATAACGGGGTGGATTACCTGGGTGTCGTGCGCGCGGGACTGGCCAATGTTGGCAAATCGAAAAGCCAGGGGGCCTCCACGATCACCATGCAGGTCGCACGCAACGCCTACTTGTCCTCCGAGAAGACGTTTACCCGCAAGATCTACGAAATTCTGTTGACCTTCAAGCTGGAAAACAACCTCAGCAAAGACCAGATCCTGGAAATCTACATGAACCAGATTTATCTGGGGAACCGCGCCTACGGGTTCGCGGCAGCGGCCGAAACCTATTTCGGCAAACCGCTGAAGGACATTTCGGTGGCAGAGGCCGCCATGCTGGCCGGGCTACCCAAAGCACCTTCTGCCTACAACCCGGTTGTAAACCCCAAGCGAGCGCGGATTCGGCAGCAGTACATCATCGAACGCATGCTGGAAAACGGCTTCCTCAGCGCAGAGCAGGCCGAGGCCGCGAAGGCGGAGGTCTTGCACGTCAAAACCCCGGCATCGCGACAAAAAGTGCATGCGGAATACGTCACCGAGATGGTTCGCCAATTGATGTTTGCGCAGTATGGGGATGAAACCTACACCCGGGGCCTGGACGTGCGGACCACCTTGCGCAGCGCCGACCAAGAAGCCGCGTACCGTGCGCTGCGCCGGGGCATCATGGATTTTGAACGCCGCCAGACCTACCGCGGGCCGGAGAAATTCATCACCCTGCCAGACGACCCACAGGAACGCGAAGACGCCATTTTTGAAGCGCTGGAAGAGCATCCAGACAATGGCGACATCCTGTCAGCGGTCGTGCTGGAGGCGGGGCCGAAAAAGATGCTGGCGCAGCGCGAAGGGGGGGAGATATTGGAGATCGTGGGAGAGGGGCTCAAGCCGGTACTCTCCGGACTGTCAGACAAGGCAGCGCCAAATATCAAAATCCGCCCCGGAGCCGTGATCCGGGTGGTAAAAACAGAAAAAGGCAGCTGGGAGGCCACGCAACTCCCCGAAGTGGAGGGAGCCTTTCTGGCGCTGGACCCGCGCGATGGCGCGATCAAGGCACTGGTGGGTGGATTCGACTTCGCCAAAAACAAGTTCAACCATGTCACCCAGGCTTGGCGGCAACCCGGCTCCAGTTTCAAGCCCTTTGTTTATTCCGCTTCGCTGGAAAAAGGCTTCACCCCCTCTACGGTCATCAATGACGCCCCCCTGTTCTTTGACGCGGGTACAACCGGCAGTCAGCCCTGGGAGCCGAAAAACTACGACGGCACCTTTGACGGCCCCATGACATTGCGGCGTGGTTTAGCCAAATCGAAAAACATGGTTTCGATCCAGATCCTGGACTCCATCGGCGCGGGCTACGCGCAGGATTGGATTGCCCGCTTCGGCTTCGATGCGGACAAACACCCGCCCTACCTGACCATGGCCCTGGGTGCCGGCTCTGTCACGCCCATGCAAATGGGCGCGGCCTACTCCGTCTTCGCCAACGGGGGCTACCGCATCAACCCCTGGCTGATCAGCCGCGTATCCGAACAACGCGGCCGGGTGCTGGTCGACACACCGGCCGTTCCGCTCGAGCGAAGAAAACCGAGCCATTGACGCGCGTAACGCCTTTTTGATGACCAGTCTGCTGCAGGAAGTGACCCGCGCAGGCACTGCGGCGCGGGCGCAAGCCACCCTGAAGCGTCCGGACATTTATGGCAAGACCGGCACCACCAACGACGCCATGGACGCCTGGTTTGCGGGCTACCAAGCCACCACCACCGCCATCACCTGGATTGGTTACGACACCCCACGGAAACTCGGTGATAAGGAAACCGGCGGCGGATTGGCCCTGCCAATTTGGATCAATTACATGGCAACCGCTCTGCGCAACGTGCCCGTGATGGAGCCCGATGTACCCGAAGGCCTGGTCCAATTGGGCAACGAGTGGTATTACGAGGAGTACACCAAAGGCGCGGGTGTTAACAGCCTAGGCACCACCAGCAGCAAGCCGGAGCAGGATGAAAAAGCCCCGGCCCCGGTCCCCGCACCAGCCGATCCTGCCGCAGCGCCGCCAATCGTCGTCAGCCCGGAAGAGAAAAAATCGATTTTTGACCTGTTTCGCAACTGAGCGCGGCGTGTTCCTCAGGCGCCCGCTTCGCGAAAAGCCAGCGTAGCGCCGGACTGGGCACTGGCGTCACGGGTGAGGATTTCGAAAAACTCACCCTGGCCCTTGGTATCCTGCCAGCGCCCCTCTACCCACCGGAAGTGGTAGCCGCCCGAGCGCGCGGCCAGCCAGACCTCGTGCAGCGGCTTTTGCAGGTTCACCACAATCTGGCTGCGGTTCTCAAAGACCAGCGTGACCATACCGCCCACACGCTGGTTGTCGATGTCTGCCTGGGCCCCATCGTTGATCCGATCGCAGGCCAATTCCACGGCCCGCAGCAAGGCTTCGGCCTGGTTCATGAATTCGGAATCTGACTGGGGTGGGCTCATTACAATTTGACGATGTTGAAGTTCTTGAAAACCATATGGTGTGCGTTCGCAGTATGCGCTGGCGTAGCCCATCTTAGCGGCTGCGGCCAAAGCGGCCCCCTGTATCTGCCAAAGGACAAGCCGTCTGCCAGCCTGCTAACGCACCTGCCTTCGGGTAACCATGATGCGCCTATGGCGGCGCTGGGCAGAGCATGAGCACCTCCGCACTTCCGGGTCATCCTTTTGTCCATTACAGCGGCGGAAATTTGTGTGTCGAAGGCCTTGCGCTAGACGCCTTGGCGCACACGCACGGAACCCCGCTGTTCGTCTACTCCAAGGCCGCCATGCTGTCGGCGCTGGCCGCCTACCAACGGGGTTTTGTGGGTCGCCAAGCGCAGATCTGTTATGCCATGAAGGCCAACTCCACCCTCGGGGTGTTGCAAGTTTTTGCCCAAGCAGGCTGTGGCTTTGACATCGTCTCGGCTGGCGAACTCGCGCGTGTCATCGCCGCCGGGGGTGATGTGGGCAAGGTCATCTTTTCCGGCGTCGGCAAAACCCGTGCAGAAATGCGCCAAGCCCTGGAGGCCGGAATCGGCTGCTTCAATGTGGAAAGCGAAGCCGAGCTCGCGGTCCTGAACGACGGTTGCAGTGGATCTTGGTCGGCGGGCACCGATCAGCATCCGGGTCAACCCGAACGTGGACCCTAAAACCCATCCCTATATTTCTACCGGGCTCAAGGGCAACAAATTTGGCGTGGCCCATGAAAACACCTTGGCCACCTACCAGCGGGCCGCGCAACTGCCGGGCCTGCGCATTGTGGGCATTGACTGCCACATCGGCTCCCAAATCACCGACAGCGCCCCGTACCTCGATGCGATGGACCGTATGCTGGATCTGGTAACAGCCATCGAAGCAACGGGAATTCAGCTCGACCACATCGACTTGGGCGGCGGGCTGGGCATTGACTACAACGGCGACACACCGCCAGCCGCAGATGCACTTTGGGCGCAGTTGCTGGCCAAGCTGGACGCGCGCGGCTTCGGACAGCGCAAGCTCATGATCGAGCCCGGGCGCTCCCTAGTCGGCAATGCAGGCGTGTGTGTGACGGAGGTGCTGTACCTCAAGCCCGGAGACCAGAAAAACTTCTGCATCGTGGACGCTGCCATGAATGACCTGCCGCGCCCCGCCATGTACCAGGCCTTTCACCGTATCGTCCCGCTGGAAGAACGCCTGGATCGCACTGCCATGCTGTGTGACGTAGTCGGCCCGGTGTGCGAAAGCGGTGACTGGATCGGACGTGACCGGCAAATCAGCGCCCAAGCCGGCGAGTACCTGGCGGTGTTATCCGCCGGTGCTTACTGCGTCAGCATGTCCAGCAACTACAACTCGCGCCCGCGCGCGGCCGAGCTGCTGGTGGACGGCGACACGGTGCACGTGCTGCGGCCGCGTGAGACCGTCGCCTCCTTGTTCGCAGGCGAACAGCTGCGCTAAGAGCCCCTGCCGGGCGGTGGCTGGCGGCTGCGCCAGCGGTGCAACACCCGCCATCCCAACAAGGCACCCAGAATCGCGCCATAGACCGCCACCTCTTCGAAGTTATTCTTGGCGGCACGCATCCAAAAAAAGTGCAGTATCGCCAAGCCGGCGATCAAATACACCGCCCGGTGCAGACGCTGCCACCGCAGCGCACCCAGGCGACGCACCGCGCCGTTCCACGATGTCGCCGCCAACATACTCAAAAGCAGAAGCGACACGAAGCCGACCAGAATAAAAGGACGCTTGGCGATATCCACGGCAATCTCGGGGAACTCCATGCCCTTGTCCAGCCAGCTGTAGGCCAGAAAATGCAGCGCAGCATAGAAAAAGACAAACAAGCCCAACATGCGGCGCAGGCGTGCCAATGGGGCCAGTCCCAAACTGACGCGCACAGGCGTTACGGCCAGCGCCACGCACAAGAAGCGCAGGGTCCAGTCGCCGCTTGAACGCACCAGCGCTTCGGCGGGGTTCGGGCCCAGCTGCCCGGTCACCGCGCCGAACAGCAAGCAGCCCATCGGCACCAAAGCCAAAAGAAAAACCAGTGGCTTGGCCGCCCGCGCGTTAAGCCAACGGTTGATGAGGATGCGCAGCGCAGCGGCCACCAAGCGGCTGCTCCCTGATCAGTAGAACTTTTGCAAGTCCATGCCCGCGTAGAGCTGTCCGACTTCGGGCTCGTAGCCGTTGAACATCAAGGTCTTGCGGCGCTTGTCAAACAGCCCGTCTTCGCCAATGCGCCGCTCGGTCGCCTGGCTCCAGCGGGGGTGATCGACCTTGGGGTTGACATTGGAATAGAAGCCGTATTCGTTGGCGGCCGCCTTGTTCCAGGCCGTGCCGGGCTGGTTTTCAGTGAAGCGGATTTTCACAATGCTTTTCGCGCTCTTGAAACCGTATTTCCAGGGCACAACCAGGCGCACCGGCGCACCATTCTGCTTGGGCATGACTTCGCCGTACATGCCAAAGGCCAGCAAGGTCAAGGGATGGCGGGCTTCGTCGAGCCGCAAGCCTTCGGCATACGGCCAATCCAAGGTGCGGCTTCCCACAAATGGCATGGTTTTGGGGTCAGCCAGGGTAAGGAATTCGACATACTTGGCGCTACCCAGAGGTTCCACGCGCTTGATCAGCTCCGCCAGCGAATACCCCACCCAGGGAATCACCATAGACCAACCTTCGACGCAACGCAGCCGGTAGATACGTTCCTCCATCGGACTGAGTTTGAGTAAATCCTCCAGACCGAAGGTTGCCGGTTTTTTCACCAGACCGCCCACCTCTACCGCCCACGGCGTGGTTTTCAGGGTGTGCGCATTGCGCGCTGGGTCGGCCTTGTCGGTCCCGAATTCGTAAAAATTGTTGTAGGACGATGCATCCTGGTAGCGTGTCGTTTTGTCCATGGACATCGCGCCTGCCACCGTGCTCTTGCGCGCATCCAGTGGCGCAAGAACGCCGGGCCGGGTGGACTGCGCCCACAGGGAAGGCGCGCCCATAGCACCGAGCGCAGCGGCACCCAAGCCCTGCAACAAACGGCGGCGGTCTTCGATAGACTGGGCGCGGAGTGATCTCTGAAGCACGCATACCTGTGCTCCCCATGTGCGAACGAACCAAAAACAAAGGCGGACGGTCTGTCGACACGTCCGCCCGGATCAACTAGAAAAATGAGCTTATCGCAATCCGGCCACGTAGTCTGCCAAGGCCTGAATTTCCCGGTCATTGAGCTTGGCGGCGACCTGGGTCATCTGCAGGTTGTTGTTGCGCACACCGCCGCGAAACGCCGTCAATTGGGCTGCCGCGTAATCGGCATGTTGGCCCTTCAGACGCGGGTACTGGGCTGGAATGCCGGCACCGCCAGGTCCATGGCAACCCGAACATGCGGCAATTTGCCGATCGGCTATGCCACCCCGATAAATCCGTTCACCCAAGGCCACCAAGTCCTTGTTTTTCGCAAAACCAGGCTTGGCGTCTTTGCTGCTGAGCCAGTACGCAATATTGCGCATGTCATCTTCGGACAAGGCGGTCGCGAAGCCCTTCATGATGGCGTTGTCGCGCTTGCCCGACTTGTACTCTTGCAGCTGCTTGATCAGGTATTCCGGATGTTGCTGCGCAAGCTTCGGATAGGCAGGGGTGCCGGAGTTACCGTCGGCACCGTGGCAGGCGGCGCAGATCGCCCCAAAACTGGCTTCGCCCTTGGCCATATCCGGTTTTGCCACAGCCGCCTGCGGCGCGTTGGCGCTGGCGGTCAGGGAAGATAGCGCAAGGGCCAGCACGGCGATAAGGTTGGAGGTCGGCTTCATAGGAAGGAAATGGGGGGAGAAAAAAGTCGGCGCATTCTACAATGGGGGTCGCGCCGCACTCCGGACAGCCCGGTCCAATCAGGACCGACAGCCGCATAAATAGAACAATGACGAAACCCCGCACCACCCACAGCGCACCCGCAGAAAGCCCCGCAGTCCGAGCGCCCGCGCGCGCTGAAAAGTCCGCATCGGAGGTGGCGCTGGGGTGGCTCCATACCGCACGTTTTCTGACCACAGCACCCCAGTTGCACTTTCTGCCAGACCTGGATATTCCCGAAATTGCTTTTGTAGGACGGTCCAACGCTGGCAAATCCACCTGCATCAACACCCTGACGCAACAGAAACAACTGGCTTTTGCATCCAAAAAACCGGGGCGCACCCAGCACATCAACCTGTTCTCATTGGGCAAACAGGGCGTGATGGACGCAGTGCTCACCGATCTGCCTGGCTATGGCTATGCCGCGGTCCCGCGCCAGGAAAAGGTGCGCTGGCAGCAGGTCATGGCCAATTACCTGGTCACGCGCAAAAACCTGCGCGGCTTTGTATTGATGTGCGATCCCCGCCTCGGTTTGACGGAACTAGACGAAGTGCTGCTGGACTTGTTGCGACCACGGGTGCAAGAGGGGTTGAAGTTTTTGGTGGTTCTCACTAAGGCCGACAAACTCACGCGCAGCGAAGCCGCTAAAGCGCTGTCGATTGCCCAACTACAAGCCGGCGGCGGCGAGGTGCGGCTGTTCTCTGCCACCAAACGCACAGGGATCGACGAGGTGGCGGCTCTGCTCTGGGCCTGGGCCCATCCGAGCGGGACTGCGACCGCGACCGCCGACGTCGAGGTCGCACCGGTAGCGGCTTAGTACACCGAGGGCTCGCCGTCAGGGCGGGTTTTGAAGCGCTTGTGCACCCAGAAATACTGGGCTGGCATGGTCTCGATCCAGCTTTGCAAGCGCAGGTTCATCAGCGCGGTGTCAGCGGCCACGTCTTCAGTGGGGAATCCCTCCCATGCATCCAGCATTTCCATGTCGTAGCCCTGCGGGGTGAGGCGCGCCAACAGCGGAATCACCCGAGCCCGTCCCATGCGGGCGAACCGTGACAGCGATGGAACGGTGGCCGTAGGAATGCCGAAAAACGGTACAAAAATCGACTCCTCGGGCCCGAAGTTCATATCGGGCAAGAGAAACAGCAAGCCATCTTTTCGCAACAGGCTGACGATGGACTTCACCCCGTCATAGCGGGTCATCAAACGCACATCGCCAAAGCGTTGACGTCCCTGCGCAGCCCATGCGTCCACCAGCAGATTGCGCTGCGGCGTGTAAATCGTGGTGCATTGCCGCGTGGTGCGCAGGCTGACTGCCAAGGCGGCCGCGTCCAGTCCATAAAAATGGGGCGAGAAAATAATCACAGGCCCGCCTTGGTCGAGCGCCTCCCAATTGCCGACCCGGCGAATCCGCTGCTGCAAGACCTGGGCTGGCGCTTCCCACAGCCATCCCCGGTCGAGCCAGGATTGGGAAAAATACACAAAGGTTTGCAGGGCATGCGACCAACGCTGTCCGCGCGTCCACTGCGGAAAGCACAACTCCAAATTCACCAGCACCACCCGCAGGCGGGGTACGGCCAGCACAAACAAGATCCAACCCATCACCATACCCACACCCCGAACCACCGGCAAGGGCAAGCGCCCCAAAGCGCGCACCAGCCCCAGCACAGCACGGCTCAACCATGCGGCAATGGCTTCTTTAAGGGGCAGCATGGAGCGGATCTGCAGCCCGAAGCGGCGACCTGCGGCACCGGATTTTTGTAGCGCGGGATATGACCACAGGTACTGCGCCGGACACTGGCGTATCAAGGCCTCCATGGCGCGGTTGATCTGCGCAACAGCCTCATCGACATCGCGGGTGGACGGCTTGTGCATCGCGCTAAAACGCAGCACATAGCCTGCGCCCCAGGGACAGGCGCTCGCCCCAGGCCAGGATCATCGGCGCATCGCTTTGCATGGCCAGCCGTGCAGCCAGCGTCATGGTGTAAGCGGGTCGCCCGAAAAATGGGGACCACACACCCATATCGCCTGGCGGCACCTGATCGGGCAGCAAGCCCACAGCTTTTCCGGCGCGCAAGGCGCGCAACAACTGGCGCACACCAGCCAGATTGGTGGGCGCGGTTTGGAGTCCCGCTCCGGCGCGCGCGGATTCCAGCAAGCGATCAACCGCCGGGCGGCGCCCGGGCCGGAACAGCACAGTCAAATCGCCGTAGCGGGGACTGAAGCGGGCAGCCGTAGCACGCGCGGCGAGTTCGAAACATCCCATGTGGGGCGTCAGGAAAACAATCCCTTTACGAGCGGCGTAGGCCGACTCCACCACCTCCAAGCCCCTCCCAGCGCAAGGGCGGTGTGGCCCCAGCCAGACGCGCGGAAACTCGGCAACCATCATGCCGGACTGGGCGATCGCCCCTTTGCAATCGTCCCACGCCAGGCCGGACTGCGCCACATTGGCGCGAAAGTTCTCGCGGTAACCCCTGGAGCCCCAAAAATACAGCCATCCCAACAGCCAGCCGGCGGCATGCAGCAGCCACAAAGGCATACGGGAGAGCAAACGAAAAAAGAAGGGCATCGTGGGCTAAACTTGCGGGGTCGCTGAGTTATGAACTACTTGCAGGGCGACCGGTACAGGCGCAATTCCAAAAGAGTGGCGATTGTGCATCGGGGCAGCAGCCCCTTCTGCTAAAGCGTTCGCTGAAAGCTCCAAAGCCCTAAGCAACGCAAATGTTGTAACAAGCTGAACACCGGAGCACACCACCATGGCGAACGATTTCCTCTTTACCTCTGAATCCGTATCCGAAGGCCACCCCGATAAAGTGGCTGACCAGATTTCCGACGCAATCCTGGACGCGATCTTCAAACAGGACCCCAAGTCCCGCGTTGCAGCGGAAACCCTGACCAACACCGGCTTGGTGGTGTTGGCAGGTGAGATCACTACCAACGCGCACGTCGACTACATCCAGGTGGCGCGCGACACCATCAAGCGCATCGGCTACGACAACACCGAATACGGCATCGACTACAAAGGCTGCGCGGTGCATGGTCTGCTACGACAAGCAGTCCAACGACATCGCCCAGGGCGTGGACCATGCGTCGCGACGACCACCTCAACACCGGCGCCGGCGACCAGGGCCTGATGTTTGGCTACGCCTGCAACGAGACGCCTGAGCTGATGCCTGCGCCTATTTATTACGCCCACCGGCTGGTCGAGCGCCAGGCGCAGTTGCGCAAAGACGGCCGCCTGCCCTTTTTGCGTCCCGATGCCAAAAGCCAGGTGACCATGCGCTATGTGGATGGCAAGCCGCACAGCATCGACACCGTGGTGCTATCCACCCAGCACAGCCCGGACCAGTCGGAAACCGCCACCAAGATGAAAGACTCGTTCCGCGAGGCGATCATCGAGGAAATCATCAAACCGGTGCTGCCCAAGGAGTGGCTCAAAGACACCCGCTATTTGATCAACCCAACCGGCCGCTTTGTCAGTCGGTGGCCCGCAAGGCGACTGCGGCCTGACCGGACGCAAAATCATTGTGGACACCTACGGCGGCGCCTGCCCGCACGGTGGCGGTGCGTTTTCCGGCAAAGACCCTAGCAAAGTGGACCGCTCGGCCGCCTACGCTGCACGCTACGTAGCCAAAAACATTGTGGCAGCCGGTCTGGCCAAACAATGCCAGATCCAAGTGGCCTACGCGATTGGCGTGGCACAGCCCATGAACGTGACGGTCTACACCGAAGGCACCGGCGTGATTTCGCGATGAACAAATCGCCGCTCTGGTCGACGGCGCATTTCGACCTGCGCCCCAAAGGCATCATCCAGATGCTGGACCTGCTGCGCCCGATCTACGAAAAAACCGCCGCCTACGGCCACTTCGGCCGCGAAGAGCCCGAGTTCAGCTGGGAGCGCACCGACAAAGCTGCTGCGCTGCGGGCGGCCGCAGGGCTGTAAAAAGGGCACGATGAAGCTGCAAACCCAACGCGCGATTGACCGCTGGCTGGGCCAGTTCTTGTGCGCGCTGGTGTCAGCTTGGGTGGGACTGACGCAGCGCGGCGCGGCAACGTTACCGGCACAACCCCGCCACAT
>CAXNME010000018.1:0-55494 GCA_964203415.1 Rhodoferax sp.
TCTTTGGCGACGTTGGCAGTTTGTTTCTTTTCTCCCAACAGAAAAGATAAAAATGACTTCATTTATGTTCCACCAAACAAGCGCTTCATAAAACCCTGCTTCGGGGCTTCTGTGAAACGCATCGGCACATCCTGGCCTAAAAAGCGGCTTATTACATCTTTATAGGCTTCTGCGACGTTGCTGTTTTCAACATGCACCACAGGGATACCCTGGTTGGACGCTTGCAAAACAGCATCGCTTTCCGGAATGACGCCAATGAGCTTGATGCGCAAAATGTCCTGTATGTCTTCCAGCGACAGCATTTGGCCCAGGTCCACCCGCGCCGGGTTGTAGCGGGTAATCAGCAAATGCTCCTTGATGGGTTCCCCGCCTTCGATTGCACGCTTGGTCTTGCTGGCCAGCATGCCCAGGATGCGGTCCGAATCACGCACAGAAGACACTTCTGGGTTGGTCACTACCAAGGCTTCATCTGCGAAATGCATGGCCATGAGCGCGCCGGTTTCGATACCTGCGGGTGAATCACACACGATGTACTCGAACCCCATGCCAGCCAAGTCGTTCAAGACCTTTTCCACACCATCCTGGTGCAGGGCATCTTTGTCGCGGGTTTGCGATGCGGCGAGAACAAACAGGTTGTCGCATTGCTTGTCCTTGATCAGGGCCTGGTGCAAATTGGCTTCACCTTGGATCACATTGATCAGGTCGTACACGACGCGGCGCTCGCAACCCATGATCAGGTCCAGGTTGCGCAGACCCACATCGAAATCAATGACTGCGGTTTTGTGGCCACGCAGTGCCAAGCCGGCGGCAAAACTCGCACTCGTCGTGGTTTTGCCGACCCCGCCTTTTCCTGAAGTTACAACGATAATTTTTGTCATGGATCTCGCTTGGTTAAATAAATGGGTTCAAGAACTCAGCGGTTCTA
The DNA here is from genome assembly GCA_964203415.1 of Rhodoferax sp. Taxonomy (GTDB): domain Bacteria; phylum Pseudomonadota; class Gammaproteobacteria; order Burkholderiales; family Burkholderiaceae_C; genus Allorhodoferax. Next base: position 926 of record CAXNME010000018.1, read on the forward strand.
TCAACAGTTTTTCTTGGTTGTCATCGCTCAGGCGGATTTGTGCCGGTTTGCCGAGCACATCGCTACCAAATGGTTTTTCAGCGGTACGGTAAATACCCGCCACTGAAACCAATTCAGCCTCCATGGCGAGGGCAAAAATACGGGCTTTGGTATTGCCTTTTGCACCGGCCATGGCTTTGCCGCGCAAAGCCGCATAAACATGGATATTGCCGTCGGCTACGACTTCTGCGCCGCGATTGACCATAGACAAAATAATCAAATCGCCGCCTTTGGCATAAACTTTTTGCCCCGATCGAATCGGCTTGTCAATGACCATGGTGGAAACCGGTACCACTGCCGCGGCAGCTGGGGCCTTTGCCAGGGGCGCAGGCACATACACTTCGTGCGCTTCCACCAGCCCCAAGCGCCGTGCTTCCATAACACTGGTTGGCGGGGCATTCCGAACTGCAACAGCAACCAGTTTGCATTGGCGCAAAACAGCGATTAGGTGCGATAAGTCCAGAGCTTCATTGGCCGCAGTCAACTGCCCAAAGTCGATGACCAAGGCATCGTCATTGAAAAAGTCGGGACTGTTGCTCGATGGACCAAACTGGGCCAACAACTCGGAGGCTAGAACGTGGGAATCATGGGTCTTGAGCACCAAAGCCACCAAGGGTAAATCCGCACTTTTGATCTCAAAAGCCATGGGCTTCTGGTTGTTGTTTTTTGCGGTTGCAGCGGTAGGCATCAAGGACTGGTTTTTCGAACCGGAAAACCCGGATTGTTCGTTGCCCGGGATTTTACTTGATGGCATTTTGAAGAACGGGTCTTTTATCAAGCGGTGTCAAGTTCTTGATGCTTGTCTTTCTACTAAAAAATTTTGAAAATTAAAAGATAAAAGTAGTTGTAGTAGATAGAGCATGGCGACAATTGTGTGTAAGTGTCTTTTGTTCTTTTTTATCAAGGCCTTGGGATTTTGAATGCAATGCTTGTACAGTTCTTCAACCCTGCGCGTGAATGTGCATAAGTCCGTCATCTGAAAAAAAGGTGTGAATAACTTGAAGTTGTTCACCAACTTATCCCCAGGGTCATCTCCGTTTTCCATCCACCTTGTGTTGCGCCAGCAAACCGATTCCAAATTATTGCTGCTTGCGGTAGCCCTGTCTGCGGCCGCTGCAGTCTCTTTGGGGGTGACACGCTTTGCATACGGATTGTTGCTTCCAGCCATGCGCGACGATCTGGCGTGGTCTTACACCCTCTCGGGTGCCATGAACACCAGCAACGCTTTGGGCTACTTCATCGGCGCGCTCGCGACCAGCCGGGTGATTGCGCGCTGGGGGCCTGGTCGGTCGGTGGTATGGGGCGGACTGTTAGCGGCTGTGTTGATGTGGATGCCCGGGTTTTTTGTGGATTCCACCGTGCTCATCGTTCAACGCCTGGTCGCAGGCATGTTGAGTGCCGTGGTGTTTATATCGGGCGGAATTTTGGCCGCCCGCATGGGTTCACGGCAAGCCGGGCGTGCCGGTTTGATTTTGGGTTTGTACTACGGTGGTACCGGCGCGGGCATTGTGCTGTCGGCGTTGGTGGTTCCGTGGGTTTTGGATGGTGAGCAGCTGCCGTTTGTGCCATGGGTTTTGGCCTGGTGGGCGCTTGCGTTGGCATGCCTGGCCATGGTCGCGCTGCTGCGCTGGCCCGTCAAGGTCTTGGCCGCGTGGGAGACCGATGGCGTGGCAAGCTCTGACCCCCCACAAGCTGCCGCCTGGTGGCCTATGCGCTATGCCTTATTGGGTTATTCCCTGTTCGGTTTGGGCTATATCGGATACATGACTTTCGCTGTGGCTTTGTTGCGCGAGCACGGTGCCAATAGCGCCGAAGTGGCGTGGTTTTATGGCGTCTTGGGTTTGATGGTGATGGCATCGTCCCGCATTTGGGCAGGCCTGCTCAATGCACACCGGGGCGGCGGCGCTTTGGCACGTTTGAATGCGCTGTTAGGTCTGGCGGTGGTTCTGCCCACGCTGAGCGATAACTTCTATGTCTTTGTGCTGTCCGGCGCATTGTTTGGCGCGGTTTTTATGAGCATTGTGGCCACGACAACGGCCTTTGTCCGCTTGAACTTCCCCGCAGCTGCGTGGTCTGCGGGGATTACGGCTTTTTCTGTGGTGTTCGCCATGGGCCAGGTGTTGGGGCCTTTGGCCGTGGGTTGGGTGGCCGACAGCCACGGCGGTTTGGTGCGCGGCTTCCTGTACTCGGCCATGGCCTTGTGGGTCGGGGCGCTGGTTGCCTGGTTACAAAAACCCATCCAACAGGATGAAGCCGCCACCGCGCCTCAGGTTTTGTAAGACGGATCCAGCCGCTCGACTTTGCGCAGCATCGCCGGCCAGGCGAAATCCCCGCCCACTTTTCCGCCGTCGGCCTCCAGCATGGCTGCTACCCCGGCCGTAATGGCCGGATCCACATGCACCAGCGGGCCGCCGCTCTGCGCGCTGATTTGGATCTGGCAGGTCGATTCGAAGTTGTGCATGAGCACAAACGCCTCGGGTATCGATGTGCCCACCACCAGCAAGCCGTGGTTGCGCAACATCAAGTGGCTGGCGCGCCCCAGGTCGGCTTGCAGGCGCGGCTTCTCGTCGTCGCGCAGCGCCACCCCTTCGTAATCATGGTAGGCCAGCGAGGCCAGCACATAGGTGGCCTGCTGGCTGATGGGCAGGATGCCGCAGGCCTGTGCGCTCACCGCAACCCCGGCGCGGGTGTGGGTGTGCAAGACGCAGCCCGCGTCCGCCCGCGCCGCGTGGATGGCGCTGTGGATCACAAAACCCGCCGGGTTCACGGGGAATGGCGTGTCGATAACGGCCTGGCAATTCTGGTCAACTTTGACCAGGCTGCTGGCGGTTATTTCCTCGAATAACAGGCCGTAAGGATTGATCAAAAAGTGGTGTTCCGGTCCGGGCACCCGCGCGCTGATGTGGGTGTAAATCAGGTCGGTCCAGCCATAGGCGGCGACCAGGCGGTAGCAGGCGGCCAGATCGACCCGCAGTTGCCACTCTTCGGGGCTGACTTCATCTTTGAGCGAACGGATGTGCATGCGGAGGTCTCCTTGGATGCGCAATGGTAGCCAAGCCGGCTGCGCACCGTGCGTTGGGGCGGCCCGTAAAATTGTCGCGCCCCAGCCCCGCTGCCCTGTCGCCGCACCACCCAAGGACCCCATGCTGTACCCGGAACACTTTGACGTCATCGTTGTCGGCGGCGGCCATGCCGGCACCGAGGCGGCGCTGGCGGCTGCGCGCATGGGATGCAAGACCTTGCTGCTGACCCACAACATCGAGACCCTGGGGCAGATGAGTTGCAATCCATCGATTGGCGGCATCGGCAAAGGCCATCTGGTCAAAGAGGTGGACGCCCTGGGCGGCGCGATGGCTTTGGCTACCGACGAGGCCGGCATCCAGTTTCGTATTCTCAATTCCAGCAAAGGCCCCGCTGTGCGCGCCACCCGCGCCCAGGCCGACCGGGTTTTGTACAAGGCCGCGATCCGGCGCATGCTGGAAAACCAGCCCAACCTGAGCCTGTTTCAGCAGGCGGTCGATGATTTGCTGCTCGAAGGTGACCGGGTGGTGGGCGCGGTGACGCAAATCGGCATCACGTTTCGCGCCAAGGCGGTGGTGTTGACCGCCGGGACTTTTCTGGACGGCAAGATCCACGTGGGCCTGAATCATTACGGGGCCGGTCGCGCGGGTGACCCGGCTGCGGGGCGCCTGAGTGCGCGGCTCAAAGAGCTGCAGCTGCCACAGGGGCGGCTCAAAACCGGTACGCCGCCCCGCATTGACGGCCGCAGCATCGACTTCTCGCGCTGCCAGGAACAGCCGGGCGACGGCATGCCCGGCGGCATGGGTGCGCAACTGCCGGTGTTCAGTTTCATGGGCCGCGCCAGCCAGCACCCGGCGCAGCTGCCCTGCTGGATCACGCATACCAATGCGCAAACGCATGCCATCATCCGCAGTGGCCTGGACCGCAGCCCCATGTTCACCGGAAAGATCGAGGGCGTGGGCCCGCGCTACTGCCCCAGCGTGGAGGACAAAGTCCACCGCTTTGCCGACAAAGAAAGCCACCAGATTTTCCTGGAGCCCGAAGGCCTGACGACGCACGAGTACTACCCCAATGGCATTTCCACCAGCCTGCCATTTGATATCCAGCTTGCGCTGGTGCGCAGCATGCAGGGGCTGGAAAACGCCCACATCCTGCGCCCCGGCTACGCCATTGAATACGATTACTTTGACCCGCGCGCCCTCAAGCGCAGCTTTGAGACGCGCCAGATTACGGGCCTGTTTTTCGCTGGCCAAATCAATGGCACCACCGGCTACGAAGAGGCCGCCGCGCAAGGCTTGTTCGCCGGGGTGAACGCCGCCTTGCAAGCCGGCGCACAAACCCAGTGGGCAGGCGACACCTGGCTGCCTGGGCGGGATGAGGCCTACATTGGCGTGCTGGTGGACGACCTGATCAGCAAAGGCGTGAACGAGCCTTACCGCATGTTCACCAGCCGCGCCGAGTACCGATTGCAATTGCGCGAAGACAACGCCGACGCGCGGCTGACCGAGGCGGGCCGCAAATTGGGCTTGGTCGACGACGCCCGCTGGGATGCGTTCAGCCGCAAGCGCGACGCTGTTTCACGTGAAACAGAGCGCCTGAAAACCACCTGGGTCAGCCCGCAAAAGGTGCCGCAAGCGGATGCGGTGGCGCTGCTGGGCAAGCCCATGGAGCACGAATACACGCTCATGGATTTGCTGCGCCGCCCCGGTGTGGCGTATCTGGATTTGATGCGGCTTAAAGACGGCGCTTTTGCCAACCCGGCTTTGTCGGAGACGGCTGTGCAGGGTGAGGCTGAGTTGTTGCGATTGGCCATCGTGGAGCAGGTGGAGATTGCTGCCAAGTATTCGGGCTATATCGACCGCCAGCGCGAGGAGGTGGGCCGCGCCGCGCACTATGAGAGCCTGCGCCTGCCGCCTGAGCTCGATTACCTGCAGGTGACGGCCTTGAGTGTTGAGGCGCGCCAGCGCCTGAGCCAGCACCGGCCCGAGACCCTGGGCCAGGCTTCACGCTTGTCCGGTATCACGCCAGCCACGATTTCTCTCTTGCTCATCCATCTCAAAAAAGGCAACTTCAAAGGCTTTGCCCGCTTGGGCACGGTGGCCGATGGGGGCATGGAGTTGGACGGTGGTGTTGATGTGGCTGCCGACGTGGCCGACGCGGTGGGCAGTTTGACGCCCGGCGTGGAGGCGCTTTGATCCCCTCGGCGCAAGAGGCGCCGCTGCGCGCGGGCTTGGCCGCGCTGGCTTTGGAGCTGTCGGCAGCGCAGGTACAGGGCTTGTTGGACTACGCGGCGCTGATCGCGAAATGGACCCAGGTCTACAACCTCACCGCCCTGCGCGACCCGCCCTCGATCCTCAGCCACCATATTCTCGATAGCCTGGCGGTGCTCCCGCCCTTGCAGGCCCACATCGCGGCCACGGCTTGCGATGCGGTTTTGGATGTGGGCTCTGGCGCGGGCCTGCCCGGTGTGGTTATCGCCTTGTGTTGCCCGGGCTTGCGGGTGGACTGCGTGGATACGGTGGGCAAAAAAGCCGCCTTTATTCAGCAGGCGGCGCTGTCGCTGAAGCTGCCTCTACTGCGCGGTGTGCACGCGCGGGTGGAGCAGCTGACCGGGCAATACCCCCTGATCACCTCACGCGCCTTCGCGTCCCTGGCCGATTTCGTAACCGCCTCCAGCGCACAGTTGGCCCCCGGTGGCGTTTGGATGGCGATGAAGGGGCAAACCCCGGACGCCGAAATCGCCGCCTTGCCTGCGGATGTGGAGGTGTTTCACGTGGAACCCTTGGTTGTGCCGCGGCTCGATGCACAACGCTGTCTGGTGTGGATGCGTAAAAAAACGGCATAAATCCGCTGCCGTACACTCGCGCTTCCCCTTTTTCAAATTCCCATGCTCGGCGTTACCGATTACGGCACTTTTGTCGCCACTGTTCTACTTTTTCTGTTCATCCCCGGCCCGGGCAATCTGGCGCTGGTGATGTCCACGGGCAAGGGCCGTATTCCCGGCGGCCTGGCTGCGACTTTTGGGGTGATCGCCGGGGACCAGGTGCTGATGTGGTGCGCCGTGGCCGGGTTGGCCACACTTTTGTCGCATTACCCCGCCGCTTTCCAGGTGATGCAATGGGTGGGCGCGGCTTACCTGGCCTGGCTGGGTGTGCTCATGCTGCGCGCCAAACCGGGGGCGGCACCAGCCATCCAGATTCGGCCGCGCCAGTATTTCCGCCAGGCGATGGTGATCACGCTGATGAACCCCAAGGCGATTTTGTTTTACATGGCGTTTTTCCCCCTGTTCGTCGATCCGCAGACCCAGCAGGGTTTGGTGACCTACGCCTTCATGGCCGCCACCATCGCGCTGCTCACTTTTTTATACGGCCTGGCCGCCACGCTGCTGACCCATTTTCTGGCCGAGCGCGTCCGTGCCCAACCCCGGGTGGCGCAGTGGCTGGAGCGCGTGGCCGGGGTGTTTTTGCTGGGCTTTGGCGTCAAACTCGCGCTGTCGCAGTAAGCACCATGGGCCCATGTTTTCAGATGTCGATTAGCGGGTAATCCATGGCCAAAATATTCTGTATAGCCAATCAAAAAGGCGGCGTGGGCAAAACCACCACCACCGTGAACCTGGCCGCCGGTCTGGCCAAGGTCGGCCAGCGTGTGCTCATGGTCGATCTGGACCCGCAAGGCAATGCCACCATGGGCTCTGGCGTCGACAAGCGCCAGTTGGAGTTGACGGTATACGAGGTGCTGCTGGAAGAAGCCACGATCACGCAGGCCCGCAGCCGCAGCGACAAACTGCTCCAAGCTGGCTGCAGCTACGACATCCTGGGCGCGAACCGCGAGCTCGCCGGTGCCGAGGTCGAGATGGTCAGCCTGGAACGGCGCGAGCGCCGACTCAAAGCCGCGCTGCAGGCGGTGGATGGCGAATACGACTTCGTGCTCATCGACTGCCCGCCCTCGCTGTCCATGCTCACGCTCAACGGCCTGTGCTGTGCGCACGGCGTGATCGTGCCCATGCAATGCGAGTACTTTGCCCTGGAAGGCCTGACCGATTTGGTCAACACCATCAAGCAGGTCAAGGCGAATTTGAACGATGACTTGCAAATTATTGGTTTGCTGCGCGTCATGTTCGACCCGCGCATCACCCTGCAAAGCCAGGTCAGCGACCAGCTCAAGGCGCACTTTGGCGACAAGGTTTTCGACACCGTGATCCCCCGCAATGTGCGCCTGGCCGAGGCCCCCAGCTACGGCTTGCCCGGCGTGGCGTTCGACCCGGCATCGCGCGGCGCGCAGGCCTTTGTGGCTTTTGCGCAGGAAATGGTGCAGCGCATCAAGAGCATGTAAACACGATGGAATCGCCAGCACCTGCGCGCGTCTTGTTGCTGCCCGGCTGGCAAAACTCCGGCCCGCAGCACTGGCAGAGCCGTTGGGAAGCGCTCTACGGCGACTTGCGGGTGGAGCAACACGATTGGATGCACCCGCTGCGCGGCGACTGGGTGATGCGGCTTGAAGAGGTGGTGCAGGCGCAGGCCGGTGGTGTGGTGTTGGTGGCCCACAGCATGGGCTGCCATTTGGTGGCGGCCTGGGCGGCGCAAACCCGCCTAGCGCACCGCGTGCGCGGCGCTTTGCTGGTTGCGCCCGGCGATCCGCAGCAGCCCGAGCTGGCGGCGGTCTTGCACAGCTGGACGCCGCTGGTGCTGCCGCATCTGCCCTTCCCCAGCCGCTTGCTCGGCAGCCGCAACGATCCGTATTGCAGTCTGGCACGGGCGCAGAGTTTTTGCGAGGCCCTGGGCGCGCAGTGGATGGACTGCGGCGACGCGGGCCACATCAACGCCGACTCCGGTTTGGGCGACTGGCCGCACGGGCGCGCGCTGCTGAACGATTTTTTGAACACACAACCATAAGCATTCGAAGGAAAACCACCATGGCCACCAAAAAACCCAAAGGACTCGGCATGGGCCTGGAAGCGCTACTCGGCCCCACCGTGCCGGACGCGCCCGGCCAACAGGACAGCGCTTTTGGTGCCGGCCAGCCGCACACCCTGTTGCTCAGCGACATGGTGCCCGGCATGTACCAACCGCGCACCCACATGGACGAAGGCGCGCTCTACGAGCTGGCTGAGAGCATCAAGGCGCAGGGCATCATGCAGCCCATCCTGGTGCGCCAGCTGGACACCGAGTACGCCGCCTTGCACCGCCCCGAAGGCTCTTCGCGCCCGGTCTACGAAATCATTGCGGGCGAGCGGCGTTTCCGCGCGGCCAAGCTGGCCGGGCTCGATAGCGCGCCGGTGTTGGTGCGCAACGTGCCCAACGAGGCCGCTGCTGCCATGTCGCTGATCGAGAACATGCAGCGCGAAGACCTGAACCCGCTGGAAGAAGCGCAGGGCTTGCAGCGCCTGATCAAAGAATTTGGCCTCACCCATGAGACGGCCGCACAAGCCGTGGGCCGCTCGCGCAGTGCGGCGAGCAACCTGTTGCGTCTGCTCAACCTCGCCGATCCGGTGCAAACCATGCTGATGGCGGGCGACCTGGATATGGGCCACGCCCGCGCCTTGCTGGCCTTGGACAAGGCCAACCAGATCAGCGCTGCCAGCCAGATTGCGGCCAAAAAAATGTCGGTGCGCGAGGCCGAAAGCCTGGTGAAAAAACTCGGTGCCGAGTTTTCGCTCAAGGCCGTGAAACCCACGCGCGAGAAGTCGCGCGACATCAAGCGCGTGGAAGAAGAACTGTCTGATTTGTTTGCCGCGCAGGTGGAAATCAAGGTGAAAAAGCGCATCAAACGCAGCGGCCGGATCACCGAGATGGGCGAGTTGAGCATCCAGTTTGGCTCGCTCGATGAGCTCAACGGGCTGATCGAACGCCTCTCGCCCAACGTCGCCCGCTAACCCGCTATTGCGCTGCGACCACCGGCTTATCGACGCACCCCCGCATGTTCCAACGTTTTATCCCGCCCTGGCCTGCGCCGGCTTTGCTCGGCTGGGGCCTGAGCTGGGCCATGTTCCGTTGGTTGCTGCAGTCCGATATGTCGCCCGGCGTGGCCAGCCCGATTGCGGCCATGGTGGGCCTGGCCATCAGTCCCATGGGCCGCAGCTGGTGGCGCAAACTGGCGATTGCCGGGGGTTTTCCGGTATCGCTGGCGGTCACTGTTCTGGGCACGCAATCGGATCTGGCGGCCTGGGTGTGGCTGCTGCCGCTGGCGCTGCTGCTGCTGGTGTATCCCATCAACACCTGGGCCGACGCCCCGCTGTTTCCGACGCCGCGCAAGGCGTTGATGGGCCTGCGCGCCATCATCCGCCTGGACCCGAACGCCCGCGTGCTGGACGCCGGTTGCGGCCTGGGCCACGGCTTGCGTGCCTTGCGCCTGGCCTATCCCCAGGCGCAGTTGGAAGGCGTGGAATGGAGCGCCAGTCTCTTCGTGCTGTGCAAAGCGCTCTGCCCTTGGGCCAGGCTGCAGCGGGGCGATATGTGGGCCGTGGACTGGGCTGTGTACGACATGGTGTATCTGTTTCAGCGGCCCGAGAGCATGCCACGCGTGGTGGAAAAAGCGCAGAGCATGCGCGCAGGGAGCTGGTTGGTCAGCCTGGACTTTGAGGCCGTGGGCATCGTGCCGCATATCGAACTGACGGCGCCCAATGGCAAGTCGATATGGGTTTACCGCTTGCCCTTGCGCGCCGCGCCATAAAGCCTGCGCAGTTCAGGGCTCAAGCGCAAAAATCTTGCCGGGGTTGAGTATGTTCAGGGGGTCCAGCGCCTGCTTGATGCTGCGCATCATCGCCACCGCGCCGGCTCCGGCTTCGGCGATCAAAAAATCCATTTTGTGCAGACCGATACCGTGCTCCCCAGTGCAGGTGCCGCCCAAGCGCAGCGCACGGTCAACGAGCTGGCTGTTCAAGCGCTCGGCGGTTTCGCGCTCGGTGGCGCTGGCCGGGTCGATCAGATAACCCATGTGGAAATTGCCGTCGCCCACATGGCCGACCATGAAATACGGAATTCCCGCCTCGGTGGCTTCGTACACCGAATCCAACAGCGCATCGGCCAGACGTGAAATCGGCACACAGGTGTCAGTGGTGATGCAGCGGCAGCCCGGACGCGATTGGATGCCGGCAAAGTAGGCGTTGTGCCGCGCGGTCCATAGCCGTGTGCGTTCTTCGGGGGTTTGCGCCCACTGGAAGCCGTGGCCCCGGTTGTCGGCCACGATTTCCTGCACCGCGGTGATTTGCTCTTGCACACCCGCGGGTGAGCCGTGGAACTCCATCAGCATCATCGGCCCCTCCGCCAATCCCAGCTTGGAATGCTGGTTGACCATGCGCACGGTGTTGCCGTCCAGCAACTCGCAGCGCGCAATCGGGATGCCGAGCTGGATGATCTGGATGGTGGTGTTCACCGCATCGGAGAGCGAATCAAAAGCGCAGGTCGCGGCCATGATGGCCTCGGGCAGGGGATAGAGTTTGAGCGTGATTTCGGTGATCACACCCAGCGTGCCTTCGCTGCCCACCATCAGGCGCGTCAGGTCGTAACCGGCCGATGATTTTTTGGCTCCGGTGCCGGTGCGAATCGCTTCGCCGCTGGCGGTCACCACTTCCAGTGCCAGCACGTTCTCGCGCATGGTGCCGTAGCGCACCGCGTTGGTACCGCTGGCGCGGGTGGCGCACATGCCGCCGATGCTGGCGTCTGCGCCCGGATCAATCGGAAAGAACAAACCGGCCGATTTGACGGCCTCGTTGAGCTGTTTGCGCGTGACGCCGGGTTGCACGGTCACGGTCAAATCCGCGTCGTGGATGGCCAGCACCTGGTTCATGCGCCCCATATCCACGCTGATGCCGCCTTGCACCGCCAGTAAATGCCCTTCCAGCGAGGAGCCCACACCAAAGGGAATCACCGGCACTGCGTAGCGCGCGGCAATTTGCAACAGGCGCTGCACATCTTGCGTGCTCTGCGCAAAGACCACGCCGCCCGGGGGCGGCACATCAAACGCCGACTCGTCGCGCCCGTGTTGCGCGCACACGGCGCCCGCGCTGGAAAACTGCGCTCCGAATGCCGCGCGCAATTCTTCCAGCATCGCGTCGGGCGGATTGCGCATAGGCGCGTGCGAAAAAGCCTGCTGTGCCGACAAAGGTGCGTTCATGCTGCGTCCGGGGGTGCGTCAAAGCGTCAATAATGCCACTTTCACAGGAACATGCATATGGGAAACCGCCTGACACAAATTGCTACGCGCACCGGCGACGCGGGCACCACCGGCCTGGGGGACAACACCCGGGTCTCCAAAAACAGTTTGCGCGTGCACGCCATGGGCGATGTGGACGAGCTCAACTCCAACATCGGCGTGCTTTTGTGCGAGGACATGCCCGAGCGTGTGCGAACTGTGTTGGTCGAGATCCAGCACCAGCTTTTCAACCTGGGCGGCGAGTTGTCCATTCCCGGTTTTGAGCTGCTCAAAGAAGAAGCTGTGCTGGCCCTGGACCAGGCGCTGGCCGAGTTCAATGCCGACCTGCCCGCGCTGCTCGAGTTCATATTGCCCGCTGGAACCCGTGCTGCCGCGCTGGCGCATGTGTGCCGCACCGTGGCCCGCCGCGCCGAGCGCGCCGTGGTGGCGCTGGGCAATGAAGAGGCCCTGAAAGAGCTACCCCGCCAGTACCTCAACCGCTTGTCCGACTTGCTGTTTGTGCTGGCCCGCGTGCTCAACCGCCATCGCAGCGACGGCAGCTCGGGCGATGACGTGTACTGGAAAAGCGAGCGCGTGGCGAAGGGCTGAATCGCAAAGCCAGGCTGTGCGCCTGGCTACCTTACATCTCGTCCTGCCACCAGTACCACTTGTACAGAAACTGCTGGCCCAGACGCCGAAAAGGTGCCAGCGCCTCGGAGCGGAATAGCTGGAACATGTTGGGGTATTCCAGCGGCGAGTTGTAAATCGGCAGGTCAAAAACCGCGTCGTTTCCGTCTTTACCGGCCACCCGCTGCGCCACCCGCTTGCCTGCCCAGGTCGAGAAAGACACCCCGTTGCCGCCGTAGCCGACGGCATGCCAGACGGTTTGCGCCGGGTCCGGCCGCGTGATGCGCGGCATCATGTCGTGGCTCACATCGACCCAGCCCCACCAGGAGTAATCAATCGGAATCCCGGCCAGTGGCGGAAACTTGCGCGCAATCGCGTCGGTGAGCAACTTCAGGTGCTTGGGTTCTTCAGCGTCCGCACCGGTGATGGCGCTGCGGCTGCCCAGTTGCAGGCGGTTGTCGCTCAGCAGCCGGTAGTAAAAACGCAGCGTGCGGGTATCGGTCAAAAAGGTTTGTGAGCGGAAATTGGTGGCTTTCAGTTCCGCATCGGTCAGCGGCCGGGTGACCACCGAGTTGGAGAGGATGGGCAGAATTTTGTTGCGCAGCACCGGGCTTGCGCCCTGCCCGGTATAGCCACCGGTGCACAGGACCACGCGCTTGGCGCGTACCGTGCCGCCGGGCGTGCGCAGATGGTGCACGCCGTGAATGGTTTCCCAGCCTTGCACCGGGCTGGCGGTGTGGATTTTTACGCCCAGCGCGCGCGCTTTGCGCATCAGGCCGAAGGTGAATTTGAGCGGATGTATGCCTATGCCTTCGGGCTCCCACATGGCCGCTGCCGCGTCGCGCTCGTCGCAGTAATTGGCGCGCAGTTCTTCGGCGCTCATCATCTGCGTGTCGTAACCAAAAATCTCGCGCCGCACCCGGGTTTGTTCTTGCAGGTAAGCCACTTTTTCGGGCCGGTGCGCCACATACAAATGCCCGCCGTCAAAGGCGTCGCAATCGATCTCGCGGGTGAGCTGGCGGAAATTTTCGAAGCCGGTGCGAATCTCCGTGTCCAGTTTCTTGGCCGTGTCCATGCCCCAGCGCTCGATCCACTGCGCGCGGGTCAGTCGCCCGCTGGCGTTCTGGCCCTGGCCGCCGCTGCGGCTGGAGCAGCCCCAGGCGGTCTGGTTGGCCTCCAGCACCACAGCCTGGATGCCGTGGTCTTGCGCCAGGTACAGCGCGGTGGACATGCCGGTGGAGCCTGAACCGATGACCACCACGTCCACGTCCCTATCGCTGTTGACTGGGCCGTCGTCCTGCGGCGGCGTGCCCGCGCTGGCAACCCAGTAGGTGGGCGCGTAGGCGCGCCCTGCGCCAGGGTTGGCGTCCACCAGCGGGTCATAGCGCGGGTTGTAGGCTTGCTGGGCAGCGTGGGGGGCGATGGTGGTGCTGATGGTAGTCATGGGGTGGGCGCGGCGCAGCGGCCGAGGTCGGCGGCGCAGGGGTTTATTTGGCGGCGGGAATGTTGGGGCGGGCTTTGCGGAACACGTTTTTCACCAGAATTTTGCCGTCTTTGAAGGTGAACAGGTCGACCCCGTCGGTTTCGATCCGGCTGCCGTCGGCCGCCGTGCCTTCAAACGTCCATTCGGACACGCCAAAGTCGCCGTGCACAAAGTGCTTGCCCTTGGTCCATTGCACATCAGGTACTGCCGTCCAGGCACCGGCAAAGGCCTTGCGCACGGCTTCGGTGCCGCTGTGGCGGGTGCCGCAGGCCTGGTCGCCGGCAGCGGTCAGGAACACGCAGTCAGGGTGCATAAAAGACATCAGCGCGTCGATGTCGTGGCGGTTCCAGGCGGCGCTAAAGGCTTCTAAGGTGGCAACAGTGATCGCAGCGGTCATGGGGAGTACTCCAAAAGCAGATGGCTCAAGCATAGGCAGGCCAGCCGGAGCCTGAAAGAGCCAGTTCCCACCATTCGCCTGCGCCAGCCTCTGTGCGCCCTAGGGGGCCAGTGCCTATACTGGCACCATGCCCTCCCAGCCCCGCACCAAGGGCGCGCAGTGGGAAACCCTGTTCGCCCTGCCTGACAAACCCGCATTGCCCTTGCAGCAGCGCCTGCGGCTGTCGGTGGTGCAGGCGATTTTGGACCGCCGCCTACCCGCTGGCGCGCCGCTCCCATCGTCGCGCGAGCTGGCCGTACTGCTGGGTCTGAGCCGCAACACCGTGACGGCTGCCTACACCCAGCTGATGGACGACGGCTTTCTGGAATCGCGCCCGCGCAGCGGCGTGTTTGTGGTGCAGTCGCCCAGCGGTTTGGACATGCCGCAGAACGCGGCGGAGCGTGCGCATGCGGACCTGGCCGGTACCGTCCAGCGCCCCGGCCCCGAGCGCGCCCAGCCCGATTGGGACGCCCGGGTTTTGCGCTCGCTGGTCGAGCAACGCACCCTGGCCAAGCCCGACCAGTGGCGCCAATACCGCTACCCCTTTGTCTACGGTACCTACGACCCGCTGTTGTTTCCGTCCGAGGCGTTTCGGGAATGCTGCGTGCACAGCCTGGCGCGCTCCCACCTGCCGCAGTGGACGCCGGACTTTGAACTGAGCGACGTGCCCGAGGTCATTGAGCAAATCCGGCTGCGCCTGCTGCCCAAGCGCGGCGTGTTCGCACTGCCCGAAGAAATATTGATCACCGTGGGCGCGCAGCACGCGTACTACCTGCTGGCCGAGGCCCTGTTTGATGCGCAGCAGCGCGTGGGCTTGGAGGAACCGGGCCACCCACACGCGCGCAACAGCTTTGCTTTGCGCGCGCCGCAGTTTGTGCCGCTGCCGGTGGATGCGCAGGGCTTGATCGTGGACGACCTGCCGCGCTTGGATTACTGCTTTGTCACCCCCTCGCACCAAAGCCCCACCACCCACACCCTGAGCATGGAGCGGCGCACCGCCTTGCTGGCGCTGGCCGAGCGCAAAAACTTTGTGGTGATTGAAGACGATTACGAGGCCGAAAACCTGTACCAGGGCCAGCCCATGCCCGCGCTCAAAAGCCTGGACAAAGTGGGGCGGGTGATTTACGTGGGCTCGGTGTCTAAAAGCCTGTCGCCCTCGCTGCGCCTGGGCTATATCGTTGCCCCGCGCGCGCTGATCGCCGAGTTGCGCGAACTGCGCCACGCCATGCTGCGCCATCCCAGCGCCTTTTTGCAGCATGCCTTCGCCTTGTTTTTGTCACTGGGCCACCACGAGACCCATGCCCGCCGCGTCAACGCCGCTATGCAAGAGCGCATGCAACTCGCTGCCGCCGCACTGGCCACGCACCTGCCGGATTTTTCGTACACCCTGCCCTCGGGCGGCGCGTCGCTGTGGGTCCAGGCCCCGGCCTGGGTCGACGCCGCCGAACTCGGCCTGATCGCCCGCAGCCACGGTGTGCTGATCGAAGCCGGCGACGTGTTTTTTCAGAACCCGCCTTACCCCTGCAATTACTTCCGACTGCGCTTGTCGTCGATTCCCGCAGGCCTCATCACCAGCGGCATCGAAGCCCTGGGCCGCGCCGTGGAAGAGCTGGCGCGGGCGCGTGGGGCGCGCCGCAAGGTGGGTTTGCGGATGGCGTGAGTGGGGACCGGCGAACAGCATAGCGGGCGTTCAACATGTGACATGAATGGCGTCTGGAAGCTTGCGGAATAAGCCCGAAGACATTCGCAGGATGGACGCGTTAGGCAGCAATCCGGCGTCCGTAAGGAGATTTCATTTATATTGTTTTCTATGCATGTATATCTTGTTATGAATATACTGCGTAGTAATTTATAGAGTTCACTATTCAGGAGATTCCATGGACGCCGTGAGAAACCCATTTGCTCCGGGCGCCGGAAACAGGCCGCCAGAGCTTGCCGGACGGGAAACCATACTTCGGGACGCGCACATAGCTATTCAAAGGGCGCTGTCAGGTAGGCCCAGTCGATCACAGATGCTGCTTGGCCTGCGTGGTGTGGGAAAGACGGTGCTACTGAGCAAAATCGAAGAGATGGCCGAAGCCGCTGGGCACGTGACATCCTCGATCGAAGCGCCAGAGGGAAAGGCACTGTGCGAACTACTTGTGCCAAAGATTAATCAAGCCCTGCGCAAACTATCGACTTCAGAGAGCGCGAAGGTCAAAGCCCATCAAGCGCTTCGCGCACTTCGCTCTTTTGCCTCTGCGTTCAAGATCTCGTACGGAGATGCTTCAATTTCGGTTAACCCGGAGGTAGGTGTTGCCGATAGTGGAGATATGGAAGCAGACCTACCCGAGTTGTTCGTGCGCGTAGGCGAAGCGGCAAGGGCCGCTGGTAAGGCTTGGACGCTTCTAGTTGACGAAGTTCAGTACCTTCGCAATAAAG
The DNA here is from genome assembly GCA_964203415.1 of Rhodoferax sp. Taxonomy (GTDB): domain Bacteria; phylum Pseudomonadota; class Gammaproteobacteria; order Burkholderiales; family Burkholderiaceae_C; genus Allorhodoferax. Next base: position 17,083 of record CAXNME010000018.1, read on the forward strand.
ATCTGGCAGCTCTGATAGTTGCGCTCCACAAGGTTAATCAGAGAGACCTACCTGTTTTGTTCTTCGGTGCAGGGCTGCCACAGGTTGCTGCTCTTTCGGGCAATGCGAAATCCTATTCTGAACGGCTCTTTCACTACCCCGCGGTGGGGGCGCTTGAGGATAAAGATGCGGAGACCGCAATTAGGCAGCCAATTGAGGGTGAAGGTGAGAAAGTTGAGGACAACGCGATCACCGAGATCGTCGCAAAGACAAAAGGTTATCCTTACTTTTTGCAGGAGTGGGGCTATCAGTGCTGGAACCTCGCCGAGGGGCCTCTCATCAACCTAGAGGATGCATCAAGGGCTGCAGGAGAGGCAACAAAACGGCTAGACGAAGGCTTCTTCAAGGTGCGATTTGATCGCTTAACACCTAAGGAGCGAGAGTACGTTATCGCGATGGCCAAACTTGGTGCTGGGCCGTATCGATCATCAGACGTCGCAGACGCACTCAAAGAAACCCATCAAAGCCTGGGGCCGCGGCGCGCGCAGATCATCAGCAAGGGAATGATCTACAGCCCATCTCACGGCGACATTGCCTTTACCGTTCCATTGTTCAACGAGTACTTAATTCGCAACTACGTGGAGAAAGTGAGCACAACGTGAGCGACTCACAGGGAAAACGATTGATCCTCCCAGCTCTCCGAAAAAAAGCCAGCTACGCAATTCAGTAGTGGTAGCGCAATTGCGCAATCAGCACAGCGCCGTTTTCCACGCGGTAGACCATGCGGTGCTCATCGGTGATGCGCCGTGACCAAAATCCTGCCAGTGCGTGCTTGAGGGGCGCTGGCTTGCCGATACCTTCAAATGGGGCGCGTGCTGTTTCGGCAATCAACTTGTTGATGCGATCCACCATGCGGCGGTCTTGCTTTTGCCAGTAGAGGTAATCGTCCCAGGCTTCGTCGGCAAAGACGAGTTTCACGGCGCCAGCTCGCGCACCACGCCCTTCCCAGCGGCCAATTGGCTGGTAGCTGAGAGCAGCCGCCGGGCATTGGCCGGGTTGCGCAAGAGGTAGGCGGTTTCCTCCAGTGCTTGAAAGTCCTCCAGGGACAGCATCACCACCGATTGCTCGCCGCTGCGGGTGATGATCAGCGCTTCGTGGTCATTGCACACGCGGTCCATGGTTGAAGCCAGGTTGGCCCGCGCGGCGGAATAGGTGATGGCGTTCATGGCTTCTCTTTGAAGTTGTACAGTTTATTGTACGTTTTATGCCGCTAAGCGCCCGCTGCGCCGCTGGCAATGCGCGACAGTGTGACCCGGTCGACCGTGATGGTGACCAAGGCATGTTCCCGCAGGACTTCGCGCTGGGGGCGGTGGTGCAGGCTATCGGGGTGAAGCCTGTGGCCGCAAGGCCGTAACCTCGATCTCAATCTTCATGCGCGGGTCCAGCAAGCCCGCGCTGACCATGGTCGCTGCGGGTCGCGCTTGCCCCAGGTACTGGCGCAGCACCGGCCAGCAGGGTTCGAAGTCGGCGGTGTCGGGCAGGATGTAGTTCACGCGCACCACGTCGTCCAGGCTGGCGCCGGCTTGGGTCAGAGCGGCGGCGATGTTTTTGAAGCACTGCGCGGCTTGCTCACGCACATCGCTTGAGATGGCCATGGTGGCGTAGTCAAAGCCGGTCGTGCCCGACACAAAGACCCAGTCACCTGCCACTACGGCGCGGGAATACCCGATCTCGGTCTCAAAGCGCGAGCCGGAGCTGATGTGTTGGCGGTTCAACGTGCGCCCCTGCGCCCCCGCACGCTCTCAGCCAGCACGCACAAAATCTCAAACAGCATGGTCGCACCCACCAGCGCGGTGTTGCCGCTGGCATCGAACGGAGGCGAGACTTCGACCACGTCCCCGCCGACCAGGTTCAGGCCCCGCAGGCCGCGCACCAGGTGTTGGGCTTCCAGCGTGGTCATGCCGCCGATCTCGGGTGTGCCAGTACCAGGCGCGTAAACCGGGTCGAGCGCGTCCACATCAAAGCTGACGTAAGTGGCGCCATCTCCGACCACGCGGCGGGCCTCAGCAATCGTGCCTTGCACGCCCAGCGTATTGAACTCGTCGATGTCGATCACGCGTATGCCCTGCTCCTGGCCCCAGGTGTCTTCGGCGTCGCTGTACAGCGCGCCGCGTATGCCGATTTGCACCGTGCGCTTCGGGTCGAGCAAACCCTCTTCCACAGCGCGGCGAAACGGCGTGCCGTGGGTGTATTTGAAGCCGCCGAAGTAGCCGTCCCAGGTGTCGGTGTGCGCGTCAAAGTGCACCATGCCCAGCGGGCCGGTCTGCTTGACGATGGCCCGCATGACCGGCAGCGACACCAGATGGTCGCCGCCCACCGACAGGGGCGCAATGCCCGCGCTACAGACGCCGTTGAAAAAAGTCTCGATGCGCGCCAGCGAATCCATCAGGTCCACCGGGTTCACCGGTGTGTCGCCCAGGTCGGCGCAGTTGCACAGCGCAAAAGGCGCGATGCCGCTGGCGCGGTTGACGTTGCGGATCATGGTGGAGATGTCGCGCACCTGGCGCGGGCCGTGGCGCGCACCGGGCCGGTTGGTGGTGCCGCCGTCCCAGGGGATGCCGACCAGGCCGATTTCGACGTCCGCAAATTCGGCGTCGGTCTTTTGCACATAGGGCAGACGCATCAGCGTGGCAATGCCGGCAAAGCGGGGCATCACCGAACCGGTGATGGGTTTGAAAAACTCGCGTGGCGTGCTCACATCTTGCCCCTCCAAGGTACAACTTGCTTCTCGACCCAGCGCATTAAAAGATCAAATGCGAATGCGACAAAACCGATCACGATGATGCCCATCACCACGATGTCGGTTCGCAAGAAATTGGATGCATTCAGCACCATCTGGCCCAGGCCCACATTGGCCGCCACCATTTCGGCCGCCACCAGCGTACTCCAGCCAAAGCCGATGGCGATGCGCATGCCCACCAGAATCTCGGGCATGGCCGCGGGCAGTACCACGTGCCGGATGACCTGGCTGTAGCTCGCGCCCATGGAATAGGCCGCGTTCATCTGTTCCTGCGAGGCGCTGCGCATGCCAGAGCGCGCAGCCATGGCCAGCGGCGCGAAGCAGCTCAGGTAAATCAGCAGTACTTTGGGAAACTCGTCAATGCCAAACCAGATGATGATCAGGGGCAAATAGGCCAGTGGCGGCAGCGGGCGCAGCAGCTCAATGGGCGGATCAAAAATACCGCGCCAAAAGCGCGACATACCCATCGCAATACCCACGGGAATCGCCGTCGCACAGGCCAGCAAAAACGCGGCAAACACCCGCAGCATGCTGGCGATAAAGTGTTGCCACAGCGGCTTGTCGTTGGCAATGCCGGTGAGGTACTCATAAAACTGCTGGTAGGTTGCTTGCGGCGAGGGCAAAAAGATCGGTTTGATCCAGCCCATATTGGTGACAACAAACCAGGCTGCAGCCATCACCAGAATCGTGACCGTGGTGATGAAGGCGCTGGAGCCTTCGCCGGGAATTTTGAAGGCGCTGGTCTTGAGCGCTGGAGTGGGTGCGTTAGACATGGGCGGCCTCGCGTTGGTGGATGATGGACAGCACTTCTTCGCGCATGCGGATGAATTCGGGCTCTGATTTGACTTTGCGGGCGTCGCCGTGCTCCAGGAATTGGCGCGAGAACGGCACCTCGTCGTAGGTGTGGGTGATGCGCCCAGGGCTGGGGCTCATCACGATGAGTCGGGTGGCTAAAAACAAGGCCTCTTCCACCGAGTGGGTGATAAAGAAAACCATTTTGTTGGACTTGACCCAGGCGTGCAAAAGAATCTCTTGCACCGTCTCGCGGGTGAATGCGTCGAGCGCGCCCATGGGCTCGTCCATCAGCAGCACCTCGGGGTCACTGGCCAGGGCGCGGGCAATACCGACGCGCTGCTGCATACCGCCCGAGAGCTCGTAGACCGCACGGTCTGCATATTTCTCCAAGCCCACCAAAGCCAGCTTGTCTTCGCCGATGCGCCGCCGCTCCGCGCTACCCACGCCGCGCATGCGCAGGCCCAAGCACACGTTGTCGATGACGCTCAGCCAAGGCATGAGCGCGTGCTTCTGGAACACCACGCCGCGGTCCGCTCCCGGGCCTTCCACGTGTTTGCCGTTGAGCAGCACTTCGCCGCTGGATGGGGGCAAAAAGCCGGCGATGCAGTTCAGCAGCGTGGTCTTGCCGCAGCCGGAGGCGCCCAGCGCGACGACAAAGTCACCCGCTTTCATTTCCAAGTTCACGGGGGCAAGCGCTTGCAGCGTGCCGCCCGGAATAGCGTAATTCACCGTCAGGTCTTTGATGTGCAATGTAGGCATAGCGACTCGGGGAAAACATTCATTCAATAAAAAAAGGGGCAAACTTTGTGCAAGCTGCCCCTCTGCTGGCAAACAGCCAAGGATCAGGGCGCGTGCCCTGGTCCTGGCTGGTGCAGATTACTTCATTGCGTCGCGCAGGTAGCTGCTATCGATAAAGACGCTGTAGTCTGCCTTGACATCGGTGATACGGCCGATTTCTTTCCAGAGCTTGGCGCTGTTTTCCAGCGTTTTGGCTGCACCACCGGCGGTACCGCCGCCCAACCATGCGTTGGACATTTGGGCAGCCGGATCAGGCAGAGCAAACGCCGCCATGGCATCCGGCACGTCTTTTTCGTCAGCCTTGGTCCACTTGGCAATCGCTTTCACCTGGGGTGAGCCGACGGTCCACTTGGCCGCATTGGTGCGGTAGTCAGCGTCCGCTTTGCTGATGGCTTTGATCGCAGCAACCACGAAGTCGCGGTTTTGGGCCGCCCATTTCGCGTCGACGACCAGGCCGTCAAACGTGGGGTAGCCTTTTTTGCCCATGTCGCCGGAGTCGGCAATTTTCTTGCCGTTGCGCTTGATCTTGGACAAAACGGGATCCCAGATGAACGACGCATCGATATCACCACGCTCCCAGGCCGCAGCGATGGCGGGCGGAGGCAGGTTCATCACGTTGACGCTCTTGGCATCGACGCCTTCCAGGCGCATGCCGACCATCAAGGAGTAGTGGGCTGTGGACGCGAACGGCGTGCCCACTTTTTTGCCAACCAGGTCTTTCCAGCCGTTGATGCCCGAGCCATTGCGCGAGATCAATTGGTCTGATGCGGCAATATCGTCCAGGATGTACACCAAGCGCAGGTCTTGGCCTTGGCTGGTGGCGGTGGCCAGGGGGCTGGAGCCCACTTCGCCGATTTGCACGTCGCCGGAGCTCATGGCTTTGATCACTTCGCCGCCGCCGCCGAACATGCGCCAGTTGATCTTGTAGCCAGTGGCTTTTTCGAGCTCAGCATCCATCAGGATGCGGTAGGGCAATTGCATGTCTTGGTGCGCAAACGTCACTTCTTTCTTGGCTTGCGCGAAGCTGCTTGCGGTGCCGACTGCTACGAGCAGCGCGAGCACGGATTTGGCGAGAACCGGAAGCACATTCTTGTTCATGAGAAAAACCTTTCGTCTAAAAGTTGCTTGCAAAACGCAGGGCGCATGGTATGCCCCTTCACACAACCCGCTTGCATGAGCTTATGAGTTTGTATGCGCCGCTGGAATGCGACTAGTGCCAGTTGGATGCATTTATAGTGCCAGCCAAAGCCAGAGCAAGCAGCCCATCAACCGCCTGTGGTCGCCCCAAAGCAGTGCGCTTTGCGCGCTTAAGCCCCGCCAGCGTTCACTTTTTTAAGCGCTGCCCGAATGTGTGCGCTGCGGCTTTGCTGTTACTGTGCAGGCCTGCTCTGGTACCGGTGCGCGGGTTTGCCCTAGGCCCCGGCTTTTCATAATTTGCGTCTTATGCATCCATTTCTGCTTCGTCTGCTGCCTTTTTTGCGCTGGTGGCCCCGGGTCAACCGGGGCAGTTTGCGCGCCGATGGGCTGGCTGGCCTGACGGGCGGCTTGATCTTGGTGCCGCAGGGCGTGGCCTTTGCCACGATTGCGGGCATGCCACCTGAGTACGGCTTGTATGCGGCAATGCTGCCCGCCGTGGTGGCGGCGCTGTGGGGCTCGTCCTGGCATCTGGTGTCGGGGCCGACCACGGCGATCTCGATCGTGGTGTTCGCCACCATGAGCCCGCTGGCCGAGCCGGGCAGCCCGCAGTTTGTCGCGCTGGTGCTGACCTTGACCTTCTTCGTGGGCGTGTTCCAGTTGCTGCTGGGCATTTTGCGTCTGGGCACCTTGGTGAATTTTGTGTCGCACACGGTGGTGGTGGGCTTCACCTCGGGCGCTGCGGTCTTGATTGCCGCCAGCCAGGTCAAAAACTTCTTTGGCCTGCCGATTCCGCGCGGCGCGTCGGTGGCCGAAGTGGTGCAGGGTCTTTTTGCGCATCTGGCCGAGATTCAGCCCTGGATTTTTTTGGTGGCGCTCGTGACGCTCTTGGTGTGTGCGCTCTCCAAATACCTGTGGCCGCGGCTGCCGCACATGATCGTGGGCATGGTCGCCGGCAGTGCGTCTGGCCGCAGCGCTCAATGCCTGGCTGGGCCCGCAGGCCACGGGCTTGAGCAGCATCGGCGCTTTAAGCTATCGGCTTTCCGCCCCTGTCCAGCCCGGATTGGTCCTGGGACACGGCGCAGCGAATTGCCCCGATTGCCGCAGCCGTGGCCCTGCTGGCACTCACGGAGGCGGTGTCCATCGCCCGCGCCATGGCCTTGTCCAGCGGCCAGCGGATTGACGGCAACCAGGAGTTCATCGGCCAGGGCCTGTCCAATATCGTCGGCGCGTTTTTCTCTGGTTATGCCTCTAGCGGGTCCTTCAACCGCAGCGGGCTGAACTATGTGGCCGGGGCGCAGACGCCGCTGGCGGCGGTGTTCTCGGCCGGGTTCTTGCTGCTCATCATGCTGTTCCTGGCCCCGCTGGCGCAGTACCTGCCCACGGCTGCGATGGCGGGCATTTTGTTTGTGGTCGCCTGGGGTTTGATCGACACCACGCAGATCGTGGAGACCTGGCGCGCCAGCCGCAGCGAGTTTGGCGTTTTGCTCGCCACGTTTTTGGCGACTTTGACGCTGCAGCTGGAGTTTGCGATTTACGTGGGCGTGGGCTTGTCGCTGATCTTGTATTTGCGCCGCACCTCGCAGCCCGGCGTGGAAGACGTCAAACCCGTGCCCGGGCGCAGCGCGCCGATGTTCAGCACCGACACCGGCCTGCCCGACTGCCCGCAGCTCAAGATTGTGCGCATCAATGGATCGCTGTTTTTCGGCGCGGTCAACCACCTGCAAGAAGCCTTTCAGGCTATTGATGAGGCCAATCCAGCGCACCGCCATGTGCTGCTGGTCGCCTCGGGCATCAACTTCATCGACCTGGGCGGTGCGCACATGCTGGCGCAAGAGGCGGCGCGGCGCAAAGCGCTGGGCGGCGCGCTCTACATCACCCACCTCAAAGACGAGCCCATGGCCACGCTGCGCCAAAGCGGCGTGTACGACCAGATCGGTTCCAGCCACTTTTTCCGCGCCGGGCAGGACACCTTGGCGATCCTCAAAAACCGCCTCGCCCCTGACGTGTGCGCGCGCTGCACGGTGCGCGTTTTTGCGCCCTGCGGCCCGGTGGGTTCAGGCGCGCGGCCGTAGCAGCGTCAGGATCTCGCCCAGCGTGTGCGCGCTGCGGTGGTTTTGCATGTCCAGCACCACGCTGCGCGCATAAAACGCACTCAAATCCAGCCCCAAACCTACGCCGCGCAGTTCAATCTGGCCCGCCCGCTCGATGCGCGCGGCAGTCGCTTGCAGATCCCGATCCAGGTAATACGTGTCGTTGGCCAGCACGGTTGCTCCGTCCATGGGGCTGCCGTCGGAGAACACCAGCAGGATGCGGCGCTGCGCCTGAACGGCTTCCAGGCGGGCCGCCGCCCAGCGCAGCGCCTCACCGTCCACGCACTCCCGAAACAGCTCGGGTTTGAGCAGCGCGGCCACGCCGCTTTTGCCGCGCCGCCAAGGCGTGTCGCTGTCTTTGAACACGATGTGGCACAACTCATTGAGCCGACCCGGTGCGGCCGGTTTGCCTGCGCGCCGCCAATCGCGCATCACGCGCCCGCCGTTCCACGCGCCGGTGGTGTAACCCAGCAACTCGGTGTGTGCACCCGCCAGCTCCAGCGCGCGCAGCAGCACATCGAGCAGGGGCGCGAGTTGCGCCATGTGCTGCTTCATCGAGCCCGAGCAGTCCAGCAGCAGCCCCACCACGCAGTCGGTCACCGGCGTTTGGTGCGGTGTGCGGAACAGGCGGCGTTCGGTGGGGCTGGCCACCAGTTGCGCCAGCCGCCGCCCGTCAATCAGCCCGCTTTCCTGCCCGCTGTCCCAGCCGTCATCGAGCGGCTGCGCCAGCAGCGCTTGCAGCGCGCGCGCCAGCCGCGCCGGGTTGATGCCGGTTTGTGCCACCGCGATGTCCAGCGTGGCGCGCAGCTCGCTCAATTGCGCGGCGCGCACCAGGCTGCTGGCGCTGGCCTCGCGGTCATAGGCGGTGGTGAAGGCGCGGTAGCCGGTGGCGCCGCTTTGCGGTGCATCGCGGGCCAACAAGCGCGCTGGCCAAACCGCTTTCCTCACCGGCTTCAAAGTCCACCCAGATTTGCAGCCAGGCGTCTTCGTCCTCGTCGTCTGGGGTCTCGGTGTCTTTTTTGGTGTCGGCTGCGGGCGTGGCATCTTCGGCCAGTTGCGCCACCACCGCGGCAATCGCCAGTGCGTCCACCGCAAATAGCGCCTGCTTCTCGCGGTTACGCCGCAGCCCGGCCAGCGCGTGGCCGATGCGCGGAACCAGTCCGAAGCGGGTCGCTTCCAGCAGGTCTTGTAAGGCTTCGTCCACCGCGTCGCCGGTGATGCGCGCGCGGCAGACCTGCGCCACCGTCAGCAGCAATATGCCCTGCGCCGATTCGTGCAATCGGGCTTGCACAAAAGCCTGCGACCAGGCGCTGAAGCGCTCGCGCATATTGCGGCGCACGCCCGGCCAGTGCGCGCTAACCAGCGACTCGGCGCGGTACTGCTCCAGCAGGTCAAACACCCGCCGCGCCATGGGCTTGGCCGGGCGCAGGCTGCGGTGCAGCGCCGCATCGCTGTGGCGCAAACGCAATGCCACGCCGTCGGCCGCGCCGCGAAAGGAAGTCAGATCTGGGCGGGGCGCGTCGGCATCCAGGTTGCGCAGTTGCGCGTGCGGGTGCAGGTGCGGGGCGAAGCTGGGTAGTTGTGCCGCGCCGTCGAACAGGAGCGCGCCTTTGTAGTGGACCTGGCGGCGCGCGCTCAGTGCGCGCAAGGTGGCGGCGCAGAGCTCGTCCAGCGCCTGCTGGCGGCGGCTGTGCGCCTGCACGCTGTCGATCGCTAAGCTGGCCTGCATACGCGGCGCGGGGTTTCAGGTCGCGGGGCTGTTGCCGGGGGCGGGGAAGAGCGGCTGGTCAAAGCAGCGCTGGAAGTATTCGGCCACCAGCGCGTGCTCGGCCTCGTCGCATTTGTTCACAAAAGACAGGCGCAACGCCAGCGCCAGGTCGTGAAAAATCTCCAGGTTTTCGGCCCAGGTGATCACGGTGCGCGGCGACATCACGGTGGACAAATCGCCCGCCGCAAAACCCTTGCGCGTCAAGTCAGCCAGGGCCACCATCTGGGCCAATAACTCCGGCTGCGCGGCCAGTGCGGGCACGCGGGCGGCCACGATGGCGACCTCGTCCTGTGGTTGCAGGTAATTGAGGGCGACCACCAGATTCCAGCGGTCCAGCTGCGCGTGGTTGAGCCGCTGCGCGCCGAAATACAAGCCGTTCAAATTGCCCAGGCCAATCGTGTTGCTGGTGGCGAACAAGCGGAACTGCGGGTGCGGGCGGATCACGCGGTTCTGGTCGAGCAGGGTGAACTGGCCCTCGCGTTCCAAAATGCGTTGGATCACAAACATCACGTCGGGGCGGCCTGCGTCGTACTCATCGAATATCAGCGCCATGGGGCGCTGCAGCGCCCAGGGCACGATGCCTTCCTGGAACTCGGTGACTTGCTGGCCATCGCGCAGCACCACGGCGTCGCGCCCCACCAAATCCAGGCGGCTGATATGGCCGTCCAGGTTGACGCGTACGCAAGGCCAGTTCAGCCGCGCGGCGACTTGTTCAATGTGCGTGGACTTGCCGGTGCCGTGCAGGCCCTGCACCAGCACCCGCCGGTTGTGGGTGAACCCCGCGAGCAGCGCCAGCGTCACATCCGGGTTGAAGCGGTACGCCGTGTCGATGTCGGGCACATGCGCGCCGCGCTCGGTCATCGCGTCGACTTGCATATCGCTGTCGATGCCGAAGAGTGCGCGCACCGAAACGCGGTGCGTGGGGCTTGCTTGGTTGGTGTTGCTGCTTGTGTTCATGCGGCGTCGGCCCCGCGCTGCGGGCCGGTCTCGGGTTGGGTGTCGGCCTCAATCGCGCTGAGCGCTTGTGCGGCGCGCTGCAGCGCGGGCAGCAGCGCCAGGGCTTTGTCGGCGGTCAGGCGCATCAGCGGCGCTTGCACCGCCACGCACAGGTTGGAGCGGCCGCTGCGCGCGGGCACCAGCACGGCCACGCAGAGCAAGCCCGGCAAAAACTCTTCGTTGTCCAGCGCAAAACCCTGGCGCTTAACCGCCCTGATTTCCGCCTCCAGCGCTGCGGTGTCGGTCAATGTTTTGGGCGTGTACGCCTCCAGCGCTGCGTGGGCCAGCAGGCGCTGGCGCTGGGCCGGGCCCATTTGCGCCAGAAACACCTTGCCGCTGGCGGAGCAGTGCAAGGGCACGCGCGAACCGGGGTGCAAATAAAAGCGCAGCGGCGCGGGTGTTTCCACCCGGTCCAGGTAAATCACTTCGCTGCCGCTGAGCGCGGTCAGGTTGCAGCTCTCGCCCACTTCGGTGACGAGTTGGCGCAGCACCGCGTGGCGCGCGCCGTGGGCGGTGTCGTTGAGCAGCAGGTTTTCGGCCAGGCGGCGCAGCCGCACGCCGGTGCCATACAGCCGCCCGTCGCCGCTGCGCTCGAGCAGGCTGGCGGATTCGAGCTGTTGCAGCATGCGGTGCAGCGTGGGTTTGGGCAGCGCCGTGGCGTCGGCCAGGCCTTGGAGCGAGAAGTACTGGTCTTTGGACGCAATGACTTCGAGCAGCGCAAACAAGCGCAGCGTGGGCGTGTCGCCATTGATTTCCAGGGCGTGCGCGGGGGTGGGAACGGCTTGCATCGCGGCATGATAGGGCATAAGCGCTATTTATGTATTAAACGGAACAAAAACATCGTAAAAATGGAATGCGGCCTTGTTCGGACCGGCTTTTGTCGTTATAGTGGCCCACCATTCCGGTTTCCGGAACGATTTGTACCGAATCCGTGTTTTTGTGCTGCGGCGCAGCAGTTTTACCCTCAGGAGACTTTTCCCATGCCCCAAGCCCCCCAAGACAATCGCACCGTGGTCAGCGGCGTGCAAAAAATGACGCCTTCCGAGGCCTTTGTCGAAACCATGGTCGCCAATGGTGTGACCGACATCTTCGGCATCATGGGCTCGGCCTTCATGGACGCGATGGACATCTTCGCCCCCGCCGGCATCCGCCTGGTGCCAGTGGTGCACGAGCAGGGCGCGGCGCATATGGCCGACGGTTATTCCCGCGTCTCCGGTCGCCACGGCGTGGTGATCGGGCAAAACGGCCCCGGCATCAGCAACTGCGTGACCGCGATTGCCGCCGCCTATTGGGCGCACAGCCCGGTGGTGATGATCACGCCGGAGACCGGCACCATGGGCATGGGTCTGGGTGGCTTTCAAGAGGCGCACCAGCTGCCCATGTTCCAGGAATTCACCAAATACCAGGGCCATGTGAACAACCCCAAGCGCATGGCCGAATACACCGGCCGCTGCTTTGACCGCGCCATGTCCGAGATGGGCCCGACCCAACTGAACATCCCGCGCGACTATTTTTACGGCGAAATCCAGTGCGAAATCCCCAAGCCCATGCGCGTGGAGCGCGGCCATGGCGGTGAAAACAGCCTGGCTGCCGCAGTCGAGATGCTGGCGCATGCCAAGTTCCCGATCATCTTGTCCGGCGGCGGCGTGGTGATGGGCGATGCGGTGGACGAATGCGTGGCCCTGGCCGAGCGCCTGGGCGCGCCCGTGGCCAACGGCTATTTGCGCAACGACTCTTTCCCCGCCAGCCACCCGCTGTGGGCTGGCCCGCTGGGTTACCAGGGCTCCAAAGCCGCGATGAAGCTGATGGCGCAAGCCGACGTGGTGATTGCCTTGGGCTCGCGCATGGGCCCGTTTGGCACGCTGCCCCAGCACGGCATGGACTACTGGCCCAAAGACGCCAAGATCATCCAGGTCGAAGCCGACCACACCAACCTCGGCTTGGTCAAGAAAATCACCGTTGGCATCCACGGCGACGCCAAAGCGGTTGCCAAAGAACTGCTGCGCCGCTTGAACGCCATGACGCTGGCCAGCGACGCGACCAAGGCTGCGCGTGCCGCCACCATCAAGTCCGAAAAAGACGCCTGGGAAAAAGAGCTCGACGCCTGGACCCACGAGCGCGATGCCTACAGCCTGGACATGATTGACGAAGCCAAGGCTGAACGCACACCCACGGGCGGCACCTACCTGCACCCGCGCCAGGTGCTGCGCGAACTGGAAAAAGCCATGCCCAAGCGCGTGATGGTGTCCACCGACATTGGCAACATCAACGCCGTGGCCAACAGCTATTTGCGCTTCGATGAGCCACGCAGCTTCTTCGCGCCCATGAGCTTTGGCAACTGCGGCTATTCGCTGCCCACCATGATCGGCGCGAAGGCCGCCGCCATGGACCGCCCCGCCGTGGCCTACGCCGGTGACGGCGCCTGGGGCATGAGCATGTCGGAGTTGATGACCGCCGTGCGCCACGATATTCCGGTCACCGCCGTGGTCTTCCACAACCGCCAATGGGGCGCTGAGAAGAAGAACCAAGTCGACTTCTACAACCGCCGCTTTGTGGCGGGCGAGTTGGAGAGCGAAAGCTTTGCCGGCATCGCGATTGCCATGGGTGCCGAGGGCATCGTGGTGGACAAGTTGGAAGACGTGGGCCCGGCCTTCAAGCGTGCGATTGACATGCAAATGAAGGAAGGCAAAACCTGCGTGATCGAGATCATGTGCACCCGCGAACTCGGCGACCCCTTCCGCCGCGATGCGCTGTCCAAACCGGTGCGCTTTTTGGACAAGTACAAGGACTACGTTTAAGCCCCGCGGCGCAGCCCACCGGCCGCAGCATGAGCGCCACGCATCCGCGACTGCAAGCGCTGATGGCCCGCGCCACGGCGCAGGCGGGCACCAGCCCTGCCGCGCTGGGCCTGGTCTATCCCTGCGACGCGCTGGCGCTCGATGCGGCGCAGCGCATGGCGCACAGCGGCATGGCGCGCCCGGTGCTGATCGGCCCGGCCGCGCTGATCGCCGCAGCGGCTGATGCAGCGCAAGTCGATGTGCGCGATTTCGAACTGATCGACAGCGGCAGCAGCGCACCGGACGCCGCTTTGCGCGCCTGCACGCTTGGCGCGCAGCCGGGATCTGCGCGCCTTGATGAAAGGCTCGCTGCATACCGATGAGCTGATGGCTGCGGTGGTCAACAAAGAACAGGGATTGCGCGGTAGCAGCCGCATCAGCCACGCTTTTGTGTTTGACCTGCCGCGCTACCACAAGCTCTTGGCGCTGGCCGATTGCGTGGTCAACATCGCGCCGGATCTGAAAACCAAAAAAGACATCCTGGGCAACGCCGTGGGCCTGCTGCACAAGCTGGGTATCGCGCAGCCCAAAGTGGGCATCGTCGCGGCGGTGGAAGTTGTCAACCCGTCGATTCCCGCCACACTCGATGCCACAAGCGCTGGTGGACATGGCGCACGCCGGAGCCTGGCCCGACGCCATCGTCGAGGGCCCGTTTGGTTTTGACAACGCTTTCTCGGCGGAGGCCGCGCGCATCAAGAAAATCGACTCGCAAGTGGCGGGCGACGCAGACCTTTTGCTCATGCCGGACCTCAACGCGGGCAACATGCTTTACAAGAGTTTCAACTACGTGGGCGGCGGCGATTGCGCCGGTCTGGTGCTGGGCGCGCAAGTGCCTATCGTGCTGACCTCGCGCGCCGACTCGCTGCAATCGCGCATGGCCTCGGTGGCGCTGGCAGTTCTCGCCGGCGCGCCCGCATAACGCATTACAAGGGGACACGCACCATGTTCAAATTTTTGTCCTCCGAGCCCTTGCACCAGCCGCTGGACGCACCCACGCCGGTGGACGCGACGACGATCAAATGCACCACCTGCTATATGTGCGCCTGCCGCTGCGGCATCCGCGTGCATTTGCGCGAGGGCGAGGACGGCCCCGAGGTGCGCTACATCGACGGCAACCCCAAGCACCCGCTGAACCAGGGCGTGATTTGTGCCAAGGGTGCCTCGGGCATCATGAAGCAAAAATCGCCTGCGCGGCTCACGCAGCCGCTGCTGCGCAAAGCGGGTAGCGAACGCGGTGCTTCTGAGTTTGAAGCCATCAGCTGGGAGCGTGCTTACGACATTTTGACCACGCGCCTGGCCCACATCCGCGCCACCGATCCGAAGAAATTTGCGCTCTTCACCGGCCGCGACCAGATGCAGGCTTTGACCGGCTTGTTCGCCCGCCAGTTCGGCACGCCCAACTACGCAGCACACGGCGGTTTTTGCTCGGTGAACATGGCCGCGGGCATGATTTACAGCATTGGCGGCAGCTTCTGGGAGTTTGGCGGCCCGGACCTGGAGCGCGCCAAGGTCTTTGTGATGATCGGCACGGCCGAAGACCACCACAGCAATCCCATGAAGATTGCGATCTCCAAATTCAAGCGTGATGGCGGGCGCTTTATCTCCATCAACCCGATCCGCACCGGCTATTCGGCGATTGCCGACGAGTGGATTCCCATCAAGCCCGGCACCGATGGCGCGCTCTTGATGGCGCTCTTGCATGAGCTGATCCGCACCGACACGCTGGACCACGCTTTTCTCAAGCGCTTTACCAACGCGCCGCAACTGGTGGTGCTGGACGAGGGCGCGCGCGAAGGCCTGTTTGCCTTTGACCCCAACCCCGAAAAAGGCCCGCCCGGCGACGGCCGCAATCCGCACAACAAGCTGGTTTTCGACAAGGCCAGCGGGCAGGTGCTCAACGCCTACCCCGAAGGCATTGCCGATGGCTGCGACCCGGCCCTAGAAGGTAACTACACCCTGGCCGACGGCACGCGGGTAACCCCTGCCTTTCAGTTGCTGCGCGAGCGCGTGGCCACCTGCACGCCAGAGTGGGCATGCCGCGATTACCGGCATCGCCGCCGAGCGCATCGTGGCGCTCGCGCAAGAGATGGGCCACGCGGCTTTGAAGCAAGCGTTCGAGCTGCCTATTCCTTGGACCGATGCCTGGGGCAAGCTGCACCCGACCACGCAGGCGCGGCCCCTGGCTTTCCATGCGATGCGCGGTCTGGCGGCGCATTCCAACGGCTTTCAAACCGTGCGCGCTTTGGCGGTGCTGATGAGCGTGCTGGGCACCATCGATGCGCCCGGTGGCTTTAGGCACAAGGCGCCCTACCCGCGCCACATCGTGCCCAATTACCGCGCCTTCAATTCGCCCGAGATGATCCAGCCCAACACGCCGCTCAATGCCGCGCCGCTGGGTTTCCCGGCAAGCCCCGAGGAGTTGGCGATCAACCCGGACGGCTCGCCCGATCCGCATCGACCATGCCTTCTCGTGGGAGCATCCGCTGTCGGCCCACGGGCTGATGCACAACGTGATCACCAATGCCACGCGCGGCGACCCCTACCGCATCGACACCCTGATGATGTTCATGGCCAATATGGCCTGGAACAGCACCATGAACACCATGGCCATCCGCGAGATGCTCAACCGCAAGGACGACACGGGTGAATTCATGATTCCCTTCGTGGTGGTTTGTGATGCCTTCCAAAGTGAGACCGTGGCCTTTGCCGATTTGGTGCTGCCGGATACCACCTACCTAGAACGCCACGACGTGATGGGCATGTTGGACCGGCCCATCTCCGAGTTTGACGGCCCGGTGGATTCAGTGCGCGTGCCCGTGGTCAAGCCGCTGGGGGAGTGCAAACCCTTCCAAGAAGTGCTGATCGAGCTGGCCGGGCGCTTGAAGTTCCCTGCTTTCACCACGCCCGAAGGCGCGCGCAAATTCACCGGCTATACGGACTTTGTGGTGAACTTCCAGCCCCAGCCCGGCATTGGATTTTTGATGGGCTGGCGTGGCAAAAACGGCGACGAGCATTTGCGTGGCGAACCCAACCCCAAGCAATGGGAAGCCTACGAACAAAACAACTGCGTGTTCCAGTACCACATGCCAAAGAGCATGCACTTCATGCGCAACTGGAACCGCGAATACCTGGACTTTGCGAAGGAAAAAGGCTGGCGGCAAAAGAACGATCCGGTGCAACTCGCGATTTATTCGGACACCTTGCAAGCCTTCCGCTTGGCCGCGCAAGGCAAGAGCAGCGGGCCGCCAACCGCCTGAGCATTTGCGCGCCCGCATTGACACCTATTTCGACCCGCTTGCCCTTTTGGTACGCGCCCCTGGAAGACGCCGCCACCGACCTGGGCAGCTACCCGCTCAACGCCGTGACCCAGCGCCCTATGGCCATGTACCACTCCTGGGATTCGCAAAACGCCTGGCTGCGCCAGATCCACAGCCACAACTACCTCAACGTCAACCCGCGCACCGCACTGGCTGCGGGTATTGCCGACGGCGGCTGGGCTTGGGTGGAAAGCCAATGGGGACAAGTGCGCTGCATGGTGCGCCACAGCGAGGCCGTAGAGCCGGGCACCGTGTGGACCTGGAACGCGATTGGCAAGGCCGATGGTGCGTGGCAACTCGCCCCCGGCTCGGACGAAGCGCGCAAAGGCTTTTTGCTCAACCATTTGATTTCTGAAGAGCTGCCGATGCGCGGCACGCCCAGCGGCACGGTGAGCAATTCGGACCCAATAACCGGCCAGGCTGGCTGGTACGACGTGCGCGTGCGCATACGCCCAGCCGCGCCCGATGAGGCGGGCGAGACCTTCCCGCAGATGGACAGCATGCCCGCCGTGCCGGGTGTGGTGGGCAAAGCAGCGCAGGTCTTGCGCTATTTCGCAGGAGGCAAAAAATCATGATCCAGTGGCTCAGAGACCTCTTGCAATCGCCCCTGGCCGAGGGCGCGGGCGGCGCAGCGCAGGACACATCGCCCCCGGTGCGGGTGCGCGCCCGCCAGGGCGAAACTTTGGCCAAGCAACTGGCATTGGTCATTGACTTAAACGTATGCGTCGGCTGCCAGGCTTGCGTCACGTCCTGCAAGCAATGGAACACATCGGGCAGCGCCGGTCCGCTCGCCGATTTGAATGCCTACGGTGCCAACCCCACGGGGACTTTTTTCAACCGGGTGCAGACCTACGAGGCCGGTGAATTTCCGGGCACCGACACCATCCACTTCCCCAAAAGCTGCTTGCATTGCGAAGACGCGCCCTGTGTGCCGGTGTGCCCCACAGGCGCGAGCTACAAGCGGGTGGAAGACGGCATCGTGCTGGTGGATTACGACAAGTGCATAGGCTGCAAATACTGCGCCTGGGCCTGCCCCTACGGCGCGCGCGAATTGGATGAAGAGCGCCAGGTCATGACCAAGTGCACGCTGTGCGTGGACCGGGTGTACGACCCCCTGCTGCCCGAGGCGGATCGCCAGCCCGCATGTGTGCAGGCCTGCCCCACCAATGCGCGCTTGTTTGGCGACATCAAAGACCCCGAAAGTGTGGTCAGCAAAGCCATCGCCGAGCGCGGCGGCTACCAGCTCATGCCCGAGTGGGACACGCAGCCGGCCAACCATTACCTGCCCCGGCGGATCACGGCGCAGGCCAAGCCAGCCGCACCGGAGTAAGCCGCCATGCATCCCGCTTTTTCTATTTTGTTTTTCACCACCTTAGCCGGCGCGGCGCAGGGCTTGTTGGTCGCATTGGCGCTGGCGCAGATAGCCGGTGTCGCCACCGACGGCGACCTGGTGCTGCGCGCGGTGGGTCTCGGCGTGGCGCTGTTGCTGGCCGGCCTGGCCGCGTCGTTTTTGCACCTGGGCCACAAGATGCGTGCCTGGCGCGCGGTGCTGATGTGGCGCACGTCATGGATGTCGCGCGAAGTCATCGTTATGCCCGCGTACATCGCCTTGGCCGCGTTGTGGTGGTTGGTGCTGTACACCGGGTCGGATAGCGCGCTGGCGCGCGCGCTGCCCTGGGCTGTCGTGATTGGTGCGCTGGTGCTCTGGTACTGCACCGCCATGATTTATGCGTGCCTGCGCTTCATCCAGGAATGGGCGCACTGGAGCACGGTGGCCAATTTCATACTCATTGGTCTGGCCTCAGGCGGGGCGCTGGCCTGTGCGCTGGCAGCGTCCGCCGGAGAAGGCGCATTGCTCGCAGCGCTGGCACCGTGGACTACGCTGGCCACGCTGCTGGCCGCGCTAATTCGCTGGCACAGCCTGCGCCGCAACGCCGCACTGCGCCCGGTCTCCACGTTGCAATCGGCCACGGGCATCTCTGCGCGCAAGCTGGTGCAAAAGTCCATGGGCATGTCCGCCGGTGCTTTCAACACGCGTGAGTTCTTCCACGGCGCCAGCCAACTCGCGCTGCGCAACGTGCGCTGGGCATTTGTGCTGGGTTTGTTTGTGCTGCCGCTTGGCGCTGCAACTCTGCGCGCTCACCAGCGCCGCTACCTGGCCTTGGGCTTGGGCTGCCCTGTTGCAAGCCCCCGCGCTGATCGCTGAGCGCTGGGTCTTCTTCGCCCAGGCCAAGCATCCGCAGAATCTGTACTACCAGGTGGTGGGGTAAAGCGTTAGGGCTGCTTCGCCAGCGCCTTTTTGATGTCGCCGGTGATGCGGTTGCCTTGCGGGGCGGTGATGCTGGCGTAGCTGTCGATGAACTTGCCGTCTCGTCCGATCAGGTATTTGTAGAAGTTCCAGCGCGGGGCACTGCCACCGGCTTTGATCAGTTCGGCAAACAGCGGGTTGGCCTCTTTACCGCTGACAACGGTTTTGGCAAACATGGGGAACTTCACGCCGTAGGTGTTGTAGCAAAAGTCGGCAATTTCTTTGGACTTGCCGGGCTCCTGCTCGCCAAAGTCATTGGACGGAAAACCCAGCACGACCAAGACCTTGCGCAGAGTAGTCGGCGTAAAGTTTCTCCAGGCCTTCGTACTGGGGCGTGAAGCCGCAGTAACTGGCCGTGTTGACCACCAGCAGCACCTTGCCCGCGTATTGGCAGAGGTTTTGCGGCGTGTCGTCTTGAAGGCGGGGAAAGGTTTTGTTCAGCAGCGCAGGGCAGCTTCCCGCGCTTTTGCCGGCACCGGCTGACTGGGCGAACAGCGAACCTGAAAAGAGGAGCGCAAGGCCGACCAGCGTTGCGCGTGCAAGGCGATGAACGTTGTTGACGCGGTGCAAGGGGCTGACCTTTCAGGCCATTTTGACGGCGATAAACGCCAGCAAAAACATGAGAACTCCACCGACCACGGGCAAAACAATAGGCAGAACGGGAACGATCTCTTCTAAAGCGTCGGGTTCTTGGTGATCGGCGGCGGGGGAAGGGTGCTCAGACATGGTGGATTTCCGTAGGAGGCTGATGATTTAGCAAGTTTAACCGCCACCGTGTCAACCGAATGCGGGGCTGGCGCGTGATGTACATGCGGGCTCCAAGTGAATGGTCTCGCGGTATCGCAGACTGGGAGGCATCCCGCAGCGATGCAACAAAAGTATTCAAGAAAGTTGGTTTATGCAAAAGCGCGTGATCGAGTTACCTGAAAAAGGCACTTACCAGTGGCGCCAGTTCACTTATTGGTCGGATGAATACCGCCAAAGCCGCGCGGACCACTCGGCCTATATCGCGCTGAATTTCGCTGGCGCACTCGATGTGTGCAAAAACAAGTTTCAAAGTCTGATGCGCCACCACCAGCAGCATGCCTCAGACGCCCGCCACCACCGCGCGATCCAGCGTTTGCAAAACACCCTGAGTGGCGCTGCAGTGGCCTTTGAGAGCAGCTTCCACGCCCCTTGAACGCAGCGGCGGCTCAGCCGCTGGCGCGCACCACCCGCAATACCTCGCTGGCATAAGCCTCCAGCTTTTTCACCCCCATTCCGCTGATACCCTGCAAGTCCTCGATGGACTGGGGGGCCCGGTGCGCGATGCTGGCGAGTGTTGCGTCATGAAAAATCACATAAGCCGGCAGATTGTGTTCCCGCGCGACTTCGGCGCGCCAGGCCTTGAGGTCGTTGAAGCGGGCCAGCGCATCGTCGCTCAGGGCGATGGGCATCAGAGGCGCACCAGCAACCTTGCCTTTCTGCGAAGCAACAGCCCCCGTTGAGCGGGGTGGTTTGGCGGCCGATTGGCGCAGCTGCACCAGCGCTTCGCCGCGCAACACCGCGCGCGATTGTTCGGTGAGCGCCAGGGTGTTGAAGGCATCGGCGTCCACCCGTACCGCGCCCATGGCCAGCAATTGGCGCAACACGCCGCGCAATTGCGCTTCGCTGAATGCGGCACCCAAGCCGAATGTGCTCAGGCTGCGGTGGCCGTGCTGCGTGATTTTGTCGGTGGCTTTGCCGCGCAATATGTCCATCAGGTGCCCGGCACCAAAGCGCATGCCGCTTTGGCGGTCGATGCGGTAAATCGTGGACAGCAGCATTTGCGCGGGTTTGCTCGCGTCCCACATCGCCGGGGGTTCCAGGCAGTTGTCGCAATTGCCGCAGGGCGCGCTGTCTTGCCCGAAATACGCCAGCAAGCGCACCCGGCGGCAGTCGCTGGCTTCGGCCAGCCCCAGCAGTGCGTCGAGCTTGCCGCGCAGCACGGCTTTGAATTCATCAGCCGCCGGGCTTTCATCGATCATGCGCCGCTGGTTGACCACGTCTTGCAAGCCGTAGCACATCCAGGCATCCGCGGCCAGACCGTCGCGCCCGGCGCGGCCGGTCTCCTGGTAATAGCCCTCGATGTTCTTGGGCATGTCCAGGTGCGCAACAAAACGCACATCGGGCTTGTCAATGCCCATGCCAAATGCGATGGTGGCCACCATCACGATTCCGTCTTCACGCAAAAAGCGGTTCTGGTTGTGCTGGCGCACTGGCGCGTCCAGGCCTGCGTGGTAGGGCAGCGCGCGGATACCGGCTTGCGCCAGCACCTCGGCAATGTTCTCGACTTTTTTGCGCGATTGGCAATACACCACACCCGCCTCTTGCGGGTGTTCGCGCTCGATGAAACGCAGCAGTTGCGTGGTGCTGTCGCTCTTCTCAACGATGCGGTAGCGGATGTTGGGCCGATCGAAACTGCTGATGAAGGTGCGCGCTTCTTCGAGCTGCAAGCGCTCGACGATGTCGGCGCGGGTGATGGCGTCGGCGGTGGCAGTGAGCGCAATGCGGGGCACGCTGGCAAAGCGTTCATGCAGAACCGTCAGCGCCCGGTATTCCGGCCGAAAGTCATGGCCCCATTGGCTCACGCAATGGACTTCATCGATGGCAAACAAACTCAGCAAGCCGCGTTCATGCAGTGAATCGAGCAGCGCTAAAAATCGTGGTGTGGTGACGCGTTCGGGTGCGGCGTAGAGCAGGGCAATCTCGCCACGCAACAGGCGCTGCTCGATCGCGTGTGCCTCGTCGCCGGTCTGCGTGGAGTTCAGGAATTCAGCATCCACGCCGGCTTCATGCAGTGCGCCGACCTGGTCGTGCATCAGTGCAATCAATGGCGATATCACCACCGCAGCGCCGCGCCCCGCGCGGTGGCTGGCGATCGCGGGAAGCTGGTAACACAGGCTTTTGCCGCCGCCGGTGGGCATCAAAACCAGCGCGTCACCACCCGCGCTCACGTGCTCAATGATTGCCTGCTGCGGACCGCGAAACTGGGAGTAGCCGAAGACTTCGGAGAGTATGGAGAGATGGGACACAAATGCGCGCAGCGGGTGGGTCGCGAGTGTAGCCCTGTCGTTTGTGGCGAAGTGCGGCTTAAGCTGTTTTCAACGCGCGCCGGTACTGCATGGCCTCGGCCACGTGGCCGATCTGTGTGCTGTCGCTGCCAGCCAGGTCGGCGATGGTGCGCGCAATTTTGAGCGTGCGGTGCGTGGCGCGCGCCGACCAGGCCAGCTGTGTTGCGGCGGACTGCAAAAACTTGGATGCCGTTGCTTCCAACTGGCTATGGGTATCAATGTCCTGACCGGCCAGCGCCTGGTTGGGTTTGCCTTGTCGCCGTATTGCGCGGGCGTGTGCGGCGATACAGCGGCTGCGGATCTCGGCGCTGGATTCGCCGGGTGCTGCTTGCAGCAGCTCCTGCGGCGCCAGCGCTGGCACTTCCACATGCAAGTCGATGCGGTCCATGAGCGGGCCGCTGAGTTTGCTCTGGTAACGGTGCACCTGATCCGGTGTGCAGCGGCAGGACCGCAGCGCGCTGCCCAGGTAGCCGCAGGGGCAGGGGTTCATGGCGGCGACCAATTGAAAGCGCGCGGGGAACTCGGCCCGCCGCGCCGCCCGGGCGATGGTGATGGTGCCGCTCTCCAGCGGTTCGCGCAGCGCCTCCAGTGCGCTGCGGGCGAATTCGGGAAACTCGTCCAGAAACAGCACGCCGTTGTGCGCCATCGAAATCTCGCCCGGCCGTGGCGGTGAGCCGCCGCCCACCAGGGCTACGGCGCTGGCGGAATGGTGCGGGCTGCAGGTGGGCCGCTGGCCCCAGCGGTCCAGGGAAAAACGCCCGCTCAGGCTGCTGATGGCCGCGCTCTCCAGCGCCTGCTCGGTGCTCATGTCGGGCAACAGCCCTGCAAAGCGCTGCGCCAGCATGGACTTGCCCGCCCCCGGTGATCCGACCAAGAGAAGGCTGTGGCCGCCCGCCGCCGCAATTTCCAGGGCGCGCTTGGCACCGGTTTGGCCTTTGACGTCGGCCAGGTCGGGCCCGCCCGCCGCAAGCGCAGGGGCGCTGGTGTGCAACCGGGTCCAGCCTTCGTCGGCATCGGGCGGGTTCTCCTGGCTTGCGCCGGGCAGAAACTGGCGCACCACATCCAGCAAGTGCGCCGCGCGGTACACGCGTGAACCCGGCACCAGCGCGGCCTCTTCCGCGCTGCCGGGTGGCAGCACCAAAGCGCTGCGCACTCCGGCGGTGTGCAATGCCAGACCCATGGCCAAAGCGCCGCGCACCGGGCGCAGCGCGCCGCTCAAAGACAGTTCGCCGGCGAACTCATAAGCCGCCAGACCCGCCCCGTCAATCTGGCCGCTGGCCGCCAGAATGCCCAGGGCAATGGGTAAATCGAGCCGGCCAGAATCCTTGGGCAAGTCCGCCGGTGCCAGATTGACCGTGATGCGTTTGTTGTGCGGGAATTCCAGCCCC
Source organism: Rhodoferax sp. (assembly GCA_964203415.1). Classification (GTDB taxonomy): domain Bacteria; phylum Pseudomonadota; class Gammaproteobacteria; order Burkholderiales; family Burkholderiaceae_C; genus Allorhodoferax. The sequence goes on from CAXNME010000018.1 coordinate 40,388, forward strand.
GCGTTTTGGATGGCGCAGCGCACCCGCTCACGCGCCTCTTTCACCTCCACATCGGCCAGGCCCACCAGCGTAAAGCTGGGCAGGCCGTTGGCCATATGGACCTCCACGGTGACTTTGACCGCCTCCAAACCCAGCAGGGCGCGCCCTTGAACCCACGATAAAGCCATAAATCCCCCAAATTGGTGCAAAAAACTTCGAAACCAATCCAACGGATAAAAATGCACTGCCTTGGTGCAATATGTGTATTTATACAGTTATTTTAGCGGGGCTTTGGGCTGAAAAAGGGCTTTTTTTGGGCAAATTCGGCCCTTTCAGGCCCGCACGTCGTGGCACGCCTCCTGCTAAACCCTTCTGTCTCCCCTTTTTCGGAGCGGCGTCCGGCCTGTGTCTGGCGCCCTAAGCCCCTTTTCCAAGAAACGAGGTCATCCTTATGAAATTAGTCACAGCGGTTATCAAACCCTTCAAGCTCGACGAGGTGCGCGAAGCCTTGTCGGCCATCGGGGTGCAGGGCATCACAGTCACCGAGGTCAAAGGCTTTGGCCGCCAGAAAGGCCATACCGAGTTGTACCGGGGTGCGGAGTACGTGGTCGACTTCCTGCCCAAAGTCAAGATCGAGGCAGCGGTGGACAGCGGCCTGCTGGACCGCGTGATCGAAGCCATTGAGGGCGCAGCCCGCACCGGAAAGATCGGCGACGGCAAAATTTTTGTGTACGACCTGGAGCAGGTGGTGCGCATCCGCACCGGCGAAACCGGCATCGAAGCCCTGTAAGCGCCCGGCCGAGACCTACCAAAAAATCGAAGGAAACACCATGAAAAAACTGCTTTTGACTTTTGCGATGGCCATGGGGCTGTTCGCACTCGCGCCCTTGGCACCAGCGTTTGCCCAAGACGCTGTGCCCGCAGCGGCAGCCCCGGCGCCTGCGGCGGCAGAGGCCGCCCCCGCGGCTGCTCCGGCAGCCGCCGAAGCTGCAGCCCCTGCTGCTGCGGCACCCGTTCCCAACAAGGGCGATACCACCTGGATGATGGTCTCCACCTTGCTCGTGATCATGATGGCCGTCCCTGGCCTGGCCCTGTTTTACGGCGGCTTGGTGCGCAGCAAAAACATGCTGTCCATCCTGATGCAGGTGATGGTCACCTTCTCGCTGATCACAGTCTTGTGGTTTGTTTATGGCTACAGCCTCGCCTTCACGGAAGGGAACGCATTTTTCGGCGGTTTTGATCGCCTGTTCATGAAAGGTGTTTGGGACAATTCGGCGGGCACTTTCGCCAACGCGGCCACATTCAGCAAAGGTGTCTACATCCCGGAGATCATTTTTGCCGCCTTCCAGGCCAGCTTCGCTGCCATCACCTGCGCGCTGATCGTGGGCTCGTTTGCCGAGCGCATGAAATTCTCCGCAGTGCTCATGTTCTGCGTGCTCTGGTTCACCTTCAGCTACGCGCCGATTGCGCACATGGTCTGGTTCTGGATGGGCCCTGACGCCTACACCGGTGCCGATGTGGTGGACGCGATGAACGCCAAAGCCGGTTTCCTGTGGCAAATGGGCGCGCTGGACTTTGCCGGCGGTACGGTGGTGCACATCAACGCGGCGGTCGCCGGTCTGGTGGGTGCGTTCATGGTCGGCAAGCGCATTGGCTACGGCAAAGAAGCCATGGCTCCGCACAACCTGACCTTGACCATGGTGGGCGCATCCTTGCTGTGGGTGGGCTGGTTTGGATTCAACTCCGGCTCGGCGCTGGAGGCCAATGGCTTTGCCGCACTGGCTTTCGTCAATACCTTCCTGGCAACGGCCGCAGCGGTTATCGCCTGGTGCATCGGTGAGGCGCTCATGCGCGGCAAAGCCTCCATGCTGGGCGCTGCGTCCGGCGCGGTCGCAGGCTTGGTGGCGATCACCCCGGCCTGCGGCAACGTGGGCATAGGCGGCGCCTTGGTGATTGGCTTGCTGTCGGGCTTTGCCGGCCTGTGGGGCGTGAATGGCCTCAAGAAAATGCTGGGCGCAGACGACAGCTTGGACGTCTTCGGCGTGCACGGTGTGTGCGGCATTCTGGGTGCGATCCTGACCGGCGTATTCAACTCGCCCAACCTGGGCGGCCCCAGCGCCGTCGCAGACTGGACCACCGTCACCATGATTGCGCCGGACGCCTACAACATCGGTGCCCAGGTCTGGACCCAGACCAAGGCCGTGCTGATTACCGTCGTGTGGTCGGGCGTGGTCTCGCTGATCGCCTACAAAGTTGTGGACATGACCATTGGCTTGCGCGTCAACGAAGAAGACGAGCGCGAAGGCCTGGACATCACGGCGCACGGCGAAACCGCGTACAGCCGCTGATCGCACAGCCGGGGCCTTGTGCCCCGAGCCGGTAAACCCGTTGGGGCGCAAGCCGCAACGGGTTTTTTGCTGCGCCGGTGCACAATGGCTGCATCCTTTTTCCTGAGGCCCGCATGACCGCAGCACCCGACCTGATACAGCCCGCCTGGCAGCGACTGGACCCGCATACCTGCCAGCTGGGCGAGTCGCCGTTTTGGCATCCGCAGGAGCAAAGCCTGTACTGGGTCGATATTTCCGGCAAGCAGTTGCTGCGCATGCACGCAGGCGTCTTGCAGACCTGGAATATGCCTTCAGAGCCCGGTTGTATTGCGCCGGCGCGCAGCGGCGGTCTGGTGATCGCCTTGCGCCACGGCATTTTCCGGGCGCATCAGTGGGGCGGCGCGTTGACGCACATCGCCACACTTGCGTATGACACCGCCACGGTGCGCGCCAACGATGGCAAGTGCGATGCGTTGGGGCGCTTTTGGGTCGGCACGGTCGACGAGACCAAAACCCAGCATGCCGCAGCGCTCTACAGCGTGGATGCGCGCGATGCGAGCGCGGCCCCGCACATCACGCACCAGTTCGGCGACGCGCTGACCGGCAACGGCCTGGGCTTCGGCCCCGACAACACCGTGGTCTATTGGGTGGATACGCCGCAACACCGCATTGATGCCTGGGACTTCGATCTGCCCTCCAACACCTTGCGCGGGCACCGGCAGTTCGCGCACTTCGAACCCAAGCCCCCAGGCTGGCAATTCAGCGACAGCAGCTATGCCGGTCGGCCCGACGGTGCGGCGGTGGATGTCCAAGGCAACTACTGGGTCGCCATGTACGAAGGTGCGCGCCTGTGCCAGTTTGCGCCGGACGGGCGCTTGCTCGCGCAGTACGCCGCCCCGTCGCAGTGCCCCACCATGCCGTGTTTCGGCGGCGCGGATTTGCAGACTTTGTATTTGACGACCGTGCGCCATGGCCGTTCGGACGCAGAACTGGCGCGCTACCCGGACTCCGGTTGTGTGTTCGCCATGCGCGCACCGCTGCCGGGTCTGTCAGTTAACTCATTCGCCGACTGATTGCCCGGCTTGCATCTGCAGCGCCAGCGCCTGGGCTGCGCGCAGGGCGTCGGGCGTGTCCACGTCGGTGATGCAACCCACATCTTCCAGCGCCAGAACGCCCACCCCGCCCCGCTGTTTCCATGCAGCCACCACAGACGCCGCCCCGCCGTCACCGCGCAAGGCCAGTAATGCGTCGCGCGTCTGCGGCCCAAACCCCACCGGGTGGCCGCGCTGCCCCGCGCAAAGCGGAACGACTACCGTGTGGTCTTGCAGCGCGTTTGCCACCGCCAACAGGCTGCTGGCCTGAACCAAGGGTAAATCGGCTGGCAGGATTAACCAGCCCGCCGCACTGGCTGTGGCCGCAACCCCGCAGGCAATGCTGTCGCCCATGCCGGGGCTGTTGATGTGCGCGGTGTGCGCCGCTTCCACCACGTGCCAGGGCAGGCCGCTGTCGCGCGCCGCCTGTGCCACCCAGTCGCGCACCCGCCGCCCCAGCAGCATTTCTTGCAGCTTGTCGGTGCCACCTGCGGCGCGAAAGCGCTCACCGCGACCGGCGGCCAGAATCAAGACGGTGGGCAGTTGTGCGGCCATTCCAAGCATTATGTGGCTGCCAGAAGTGCCAAGAATTCCGATACCGCGCGTTCAAAAAATTCACGCCCACCAAGGACGTGGCGCGCTTCACAGGCCCTACTATTGCCGCATGGACCCGTTTGACCCCGTCAACGCGCTGTTAGAGCGCATCCGCGCTGCCGCCACTTCGCAGCACAAGCCTGTTTTGCGCGTGCGCGGGTCCGGCAGCAAAGACTTTCTGGGTGCGGGTTTGCGGGGCGAGGTGATCGATACCTGCGCCCTGAGCGGCATCATCAATTACGAACCCAGCGAACTGGTGGTTACGGTTCTGACCGGAACGCCGCTGCGCGAACTGGAGCGCGCGCTGGCCGCATCGCACCAGCACCTGGCTTTTGAGCCACCGCATTTCGGCGAACGGCACCACCGTGGGCGGCATGCTGGCCAGCGGCTTGAGCGGCCCGGCCCGCGCCACCGCCGGTGCCGTGCGCGACTTTGTGCTGGGCGCGCGTCTGATCAACGGCCTGGGCGAGCACCTCACATTTGGCGGACAGGTGATCAAAAACGTGGCGGGCTATGACCTCAGCCGCTTGCTGTGCGGGTCCTGGGGCACCTTGGGCCTGATCACAGAAGTCTCGCTCAAGGTTTTGCCGCTGGCACCGGCCGAGGCCACGCTTGCGCTGCAGCGGCGTAGGCCAGGCCGCTGCCCTGGCGCTGCTGCACCGCTGGGGCGGCCAGCCCCTGCCTTTGCATGCGAGCTGCTGGTTGCACGACACCAGCGCCAGCCCCGCAGCGGACCATCTGTATGTTCGTCTGCGCGGTGCGAGCGCAGCGGTGCAAACCGCGATTCCCCGCATGCTGGGCGATATGCAGGCCGCAGGTGGCGCAGCCCAGCAGATGGACAACACCCAGGCCGCCCCCGACTGGCGCGCCTGCGCCGACCAGACCCTGCCCTTTTTCACCCAAGCCCCCAGCGCACAACACGCCCTGTGGCGCGTGAGCCTGCCGCAAACCGCGCCGGTTTTGGATGTGCCGTATCCGGTTTTCGTGGAGTGGCAGGGTGCGCAGCGCTGGCTGTGGGCACCGGCGGACGCCGCACCCGCCTTGCGCCAAGCGGCCCAGGCTGCAGGTGGGCACGCCACCCTGTTCCGTACCAGCCGTGCTGGCGGCGAGGCCGATAAAGCGGTTGGCGTGTTCAGCCCGCTGCCGCCGGTACAACGCCGCATCCAAACCGAATTGCAGCGCCAGTTTGACCCGCATGGTTTGTTTGCCACCGGGCGCATGGGCATCAGCGCATAAAGACCATGCAAACCACCCTCTCCCCCGAATACGCTGGAACCCCGGACGGCCTGGCCGCCGAAAAAATCCTGCGCAACTGTGTGCATTGCGGTTTTTGCACCGCCACCTGCCCGACCTACCAACTGCTGGGCGACGAGCTCGACGGGCCGCGTGGCCGCATCTACCTGATCAAACAGGTGCTGGAAGGCGCAGAGCCCACGCGCAAAACCCAGCTCCACCTGGACCGCTGCCTGACCTGCCGCAACTGCGAATCCACCTGCCCCAGCGGCGTCGAGTACGGCCATCTGGTCGATATCGGGCGCAAGCTGGTGGATAAAAAAGTGGCGCGCCCCACCGCCGAAAAAACGGTGCGCTGGGCGCTCAAAGAGGGTTTGCCTTCACCCCTGTTCGGACCGGCTATGCAACTGGGCCAAGCGCTGCGGCCAATGCTGCCCCAAGCCCTGCAAGCCAAAGTGCCGGCCAAACAAGCCGCAGGCCAGTGGCCCACGCGCACCCATACCCGCAAGATGCTGATGCTGGCCGGTTGCGTGCAACCGTCTATGGGCCCCAATATCAATACCGCCACGGCGCGGGTGCTCGACGCCTGCGGCATACAAACCGTGGTCGCCCCGCAAGCCGGGTGCTGCGGCGCAGTCAAGTTTCACCTCAATGACCACGATGGCGGCAAGGCGCACATGCGCGCCAATATCGACGCCTGGTGGCCTTTGGTGGAAGGCGCGTCGGTCGAGGCCATTGTGATGAACGCCTCCGGCTGCGGTGTGATGGTCAAGGACTACGGCCACGCCCTGCAAGACGACCCGCGCTACGCCGCCAAGGCCGCGCGCATCAGCGCCCTGACCCGCGACCTGAGCGAGCTGCTCCCCGATCTGCTGCCCACTTTGCAAGCCGCCATTCGCCCCGAAGCCGCGCAAGCCGCCGGGCTGCAAGCCTTCCACCCGCCGTGTACTTTGCAACACGGCCAAAAACTCAAAGGTGGCGTCGAGACCCACATGGCTGCGCTCGGGTTTTCAATCCGCGTGGCCGGGTGCGAGGCGCATCTGTGCTGCGGATCGGCCGGCACTTACAGCGTGCTGCAACCGGACATTGCGTACCAGTTGCGCGACCGCAAACTCGGCCACCTGGCCGACATGAAGCCGCAAGGCATTTGCAGCGCCAACATCGGCTGCATCACCCACCTGCAAAGCGGCACCGACACGCCGGTGCGGCATTGGGTTGAGGTGCTGGACGCGGCTCTGAACTAGGGCGCCGGGCTGGCGCGGGATGGCCTCTTGGCGTACGCTTGAGGGCTACACCATTCCAACCCGCCATGCGCAGCTCCCCTTTCCGCCACACGGTTGGCAGCCAGACCTACCAGTTTCCTGATTTGCAGGCGCTGATGGCGCGGGCAACGCCTTTGCGTTCAGGCGACTTGCTCGCCGGTGTGGCCGCTGACAGCGCGCGCGAGCGTGTTGCGGCGCAGATGGCTTTGGCCGAGGTGCCGCTGACGCGCTTCTTGAGCGAGGCGCTGGTGCCCTACGAAGAAGATGAAGTCACCCGCTTGATCATCGACACGCATGACGCTGCGGCCTTCGCGCCGGTGCGGCATTTAACCGTGGGCGACTTTCGTAACTGGCTGCTGAGCGACGCTGCCGACAGCGCGGCGCTTACCGCACTGGCCCCCGGCATCACGCCCGAGATGGCGGCGGCGGTGAGCAAAACCATGCGCAACCAGGACCTGATTCTGGTGGCCAAAAAATGCCGCGTGGTCACCGCCTTTCGCAACACCATCGGCCTGCCCGGACGCATGGCCACGCGGCTGCAACCCAACCACCCGACCGATGACGCCACCGGCATCGCCGCCAGCATGCTCGACGGCTTGTTGTACGGCAGCGGTGACGCGGTGATCGGCATCAACCCGGCCAGCGACAACGTGGCGCAGGTGGTGCAAATCGTGACCATGCTCGACGCCGTGATCCGCCGCTACGACATCCCCACGCAATCCTGCGTGCTAACCCATGTCACCAACACCTTGCAGGCCATCGAGCAGGGCGCGCCGGTGGATTTGGTGTTCCAGTCCATAGGCGGTACGGAGGCCACCAACAGCAGCTTCGGCCTGAACCTGGCCTTGCTGGCTGAGGCGCGCAGTGCGGCGCTCTCGCTGGGGCGTGGAACCGTGGGCGACAACGTGATGTACTTTGAAACCGGGCAGGGCAGCGCGCTCTCCGCCAACGCGCACCACGGGCTGGACCAGCAAACCTGCGAGGCCCGCGCCTATGCCGTGGCGCGCCATTTCAAACCCTTGCTGGTCAACACCGTGGTGGGCTTTATCGGGCCCGAGTATTTGTTTGACGCCAAGCAAATCACCCGCGCCGGATTGGAAGACCATTTTTGCGGCAAGTTGCTCGGCCTGCCTATGGGTTGCGATGTCTGCTACACCAACCACGCTGAGGCCGACCAGAACGACATGGACGTGCTGCTCACGCTCTTGGGTGTGGCGGGCTGCAATTTTGTGATGGGCATTCCCGGCTCGGACGACATCATGCTGAACTACCAAACCACCTCGTTTCACGACGCGCTGTATGTGCGCCGCGTGCTGGGCCTGCGCCCCGCGCCCGAATTCGAAGCCTGGTTGCAGCGTATGCAGATTTTTCATGAGCACCCGGACGGTCTGCGCCTGGGCGCGCAATTGCCCGACGTGTTTGCCGACGCCGTGCGCCGGATGGCCTGAGCCATGACAGACAACATCCACGGCATCGCGCCCGCCGCGCAGGCTCCATCCGGTGGTCGCCAACCCCTGGACCGCCTTGCGCCGCTTTACCGACGCGCGCATTGCGCTCGGGTCGCGCCGGCGTCAGCCTTCCCACCCAGGCGCATTTGCAATTTCAGCAGGCCCATGCCGAGGCCCGTGACGCAGTGCACCAGGCGCTGGATGTGGCGCAACTCACGCAGGATATGTCCGCCGCCTGGTTGCACGGTGCGCCAGCGCCCCTGGCCCTGCACAGCGGCGCAGCCAGCCGCGCCCAGTACCTGCAGCGGCCCGATTGGGGGCGCCTGTTAAACGCCGATTCGCGCCTCCGTTTGCAAACCCTGCGCGAAGCCGATCACAGCGGTTTGCCGCGCCCGTTTGACCTCGTGTTGGTGGTGGCCGATGGCCTCTCGGCCCTGGCCGTGCAGCAAAACGCCCCGCCTTTTTTGGAAGCCCTGCGCCACAAACTGGCTGTCACGCATGGGCGCATCGCGCCGCTGTGCATCGTGGAGCAGGGCCGCGTGGCGGTGGGTGATGCCGTGGGCGAGGCGCTGGGCGCGCGCGCCGTGGTGGTCCTGATTGGCGAGCGGCCCGGTTTGAGCTCGCCCGACAGCATGGGCCTGTACCTGACCTGGATGCCGCGCGTGGGCCTGACCGACGCGGCGCGCAATTGCATCTCCAATGTGCGGCCTGCCGGGCTTGTCGTACGAGGCGGCGGCTGCCAAATTGGCGTACCTGCTGGAGCAGGCCCGCAGCCGCCAGTTATCGGGCGTGGATTTGAAAGACGACACCGCCCCCACGGCCATCGTGGGCGGGCAGGTGCAAAACAACTTTCTGCTGGACTGAACGCGCGCTTTATTCGGTGGGCAAAAAGCCTTCGATCGACAAGTAGCGCTCACCCGTGTCGTAGTTAAAGCCCAGCACTTTCGCGCCTGCTGGCAGCTCGGGCAGTTTTTGGGCAATCGCGGCCAGGGTTGCGCCGCTGGAGATGCCCACCAAAATGCCTTCTTCGGCCGCGCTGCGCCGCGCCATTTCGCGCGCCGGTTCGGCGTCGACTTGGATCACGCCGTCGAGCAGCGCGGTGTGCAGGTTCTTAGGTATGAAGCCCGCGCCAATGCCCTGGATCGGATGCGGTGAGGGCGCGCCGCCCGATATCACCGGGCTTTGCGTGGGTTCGACCGCAAACACTTTCAGCCCCGGCCATTGGGCTTTGAGCACCTGCGCCACGCCGGTGATATGGCCGCCCGTGCCCACGCCGGTGATGATGGCGTCCAGCCCCTCGGGAAAGTCGGCCAGGATTTCCAGCGCGGTGGTGCGGACGTGGACTTCGATATTCGCGGGGTTCTCAAACTGCTGCGGCATCCAGCTGCCCGGGGTCGAATCCACCAATTCCTGCGCGCGGGCAATCGCGCCTTTCATGCCGAGTGCGCGCGGTGTCAGGTCAAAGCTGGCACCGTAGGCCAGCATCAAACGGCGGCGCTCCACCGACATGCTGTCGGGCATCACCAAAACCAGCTTGTAGCCTTTGACCGCTGCCACCATCGCCAGACCCACGCCGGTATTGCCCGAGGTCGGCTCGATGATGGTCGCGCCGGGCTTCAATGCGCCGGACTTTTCCGCGTCTTCCACCATGGCCAGCGCGATGCGGTCTTTGATCGAGCCGCCGGGGTTGCTGCGCTCGGACTTGATCCACACGTTCGCGCCCGCGCCAAACAGGCGGTTGACGCGCACATGGGGCGTGTTGCCAATGGTCTGGAGGATGTTGTCGGCTTTCATAGGGTGCTCCTGTGGGGGGTTTTTCTGCGGGCGTTTGCGCGTGCTGCGCATTGTCGGCCAGTTCTTCACCCGCAAACGGCATAACCTTATCTGTCCGCCCGCAGCCTGATAATGCCCGGGTGAAGCCTGCCAGACCACCGCTGGTGCAATTTTGGAAACAAAGCACTGGAGGAACGTCCGGACTGCACAGGGCAGCGTAGCAGCTAACGGCTGTCCACTGAAACCCGCACCCGCAAGGGGGCGGCATAAGGTGAGGATCAGAGCAACAGAGACGAGTCGCTGCGGGGCAACCCGCAGCGGGTGAAACGGGCAATCTCTACGCGCAGCAATACCAAGTAGGCCAACGTTGACGGGGCCCCCTGAGTTGGCGGGTAGGTAGCACCGAGCTTGCGGGCGACCGCAGGCCCAGATTAATGGTGGTCACGCGCGGGGCAACCCGCGTGCACAGAATCCGGCTTATCGGCGGGCTTCACACTTTTTCCGGCTTGCGGCCTATGCCGCCAAGCCGCGCGCTAGAAGCTGTCTAGAAGCGCTCACCCTCGCCCAGAAAGCGCCACTGCCCCGGGGCCAACTCGCCCAGTGCCACCCGCCCCAAGCGTATGCGGCGCAGCCCGATGATTTGCAGCGGCACCAGCGCGCACAGGTATTCGGCCAGACCCAGGTGCGAGCCTTTCACTGCCAGGCGCAATTTGCTGCGTGCGGGCGAGCTGCTGCCCACGCTGATTTTCGCGGCGGGCAGGCCGCGTGGCGGTGTCTTTGAGCGCGCGGGCAATCGGCACCAGCGCATCGGGCGCGACCTCGCCTTGCACGTCGACGATGAACTCGTGCTCCATTTGCGCCAGGTCTTCGCTGAGCTTGCGCTGCACCCGCCAATCCTGGCTGAACACCAGCAAGCCGCTGGCCGCATATTCCAGCGGCACCGGCACCTGCAAACCCGCCAGATGGCGCTTGAGCAAAGGCTCGCCGCCGCGGTCCTGCGGGCTGCGTTGTGCGCCGGTCAAGAGGCGTCGCGGGTCGTCCGAAGGCGGTACTTCGCGGGTGCCGTCCTCAAAGCCTTCGGGTTTGTGCAGCACAAAGGTGGCCTCGCCCAGGTTCAGCAGGCTGGCCTTGGGGTCTATGGTGACGGTCTCGTCGCGCACCCGGTGCGGCGGGTCTTCCACCACCACGCCGTTGACGCGCACCCAACCCCCGGCGATAAAGCGCTCGGCTTCGCTGCGCGAGCATTGGCGCAGCGCCATCACGCGTTTAGACAGGCGCTCGCCCGTGGGTTCTGCGGCGGTTTTGTTCATGGGCGGGTTGGCGCGGCCAGTTCCTGCAGGCGCTCCACATGCGCGCGCAGCGAGCGCCGGGCCACCGGCCAGATCTGCGGTGCCACATCGTCGTAGGCCAGGGGCAGCCAGCTGTCCAGGTCGCCGTCGGGCTGCGCTTGCATCACGGCGGCCACTTTGGCCTCGCGCTTCAGGCGGTGCGCCTTGAGGTGCGCAATGGCTTGCAGCGGCGCGTCCATCACGCGGCCGTGCGCGGGCAGGATGTGTTGCACGTCCAGCGACTCGCAAGTCTGGTGCAGGCGGTCCAGCGAATCCAGGTAGTCGCCCATGTGGCCGTCTGGCGGGTCTATCACCGTGGTGCTGCCATTCAATATGTGGTCGCCCGAGAACAACAGCCCGTCTTCTTCCAACACAAAACAGACGTGGTTGGCCGCATGGCCGGGCGTGAAAACCGCGCGCAGCGTGTGGGGCTCGGTGCCTGTCAGCAGCAATTGCTCGCCAGACGCGAGCGCCCGGTCCGGCACAAAGTGGCTGCCGCTGCGCGCGGTCGGGGCCGAGGGCAGGCCCACGATGGGCGGGCGTTGCGCGCACAGGGCTTGCAGCATGGGTGCAGCCGGCGCGTGGTCCGCGTGCGAATGGGTGAGGGCAATGAGCGCGATATGGCCGCCCCGCCCCTGCGTGTCGGCGCAGGCCTGCCACAGGCGCTGCACATGGTCGGCGTCGGGCGGGCCGGGGTCGATCACGATGAAGCCGCTGGTTGTGTCACCCACCAAGTAGCTGTTGGTGCCCGGGCCGGTCATCAGGCCGGGGTTGGGCGCGGTCAGCCGCAGCACGTTGCGCCACAGCGCAACCGGGTGTTGTGCGTGGCAGGCGAGCGCCGCAGGATCGGCGTGGGGAAGTGTCTGAGAGGGCCGGGGCATGCGGGGCATTGTGCCGCCGATAATGGCAGCCATGAAAATTCGCTTCACCAAGATGCATGGCGCGGGCAATGACTTCGTGGTGCTCGACGAGACGCGCGGCAGTCTGGGCCTGTCGGCGGCGCATTACCGGGCCCTGGGTGACCGGCATTTCGGCGTCGGAGCGGATCAGATTTTGAGCGTGCGGCCATCGCCCGCCCCCGGAATTGATTTTGCGTACGCCATCCACAACGCCGACGGTGCCGAGGTGGAGCAGTGCGGCAACGGCGCGCGCTGCTTTGCGCGCTATGTGCGGGACAAGGGCTTGAGCACCCAAGCGGTCTTGCGCGTGCAAACCCAAAAGGCCTTGATTGAGCTGCGCATCAGCGCGGATGGCCAGGTGACTGTGGACATGGGCGCGCCCGGTTTTGACCCGGCCGATCTGCCTTTTGATGCCGCCGGTTTGCAGCCGCAGCCGCGCGGCGACTGGCAGGCCTGGCCGCTGGATGCGGGAGCCGCCACCGTGTGGGTGGGCGCCGTGTCCATGGGCAACCCGCATGCGGTGCAGCTGGTGGACGATGTGGACAGCGCGCCGCTGGAAAGCCTGGGCCCGCCGGTGCAACAGCACGCACGCTTTCCCCGCCACGTCAACGCCGGCTTTATGCAAGTGGTAGACCGCCACACCATCCGCTTGCGGGTGTATGAACGCGGCGTAGGCGAGACCCTGGCCTGCGGCAGCGGTGCTTGCGCGGCCGTGGTCGCGGGTATGCGCTGGGGCTTGCTGGACGCACCCGTGGCCGTACACACACGCGGCGGAATTTTGCGCATGGACTGGGACGCCAAGGCCCCCGGCGCGCACGTCATGATGACCGGCCCTGCGGCCACTGTTTTTGAGGGCGAGATTGAACTGCCCGACGATTTGTAATGGAAGAACCTATGACCCCACCCGACCTGCCCCAGGCCAACGCCAACCCGATTACCGAAGACGACATCGCGCATTACCTGCTGAATTCGCCGGACTTCTTTGCCCGCCATGCCGAGGTGCTGGCCGGCGTGCAGTTTGTCAGCCCGCACAGCAAGCGCACCGTGAGCCTGCAAGAGCGCCAGGCTGAAATGCTGCGGGAAAAAATCAAGGTGCTGGAGGCGCGCATCATGGAGATGGTGCGCCACGGCAATGACAACGTGGCCCTGGCCGACAAGATGCTGCGCTGGTCGCGCGCCTTGTTTTTGGTATCCAGCGCGGCAGCCCTGCCCGGCCGCTTGGTGACCGAGTTGACCGATCAGTTTGCCGTGCCGCAGGTGGCGCTGCGCCTGTGGGGCTTGGCCAGTGAATTTGCGGACCTGCCCCACGCCGTGGAGGTGAGCGAAGACGCCAAGTTGTTTGCGTCTGCGTTGGGCGAGCCTTTCTGCGGCCTCAATACCGGTTTCGAAGCCGCGCAATGGCTGGCCGCGCCCGATGCAGCGGTGTCGCTGGCGCTGATTCCTTTGCGCAGCGGCGAGGCCGATTCGCCCGCCTTTGGCATGTTGGTGTTGGCATCGCCCGACAGCCAGCGTTTCCGCCCGGATATGGGCACGGAGTTTTTGCTGCGCTTTGGCGAAATCGCCAGCGCCGCACTCACCCGTTTGCGCTAAAGCCACACCGCCGACATCGCCACACCGCATGAGCCAGGACCGCGCGCTAACCGAACGCTACCTGGAATACGTGCGCACCGAAAAGCGCCTGGCCGCGCGCACCGTGGAGCTGTATGCGCTGGACCTTGCCAAGCTCGCCGACTTCGCATCCGCGCAGCAACTGGCGCTCACCGATGTCAAAAACCACCACGTGCGCCGCTGGATCGCCAGCATGCACAGCGGCGGGCGCAGCGGGCGCGGCATCGCGCTGATATTGAGCGGCTGGCGCGGCTTTTACGCCTGGCTGGGCCGCCAATCGCTGGTGGCCAGCAACCCGGTGCAAGACGTGCGCGCGCCCAAAGCGCCCAAGCCCTTGCCCAAAGCGCTGGCGGTGGATGACGCGGTGCAGTTTGCCGACTTCGTCAGTGACGACGCGCCCTGGCTGGAGGCGCGTGACGCAGCCATGGTCGAGCTCTTGTACGGCAGTGGCCTGCGCGTGGGCGAGCTGGTGGGGCTGGACGCGGTGGCCAGTGCGCAGGCGCGCGGCTGGGTCGACATGCAAGCCGCGCAAGCGCATGTGCTGGGCAAAGGTTCCAAGCGCCGCAGCGTGCCGGTGGGCGGACCGGCTTTGCGGGCTTTAACCCGCTGGTTGGATTTGCGCACAACGGTGACCGCAAGCGGCAAATCGGAAGCGGATTCAGCGGCGTTGTTTTTGGGCCGCAACGGCACACGGCTGAGCGCGCAATCAGTCTGGCAGCGGCTGAAGCGGCGCAGCCAACTCGCCGGGCTGAACACCCCTGTGCATCCACACATGCTGCGCCATTCGTTTGCCAGCCATGTGCTGCAGTCCAGCAGCGATTTGCGCGGCGTGCAAGAGCTGCTCGGCCACGCCAATATCAGCACCACCCAGGTCTATACCCGGCTGGATTTCCAACACCTGGCCAAAGCCTATGACGCAGCGCATCCGCGCGCCCGGGCCAAACCCTGAATCCGAAAGCCACTATGTCCTACACCCTGTTTTATGCCCCGGACAGCGCCAACATCGTGGTGCGCATGGTCCTGGAAGAACTGGCCGTGCCCTACGAGGCACTGGAGGTCAACAGCACGCACGGGAGCCAGCGCAGCGAAGCGTTTTTGCGTTTCAACCCGCAAGGCCAGCTGCCTGTTTTGGTGGACCCCGCGCAAGACGAACCGCTTGTTTGAGACCGCTGCGATTCTTTTGCACCTGGCCGATACCCACCAGGCTTTGCAGCTGCCGCCCGCCGGGCGCGGGCGCTTGCTGAAGTGGCTTGTTTTTTCTGTCCAACACCTTGCACGCGGATTTGCGCGCCCTGTTTTATTCAGAGCGCTATGTCGCCACGGACAGCGCCATCGCGCCCTTGCGCACGGCTTTGCATCGGCGCGTCACAGAACACTGCGCGCTGCTGGAGGCGGAAATTGCGCGCCACCAAGGCCCTTACGTGCTGGGCGCGCAACCCACCATTTGTGATTTTTATGTCGCTGCCTGTATCCGCTGGGCGCAGCTGTATCCGCATGGCGATGCCTTGCCCTCGGCGCAACTGGCGCAGTACCCCCGCCTCATGGCGATGCTGCGCGCCCTGGAG
>CAXNME010000019.1:0-54764 GCA_964203415.1 Rhodoferax sp.
AGTTACGTATTGCTAAGGTTAACCACAGTGTCAACTAGAGCCTCTCCAGCGACCTGATTTGCGTTTGTGGGCAGCTTTGAAGAATCCATCGATTTGTGGCGGCGCTGGGAAATCATCAAACCGGGTGATAACGATGCGCTGTTATTGGCTGCCACCTCCGGGGCCATTGGCATTCAGTTGAACGAGCCTGCTGGCGTTGTACTGGCCGCCCCGTCGCTGGAGCCGCTGGGTGGACAAGTCGAACCGGTTGAGGCGGTAGATGGGCATAAATCGCCCCAGATCGGCCACTTGGCTGCGGTGGTCGGCCTGGTCTGGCGCACCGTGGTCATGTGGCTGGTCTTGCTGGCGCTCATGACGCTGGCGCGTCTGTTGGGCTAGTCGACCTAGCGCGTGCGCTGGCGTTTTCAGTAGCGCTGTTGCGAGAGTTCGGCAAAGAGTTCCTGGTAAATCCGGTAGCGGTTGGGGCTGATGGTCCCAGTGCTTTCGCCGCTGTCGCGTTGCGCGAATCGGGTGCATGACACCGCAGCCGGGCTCGTGCAAATGGCTGCAGTTGTAGAACTTGCATTGATCCACCCAGGCGCACAAATCAGGCATCAGACTGGCCAGGCGCATGGGGTCAATATGTTGCAGGCCAAACTCCTGGAATCCTGGCGAATCAATCAGTGCCGTGCTGCGTGCGGCGTCGGTCCAGTAGTGGGTGGTGCTGGTGGTGGTGTGTTTGCCAGAATTCAAGGCGGTGGAGATTTCCTGCGTCAAAGCCTGTGCGCTCGGCACCAGCCGGTTGATCAGCGTGCTTTTGCCCGCGCCCGATGGGCCCAGTACCAGGGTGGTTTTTTGCGCCAGCGCACCCAACAGTTCAGACCAACCATCTGCCGGGCCGCCGGGGGACGCATCGGCCGCATGGGATTTGGGGCGTAGCGCTGTCGCCAACACCGTGTAGCCCATCGCCCGGTAGGGTGCCAGGCGCTCCCAAGCGCGGCTGAAATGCGGCTCCAGATCGCTTTTGTTCAAGACAATCAACACCGCAATATCTTGCGCAGCTGCGGCAATCAGCGCGCGGGTGAGTTGGCTCTCGGAGAATTCAGGCTCGGCGGCGATCAGGATCAGCACCAGGTCCAGGTTGGCGGCAAAGGACTTGGTGCGTATTTCGTCTTGCCGGTACAGCAGGTTGCGCCGCTCCAGCACCTGCTCGATCGTGCCTTCGTCTTTTGAGGGCATCCACAGCACCCGGTCACCGACCACGGTCTGGCTTTTCTTGCCCCGCGCGTGGCACATCCAGCGTTCGCCCTGCGGGGTTTCAATCCAGACATGGCGACCATGGCTGGCGACTACCAGGCCCTCGCGCAGCGCGGCGGTGGGAGCCCGTGAAGTAGCCAAGCGGCTCAGGCCTTGCCGGCGTCGCCGCCGAACAAGCTGTCAACCTGCAGCGCCGCTTCGGTGTCGAGCACGGTGATGCCCGGCGGTTGGTGGGTGCGCCAGCGCACGGTGCAGCGCTGGTATTGCAGCAGCATGTCGGGATGGTGGTCGATGCGTTCTGCCAGGTAGGCCACGGCGTTGGCAAAGGCCATGGTGGCGAGGTAGCTGTCAAAAGCAAAAACCCGCTCAATGGCCAGTGTGGGCCCGTCGCCATGCAGGCGCCATTGCGGCAGCGCTGCGAGTTGGCTGAGTAATTGCGGAGCGGTAAAGGCGCTGGGGCGGGGCATGCGCGCCAATCAGCTGTAGCTGGCCGACATGCGCGCCAGACGCTCCGTGGCCGGCGGATGCGAATAGTAGTAGCGCACAAACAGCGGGTCGGGCGTGAGCGTGGCGGCGTTGTCCTGGTACAGCTTGAGCAGCGCCGAGGCCAAATCCTGGCCACGGGTCTGGGCGATGGCATAGGCGTCAGCCTGGAATTCGTCGCGCCGTGACACCTGCGCCAACAAGGGTCGCAGCACGCCGCCGATCAAGGGCATCAACATCATGGCCAGCAGCAAAGCCAGGCCATCGTTAGGGCCGTTGAGGAGTGGCAAAACGCCCAGACCCGTATAAAACCAGATTTGACTGCTTAGCCAGCCCAGGGCGGCAAAGCCGAAAAAGCTCACACCAAACAGCATGATGATCCGCTTGGTCACGTGGCGGTGTTTGAAATGCCCCAGCTCATGCGCCAACACCGCATCCACTTCGCCCGGGTCCAGTTGCTTGAGCAGGGTGTCATAAAAAACCACGCGTTTGGCGGCACCAAAGCCGGTGAAGTAGGCGTTGGCATGCGCGCTGCGTTTGCTGCCGTCCATCACAAACAGGCCTTTGGCGTGGAAGCCGCAGCGCTGCATCAAAGCAGTGACCCGCTGCACCAGTTCGGCGTCTTGCAGCGGCTCAAAGCGGTTGAACCAAGGCGCGATCCATGTCGGGTAAATCACCATGGCCAGCAGGTTGAAGGCCATCCAGGCCGCCCATATCCACAGCCACCATAGGGGCCCCGTCGCGCCCATCAACCACAAAAACAAAGTCAGCAAAGGCAGACCAATAGCGGCGCCCAAAACGAGCGATTTCACCGTGTCTTGCAGCCACAGGGCAGGGGTCATTTTGTTGAAGCCGAAGCGTTGCTCCAGCACAAAAGTCATGTACAGCGAAAACGGTAACTCCAGCAGACCGTTGATTAGCGTGAATGCCGCCACCAGCGCTACTTGTTGCATCAAGCCGGTTCCCATCCATTGCACTAACAGCGCGTTGAGTGTGGACAGGCCTGTCAGCAGCGTCCAGCCCAAAGTCAGCGCCACACCCCATGCCAGATCCAGGAGGCCGAAGCGGGTTTTGGCAATCGTGTAATCGGCCGCCTTGTGGTGCGCGGCCAGGCTGATGCTGGCGGCAAACAAGGGTGGTACCGCCTCGCGGTGGGCGGCCACATGGCGGATCTGTCGCGAAGCCAGCCAGAACTTCAGCCAGGTATGGGCCAGCAGCGCTGCGGCAAAGGCCAGCGTGAGGGTGTAGGAGGGGTCGAAAGCGGTATCTTGCATGGGGCATGAGTTTAGGTGATAGGCGACAATTCCCCTATGAACACCGCCTATGCCAACACCACTGCCAGCGTACTGGCCAAATCCGAGAACAACCTGGTCTGGCTGGATTGCGAAATGACCGGCCTCAATCCCAAAGAAGACCGTTTGCTGGAAATCGCTGTTGTCGTGACCGACCCGCATGTGCAAATCCGTGTCGCCGGTCCGGTTTTTGCGATCCACCAAAGCCAGGCGCAGCTCGACAAAATGGACGCTTGGAACCAGGGCACGCACGGCAAGAGCGGGTTGATTGACAGGGTGCGCGCCAGCACGTTAACCGAGGCGCACGCGCAGTCGGCACTGCTGGAGTTTCTGGCGGCTTATGTGCCCAAGGGCGAGTCGCCCATGTGCGGCAACACCATCGGGCAGGACCGGCGCTTTCTGGTCGAGTACATGCCAGGGCTGGAGGCCTTTTTCCATTACCGCAACCTCGACGTCAGCACGCTCAAAGAGCTGTCCAAACGCTGGCGCCCCGAGGTCTATGCGTCCTTCAAAAAACAGCAAAGCCACACGGCCTTAGCGGATGTGCATGAATCCATTGATGAGTTGCTGCACTACCGTCAACATTTCTTGCGGCTGGATGTGACTGGATTGCCTGCTGCCTGATGCTTAGGTAGAAACCCGTATGTGGCATACTCGACGGCTTCGCTACCGGCGGCCTGCATGCGCCGGCATCGATTTGTTGCATCTCCCCTCATACACCGGGCCCCGCAAAGTGGGCCTTCCCCGCGCCGGATCTTCTTGACTGAAACCCGGCAGGTTCCGTTTGATGGTTGATGTCCTTTAACCATTGACGGAACGCCCAGGCAGCGCCTGGCGTTCGCGTGTGAGTATGAAAATATGACTGAATCTTTTGGCTCAGGCAGTGAGCAATTCGCTGCCGAAGAATTTCCGCAAACTTCCGAACACCTACAGGCCGCAGACGTCTCGGCGCCACCCGCACCCAACGGCTTTGCCCTGATGGGACTGGCCCCTGAATTGGTGGCTGCGACCACCGATCTGGGTTACACCGAACCCACCGTGGTCCAGCACAAAGTCATTCCCCTGGCTTTGCCCAAATTGCCCGGCGCGAAAGCCAGCAATTTCATCGACCTGATGGTTTCCAGCCAGACCGGCAGCGGTAAGACGGCTGCGTTTTTGTTACCGGTTTTGCACACCTTGCTGACCCAGCGTGCCGATGCCGAAGCAGCCGAGAAGGCCGAGTACGAGCAAGCCGTGGCCGACGCACTCGCCAACGGTGAAGCACCCCCTAAGCGCGCCAAGCGCAAAGACCCGACTAACCCGCGCAACTTCAAAGCCGCCACCCCCGGCGCCCTGGTGCTGTGCCCCACGCGCGAGCTCGCGCAACAGGTGGCCCACGATGCCATCGACCTGGTTCAGCACTGCCGTGGTCTGCGCATCGCCAATGTGGTGGGCGGCATGCCGTACCAGCTGCAAATTGCCAAGCTGCAAAACGCCGATCTGGTGGTCGCCACGCCCGGACGCTTGCTGGACTTGCAGCGCTCGATGCAAATCAAACTCGATGAAGTGCAGTTTCTGGTGGTCGACGAGGCCGATCGCATGCTCGATCTGGGTTTCTCGGACGACCTGGCCGAAGTCAACCAGCTGACCATCAACCGCAAGCAAACCATGATGTTCAGCGCCACCTTCGCGCCGCGCATCCAGCAACTGGCCGCCCGCGTGATGCGCGAGCCCCAGCGCATCACCATCGACAGCCCGCAGGAAAAGCACGCCAACATCAAGCAGGTCTTGTTCTGGGCCGATAACGCCAGCCACAAGCGCAAATTGCTGGACCACTGGCTGCGTGACGCCAGCATCAACCAGGCCATTGTGTTTGCCAGCACCCAGATTGAGTGCGACGGCTTGGCCAATGATTTGCAGCAAGATGGTTTCTCGGCCGTGGCCTTGCATGGCGCGCTCAGCCAAGCCGTGCGCAACCGCCGCCTGATGGCCTTGCGCCAGGGCCAGGTGCAGATTCTGGTGGCCACCGATGTGGCCGCGCGCGGTATCGACGTGCCCACCATCACCCACGTATTCAATTTCGGCCTGCCCATGAAGGCCGAGGACTACACCCACCGCATCGGGCGCACCGGCCGCGCCGGGCGCGATGGTCTGGCCATCACCTTCGCCGAGTTCCGTGACCGCCGCAAGATTTTCGATATCGAGGCCTACAGCCGCCAGCCGATCAAGGCCGAAACTATTCCCGGTTTGGAGCCGCAGCAGCGCATGCCCGAGTCGCGCCCCAGCTTCGCCGGTCGCGGTGGCCGCGACAGCGCGGGCCCGGCCCGTGGCTTTGGCGGTCCACGCAAACCCGCCGGTGGCCCGCGTGATTTCAACGGCCGCAGCGAAGGCCCGTCCTACGCCCGCAAAGGCGGCTTCAACGACCGTTTTGCTGGTGATTCGCGGGATAGCCGCGATAACCGTGACAACCGCGACCCCCGTTTTGCGCAAGACGATGCGCCGCGCGCCCCGCGTGCGGACTTCCGCCCCGCAGCGCCTCGCCCGGATATCCGTCCGGATTCGCGCCCCGAGTTCCGTCCTGACACCCGCCCGACCGCTCCACGTGCCGACGCACGCCCTGCCTTTGCCGAGCGCAAGCCCGGTGCAGCGCGTCCAACCCTGGGCAAGCCGACCTTTGGCAAGCCCGGTGGCTTTCCTAAGCCCGCCGGTGCCGGTGGCAAAGTGTTTGTTCCACGGGACGCGAAGAAGCGTTTCGCGCCTGACGCCTGATCGGTGAAACGGGCGCTGAGCGCCCGGCTGTCACGCCATGCCGTTGCGGCGGGCGAGTTCGGCAAAAAAAGCGGCCTGATCCATCCCGGACAGGCCGTTTTCGCTGGCGCTGGCGTACAGCGCTTCCAGCAGCCCGGTAATCGGTGCATCAAACCCCAGTTCCTGCGCGGTTGCCATGGCGTTGCGCATGTCTTTGAGTTGCACCGAAATGCGCCCGCGCGGCGCAAAGTCGCGCTCGATCATGCGTTGCCCGTGGACTTGCAGAATGCGGCTGTCGGCAAAGCCGCCGGTAACGGCTTCTTTCACCTTGGCCATGTCCGCGCCGCCCTTGGCGCACAGCAGCAGCGCCTCGGCGACCACACCAATCGTCACACCCACAATCATTTGGTTAGCCAGTTTGGCCAGTTGGCCGGAACCCCTTGGCCCGACCAGCGTCGGGCGGCCGAAGTGGGTCAGCACAGGGCGGCCGCGTTCAAAGTCCTCGGGGCTGCCGCCGGCCATGATGGCCAGATTGCCGGCCTCTGCACCCAAGGTTCCGCCGGATACCGGGGCGTCTAAATAGCCCACGCCCAGCGCGGCCAGTTGCTGCCCGTGACTGCGCGCCTGCGCCGGCTGAATGGACGACATATCGATGAGCAAGCTGCCGCTTTGAAGCGCTTGCGCCAGCCCGTCGGCAAACAGCACGGACTCCACTACGTCGCCGTCTTCCAGCATGGTCACGACCACATCCGCTTGGTGCACCGCTTCAGCCAGGGTGTCATGAACCTGCGCTCCCAGCGCCGCCAAGGGTTCGGCCTTGGCCCGGGTACGGTTCCAGACATGGGGCTGCAGCCCGGCTTCGCACAGGCGTTTTGCCATAGGCAGGCCCATGAGGCCGATTCCGATAAAAGCAATGCGCATCATGGACTCCGTTTACATCAGTAAATGTTCGCCGGCGTTATCGCCGCCCAGGATCACGTAATTCACCCGCCGCACGTCGAGTAAGCGGGTGCCTCCGGCGTAGCTGATAGAGCTTTGCAAATCCTGCTCCATCTCGACCAGCGTATCGGCCAACTTGCCTTTGACCGGCTCCAAAATCCGCTTACCTTCAACGTGCTTGTATTCGCCCTTGTTGAAGTCGGAGGCTGAGCCGTAATACTCTTTGTAGAGCTTGCCGTCGACCTCCACAGTCGCACCTGGGCTTTCTTCATGGCCTGCCAGCATGGAGCCGATCATCACCATGCTCGCACCAAAGCGCACGCTTTTGGCAATGTCGCCGTGCTCGCGGATGCCGCCATCGGCAATGATGGGTTTGGTCGCCACGCGGGCACACCACTTCAAGGCGCTGAGCTGCCAGCCACCAGTTCCGAAACCGGTTTTGAGCTTGGTGATGCAGACCTTGCCCGGGCCGATGCCGACCTTGGTCGCGTCCGCGCCCCAGTTTTCCAGATCGATGACGGCCTCGGGCGTTCCCACATTGCCGGCGATGACAAAGGCCTCGGGCAGGTTTTCCTTGATGTGGCTGATCATCGCGTGCACGCTGTCGGCGTGGCCGTGGGCGATGTCGATGGTGATGAAGTCCGGGCTCAGGCCTTCGCTGCGCATGCGGCTGATGGCCTCATGGTCGGCTTTTTTGACGCCCACCGAGATCGAGGCGTACAGACCCTGCGCTGCCATGTCGCGCACAAACTGCAGGTTGTCCAGGTCAAAGCGGTGCATGACGTAGAAGTAGCCGTTGCGCGCCAACCAGGCGCAGATCTGCGGGTCGACCACAGTTTTCATATTGGCCGGCACGACCGGCAGGCGGAATGTGTGTTGGCCCAGCGTGACGCTGGTATCGCACTCTGAGCGGCTTTCCACGCGGCATTTGCGGGGCAGCAGCAAGACGTTGTCGTAGTCAAAAATTTCCATGATCCAAGCTCCAAGTGAAGTCTGCAAGACCAGCCGCTGAACGGCCGGGGCGCTTGGATTGGGACCGGCAAAAAAATACCGGGTGCCAAATGCTTGGGCCCGGTGACTGATTCTATCGACTTCCTACAATCCCCCGATGCTGCTCCCATCCCCCTTGGTCGAATCCCTGAATCCTGAGCAGCGCGCTGCTGTTGAACTCCCTGCCGAACACGCGCTGATCCTGGCCGGGGCGGGCTCCGGCAAGACCCGGGTGCTGACCACGCGCATCGCCTGGTTGCTGCAAAACGGCCATGTCACGCCTGGCGGTGTGCTGGCGGTGACCTTCACCAACAAGGCGGCCAAAGAGATGATGACGCGCCTGTCGGCCATGCTGCCGGTCAACGTGCGCGCCATGTGGATCGGCACCTTCCACGGGCTGTGCAACCGTTTTTTGCGCACCCACTACAAGACGGCCAACCTGCCGCAGGCCTTCCAGATTCTGGACACCCAGGACCAGTTGAGTGCGGTCAAGCGCCTGTGCAAACAAATGGGTGTCGATGAAGACCAACTGCCGCCCAAAAAACTCATGTGGTTTATCGCCGGTTGCAAAGAAGACGGCCTGCGCCCGCAGCACGTGGAATTGCGCGATCCCGAGACCCGGCGTAAGGTCGACCTGTACCAGTTGTACGAAGAACAGTGCCAGCGCGAAGGCGTGGTGGATTTTGGTGAGTTGATGCTGCGTTGCTACGAATTGCTGCGCGACCATGCCGACATCCGCACGCATTACCAGCGCCGCTTTCGCCATATCTTGATTGACGAGTTCCAAGACACCAACAAGCTGCAATACGCCTGGGTGAAGATGCTGGCCGGCGTGGACGCCAGCGGCGTGGCCGGGCCGCCGGGGCAGGGCGGGGCGGTGCTGGCGGTGGGCGATGACGACCAAAGCATTTACGCTTTTCGCGGTGCGCGGGTTGGCAATATGGCGGACTTTGTGCGCGAGTTCGATGTGCGCCACCAGATCAAGCTCGAGCAGAACTACCGCAGCCACAGCAATATCCTGGACGCGGCCAACGCGCTGATCAGCCACAACAGCACACGTCTGGGTAAAAACCTGCGTACCGACCAGGGTCCGGGCGAGCCGGTACGGGTCTATGAGGCGACCAGCGACTTCGCCGAAGCGCAGTGGATGGTCGACGAGATGCGCCAACTCGTGCGTGACGGCCTGCCGCGCAGTGAGGTGGCGGTGCTGTACCGATCCAACGCCCAAAGCCGTGTGATCGAGACCGCGCTGTTCAACGCTGCCGTACCTTACCGGGTTTATGGTGGTTTGCGCTTCTTCGAGCGCGCCGAGATCAAACACGCGCTGGCCTATTTGCGCTTGCTGGAGAACCCCAACGACGACACCAGCTTCATGCGCGTGGTCAATTTCCCCGCACGCGGCATCGGCGCCCGCAGCATCGAACAGCTGCAAGACCTCGCCAAGGCCAGCGGCTGCTCCTTGCACGACGCGGTCAGCGCTTTGCCCGGGCGCGCCGGAGCCCATATCGCCGCCTTTGTGGCGAAGATAGATGTGCTGCGCGAGCAAACCGCCGATATGAATTTGCGGGACATCATGGCCACCATGCTGGACCACAGCGGTCTGCTGACGCACTACCGTGCGGAGCGCGAAGGCGAAGACCGGCTGGAAAACTTGGAAGAGCTGCTGAGCGCCGCCGAGAGTTTTGTGCTGCAAGAGGGCTTTGGGCGCGAGGCTGCCGGACTGAGTCCCGCCGTGCTGAGCCAGAGCCCGGCCAGCCAAGGGCTGGACATGAGCACCGAGGCTGCGCCCAACCCGCCCGACTTCGACGAAACCGGCGAAACCCTGTCGCCGCTGGTGGCTTTTCTGACCCACGCCGCGCTGGAAGCCGGCGACAACATGGCGCAGGCCGGGCAGGACGCGGTGCAACTCATGACGGTGCACGCCGCCAAAGGTCTGGAGTTCGACGCGGTCTTTATCACCGGGCTGGAGGAGGGTTTGTTTCCCAACGAAAACGCCCTGAGCGACCGTGACGGCCTGGAAGAAGAACGGCGTCTGATGTATGTGGCCATCACCCGCGCGCGCCAGCGCTTGTATATGACCTTCAGCCAAACCCGCATGCTGCACGGCCAGACCCGCTACAACCTGCGCAGCCGATTTTTCGACGAGTTGCCCGATGAGAACCTGAAGTTCCTCACGCCCCCACGTGCGCCTGCGCGCAGCAGCTTTGGCAACAGCTGGGGCGCGGGTACGCGCGACGCCAACACGTCGCCGTCCTGGAGCACGCCATCAGCCCCGCCCGTGGCCCAAAAAGAACCGGCTGCGCACGGATTGCGGCTGGCGCAAAAGGTGTTTCACAACAAATTTGGCGAGGGCACCATCCTGACCCTGGAAGGCAGCGGCGAAGACGCCCGCGCCCAGATCAGCTTTCCGCGCCACGGCACCAAGTGGCTGGCCTTGAGCGTGGCCAAGCTCACGCCGGTGTAGCGGTACCCCTGCGGGGGCTTTAGGCCAGTATCACCTCGGTGGCGTCAAAGCAGGCTTCGAAGCTGAACAGCATGGACGCAAAAAATGCCGCCGCCGTGACCAGCAAGGCCGGAAACAGGGCGATATTCACGGCCTCTTCACTGCCCACGACCATCCCGACCAGCGCTACCAAAATGGCCACCGCCATGAAAACGCCGAACCAGACCGTGGTGTACACCGTGAAGGCCCCAATGTTGCGCCAGCACGCCACCAGGCTGAAAAAAACACTTTTCACCGGGCTGATGGCGTGCCACTGCACCAGCGCGGGCGCATGCCAGAACATCATGGACGCAGGCAGATAAATGCCCATGGCCAACAGCGCGGCCTGTTGAAACTCCGGGCTTTGCAGGGTGGCCGCGTCGATGTCGCCACCCAGCAGGTACATCCGCGCAAACGTGCCGCCGTCGGCGCTGGCGGATACCACCAGCGCCAGCAAAACCGCGCCGGCATACATCGCACCCAGCATGCCCATGTTGCGCGCATGCTGCGGCCCGGACCGAAAGGCGCTGAGCAGCACGGTCGGCATCGGAAAGCGCCCTTGCGCGGCCTGGCGGCTGCCAATGAAAAACCCCAGCGTGACGGCTGGCATCAAGGCCAGCCCCAGGATGTTGCCAATCCAGGGAATCGCGCTCAGCAGCGAAATCACGGCGACAAAAATCAGAAACAAACCGGTAAACGCCAAGGGTTGGCGAAAAAACGTACGCAAGCCCAGTTTGACCCAGGTTGCTCCCTCACGGGCCGGGACGATGACGAGTTTCATGAGCGGGCAATCACAGCGCGAGCTGTTCCATGGTGAGCGGGTGGGCAATGCGCTGGCGCAGCGCCGATTCAAAGCGGCCGGGGTCGTGGGCTTGGAGCATAGAGGCTTGGCGTGGCAGGTGCCAGTCCCACAGGCGCGATATCCAAAAGCGCAGGGCTGCAGCGCGCAGCGCATCGGGCAGCAAGCGGCGCTCGTGCACCGTGAGTGGCCGCACGGCGTTGTAGGCGGCCAAAAAGGCCTGGCTGCGTGCCGAATCGGTGCTGGCGTCTGGCAAATGGACGCACCAGTCGTTGACCGCCACTGCCAGGTCGAATAGCAGCGTGTCCACGCCAGCAAAGTAAAAGTCATAAAAACCACTCAGGCGCGCGGTGCCGTCGGCGGTGGTTTCAAACATCACGTTGTCGCGGAACAGGTCGGCATGTATCGGGCCGCGCGGCAGCGCCGCCCACGCGGGCTCAGCCGCCAGCGTGTTCTGGTGCGCCAGTTCGGCTTGCAGCAGGGCGGCTTGCGCGGGGCTGGTGTGTGGCAGCACCTGGGGCACGGTCTCGTTCCACCAAGCCAGACCGCGCAAATGGGCTTGTGCCATGTCAAAGGATTGCCCGGCCAGGTGCATGCGTGCCATCGCCTCGCCCACCTGCGCGCAATGCGCCGGTCCCGGCTGCAGTTCGCAGGCACCGCGCAGCCGGTTGACCACCGCTGCCGGTTTGCCGTGCAGGGGTTGCACCAAGTTGCCCTTGGTGTCTGCGGCCGGTTCGGGAACGATCACGCCGGATTGCGCCAGGTGCTTCATCAGCCGCAGGTAAAAAGGCAGCTGCTCAAAATTCAGGCGCTCAAACACCGTCAGCACATATTCGCCCTGGTCGGTGCTGGCGAAGTAGTTGGTGTTTTCGATGCCGCTGGAGCAGCCTTCGAGTGCGGTGAGGCGGCCCAGTTGGAGCGCGGACAGGAGTTCGGCTGCCTGCGCAAAAGAAACTTCTGTGTAAACCGCCATGGGATGTGCTTGAGGAAACGGGCAGAGGGGTGGTGGGGCGTGAGCGCGGAATTGTAGGTGGGTGGGCACAGGCACAATCTGCGCATGCCCGACGCCGTTTCATCCCCCGCAACTTTGCTGCTGATCGACGGATCCAGCTACCTGTACCGCGCTTTCCACGCCATGCCGGACCTGCGCGCCGACCCGGCCGACCCCACCAGCCCACCCACTGGTGCGATCCGCGGCTTCGTCAACATGATGCAGGCCCTGAAAAAAGAGGTTCCCGCTGCCTACGTGGCCTGCGTGTTCGACGCCAAAGGCCCGACCTTTCGCGATGCGATTTACCCGCAATACAAAGCCAACCGCTCGCCCATGCCGGACGATTTGCGCGCGCAGATCCAACCTATCCATGAACTCGCCCGCTTGCTCGGTATGCGGGTGCTGGACGTGCCGGGTGTGGAGGCCGACGATGTGATCGGCACCCTGGCGCACCGCGCCGCCGCCCAGGGCTGGGACGTGGTGGTCAGCAGCGGCGACAAGGATTTGGCACAACTGGTCACCGAGCGCATCGTCATCATCGACACCATGAACGGTAAACGCCGTGACCTCGCTGGCGTGGAAGCCGAATTCGGTATTCCTCCAAACCTGATGCTGGACTACCAGAACCTGGTCGGTGACACCGTGGACAACGTGCCCGGCGTGTCCAAAGTCGGCCCCAAAACGGCGGTGAAATGGCTGCTGGAATATGGCAGCCTGCAAGCACTTGTCGAGAACGCGGCCCAGATCAAAGGCGTGGTCGGCGACAACCTGCGCGCTGCGCTGGAGTGGTTGCCCACTGCGCGCAGCCTCCTGACCATCAAAACCGATTGCGATCTGTCGGACTATCTGCCGCAACTGCCCGGGCTGGACGATCTGGCCCGGCTGGCGCCGGACCAGGCTGGTTTGTTGGACTTCTACACGCGTTACGGTTTCAAGGGCCTGGCCAAGTCGGCGCAAGACGCTGCAGCGCCCGCCGCTGCCACGCCCGGGGCTGCGCAGTCCAGCTTGTTTGGCGATGTGCCGGCGCAAGCCGTTCAACAATTGGAATCTGACCCCGATTATTCCTACCAGACGGTGCTGGATTGGGCGGCGTTTGACGCGTGGATGGCCAAGATCGAAGGCGGCGGCCTTGGTGGCGGTGGATACCGAGACCACCTCGCTGCATGAGATGCAGGCGCAGATCGTGGGCATCAGCTTGTGCGTCACCGCGGGCGAGGCGGCCTACATCCCGCTGGCCCACAGTTTTGCCGGAGCGCCTGAGCAGCTGCCTCTGCAAGACGTGCTGGCGCGGCTGAAGCCCTGGCTGGAGAACCCGGCGCGCGCCAAACTGGGCCAGCATGTCAAATACGACCGCCATGTGTTTGCCAACCACGGCATTGAAGTGCAGGGCTATCTGCACGACACCATGCTGCAAAGCTATGTGCTGGAGGTGCACCAGCCCCACAGCCTGGAGAGCCTGGCTGCGCGGCACCTGGGACGCAAGGGCTTGAGCTTTGAAGACCTGTGCGGCAAGGGCGCTTCCCAAATTTGCTTTGACCAGGTGGACATTCCCCGCGCCGCGCAGTACGCCTGCGAAGACGCCGATATGACCTTGGCGGTACACCAGCGCCTGTGGCCGCTGCTCGAGGCCGATGCACGCCTGCGCTATATCTATGAACTGGAAATTGCCAGCAGCGAGGCGCTGTACCGGGTGGAGCGCAACGGTGTGCTGATCGACGCGCCTACCTTGGCAGCCCAAAGCCACGCGCTGGGCGCGCGCATTCTGGAGCTGGAAACCGAGGCCCACGCCCTGGCCGGGCAGCCGTTCAACCTGAGCAGCCCCAAGCAGATCGGCGAGATTTTTTTCACCAAGCTGGGCCTGCCAGTGGTCAAGAAAACCGCCACCGGTGCGCCCAGCACCGACGAAGAGGTGCTGGAAAAACTGGCTGAAGATTTCCCGCTCCCGGCCAAAATTCTGGAGCACCGGGGTCTGGCCAAGCTCAAAGGCACCTACACCGACAAGCTGGCGCAACTGGCCAACCCGCGCACCGGCCGGGTGCATACCCATTACGCGCAAGCGGTGGCGGTGACCGGGCGCTTGTCCAGCAACGACCCCAATTTACAGAACATCCCGATCCGTACACCCGAGGGGCGGCGCGTGCGCGAGGCTTTTGTAGCACCGGCGGGCAGCCTGATTGCCAGCGCCGACTACAGCCAGATCGAGCTGCGCATCATGGCCCACTTGAGCGGTGACGAAGCCTTGCTGCGCGCTTTCCACGACGGGCTGGATGTGCACCGCGCCACGGCTGCCGAGGTCTTTGGTCTGGCGGTGGACCAGGTCAGCAGCGAGCAGCGCCGCTATGCCAAGGTGATCAACTTCGGGCTGATTTACGGCATGAGTGCGTACGGGCTGGCGCGCAACCTCGGCATCGACAACACCGCTGCCAAAAACTACATCGAGCGCTACTTCGCCCGTTTTGCCGGGGTCAAGCGCTATATGGACGACACCCGCGCGCAGGCCAAAGCCCAGGGCTATGTGGAAACCGTTGTTCGGCAGGCGCCTGTACCTGCCGGAAATCCAATCCTCCAACGGCCAGCGCCGCGCCGGTGCCGAGCGCGCGGCCATCAACGCACCTATGCAGGGTACGGCGGCGGACCTGATCAAGCTGAGCATGGTGAAAGTGCAGCAAGTGTTGGATGCAGAGAAACGCGCCACCAGAATGATCATGCAGGTGCATGATGAACTGGTGTTTGAAGTACCCCAGACGGAGGTGGAATGGCTCCAGCGCGAGATCCCCCGCCTGATGGCTGGGGTTGCCGCGCTCAAAGTGCCCTTGCTGGCTGAGATGGGTGTGGGCCCCAATTGGGACCAGGCCCATTGACGCGCCATGTCCCTGTGAGTGGCCTGCGCCTTGCGCCTTTGTTTTAATAATGGCCCCGCCCGCCCCTAAGGCACATGAGGCACAGGGCGGGCTGTTTACATAACCCACCTTACATAACCCATCGCATGAAAGACCTTGACACCATGGATACACCACTTGACGGGGCTTCGGTACCCGGTTCCGCCTGCGCCCCGAACCGGCGCGAGGCTATGAAGCGGGCCGCCTCGGTCGGCGTGGGCCTGGGTTTTGCTGCGGCCGTGTTGCCGGTGCAGGCACAAACCGTGATCCAAACCACGGCCGAAGGTTTGCAGGCCGGTTGGGTCAGCATTGACGTTGCCGGTTTTGCGATGCGCGCCTACCGCGCCGCGCCTGCGGGACGCAGCAACCTGCCGGTGGTGATGGTGGTTCCCGAAATATTCGGCGTGCATGAACACATTTGCGATGTCACCCGCCGTCTCGCACACCAGGGCTATCTGGCGATTGCGCCCGACCTGATGCAGCGCCAGGGCGATCCCTCCACCATTGGCGAGGTGGCGAAAATCATCGCAGAAGTCGTCTCCAAAGTGCCCGACACCCAGGTGATGCAAGACCTGGATGCCACTTTCGACTGGGCGACCCGCAACGGCGGCGACGTCAAACGCGTGGCCATCACCGGCTTTTGCTGGGGCGGGCGTATCGTGTGGATGTATGCCGCGCGCCAGACCCGGCTGCGCGCCGCTGCGGCCTGGTACGGCCAGGTCAACGGCAAGCGCGGGCCGCTCACGCCCACGCAGCCGGTTGATCTGATGCGCGACCTGCACGCGCCCACACTGGGTTTGTACGGTGGTGCCGATACGGGCATTCCTATGGAACATGTGGAAATGATGCGCGCAGCCTTGCAATCCCGTTCCGACGCGGCGCAGGACAGCCTGATCCATGTCTATCCCGGCGTACCCCATGCTTTCCATGCCGACTACCGCCCCAGTTACCGCAAAGAGGCGGCGCAGGACGCATGGGCGCGTATGCTCAGCTGGTTCCGGCAATATGGAGCGGTCTGAGACCTGCTTTTGATGACTCTGTTCGCGATTGTGTTGGGCACCCTGTGTGCCGGTATTGGCAGCGTCTGGTTGGCCGCAGCATTGAGCTTTGGCCTCCTGGCGCGCTACACCCAGCACATGCTCAGTCTGGCCGCCGGTGCGCTGCTGGCAACCGCATTCATGCATTTGCTGCCGGAGGCATTTGAGAGTGGCGTCGAGCCGCACGATCTGTTCCCCGTGTTGCTGGTAGGCCTGGTGTTTTTCTTCCTGCTGGACAAGGCCGAACTCTGGCACCACGGGCATGAGCATGGCGAAGCGGGCCAGCTCCATCAATTGCATCAGCACCATGGCGCGCACCATGATGAGGACCACGCTGGCCACGCACATGGCGAACCCCACCGCAGCCCGGTGAGCGGGAGCTGGGCGGTCTTGGCCGGCGACAGCGTGCATTGCTTTGGCGACGGGGTTTTGATCGCTTCGGCCTTTATGGCCGACCTGCGGCTGGGTGCGATCGCGGCCATCGCGGTGCTCGCCCACGAAGTGCCGCACCACATGGGTGACTTGATGGTCTTGCGCGCTGGTGCTTCCAATAAGCGCATGGCGCTGGTCAAAGTGTCATTGGCCGGTGCGGTGACTACCCTGGGCGGGCTGGTGGGATTCTGGCTGGTGGCCCAACTCGAAGATGCCCTGCCTTATTTTCTGGTGGTGGCCTCGGCCAGCTTCATGTATGTGGCGCTGGCGGATTTGATTCCGCAGCTCCAAAAACGCCTGAGCGCAGCCGAGACGGCGGCCCAAATCGCCTGGCTGCTGGTGGGCGTC
Organism: Rhodoferax sp.; assembly: GCA_964203415.1. Lineage (GTDB taxonomy): Bacteria > Pseudomonadota > Gammaproteobacteria > Burkholderiales > Burkholderiaceae_C > Allorhodoferax. Next base: position 16,636 of record CAXNME010000019.1, read on the forward strand.
GGCCTGGTTACGGTGGTCAGCGCTCTGGCGCATGGCGGGCACTGATCGGAACCTGCCCCATGTTTGTGTTGTTGCGTAGTGTGTCCGTGTCGGTGTGTGCTGTGGCTTTGGCCGCCTGCAGCCTGACTATGCCCCCGTCTTCCGTCACGGCACCCGCCCCGGTCGATTGGAACGCGCCGCTGCCGCACGGGGGCAGCCTCACCGATTTGCGGGAGTGGTGGAAGGCACAGAACGATCCCATTTTGGTGGCCTTGATCGACGGCGCCCAGGCCTTGAGCCCCACGGTTGCCGTGGCCCTGAACCGGGTGGAAACGGCCCGCGCCAATGAGGCCACTGCGCAAGCCGCTTTATTGCCTGGCGTCACGGCTGGCCTGTCGGCAGGGCGCTCGGTGTCCCTCCCTGCGACCCCGGCAGCGACCAGCACCGCTGTCACCCTGCAAACCAGTTGGGAAATCGATGTGTTTGGCGCGGCGCGTGTTGCCCGTGCTGCGGCCGCTGGCCAAACCCAGGGCAGCCAGGCCCAGTGGCACGACGCGCGGGTATCGGTTGCCGCCGAAGTGGCCAACACCTATTACGCGCTGGCGCATTGCTGGAAAACCCACGCGCTGGCCGAGCAGGATCTGGCCTCGCGCCAACGCAGCCGCGACATCAGCGCACGCAGTTTGCAAGCCGGCATGTTGGCACCGGCAGCCTACGCCCAGGTACAGGCGGAGGTGGCGCAAAGCCAACTGCGCCTGATCCAGCAAACCAGCCAGTGCGATTTGCAGACCAAGGCCCTGGTGGCACTCAGCGGCGAGGACGAAGCTTTGGTGCGAAGCGTCATGCGCGCCTTGGTGCTCCCGGACGACTTGACCGGCTTTTCGGTTACCCGCATACCGGCGCAGGCGCTGGTGCAGCGCCCCGACGTCTTTGCGGCCGAACACGATGTGGCGCTTGCCAGTGCCCAGATTGGCCGCGCCAAAGCCAGACGCTGGCCCGGGCTGAGTCTGGGCGGCTCCATCGGCGCTTTGCGCTATGGAAGCGCCGGCGTGGATACCGATATCACCACCTGGTCTTTCGGCCCCTTGGCGCTGACGCTGCCGGTCTTTGACGCCGGACAACGCGCAGCGCTGGTGGACGCGGCGACCGCCGATTACGTGGCTGCCGTGACGACCTACCGCGCCAAAGTGCGCCAGGCGGTGCGGGAAGTTGAAGAGGCGCTGGTGGTACTGGACAGTACGGTGCAACGTGAGGCGGACACCCGCGCGGTGCTCGATGCGCGGCTCCAAAACCTGGGCGCTGCCCAGAACCGCGAACGCACCGGATTGGCCAGCACCCTCGAAGTCGAAGAAGCCCGCCGCGCCGTGCTGGCAGCGCAGGCCGATGTGCTGGCGCTGCAGTTGGAACGCAAGCGCGCCTGGGTCGCGCTCTACCGTGCCGCTGGTGGCGGCTGGGAGCGTCCCGTGCCTGAGCCAGCACCCCAGTCATGACGCCTTTTGATGAAAGCCCTGTGATGCCATTTTTTCGCCGCATGTCTTTGAAGTTCTACGTCCTGGCCGCCGTGTTGCTGGTGGTGTTGACGGGTGCGGGCTTGTATGCCTTGCGCCCCGGCGCTAGCGCTCAAGCCCCGGGTACAGAGGGTTCCCGCGCGGCGGCAGCGCCGGCCGCAGACGCACCCGCGCCAGCACCGGCCGGCAGCGGCACGGCCAAAGCGGCCTTGACGGTGAGCACCGTGCTGGTCAAGCCGGTCAACCTGGCCCAGAATTTTTCTGCCAATGGCGGCGTGTACGCGTGGCAGGAAGCCGGTGTGGGTGCTGAAGTGCAGGGCTTGCGGGTGAATGATGTGCGGGTCGATGTGGGGCAGTCGGTGCAGCGCGGCCAGGTACTGGCTACTTTTGCAGCCGACGGCGTGCTCGCAGATATAGCGGTTGCGCGTGCCGGCGTGGCCGAGGCGCAGGCCAACGCCAACGAGGCGCAGGCCAATGCCGATCGCGCCCGCAGCCTGCAAAACACCGGCGCTTTGAGCAACCAGCAAATCCAGCAGATGCTGACGCTGGAGCAATCGGCGCGCGCCCGGCTGGATTCGGCCCGAGCGGCACTCGATGCGCAACAGGTGCGCCTGAAACACACCCAGGTAGTAGCTCCCGACAGCGGCACCATTGTTCAGCGCAATGTCGCAGTCGGCGCTGTGGCTGGGTCGGGCGACTTGTTCCGCCTGATACGGCAGGGGCGGCTGGAATGGCGCGCTGAGGTGACCTCCAGCGAATTGGCCCGCGTGCAACCGGGCTCCGAGGTCTTCGTGACTGCGCCTGGCGGCGCAGTGGCGCGCGCGCGGGTGCGCCTGATCGGCCCCACGGTGGATGCGCAAACCCGCGCCGGGCTGGTGTACGTGGACTTGCTGGGCATGCGCGAGGGCGAGAAACCGACGCTGGCTGCGGCTTTCAAACCCGGCATGTTCGCCAAGGGCGATTTTGTGGTGGGCAACTCCAGCGCGCTGACGATTCCGCAGCAAGCGGTGGTGGTGCGCGATGGCTTCAGCTACTGTTTTGTGGTCGGTACGGATGGCCGTGTGGCCCAGCGCAAGATCAGCGTGGGCCGGCGCAGCAGCGCCCAGGACGGCGGCGTGGTCGAGGTGCTGAGCGGCCTGGAGCCCGGCGCGCAGGTGGTCGCCGGTGGCGCGGGCTTTTTGAATGACGGTGATCTGGTCAAAGTGGTGCAAGCCGCTGTGGCCCCGTGAAGCCATGGGTATGAACTTTTCCTCGCTGTCGATCAAGTATCCGATCCCGGCGATCATGCTGTTCGCCTTGCTCAGCCTGGCGGGCTTGCTGTCCTTCCGGGGCAACGTGGTGCAGGATTTTCCGGACATCGAATTGCCGATGGTGACGGTCAGCGCCAGCCTGCCGGGCGCGGCCCCGGCGCAGCTCGAGACCGAGGTCGCCCGCAAGATTGAAGATGCGGTGGCCACGCTGGCGGGCGTCAAAAATGTGTACACCACGGTACTGGACGGCTCGGTCACCACCACCGTGGAGTTTGCGCTGGAAAAGTCCATTCCCGAGGCCGTCAACGATGTGCGTGACGCGGTCGCCACAGTGCGCGCCGACCTGCCCGGAGAGATGCGCGACCCCACGGTGTCCAAAGCATCCACGGCCGGGCGCGTGGTACTGACCTACACCGCGCAGCCCGCGCCGGGGTCCAACTGGGACGCCGAGGCGGTGAGCTGGTTTGTGGACAACACGGCGTCTAAACGGCTGCGCGAGGTGCGCGGTGTGGGCGCGGTCAAGCGGGTCGGGGGCGTGAGCCGCGAGGTGCGGGTGGAATTGCACCCGGACCACATGGCGGCCTTGCGGGTGTCGGCGCTGGATGTCTCGCGGCGGCTCAAATCGGTGCAGCAGGACGCGCCCGGCGGACGCGGTGACGTGGGTGGCGCGGAGCAATCGGTGCGCACCATCGCCACCGTGCAGACCGCAGAGGACCTGGCGCTCCTGGACATTCCCTTGGCCGATGGCCGCAGCGTGCGCCTGGGCCAGGTGGCCAGCGTCAGCGACACGGTGAGCGAAGCGCGTTCGCTGGCCACCATGAATGGCAAGACGGTGGTGGGTTTTGAGGTCTTCCGCACCAAAGGCGCCGGCGAGTTGGACGTGGCCCAGGGCGCGCGCACCGCAGTGGCTGATTTGCAGGCCGCGCATCCGCAGGTGCTGCTCACGCAGGTGATCGACAACGCCCGCCCGGTGCAGGAGAACTTTGAAGGCTCCATGGAATTGCTCTACGAAGGCGCGGGCCTGGCGGTTTTGGTGGTGTTGATTTTTCTGCGCAACTGGCGCGCGACTTTGGTGGCCTGCGCCGCCTTGCCTTTGTCGGTGATCCCCACGTTTTTGGGTTTGCAGTATTTCGGCTACACGCTCAACACCGTGACGCTCTTGTCATTGGCCTTGGTGGTGGGCGTGCTGGTGGATGACGCGATTGTGGAGATCGAGAACATCGAGCGCCATTTGCGCATGGGCAAGTCGCCCTACCAGGCGGCGATGGAAGCGGCTGACGAAATCGGCATGGCCGTGATTGCCACTACGTTTGCGCTGGTGGCGGTGTTTTTGCCCACGGCTTTCATGGGTGGCGTCCCGGGATTGTTTTTCAAGCAGTTCGGCTGGACAGCAGTCATCGCAATTTTGGCCTCGCTGCTGGTGGCGCGTCTGCTCACTCCGATGATGGCGGCCTACATCCTGCAACCGCATGTACCGCGCGCGGACGGCCAGACCGATGACCCGGATGGTTGGGTGATGCGTACCTATTTGCTGGTGATGCGCTGGTGTTTGCGCCACCGGCTGGTCACAGCCATCGGGGCTGGGCTGTTCTTTGCCGGATCGATTTCGCTGGTGCCCTTGTTACCCACCGGTTTTGTGCCTGCGGCCGACCGCAACCAGACCCAGGTGACGATTGAGCTGCCCCCGGGCAGCACACTGGCCGAGACGGCGCGCGCCACCGAGGCGGCGCGGCGGCTGATCATGGAGGTGCCGCACACGGTGGCGGTGTTCGCCTCGGTGGGCGGCGGCTCCAGCGGCGATGCTTTTGCGCCGGGCGCGGCGGCTGAGGCGCGGCGTGCCGTGCTGACCATCACCACCGTGGCGCGGCAGGAGCGTGCCGAAAAAATGACCGACATCGACGCCGCATTGCGCGCCCGTTTGCGCGAGTTGCCGGGTGTGCGCGTCAATGTGGGCCCGCCCGATACCGGCATCAAGATGCAGCTGGTGCTCAAGAGCGAAGACCCGCTGGCCCTCACCGCTGCCGCGCAACGCGCCGAGCGTGAATTGCGCACCATTCCCGGCGTGGGCAATGTGAGTTCCAGCGCCTCGCTGGTGCGTCCGGAAATCATCGTGCGCCCGGACATGGTCCGCGCGGCCGATTTGGGGGTCACGGCGCAGGCCATTGCCGAGACCGTGCGCGTGGCCACCGCCGGTGATTACGACACCGCCTTGGCCAAGCTCAATTTGGCGCAGCGCCAGGTGCCGATTCTGGTCAAGCTGCCCGACACGGTGCGCGCCGATCTGGGGGCGCTGGAGCGGCTGACCGTGCCCGGTAAAAACGGCCCGGTGCTGCTGGGCAGCGTAGCCAGCCTCAGCATGGAAAGCGGCCCGGCGCAAATCGGGCGTTTGAACCGCAGCCGCAACGTCACCCTGGATGTGGAGCTGGGAAGCCGCACCTTGGGTGAGGTCAATGCCGAGTCACGGCAACTGCCCAGCCTGAAAAACCTGCCGCCTGGCGTGTCGATTGCCGAACTCGGCGACGCCCAGGAAATGCAGGCCCTGTTTGCCAGCTTCGGCATCGCCATGCTGATCGGCATTTTGTGTATCTACGGCGTGCTGGTTTTGCTTTTCAACGACTTCATGCAGCCGGTGACGATTCTCGCGGCGCTGCCGCTGAGCATCGGTGGCGCTTTCATTTTGTTGCTGCTGACCGGCAAGGCGCTGTCTATGCCGACCATGATCGGCCTGATCATGCTGATGGGCATCGTCACCAAAAATTCGATTCTGTTGGTGGACTACGCCATCCTGGCGCGGCGCGCCGGTATGGACCGCTTCGAGGCCCTGGTCGACGCCTGCCACAAGCGCAGCCGCCCCATTGTGATGACCACCATTGCCATGGGCGCGGGCATGATGCCGCTGGCGCTGGGCTGGGGCGCGGACCCGAGTTTCCGCTCGCCGATGGCGGTGGCGGTGATCGGCGGCTTGGTGACCTCCACGCTCTTGAGTTTGCTGGTGGTACCGGCCGTTTTCACTTACATCGACGACACACAGAAACTGTTCGGTAGGCTCATCGCATGGCTGCGCGCGCGCTAAAGTGACCGCCATGATGCCGACGTGGGTCTTGTTGTTCTCCGCCTCGATGTGGGGCCTGAGTTCCTTGCCCCTGAAGGCTTTCGCCGAGTACGGTTTGTCCGGCCCGCTGCTGGCGGGCCTTGCTTTTGGATTTGCCGGTGTGTTGGGCTTGCCGCTGCTGCTGCGCGAGTACGCGCAGTGGCGCCGTAGCCTGGCGATGCTGGTGTTGCTGGCCCTGGTTGGGGGCTGGGGAAATACGGCCTATGTCACCGCCTTGGTCCAGGGTGAGGTGGTGCGGGTCATGCTGCTGTTTTATTTGCTGCCGGCCTGGTCGGTGCTGGGTGGGCGCGTATTTTTGGGCGAGCGGATTTCACTGCGCAGGGGCAGTGCGGTGGCTTTGGCTATGTCCGGGGCATTTTTGGTGGTGGGCGGTTTTGCTGCCTTCGATGCGCCGCTGAGCTTGGCCGATGTGATGGCGGTCACGGCGGGACTGGCTTTTGCGGGGAACAACATCATTGCGCGCCAAGCCCAAGAGATTCCCACGGCCAGCAAGACGGTGGTGGTGTTTCTGGGTTCCACGCTGCTGGCCATACCGCTGGCGCTATGGGTCAGTGGCGGCGATGCTGCGGCTGGGCTGTTGGATGTGACGCCCGAGGTGCTGGGCTGGCTGGCTGCCTATTCCGTCGGCTGGCTGGCGCTGGTGACGGCGACATGGCAATGGAGCGTGAGCCGCATGGAGGCCGGGCGTGCCGGCGTGTTGTCGATTTCCGAGTTGGTGGTGGCGCTGCTGGTGGCCACGCTGGTGGCGGGGGAGACCATGACCCTGCTGGAATGTGTGGGCGCCATGGTGATTGCGCTGGCCGCCATTCTGGAAGCGACTGACAGCGGCGCTGCATCGCCGCAGGCAACGCTGCCATAGCCAAAAAAAACCCCCGGACTGTGCCGGGGGTTGAGGGTTTAGCAGGGCTCGCAGCGTAGCGTCAGGTCGTCAGCGAGTACCCGAAGGCGACAACCACCACGCCTGCAACCAGGGCGACATAGGGCAGCACCCCCGCTTTGTTTTGGATGTCGGCCGATTCGTGCAAATCATCCGCGGTACCAGCTGGGAATACGCCGCCGTCCTCCACATAGTGGCGGTACAGGAAAATCGGAACCACCATTGCTGCAACGACCAAGCCGGTCATCAGCGTTCCGGCACCCCAGACATTCGCACCCACGCCCATCAGGAAGGCGTTCACAAACGCCAGCAGTGCGCCAACCGCCAGCAACCAACCGGCGGCCTTGTAAGGGCGTTCCCAGTTGCTGCGGTCCATGCGGTGTATCCAGCCCGCGTTCAGGTTCAGGAAGTTGAAGATGATGTAGCCCACATTGGAGGCGGCCAGCACGAACACATAGTCCGACAGCATCAGCAGGATCAGGTTGAAGCCTAGGTCGGTCCACATCGCAGCAGTGGGTGCGCCATGCTCGTTGACTTTGCTGAGGTAGCGCGGCAGCCAGCCGTCCGCAGACGCCTGGTACAGCGTGCGCGAAGAGCCCGCCATGGATGTCATGATCGCCAGCACCAGGGCCAGAATCATCATGGCAATCAGCACGTTGGTGATGACCGGGCCGGCTCCGATGATGCGGGCCATGGCCGATGCAACGCCCATACCCGAATAAATATCGGGAGCCAAGATGCCGTCGTACACCGCGTTGGTGACCGCGCCATCTGCGCCGACCACGGGTTGTGTCACGACATTGCCAAGTCCGAAATAGCCCTGGAAGGCCAGCGGTACCAAAACAAACACTGCAATACACAACAAGCCGCTGAAGAAGATGGCCTTGAAGGTATCGTTTTTCGGGTCTTTGAATTCACTGGTGTAGCAGACCGCAGTCTCAAAGCCGTACGTGGACCAGGCGGCGATAAACAAGCCACCGGCCATCAGGGTCCAACCGGCGGTATCCCAAGGGCCGTCAATGGCCAGCCCCTTGTCCCATGCCAGCGGATTGACCGGCAGCAGGTTGGACAGCGCTTGCGTGCTGACCACATCGCCCGTGATCAAAGGCACCACGGCCACCAGCATCAGCGGAAACAGCGCAGCAATCGCCAGGACTTTCTGGGTCTTGGCCGAGCGCAAGATGCCGCCATGTTGGATCCCGAACACCGTCAGCAAAATGGCGGCACCCAGCACAAAGGTTGCATTGATGCGCAGCGTCAAACCGGTTTTGATGGCACCCAGATCCAGCAAGGTGATTTGCCAGGTGTTGATCGCCGCATCCGCCGGAAACAGCGCCAGCAGCACGTAGCCCGATGCCAGACCGGAACCGATAGCCAGCACCGGCGACCAGGCAAACCAGTTGCACCAGACCGAGATCGGTGCAATGAATTTGCTGTAGCGCAGCCAGGCCATCGCACCGTAGACCGACGCACCGCCTGACTTGTTAGGGTACAGCCCCGCTATCTCCGCGTAGGTGAAGGCTTGCAAGAAGCCGAAGGCGATCGAGACGGCCCAAACGACCCATGCCGCTTTGCCCACGGTAGCCGCGATGGCACCAATCGAAAAAAGGACCAGAGCAGGCACACCGCTGGCTACCCAGAATGCGCCTGTCCAGTCAATCTTTCGCTGCAAGCCTAGCGCTCCTGACTGCGTTAATGTTGACATAGTGATTTCCTCTTCGGGGGTATAAAAAATAAGCATTGACAGCCCCGTCTGCCATGCCCCGGGAAACTTGTGGGTTTAGTCTGGCCAGACCCCGGGCGAGGTGGGGCCGCCATCGTCAAATTGCGACAACCACTGCACCATCAGGGCCCGGTTGCGCTCAAAACCTTTGTACTCTGCCAACTCCTTGGGCAGTTCGCGCAAGACGCGGTGAAAGCGCTTGGCCCATTTGGGCTGGCTGACCAAATCCTGGAGTTGAATCAGGTAGCAGCGGATCGGAAACACCAAGGCGTTGGAGCGCGGCAGTCGCCAAAAGGATTGCAACTCCACGCGCAAATACATTTTTTCCGCCACGTTTTCTGCCGTCACCGTGGTGCGATCCGGTCCCCATTTCGGGTAGTTCTCGGGGCTGGTGTCGTGGCGCGGGTTGACCGTCATGGTCCAGTTCAGTCGCCGCGCCGGATTGCCCTGGGGGATCGCCAGCAAAAACTTGAGTGCGCGTTTGAATATCCCCAATTCATGCGCCATCGGAACCGGCGCATGCCATTCAAAGAAGTTCATGCCGATGTCAAAGTCCAGTGACCAGTCGGCCTGCGTGGTCACCATGCCGGCATCCATCCACAGGTTGCCGTCGCGTTGATCCAAAACGCACCAATCACCCTGGCTCTGGCGGGTGATGTACTCCATCGGCCCGTAGGGCAGGGTGGCCTCGTCACCGAATGTGAAATGCTGGTCTATACCCAAGGGTTTGTTGATCCAGTGCCACTGCGTGCCATTGCGATGCAGTTCAAACAACTCCGGGTAATCACGCGCCTTGTGGCTCATGATCAACTCCAGCAAATCCCAGCCAGCCAGCGTCATGTGCGGCAGCGACTGGCAGCGCAGCGGGTCTTCCAGGAGCGTGAGCGCGCGTTCGCGCATTTCGGCGACATAGTGCTCGTCCACATCGAAGGATTTTTCGTACACGCTGCCCACGCGCCCCGTGGTGTGCGGCTCCAGGTTGACCGCGTACATATAGCTGTCTTTGTCAAAGGGAAACGGAAACCGCTCGATCGCCCACGCCGAGTTGGAATAGACGAAATCGTCGCGAAACGTTTCTTCTTTGAACTGCAAAACATGTTGGCTCATCGCAAACTCCTTGTTCCGTCCGTGTTGGCTGCGCCGCTTCGTGCTTTCATCGGTCAATCGTGATGGACCGGCCCCGGATGCGCGACACGCAGGGCATGATTTTTTGTCCGCTGGCGTGCTCTTCCTCGCTCAGCCAGTGGTCGCGGTGATCCAGGGTGCCGTCGCATGCCAGCACCTGGGCCTCGCACTGCCCGCACGCGCCACCCCGGCACAAATATGGCGGATTCAGGTCCGCCGCCTCCAGCGCTTCTAAAAAACTTTGCCGCTCGCTGACCCGGATACTGCGACCCGAGCGCGCCAAGTGCACCTCAAAGGCCGTGCCCGGTTGCGGTGCAGAGAAATGCTCAAAATGCACCACCTTGTCGGGCCAGCCCAGGCCGGCTGCGGTTTTCCGCACCCAATCAATCATTCCTGCGGGTCCGCACACATACACATGCGTGCCCAAGGGTTGTCCTTGCAAAAGCTGGGCCAGTTCCAGTTTTTGCTTTTGGTCGTCGAAGTAGGTCGTGACGCGACCCGCGTACTGGGACTTGAGAGCATCTGCGTAAGCCGCAAGCCCCGCGCTCTGCGCACAAAAATGCAATTCAAATGGGGGCGTGGCGCGCTGTCCGGCTTGGGACAATTGCGCCATCTGGGCGATAAAGGGTGTGATGCCGATGCCGCCCGCCAAAAACAGGTGCTTATGCGCACGCAGATTGAGCGGGAACAGGTTCAGCGGGTGGCTGATCAGCCCCTCGTCGCCAACCTTCAGGTTCTGGTGCAAATACAGACTGCCGCCCCGGCCTGCATCGTCACGCCGCACCGAAATGCTGTAGCTGCGGGTATCGAAGGGGCTGCTCATCAGCGAGTACGGGTTCATGCAAGCTACCGAACTCCACAATCACATGCGACCCGCCGGAAAAGGTCGGCAGCTCTGCGCCATTGATGGCGGTGAAGCTAAAACGGGTGACCAGCGCGTTGACAACGGCCACCTCGGACACACGAACCGGAATCTTCAGGTGTTCGGCACTCATACAAAGGTTTCCACCGCAGCAGGGATGTTGTCAGGCTCTTCGGCATGGATGCAGACGCCCTGGAAAGCGCCCAGGCGCCGGGAGTAGTGGTCGCGTACCAGCAGCCACAGTCCGCAGTGCGCGCACTGCGAGGGCTGGGTTGTCACGTTCTCGCTGATGCCTTTGCAATGAACGCACTGCATACGGCGCACCAGTGAGCCGCGCTGCTCGGTGCAGATGGCGGTGTGGTCAATGCCAGCGTCTAAGGCAACTTGCATCGCCTCGCCAATCAGGCCTTCGGTGCCTGCCAGGTACAGGCGCAAGCCCATGTGGGCATCTTCCAGCACTTTGGATAGGCGGGGCAGGGCGCTGGGAATGCTGGGTGCCAAATGCCACTGCCGGGGCCGCAAGGCCTGCAAGGCGCGGCTGGTGGGGTTGTCAGACCGGGCGACGTAGATGATGTGGGCGGTGGCAAACCAATCGGCAGGGAGCTGGCGTGCGAAGTCCAGAATGGCCTGGCCACCGGCACCATCGGCTACCAGCAGGTGCGATGACCCCGCTAATGCATGCAGGTTTTCGTAAACCGGCCGACTCGGAATGGTCATTGCGTCTCCTGCGTTCGGAAGCGATGTGGTCTTTTGCATCTGATCATGTGATCCCCTCAAGGTGCAAAGCTATACGTTCTACGCCGAACTGTAACTTAGAACAATCCCGAAATCTTCCCGTCATCATCGATGTCAATGCGCATCGACGCAGGCTCCTTGGGCAGCCCCGGCATGGTCATGATGTCGCCGCAAATCATCACCACAAACTCCGCCCCAGCGGACAAGCGCACCTCGCGGACATTGACCGTGTGGCCCGATGGCGCAGCGCGCAACTTCGGATCGGTGGAGAAAGAGTACTGCGTCTTGGCTACACACACGGGATAGTGGCCGTAGCCATCGGTCTGCAGCTTGGCAATCTTGGCTTTGACGGCCGCGTCGGCAGAAATATCCGCTGCGCCGTAGACCTTGGTGGCAATCGCGTGCATCTTGTCCCACAGCGTGTCTTCGTCGGCGTACACAAACTTGGTCTTGGCGGTGCCCGATTCGGCCAGCTTGACCACCATGTGCGCCAATTCTTCCGCACCCTTGCCGCCCTCGGCCCAGTGGCGCGCCAACACCACCGGCACGCCCATGGCGTCCATGTGGGCGCGCAGGGCGTCGAGCTCCTCGGCGGTGTCGGAGGTGAAATGGTTGATCGAGACCACGCAGGGCACGCCGTAGTTCTCGCGCATGTTGTGCACATGGCGCTCCAGGTTGGCAATGCCGCGCTTGACCGCGTCCACATTGGGGGTGTTGAGGTCTTTGGCCTCGACGCCGCCGTGGTGCTTCAGGGCGCGCAGCGTAGCCACGACCACACCGGCGTCCGGGCGCAGGCCGGACTTGCGGCACTTGATGTCGATGAACTTCTCCGCCCCCAGGTCGGCACCGAAGCCGGCCTCGGTGACCACGTATTCGCCCAGCTTGAGGGCGGCTTTGGTGGCGGTGACGGTGTTGCAGCCGTGGGCGATGTTGGCAAAGGGGCCGCCGTGGATGATGGCCGGGTTGTTCTCCAGCGTTTGCACCAGGTTGGGTTTGATGGCGTCTTTGAGCAAGGCGGCCATGGCGCCATGGGCGTTCAGGTCACGGGCACGGATGGGGGTTTGCTCGCGGGTGTAGCCCACGATGATGTTGCCCAGGCGTTCTTTGAGGTCTTTGCGGGAGGTGGCCAGGCAGAAGATGGCCATGACTTCGGAGGCCACGACGATGTCAAAGCCGTCTTCGCGGGGGAAGCCGTTGCCCGGGCCGCCCAAGGAGACGACGGTGGAGCGCAGGGCGCGGTCGTTCATGTCCATGACGCGGCGCCAGACGATGCGCCGGGCGTCAAAGCCCAGGGTGTTGCCGTGGTGGATGTGGTTGTCCATGAGCGCGGCCAGCAGGTTGTGCGCCAGCGCGATGGCGTTGAAGTCGCCGGTGAAGTGCAGGTTGATGTCTTCCATGGGCACGACTTGGGCGTAGCCGCCACCGGCTGCGCCGCCTTTCATGCCGAACACCGGGCCAAGGGACGGCTCACGCAGGGCGATGACGGTGCGCTTGCCGATGCGGTTGAGTGCATCACCTAAGCCGACGGTGGTGGTGGTTTTGCCTTCACCAGCGGGGGTGGGGCTGATGGCGGTAACCAGGATGAGTTTGCCGTCCGGGCCGGTTTGCTTGTTCAGCCAGGTGAGGTCGATCTTGGCTTTGTAGTGGCCGTAGGGCTCCAGGGCTTCCAGCGGGATGTGCAAGCGCTCTTGCGCCATCTGCATGATGGGCTTGAGGGTGGCCGCTTGGGCGATTTCAATGTCGGATAAGGCCATGGGGGTCTCCTGTTGATGTGGTGCGGGGCTTACTTCAGCTGGACGCAAAAGTGTTTGCGCACGGGTTTTTCAATTTTCCATGTGCCTTTGAAATCCGCCTCAATCACAAAGGCATCGCCGGGGCCGACGTGGACCGGCGTTCCGCCATCCGGAGTGATGGTGATTTCGCCCTCCATGATGTGGACGAATTCGTAGGCCGCATAAGTCGCGTGGTAGCTGCCTGGCGTGGCTTCCCAGGTGCCGGAAATCATGCTGCCGTCGTGCGAGGTGTGTTGCACCCAGGTCTTCATGGTGGGAGCGCCATCGGTCACCACCCAGCCGTCCAAATTGGCGGTACTGGGGTTTGCATCGGGGGCGGGGAATCGGACGGCTGTGGGATGGCTCATGTGTTCTTTCGGGGTGTGCGCAGGCAAAAAGATGTCCGCCCCGTTGTGGCGGGGCGGTATGGGTGGTTGGCGGTGTGTCCTCAATCCTGGACGGTGCGGCGCTTTTTGTCCTTGTCGTAGAAAGGCATCTCATGGGCAATGGCCTTGACGTCGCCACCCGGTCCACGCACGGTCAGCGGCGTACCCTGCACGCACACCGGCACGTCCAGCCGCGCAATCGCAATAGACCAGTGGTTCAACGGGGAATACATGGGGCAGGTGACCACGCCCACTTGTTTGTCGCCGTGGAAGACCAGACTGCCTTCTTTGGCTGCCTCTTTGCTGTCGAGCTTGAGACCAAACAGTTTGAAGCGCTCTTTGCCCTTGAGGCGGTAATGCTCTTGCGCGCCACGGAACCCTTGCTTGCCGGGGCTGACGGTGAAGTCCAGGCCGAGCTCCCACAGCGTGTCGCCGGGGGCTTCGTCGGCGAAGGGGTACATCTCGGAGTTGTCGTAGGGGAAGAACACCAGATAGCTCTCGGTGCGCAGCATGTCCAGCGTGGTAAAGCGGCAGGGGATGATGCCCATGGCAGCACCCTCGGAGAGGATCGAGTCCCAGATATGGCCCGCGTCCTGGCCACGGCAGAAGATCTCGTAGCCCCGCTCGCCGGTGTAGCCAGTGCGCGACAGCGTGATCGGGTGGCCGTACAGCATCGCAGGCATGTGGGCGAAGTACGCCAGCTTGCGCACCGCCGGAATGTGTTTCTCTAAAAAGTCCACCGCGAGGGGGCCTTGCAGGGACAAATCGTGCAGGTTGTCGTCGAAGCGAATCGAGACGTCTTTGCCGGTGGACCCGGCTACCAGGGTCTCGTGGCCCGCGCCCGAGCCGTGCACAACCATGAAGGAATTCGGTCCGAAGCGGTAGATGATGCCGTCGTCAATGAATTTGCCGCGCTCGTCGAGCATGGAGCAGTACACGCTGCGTCCGGGGGCGAGTTTCTCGACGTTACGGGTGGTGACGCGGTCCAGCAAGTGGCTGGCGTGCGGGCCGTTGAGGTGAACTTTTTTCAGCCCCGACACATCCATCAGGCCGGCTTTGGTGCGCACGGCCATATATTCGGCATCGGCGTCTTTCGCGTAAGACCATGCGGTTCCCATGCCGCTCCAGTCTTCGAGTTTGGAACCCAGGGCAATGTGGCGGTCGGCAAGCGCCGAGAATCTCCAGGAGGCAGTCATTCAAAAATCCTTTCAAGGTAAGCAGAAGCGGAGGCCACGGGCCTGAGAAAAAGTTACCAGCATGCAACTTTTTTTCAAGCTCACATTCTTTTTTCCTGAGGCCCCAAACGGCAATAGGGGCAAACCCTTATCTACTTTGTTTGATCCTTAGAGGAAACTAAGTTCATTACAGAGAAATTTTCTTTCACCTTTTATTTTTGGGATTGAGCATGAAAAAGCGTGTCGCAGTGATTGGTGCCGGACCCTCCGGCTTGGCGCAGCTCCGGGCCTTTCAGTCGGCCGCACAAAAAGGGGCCGAGATTCCGGAGGTCGTCTGTTTCGAGAAACAGGACAACTGGGGCGGCCTGTGGAATTACTCCTGGCGCACGGGCCTAGATGAGTTCGGCGAGCCGGTTCACGGCTCGATGTACCGCTACCTGTGGAGCAATGGCCCCAAAGAGGGGCTGGAGTTTTCCGACTACAGCTTCGAGGAGCATTTTGGTCGCCAAATCGCCTCTTACCCGCCGCGCGCGGTCATGTTTGATTACATCGAAGGCCGCGTCAACAAAGCCAAGGTACGGCCCTGGATCCGCTTTCGCACGCCGGTGCGCAGCGTCACCTTTGATGACAAGACCCAGCTGTTCGATGTCACGGTCCATGACCTGGTGGGCAACCGGACCTACACCGAGCAGTTCGACTTTGTGGTGGTCGCCAACGGCCACTTCTCCACGCCCAACGTGCCCCATTTCCCCGGCTTTGAAGACTTCCCCGGCCGGGTTTTGCATGCCCACGACTTCCGCGACGCGGTCGAGTTTGTCGACAAAGATATTCTGATCATCGGCACCAGTTATTCGGCCGAGGACATCGGCTCCCAGTGCTGGAAATACGGCTGCAAATCGGTCACGGTCAGCCACCGCACCAACCCCATGGGCTACGACTGGCCGGACAACTGGGAAGAAAAACCCCTGCTGCAAAAACTGGTCGGCAAGGTCGCGCACTTCAAAGACGGCAGCACCAAAGAAGTGGACGCGGTGATTTTGTGCACCGGCTACCTGCACCATTTTTCCTTCCTGCCCGACAGCCTGCGCCTGCAAACCAACAACCGGCTGTGGCCCCGCAATTTGTACCGGGGCGTGGTCTGGGAGGCCAACCCCAAGTTGTTCTACCTCGGCATGCAAGACCAGTGGTACACCTTCAACATGTTCGACGCCCAGGCCTGGTATGCGCGCGATGTGATGATGGGCCGCCAGACAGTGCCCGATGCCGCTGCCATGCAGGCCGACGGCGAAGCCTGGGCCGCGCGTGAGGCGGCGCTGGCCGATTCGCATGAGGCCATCGAGTACCAGGGCGACTACGTGCAGTCGCTGGTGGACCTGACCGACTACCCGGACTTTGACATCAAAGGCATGAACGAGGCCTTCTTCGCCTGGAAGCAGCACAAGGTGGAAAACATCATGGGCTTTCGCGACAACAGCTACAAGTCCTTGATCACCGGAACCATGGCCCCGCCCCACCACACCCCGTGGAAAGACGCGCTCGATGATTCCATGCAAACCTATTTGCGCCAGACCCCTTAGGCGCTTGGTCTACCGGCGCGCCACGCGGGCGCGCCACCTTTTTTGAACGGGAGCCTCTGTGACACGCATGGTTGAAGACGGGTCGCTCCCTGCAAGCGCCTTGGACACCGCGCAGGGGCCGGGAACCCGCGCGCACGCGCTGCAGCAGTTTGACGGTCTGGAGCCGCTGCAACACCTGCTGGTCAAGAGCGCCAGCGCGCAGGCCTACGCGGTGAAGGCCGGGCAGTACATCCAGATCGTCGATGTGGACGGCAAGCAGTGCACCGACTTCCAGTGCTTCTCCCAGGCCAAACTGGATCAGGGTTTGCAACTGCCGCTGGATGTCACCACCACCCGTACCCTGATGGGCCACGCGTACCCCATGCCCGGCCTGCATGCCAAGTACTACGACCAGGACATGACCGCGCTGATTGAAGTGGTGCAAGACACCGTGGGCCGCCACGATGCCTTCGCCATGGCCTGCGCTGCCAAGTACTACGACGACATCGGCTACCCCGGCCACAACAACTGCAGCGACAACTTCAACACCGCGCTGGCCCGCTTCGGCATTGCCGGGCGGCGCGGCTGGATGGCGATCAATTTTTTCTTCAATACCTTCATTGACGCGCATGGCGTGGTGGGCTCAGACGAACCCTGGTCGCGCCCGGGCGACTATGTATTGCTGCGCGCCTTGACCGATCTGGTCTGCGTGTCCTCGGCCTGCCCGGACGACACCAGCCCGGCCAACGGTTGGAACCCCACGGATATTCTGGTGCGCGTGTTCGACGCGGCCCACGCCTTTCCCCCCAGCATTGCGCACCGGGTTACGCCCGCATCGGAGCCCACCATGAGCAGACAGTCCGCATTCCATCCCCGCACCTCGGCGCTGACCCGGAACTTCGTCGAATACAAAGGTTTCTGGCTGGCGCGCAGCTACGCCAAGAGCGACCCGATTGCCGAATACTGGGCCTGCCGCGAAAAAGCCGTGCTGGTCGATTTATCGGCGCTGCGCAAATTCGAAGTCACCGGGCCGGATGCGGAAACCCTGTTGCAACACTGCCTCACACGGGATGTGAAAAAACTCGGCGTCGGGCAGGTCGTGTATTCCGCCCTGTGCTACCCGCATGGCGGCATGCTGGATGACGGCACCCTGCTGCGCCTGGGGCGTGACAACTTCCGCTGGGTTGGCGGTGACGACTTCGGTGGCGTCTGGCTGCAAGACCAGGCCAAAGCCCTGGGCCTGCAGGTGCTGGTTCGCAATTCCACGGACCAGTTGCACAACATCGCAGTGCAAGGCCCGGCCAGCCGCGCCCTGCTTGCGCCCATCATCTGGACGCCGCCGCACCAACCCGCGCTGGCCGAGCTGGAATGGTTCCGCTTCACGGTGGGCCGACTTGGGCGACGCCAGTGGCCCGCCCATCATGGTCTCGCGCACCGGTTACACCGGCGAGCTGGGCTACGAGGTCTGGTGCCACCCGCGCGACGCTTGCGCGGTGTTCGATGCGGTCATGGCCGCCGGGCAACCGCATGGATTGCTTCCTATGGGGCTGGACGCATTGGACCTGGTGCGCATCGAAGCCGGGCTGATTTTTGCCGGTTACGAGTTCTCGGACCAGACCGATCCCTTTGAAGCCGGCATCGGCTTCACGGTTCCGCTCAAGGGCAAAACCGACGACTTCATCGGCCGCGCCGCGCTGCAACGGCGCAAAGACACCCCGGCGCACAAGCTGGTGGGCCTGGACATCGCCAGCACCGAAGCCGTGGGCCATGGCGACGGCGTTTATGCCGGGCGCGCGCAGGTCGGGGTGGTCACCTCGGGTATGCGCTCACCGCTGCTGGGTAAAACCATTGCGCTGGCCCGCGTGGACGTGCACCACAGCGACATTGGCACCGCCCTGGAAATCGGCAAGCTCGACGGCCAGCAAAAACGCCTGCCCGCCAGCGTGGTGCGCTTTGCGCATTACGACCCGGACAAGACCCGGCCGCGTTCGTAAGCTGAACGCCTGCCAGGCCAGGAGATCAATAGCGCCCGTCGTGTCCGGGAATCCAGTTGGTTCCGGCCAGTGGCAGACGCGCCATCGCGGCAGCCTCCACCGTGAGCGCCACCAGGTCTTCGCGCTCCAGGTGGTGCACGTTTTGTTTACCGCAGGCGCGCGCGATGGTGGTGAGCTCCATGGTCAGCGTCTTGAGGTAGTTGCGCAGGCGTTTGCTGCCCACGTCGGGCTGCAGGCGCTGCTCCAGAACGGCGTCCTGCGTGGTCACGCCCACCGGGCATTTACCGGTGTGGCAGTGGTGGCAAAAGCCGGGTGATGTGCCCAGCGCTTCGTACTCCGCCAGGGCGCTCATATGCTCGCCGTTGTGCATGTAACTTGGCGAATTGCAGCCCAGAGCAACCAGCACGCCTTGGCCTATGGCCACAGCGTCCGCGCCCATGGCCAGCGCTTTGGCGACATCGGCTCCGGTGCGGATACCACCCGAGATGATGAGCTGCACCTTGCCGATCATGTCCAGGTCTTCCAGCGCGTCCACCGCCTGGCGCAGCGCGGCCATCGTGGGGATGCCCACGTGCTCAATGAAACAGGTTTGCGTCGCGGCGGTGCCGCCTTGCATGCCGTCGACCACCACCACATCGGCACCGGCATGCACTGCCAGCTTGACGTCGTTGAAAGTACGGGTTGCGCCCACTTTCACGTAAATCGGTTTTTCCCAGTCGGTGATTTCACGCAGCTCATTGATCTTGATGGTCAGGTCATCCGGGCCGGTCCAGTCGGGCTGGCGGCTGGCGGAGCGCTGGTCCACGCCTTCGGGCAGGGTGCGCATTTTGGCTACGCGCGGGTTGACTTTCTGGCCCAGCAACATGCCGCCGCCGCCGGGCTTGGCACCTTGGCCGATCACCACTTCAATCGCGTCCGCGCGGCGCACGTCGTCCGGGTTGAAGCCGTAGCGCGAAGGCAGGCATTGGTAGACCAGGGTTTTGGAGGAGTTGCGCTCCTCGCTGGTCATGCCGCCGTCGCCGGTGGTGGTGGAGGTGCCCATTTCGGTCGCGGCACGCCCCAGCGACTCTTTCACATTGGCCGACAGTGCGCCAAAGCTCATGCCGGCGATGGTGATGGGGATGTCCAGCTCAATCGGCTTTTTGGCAAAGCGCGTGCCCAACACGGTTTTGGTGGTGCAGCGCTCGCGGTAGCCTTCCAGCGGGTAGCGGGAAAGCGAGGCCGCCAGAAACAGCAGGTCGTCAAAGTGCGGCAGATGGCGCTTGGCACCCATGCCGCGGATCTCATACAAGCCGTGGGCAGCTGCGTTACGGATGTACTGCTGCATCTTGGCGTCATAGCCCCAGGACTCCTCGCGCACGAGGGGTTTCACAAAATTCATCGGGTGTTCCATGGCGTTCTTTCTAATATTCTTGGTTGGCGTCGGCGTTCCAGTGGTACAGCTCACGTTTGCTGGCGACCCGTTTGAAGTCGACAGCCTTGTGCTCCGAGTAACCGGCCTGGGCCAGTAAATCGGTCACGGCTTTCAGGTCGGCCTCGCCCATGGGCTCGATTTGCGCGTCTGCGCCCAATGACTTGATGCTGCCTTTGACGTACAGCACGGCCTCGTAGAGCGAATCGCCCAGTCCGTCGCCCGCGTCGCCGCAGACCACCATGCGTCCGGCTTGTGCCATGAAGGCAGAAAAACTGCCCACCGAGCCGCCCACCACGATATCCCCGCCCTTGAGCGAGATACCGCAGCGCAGGGCTGCGTTGCCGTCAATCACCAGCAGGCCGCCGTGGGCTGAAGCGCCCGCGCTGTTGCTGGCAAAGCCTTTGACGTGGACACGCCCGCTCATCATGTTCTCAGCCACCCCGGTGCCGGCGCTGCCTTCGATGGTGACGTCGGCATGCATATTCATGCCTGCGGCGTAGTAACCGGCGTGGCCGTGCACCATCACTTTGAGCGGGGCGTTCAGCCCGGCGGCGATGTTGTGGGCCCCGTCGGGGTGGTGCACGGCGATGGTGCCGCGCTTGGCCTTGCCTTCGGCGCTGTGCAAAAAGCCGTTGAGCTCACGCACCGTCTGCTGGCGCAGATCGAAATTCATGCCTTCCATATGTACATCTCCTGGGGTGCGGGTTCAAACACATAGGCGTGGTCGATATCGGGCAAGTGCGCCAACGAGCGGAACTCTGAGGCAATCGCCACGTAGTCATCGGTCTCGGCCACCACCGCTGGTTTGCAGGCAAAGGGGTCGCGGATCAGCGCGAGCTGGTCCTGGGTTCCCATCAGCAGCGTGTAAAAACCATCGAGCTCATCGAAGCCGGTTTCCAGCGCGGTCTTCAGGTCGTCGCCCTCGCGCATGCGCCACTCGATGAAACGGCAGGCGCTTTCGGTGTCGTTGTCGGTGTCGAACTTGATGCCGCGCGGCTCCAGCATGCGCCGGATTTGGTAGGGGTTGGACAGCGAGCCGTTGTGCACCATGCAGAAGTCCTGGCCTGCGGTAAACGGATGCGCCCGGTCCGGCGTCACCGCCGATTCGGTGGCCATGCGGGTGTGGCCCACCACGTGCGAGCCGCTCATGTGCGCAAAGTCGTAGCGCTGCGCCACGGCAGCGGGCATGCCGATGTCTTTGTACAAATCGATGCTGCGCCCCAGCGAGAGCAGATGCAGCAGCGGGTCATAGGCTTTGATGAACTGCTGCGCCTGCACCGGGTCACCGGTGACGGTGATGATGGCGTGGTTGTCCTTGGTCTGCAGCGTCACCGCGCTGCCTTGCTGCTTCTCCAGGGCCGCTACCAGCGCATGCCAGTCAAAGCCTGCTCCCAGCGCAGTCAGCCCGGAGTACACGCTGATCTTGCGCGCATGCTCGTCGCCCAGCGGGTCGCTGAACACGGCCAGACCGGCAGAGTCCGGGCCGCGCTCGGTCATGCCGATGAGCATGGGCGTCATCCAGCGCCCCAACTCGCTGCGCAGTGCAGGCTTCTTAATCAGTAATCCAATAATTCCGCACATGGTCGGTCCTTCGCAAAGCCCTGGGAACAGGGGTTAGAAAAATTCGAGGTAGGTTTTGATTTCCCAGTCGGAGACATGGCGCATGTATTCCACCCACTCCATGCGCTTGAGGTCCACAAAGGTCTGTGCCACCGGGCCCAGCGCGTCCATGATCACGCGGTCTGCTTCCAATGCGTCGATGGCCTCGTTGAGGTTTTGCGGCAGCGTTTCGATGCCACGGCTGCGCAGTTCGGCAGCGCTCATCTCGTACAGGTTTTCGTTGACCGGATCGCCCGGGTCGATCTGGTTTTTCATACCGTCCATGCCGGCGGCAATCACGGCTGCGGCGGCCAGGTAGGGGTTGCAGCCGCCGTCCGGCACGCGCAGCTCCAGCCGTCCGCCGGGAATGCGCACCATGCAGGAGCGGTTGTTGTTGCCGTAGCTCACATAGGCGGGTGCCCAGGTGGCGCCGGTGAGTGAGCGCCCGACCACCAGCCGCTTGTAGGAATTGACCGAGGGGCAGCAAATCGCAGTCAGCGCTTTGGCGTGCTTGAGCACCCCACCCAGGAAGTGGTAGGCCATGGTCGACAAATCCAGCCCGCGCTTGTCGGACTTGTCTTCAAACAGGTTGCTCTTGCCATCGCCCATGGACATGTGCATGTGCATGCCGTTGCCCGGGCGGTTGCTGAAGGGCTTGGGCATGAAGGAGCAGATCAGCCCCATGTCGTTGGCGATCTCAGCGGCGGCCATCTTGAAGCCGATGAATTGGTCGGCCGAGGTCAGGCAGTCGCCATAGGTGTAGTTGATCTCGAACTGGCCGTTGCCGTCTTCATGGTCGATTTGGTAGACGTCCAGGCCAGAGCCAATAGCCGCTGTGACCAGCCGGTCCATGTACTCGCGGGTGCGCGACAGGGCCTTGTAGTCGTAGCAGGGTTTTTGCAGGGTGTCGCTGGCGTCGCAGGGCACGATATTGCCGTGCTCGTCCCGGCGCAAGACCGAGAACTCGGGCTCCAGCCCGGTGAAGAAAGTCAGGCCTTTTTCCTTGAGCAAGGCCACCTGTTTTTTCAGCACCACGCGGCTGTCGTATTCCCAGGGCTTGCCGTGCACATGGCCATCGCAGACGATGCGGGCAAAGCCGGGTTGCCAGGGA
The DNA here is from genome assembly GCA_964203415.1 of Rhodoferax sp. Lineage (GTDB taxonomy): Bacteria > Pseudomonadota > Gammaproteobacteria > Burkholderiales > Burkholderiaceae_C > Allorhodoferax. Next base: position 38,814 of record CAXNME010000019.1, read on the forward strand.
ACCAGGCTCACAGCACCGAGGTCACCGCGCGCCATGAAGTCGGGTCCGTGCGGCTGGATACCCAGGCCCCAGACCGCAAAGCCGGCAAAACCCGCGCCGGTGTCCAGCACCTCATCAAAATGCGAGACCGGCACCGCCTTGGCTTTGGCTGCGCCATGGATGTCGACAAACTGCGCCAGCACATAGCGCACGTTGTTGTCTTTAAAAAATTTCTTAGCCTCGTCGCGATTCATCGGGTGTCTCCTTATGGTTTGGGGGCAAAGGGTCGGGGTGCTTCAGACAGAATTTCAGGGCGCAGGACACAAGCGCAGGCTGCCGCAACCGTGCGCCACCTCGGCCAGCGTGTCCCATAAATAACTTCCCATGGTGCCGTCGGCCCACAGCAGCAAGGCGTCGCCGCGCCACAGCAGGGTCACGCCAACGCCGACCATGGTGGTCAAAAACACGGCATCTGGCGGGTTCTCGCGGGCTTGCAAATCCACCGAGCAGACCTGGCGCAGCAGCGTGTGCAAGGCCGGGCCTTCCAGTTGCAGCGCCGCGTCCTGGCGCAGCACCGGATACAGACCGTGGACTTTTCCGGCGGGCATGGCCGCGCTGCGCAGCATGGCCAGCGTGGCCGAGTCGGCTTCGATGAGAAATTCGGTAACGCCCAGACGCGCCACCAGGCCGCCGGTGGCCAGCGGCCGGTAGCGGTTGTACTCGGGCGGCACGGGCAAGCCGCGCTCGGCCAACCACTGCGGCGCTGCCGGACCTTTGCAGCCCCAGCGGGCTGTGACCAACGAGCGGTCGCTCATGGTCAGGTCGGCTGCGCCAGGGCCTGTGCCTTCGGCGCTCCAATGTTGCGCCAGCTCGAAGGGCGACGCGCTGCGGGGCGCGTGCGTCAGCGTGTTCACGGGGGTGTTCATGCGCTGGCCTCCTTCTGGCGGGCACCTGCGGCGTCATAGAAAGGCAGGGCGACCACCTGCGCGTTCACCATCTTGCCGCTGGTCAGGCGAAACGGCAGGCGCGTGCCGACTGCGCTCAGTGCCGGCGTGACAAAAGCCATGCCGATGACATGGCCCAGCGCCGGGCTAAAGGCCACGCTGGTGATGCGCCCGCTGATCTCGCCGTCCACGATGACCAGATGGCTCTCAGACGGCATATCGGGGTGGCTGTCCTGGCTGGCGTCCATGCCGGGAATCTCCAGCGTGAAGCCGACCAGGGTTTGCTTTTGCGGCCGTTTGGCGATGGCCTGCAGGCTGCGCTGGCCGATGAAAAATGCTTTGTCCAATTTGGTGGCCCAACCCAGCGCGGCTTCGCGCGGAACGGTCAAGCCGTCGGTGTCCTGGCCGATGATGATGTGGCCTTTTTCCAGACGCAAAAGGCGCTGTGCCTCCACGCCGAAGGGGCGGATAGCTAAGCCTGCCCCGGCTTGCATCAGGGCCTGCCACAGCGCAGCGCCGTGCTCGGCGGGCACATGGACCTCGTAGCCCCACTCGCCCACAAAGCCCACGCGCATGGCGCGTGCCGGGATGCCCGCCACATCGATCTCGCGCACGCCAAGATAAGGGAACGCCGCGCCGTCCAGATCCGCGCTGCTGAGCGCGGCCAGCACGTGGCGCGCCTGCGGCCCGGCCACATTCACGCCCGCAAATGCGCCGGTGTGGTTGACGATGCCGCAGTCCATGCGCCACATCGTGTTCAGGCGCGAGAGTTCGCGGTACACCGTGGCCGCGCCGGAGGTGGTGGTGGTGAAATAAAAATGCTGCTCGCCCAGGCGTGCCACCACGCCGTCGTCAATGACCACGCCGGATTCGTCGCACATCACCGCGTAGCGGGTCATGCCGACCGCCAGATTGGCGTAGCGCGAGATGTAGATGCGCTCTAAAAATTCGGCGGCTTGCGGGCCGATGACTTCGAGCTTGCCCAGCGTGCCCACGTCGATGATGCCCACGCCTTTGCGCACGTTCATCGCCTCTTCGCGTATGCACTGCATACGCGAGCGGCCCGACCACCGCGTAGTACTCGGGGCGCTGCCACATACCGGCTGCCATCCAGACCGCGCCGGCTTGTGCATGCAGGGCGCGCATGGGGGTGTGGCGCTCGGGCGTGAAGCCGCGTCCTGCGAGGTGCGAAATGGGTACCGGGTGGTAGAAGGGCCGCGCGGTGGTGGTGCCGACTTCGATCGGGGTTTTGCCGAGGATGCGCGCCAGCACCCGCAGCGCGGTCATATTGGAATGCTTGCCCTGGCTGGGGCCCATGCCGTTGGTGGTGTAGCGCTTCATCAGCTCGATGTTGTCGTAGCCCTCTTGCGCCGCGTTGTAAAAATCCTTGAGTTGCAGGTCTTCGTCGAAGTCGACAAAGTTCTTGCCCTGCGGATGGGCCACGATGGGCCAGGGGTGGCTGGGGCAGCGTGCCGCTTCGGGTACCTGCGGCACAGCCTGTGGGCTCGCAAAGCCGCAATGGGCTGCGGCCAGCAGGCCGGCACGCTGGCCGTCCAGCGCCTTGGCCGCGCTGTCATACACGCCGTTGACGCGACCGCAGGCAAAGATGCCCGCTGGCAGCGTGGCCGGTACAAACTGCTGCACGGTATCGGACCAGCCCATGGACGTGCCGGCCTGGTACAACAAATTCGCGGCAGGGGCGTAGCCCACGCTCATGATCACGCCATCGCAGGCCACGTGTTCGCTGGTGCTGGTATCGGCTTGGCCATCGGCCAGCAAGCGCGCCAGGGTCACGCCGGTGACCCGGCGTCCACTGTCGCCCGCATGGGCTTCGTAAATAGCCCAGCCATCCAGCACCCGGATTCCGGCGGCGCGTACCGCTTCACGGGCAGCACAGGTCGGCGCTTGGCTGCGCATATCGGCCACGGCGGCGACTTTCACGCCCGCGCGCAGGGCGTCGAGCACCGCTGTGAATCCTTCGCTGTTGGCCACCAGCGCCACTGCGGTTTGCATGGGGCGCACCGCGTAGCGGTTGATCAGGCGCTGCGCCGCACCGCCGGTCATGATGCCGGGGATGTCGTTGTGGCGAAACACCGCAGGCAGCTCGAAGACACCGCTGGCCACCACCACGGCCTTGGCGCGCAGCTTGGTCATGCACTGCGCGTCGATCAGCGCCACCCAGTGGTCGGCGTAGTAACCGACGGCTGTGGTGTCGGTCAGCACGCGGATCAGCGGTTCTGCAGCCACCGCAGTTTGCAGTTCGCGCAAGGCTTCCAGCGTCGCCGCGCTGCCACCGAGCTGGTAGCTCGCGCTGCCGCCGCTGCGTGCGTTTTCATCCACCACCACGACCTGCGCCCCGGCCCGTGCCGCGTGCAAAGCCGCCTGCAAACCCGAGACACCCGCGCCGATGACCAGCACATCGCAAAAATCGTAGCGCTTGGGCGTGTGCAAGGCGGGCTTGGCCAGATCGAGCTGGCCCAGGCCGGAGAAATTGCGGATCACGCGTTCCCACAATGGGAACAGTGCCTTGGTGTGGAACGCCTTGTAATAAAAACCCACTGGCAGAAAACGCGCCAGCAGCCCCATGAAGCGGTTGCGGTCGTTCTCGACGCCACCGGCGGTGTTGACTGCGACCAGATCCATGCCCTCGCACAGCGCCTGCACGTCGCCACGGATATTCATGGCCTGGGGCGACTGCAGCATCACGTTGATGTCGTGGTTGGCCAGTGTCAGCACGCCGCGCGGGCGGTGGTACTTGAAGGAGCGGCCCAGCGTGTACTGCCCGGCGGCCCACAGGGCGGCGCTGATGCTGTCACCGGCATAGCCGCTGCAGTCTCGCCCCTCAAAACGAAAGCGCAGGGGCGCGCTGCGGTCCAGCCACTCACCGGGCTGCGGGGGCAGGCGCATGGAATTACTGCTGGCCATAGAGAAAGGTCTTTTCAATCACATCGCTTTGGGTATCGCGCACCGCAATAAACCAGGTGTTGCTCGGCGTGTGGCACCACCACTCGTGCTTGAGTCCGGGTGCGCCGCTTTTGTTGAAGACGTAGTCGGCCCATTGCGCGTCGCTGCTTTCGCCGGGGTCCGGCATGGTTTTGCATTCGCCCCAGTAGGCGAACTCCGAGATCAGGCGCGGGCCGTTGATAGGGCAGGTCATGATTTTCATGGTGCGTCAATGCCCGACCGAAGCCGCGCCTTTTTCGCCGGTAAGCGAATAGCGCTCGAAACGGTCAAACGCAAAGCCTTCAATGAGTGGATGGGCGCGGTCATTGGCGACGGTGTAAGACATGGTTTTGCCGCACACCGGCGTGGCCTTGAAGCCCCAGGTGCCCCAGCCTGCGTCCAGATAAAAGCCTTCCACCGGGGTCTTGCCCATGATGGGCGCGAAGTCGGGCGTCATGTCGGCCATACCCGCCCACTGCCGCACGACTTTGGCCTGCGACAACTGGGGCAGCATCTCCACCATGTGGGCGCTCAGGCTCTCGGTGAAGTCCAGCGTGGAGCGGGTGGAATGCAGCTCATAGGGGTCGAGTGACGCGCCCATGACCAGTTCGCCGCGCGCGGTCTGGCTGATGTAGACGTGCAAGCTGCCCGACACCAAAATTGGATCGAGCCATTGCTTCATGGGTTCGCTGACCATGGCTTGCAGCGGGTGGATGTAAATCGGGCTGCGCAAGTCCAGCATTTTCAGAATGCGCGGCGTGGAACCGGCCACGGCGCACAAGACCTTGCCGCAGGCGATATCGCCGCGCGAAGTCTTCACGCCGGTGACCCGCCCGCTTTGGGTCAGGATGTCGAGCACACGGGTTTGCTGGTGGATCTCGACACCGCGCATATCGGCGCCGCGTCCATAGCCCCAGGCCACCGCGTCATGCCGCGCGATGGCGCCTGGCGCGTGGTACAGCGCGCCCAGGATGGGGGCGTGTCCGGCGCAGCTCATGTCCATGGAGGGCACGGCTTTTTGGATGAAGTCGGGGTAGACCAGTTCGGAATCGATGCCGTAGTGCTTGTTGACTTCGGCGCGCCAGCGCATGGTGCGCATCGACGCGTCCGTGTGCGCCAGGGTGAAATGCCCGCGCGTGGAATAAAACAGGTTCAGGTCAAAGTCGGTGGAGAGGTCTTGCCACAGGCGCACCGATTCGTCATAAAACTTCACGCCCTCGGGGGTGAGGTAGTTGGAGCGGATGATGGTGGTGTTGCGCCCGGTGTTGCCGCCGCCGATGTAACCCTGCTCGATCACCGCCACATTGGTGATGCCGTGGTCGCGCGCCAGGTAATACGCGCTGGCCAGCCCGTGGCCGCCCGCGCCGATGATCACCACGTCGTAGCTGGATTTCAGCGGCCCGGGGGGCGTGAACATCCTCGGCTCGGGGTGCCGGTCCGATAAACCAAACTTAAGCAGTCTCCAGGGCATGCAATCTCTCGCAAAGTCGATGCCACCGACTATGCACGAAAAATTCTTTCAGTGCAACAATTATTCTTTAGGATAAACCCCAAGCACCCGGGGAGCTCAGTCCGCGTCACCCCTTTGCGGGTAGACGATCAGGGTGATGAAGCGGATCGGCACTTCGTGTAAGACGCCCGGCCCGTGGGGCACTTCGCCCCGGAAGGTCAGCGAATCGCCGGGTTGCAGGCTGTACACCTGCTCGCCGTGGCGGTAGTCCATACGCCCTTCGAGCATGTAGATGAACTCGGTTCCAGGGTGCTCAAAGTCGGGGAAAACCTCGGTTTGGTTGTCAATGGTGATCAAAAAGGGCTCAAAGGTCTTGGTTGGACCTTGGTCGTAGGCCAGCAAATGGTAGGTGTGCCCGCTTTTGGTACCCCGGCGCACGACTTCCATGCCCGCGCCATTGCGCACATGCTGCGCGGAGCCGCCCTCGACCCCGAAATCGCGGAACAACATGGAAAGGGAAACCCCGAGCGCCGAAGCAATCCGCTGCAGCGTGTCCAGGCTGGTGGCGGTCTGGGCGTTCTCGATTTTGGAGAGCATGCCCCGGCTGATGCCCGCCCGTTCGGACACATCGGCAATCGTCAGGCCGTGTCCCAGGCGCTTTTCGCGTATGGCTTTTCCGAGAAAACTCTCCAGCGAGGGGCTGTTGGCCATGGTCTCCAAACGGGTCTGGTTATTGATTGAAAACCAGTATAGCGGCGCTCACAGAGTTGGCGCACAAAAAGCGTGCGGCGGGCAGACGTGATACCAAGGGTAAGTCCTGAGCCGCTGGGGGCAAAAAGCCTTTGACATCGCTTACCAATACTGCCACTATTTCCCTGAGGGCAACATTGTTTCCCTTTGGGGGTCTTCGGATCCTGTTTTTAAGTGCATCACATTCAATATGAGGTCGTTATATGAACTTTTTGAAGAAGACCATGGTGGTAAGCGGCGTACTGGCTGCATTCACCCTGGGGTCTGCGCTTGCCGCAGATGACAAGTCCCCTATCAAGATCGTCACCAACAACTGGACCAGCCAGGTCGTTTTGTCCCATGTGGTGGGCGGCGTGCTCAAGGCCCAGGGCGTGAACGTGGAATTCAAGTCTTCCGACACCCAGTTGCAGTTCACTGCGATTGCATCGGGCGATATGGATTTCCAGGTCGAAGTCTGGGAAGGTTCCATGCATGAGTCGTTTCAAAAGTCGCTGAAATCCGGCGCGGTCGACTACGGCCCCCACAACGCGGTGACACGTGAAGACTGGTGGTACCCCAGCTATATGAACGAGCGCTGCCCCGGCCTGCCAGATTGGAAGGCTTTGGACAAATGTGCCGCCATGTTTGCGACCGCAGAGACCGGCAAGAAAGGCCGTTTCGTCGGACCACCGGCTGACTGGGGCAAGCATTATTCCGAGCGCATCACCGCTTTGAAAATGAACTTCCAGGAAGTTCCCGTGGGCCAGGCCGCCACGCTGTGGGCCGAGTTGCAAGCCGCGTATGACCGCAAAGAGCCGGTGGTGATCTTCAACTGGACGCCTAACTTCATTGAAGCGAAGTTCAAGGGCCAGTTCGTCGAGTTCCCCACCTATAACGAAAAGTGCCATACCGACAAGAGCTGGGGCATCAACCCCGACGCCGTGTATGACTGCGGCGCTGCGGCCAAGGGCTATATGAAGAAGGTCGGCTCCAAGCAAATCGCCGCCAAGTGGCCGACTGCGGACAAGATCCTCAGAAAAGTCAGCTTCACCAATGACCAGATTGCCGCTGCTGCAGCGTTGGTCGATGTCGATGGCATGAAGCCGGAAGACGCAGCCAAGAAGTGGATTGCAAACAACCAGGCCAGCGTGAAAGCCTGGACGAACTAATATTCGTTCGCACCGGTGGGCCGCCTTGTGCGGCCCACTCTGTTTTGTACCGCTGTGTATGTGAAGGGTGTTGAATGTCGAAAGCCGAGCCGAAAATTTCCTGTCGCCATCTGTGGAAGGTGTTCGGTCCTGACCCCGCAGGTTTTTTGAAGAAGCACCAGATGCAGCCCGATGCGGCGGCCTTTGCTGCCGAGCAATACATCGGCGCAGTGCGCGATGTGTCCTTCGACGTGATGGAAAACGAGATCCTGGTGATCATGGGCTTATCCGGGTCGGGCAAGTCCACCTTGATCCGCGCCATCACCCGCTTGAATGATCCGACTTCCGGCGAAGTGCTGATGGATGGGCGCAACCTGCTAGCCGCATCTTCCGACGAGTTGATTGAAATCCGCCGCCACAAAATGGGCATGGTGTTCCAGAATTTCGGCTTGTTGCCGCACCGCAATGTGCTGGACAACGTGGCCTTTCCGCTGGAGGTCAGCGGCAGCGACCGCGCATCGCGCGAAGCCAAAGCCCGCGAGATGCTCAAGCTGGTGGGCTTAGAGGGCCGCGAGGGCTACTTCCCGCGCGAATTGTCGGGCGGCCAGCAGCAGCGCGTGGGCATTGCCCGCTCGCTGGCGGTGGGCCCTGAAATTTGGTTTCTGGATGAACCCTTTTCCGCGCTGGATCCGCTGATACGGCGCGAAATGCAGGATGAGTTTTTGCGCTTGCAAAAACTGCTGCGCAAAACGATTTTGTTTATTACCCACGACTTTGACGAAGCTATTCGGCTGGCTGACCGCATCGGCATCATGAAAGACGGCTATTTGGTGCAACTCGCGCGGCCCGAGGAGATGATCCTGCATCCCGCCAACGACTATGTCCGTGAGTTCGTGAAGATCGCGCCGCGCGACAAAATTCTCTCGTTGGCGGCAATCGCCCGCCCGCTCAGCGGTGACGCCCCGGCGCAGGTGCTGCCCGGCGCGACCAAGTTGGCCGACGCGGCAGCCCGCATTTTGGGCAGTGAAGACGCTTTCCATATCGTCGACGAGGCGGGTCTGAGCCTGGGCGAGGTGCGCAGAGCCGACCTGATTGCAGCCCTTTTTCCGGAAGGCACACACTGATGGGCACTGCTTCTTTTCCAGCACCCGGCAAGGTGGCGACAGCGCCCATGCGCGCCGCTGCACCGCTGGTATTTTTGGCATTGCTGGTCGGGGTGCTGGCCACCGGTGCGCCTGAGGCTTTGTCGATTTGGCCGCAGGAATGGGTCCTGCCGTTTCGCACCTGGGTGACGGACTTTTTTGCCTGGTTCAGCGAGCTGGCGAAACCCGTGACGCGGGCCATTTCTTGGGTTCTGCTGCAGCCTTTGACCCTGGTGGAGGCGATGCTGTTCCGGGGTGTACCGGACTGGGAGACCGGTCCGCTTCCCTGGACCATCGTTGCGCTCTCAGTGGTGGTTTTTGCGCATTGGCAAAGCGGGCTGCGGCTGGCGCTGTTTTGTGCCGGGTGCATGGCCTACCTCGCGCTGTTTGATTTGTGGTCCGACTCCATGCAGACCTTGGCGCTGGTGCTGGTCACGGTCCCGATGGCCGCCGGTCTGGGCCTGGTCCTGGGGGTTTGGGCGACCCGGAAAAAATCGGTTGAGCGTGTGCTCAACACCTTGTTTGATGTGATGCAAGCCACGCCGCACATGGCCTACCTGGGCCCTGTGGTGGTGTTGTTCGGCTTCGGGCAGGTGCCGGCCATGCTGGCGACCCTGATCTTCGCGCTGCCGCCTATGGCGCGCTGCACGGTTTTGGGTATCCGCACGGTGTCGCCCGAGATCACCGAGGCCGGGGTCATGGCCGGTTGTACGCCGGGGCAGCGCCTGTGGAAGGTGGAGCTGCCTGCGGCCCAGCAAACGCTGTTGCTTGGCCTCAACCAGGTGGTGATGCAGACCCTGGCCATGGCTGTGATCGCATCGCTGGTGGGGGCCTCCGGCCTGGGGCAGAAATTGCTTTTCTCTTTGCAGCAATTGCGCATCGGCAAGGCGGTGGAGGAGGGCCTGGCCATCACGCTGATTGCCTTGATGCTGGACCGGCTGACTGTTGCACAAATGGCCCGCTCTGCGGCCCTGCATTTGATCGAGGGCAGCTGGTGGTACCGGCACCGGCATATGGCCACTTTTGTGGCGGCGGCGGTGTTGCTCTTCGTCGCATCGCGGCTGCTGCCCTGGCTGGCCTTGATGCCCGCCGAGATGACTTTTTCCTACGGCGCGCCCATTGACGAAGGCGTGCGCTGGGTGTCGAAAAATCTGTACGACTACATCAAGCCGTTTCGCAATGCAGTCACGATTTATCTGCTGCTGCCTATACGCGACTTCTATCTGTGGCTGCCCTGGAGCGTGGTGATTGGTGTGCCGGCCGCGCTGGGCTGGTACCTGGGTGGCTGGCGGCTCACCTGGGTGCCGGTCTTGCTGTTCGGCTTCTTGATGGTGTCCGGTTTTTGGACGCCTTTGATGTTGACCATTTATCTGGTGACGAGTTGCGCGATTCTGTGCACGCTGATTGGGATTCCGCTGGGTATTTGGGCTGCCAAAAATGTGGCGGCGAGTCGGGTGATATTGACCCTGTGCGATTTGTTACAGACCTTTCCGAGTTTCATTTATCTGATTCCGGTGATCATGCTGTTCCAGACCAGCGATGTGTCGAACGTTTTGGCCATGTTGTGCTATGCCACGGTGCCTGCCGTGCGCTACACCTATCTGGGCTTGATGCGGGTGCCGTCCACGGTGGTCGATGCGGCCATCGCCTGCGGGGCCACGCCGCGCCAAAGGCTGTTCAGGGTGGAGCTGCCCTTGGCTTTCCCAGAAATTTTGCTGGGTATCAACCAGACCATCATGATGGCGCTGGCCATGGTGGCCATCACCGCGCTGATCGGTTCGCGTGATTTGGGTCAGGAAATTTACAAGGCCTTGCCCGGCGCGGATACCGGGCGCGGCTTGCTGGCCGGTTTGGGGATTGCCTTTATCGGCATCGTCGCCGACCGTCTGATCAGCGCCTGGGCTAAAAAGCGCAAGGCGGCTTTGGGGCTGGTCTGAGTCCGGCCGTAGGGCGCTTGCAGGACTAGTGACGCGGGGTCTAGCCCCGCGCAACCGGGCGCGCCGGGTCGCTGCACCACTCGCTCCAACTGCCGGCAAACAGGGTGCTGGCCCCCAGCCCCGCGACTTGCATGGCCAGGATATTCGGTATGGCGCTGACCCCGGAGCCGCAGTGGTGCACCACGGTCGCAGCGCTGCGGTCGCCAAGCAGTGCCTCCAATTCGGCGCGGAGCACCTCGGCGGGCTTGAATAAACCGTCTTCGCCGATGTTCTGGTTAAAGGGCCGGTTCAGTGCGCCGGGAATGTGGCCGGCCACCGGGTCAAAGGGCTCGACTTCGCCGCGAAAGCGCGCCGGGGCGCGGGCGTCGAGCACGGTTTGGCTGGTACGTCCGAGCTGGCCCTGGACCGCGGCGGCGTCCACAAAATCCAGCAGCGCGGCGTGGACTGCAAACTGTGTCGCCGGGCGTGGCGCGGCCGCGCCGACCGGGCCGGACTCCACCGCGCCACCTGCTGCCAGCCAGGCTTGTAATCCGCCGTTGAGCACTGCGGCGGCCTCATGCCCCAGCCATTTCAGCATCCACCACAGCCGCCCGCAGTAGTTCATGCCATGGCGGTCGTAGACCACGGCCTGCATGCCATTGTGAAAACCGATCTGGCCCAGCCAGCGGGCGAAGTCCTCGCGCGCGGGCAGTGGATGCCGCCCGCCATTGACGGCCCGCCCTGTGAACTGCGGGCTGTGGGTGCTGAGGTCGTCGTTGAGGTCAGCGAAGACGGCACCGGCGATGTGGGTTTCCTCAAACAGCGCGCGTCCGGCAGCGGGCTGCATCAGGTCAAAGCTGCAGTCAAAAACCATCAGCGGCGCGCCGCTGGTGTGCAGGGCCTGCAACTGGGCAACGCTGATCAGGGTGGTGTAGGGTGGCTGAGAGGCAGACATCGGCGTTCTCCGGGCATGCGGTTGGACAGGTGCGCACTTTAGTGCGCTTCGGCGGGGGTGTTGGGCAGGGCGCGGGTGCGCAAAAAGGTGGCAATCAGGCCGCTGACCACAATCACGGCCATGCCGGCCCAGCCCAGGGCCTCAATTTCCTCGTCCATCAGCAGCGCGCCAAACAGGGCCGCAAACACAATGCCCGAGTACTGCATGCTGGCCACCACCAGCGTCGAACCCTTGCGGTAGGCGCGGGTCATGGCCAGTTGCCCCAGCGAGGCCAGCACGCCGATGGGGAGGATCCAGGCCGCCTCCTGCCAGTGCAGCCTGCGTCCAGTCGGTGTGTTTACCCAGCGGCAGGCTGATCGCACCCACAGCAATCGTGCCCAGCGAGAAATAAAACACGGTGCGGGTCTCAGGCTCGCCCGCCTTGCCCAGCGCCGTGACCTGCATATAGGCCATCGCCGCGCTAATGCCCGAGAGCAAGCCCACCACACCGGCGAACAACTGGTCTTTCTCAATAGTGGGGTGCAGCGTCATCACCACGCCGGCAAAGCCCATCAGCACCGTGACCAGGAGCGCGCCTTGTTTCTCCTGCCCGCCATACAGCAGCGAGCCGCCCACAATGAATGCGGCAATCCAGACCCCGCTCATGTAATTCAGCGTCATGGCGGTTGCCACCGGGAGATGCGCAATGGCGTAGAACCAAGCGCCCAGCGATGTCGCGCCGATGATGCTGCGGGTGAGGTGCATCAGCGGCACCGGCGTGCGCCAGGGCGTGCCACTGGCGCGCAACACCACCGCCATAAACGCCAGGCTGACCAGTCCACGGAAAAAGACCAGCTCGAAGCTGCTGAAACTGGTAGATGCAAATTTGACACACACCGCCATGCCGGCAAAAAAGAATGCCGCCAGCACCATCCATAAAGCTTGCATGCGGGCGGGTGGTCCTCTTTACAGCGCGCTGCCCATGGCCGTGCGGTACCAGTCGTGGAAGTGCTGCATGCCGTCTTCCATGGGGCTTTGGTAGGGGCCGACCTCGTTGTCGCCACGCGCCAGCAGCGCGGCGCGTCCAGCGTCCATGCGCTCGGCGATCTCATCGTCTTCGATACAGGTTTCCATGTACGCGGCGCGCTGGGCTTCCACAAATTCGCGCTCGAAGCCGGCAATTTCTTCGGGGTAATAGAACTCCACCATGTTCATGGTCTGGTTCACGCCAATGGGGTGCAGGGTCGACACGGTCAGCACATGGGGATACCACTCGACCATGATGTGCGGGTAATAGGTGAGCCAGATCGCGCCGTATTTGGGCGGCTCGCCACGCCGGTAGTTCAGCAGCTGCTGGTGCCAGCGCTCGTAGACCGGGCTACCGGCCTTGCCCAGGCGGTTGGCCACGCCCACGGTCTGCACCGAATACTGCGGCCGGAATTCCCAGCGCAAATCCTCGCAGGTCACAAAGTTGCCCAGGCCGGGGTGGAAGGGGCCGACGTGGTAATCCTCCAGGTAGACCTCGATAAAGGTTTTCCAGTTGTAGTTGCAGTGGTGCATTTCCACGTGGTCCAGCACATAGCCACTGAAATCGAGTTCAGCACGCGGGCCCAATCCGGCCATATCGGCCGCCACATCACGGCCCTTGCCTTCAAACAGCAGACCATTCCATTCTTGCAGCGGGTAGTTGTTGAGATTCAGGCAGGGGTCGGTGGCAAAGTGCGGTGCGCCTATCAGTTGGCCGCTGGGGCACTGCGGGTTCACCCCGGAGTAGGTCCAGCGGTGCAAGGGGCAGACGATATTGCCACCGGCCGATGCCGCGCCCTGGCCCAGCAGCGAGCCACGGCCCTTGAGCATCAGGGCCTGGCGGTGGCGGCACACGTTGGAGATGAGTTCGATCCCCTCGCCGTTGCGCACCAAGGCGCGTCCACCCTGTTCTTGCGGCAGGGCGTAGTAGTCGCCCAGCTCTGGCACGCTCAGCGCGTGGCCCACATAGCGGGGACCGCCTTGGAAGATATGCGCCATTTCGCGCGCATAGAGCGCAGCATCGAAATAGCTGGCGACCGGAAGTTGGCTGTGCGACTGCTGCAGCTGAAGACTTAAATCAGACATGGTGGACCTGACCTAAAGACTCCCCACAGGGGGATAGCCCTGGCGGGCTGTGGGACGGAGCCGATGCGGCAAACCCTGCCGGTCGGAGCGAAGGGCGCGATTGTACGCCCCGGCTTCCTTGAGGTGCGCACCGTAAAATGCCCGGCCCGCTGCCAGCCTTCGGGCCCTGCACGCAGCCCCTTACCTTTTTTCATTTGCCCATGCCCAAACCCAGCACCGCAGTGCACCCGCCGGATGCCGCCGCACCGGCCAACTACGAAGTGGCGCTGCAAGAACTTGAAGCCTTGATCGCCCGCATGGATGCCGGGGAGTTGCCGCTCGACGAGTTGCTGGTGAGCTACCAGCGCGGTGCCGTGTTGCTGCAGTTTTGCCGCGACAAATTGCAGGCGGTCGAAGACCAGGTCAAAGTGCTGGAAGACGGCGTTCTCAAGCCCTGGAAAACGAGCTGATGCCCGGCAGCGCGGCATTCTCTTTTGCGCCCTGGATGGCCGATGCGCTGGGCCAGGTGGAGCAGGCGCTGGAGCGCTGGGTGCTCGCGCCGCAGGTGGCACAGCTGGCCCCCGATTTGCCGCGCGCCATGCGCTACGCGGTGCTCGACGGTGGCAAGCGCCTTGCGCCCCTTGCTGGTTCTGGCCGCGCATGAGGCTTGCGCCGCGCAAGCGGGCGCGTCCACCCAAGTCGCGCAGTCGGCTTTGCGGGCGGCCTGCGCGGTGGAACTCATACACGCCTATTCCCTGGTCCACGACGACATGCCTTGCATGGACAACGACGTCTTGCGCCGTGGCAAACCGACGGTGCATGTGGAGTTCGGCCAGGCCACGGCCTTGCTCGCGGGCGATGCCTTGCAAGCCCTGGCTTTTGAATTGCTGACCCCGGACGACATGGACATAGACCCGCTGATCCAGGCCCGTCTGTGCGCGCAGTTGGCGCGCGCCGCAGGCCACGGCGGTATGGCCGGTGGTCAGGCCATTGACCTGGCGCATGTGGGCCGCAGCATGAAGCGCGCGGAGCTGCAGCGCATGCACGAACTCAAAACCGGCGCGCTATTGCAGTGCAGCGTGGTGATGGGCGCGCTGTGCGGCGCGGCCGATGCGCAAGCCCTGAGCGGTCTGAGCGCCTACGGCGCGGCCCTCGGCCTGGCTTTTCAAGTGGTAGACGACGTGCTGGATGTGACCGCAGATTCCGCCACGCTGGGCAAGACGGCCGGTAAGGACGCCTACGCCAACAAGCCCACCTATGTCAGCACCATGGGCCTGGAGGCCAGCCAGCGCTACGCCCACACGCTGTTGGCGCAGGCGGAAAAAGCCTTGCGCGACAGCGGCCTGCGCGAGACCCGCGCCTTGCACGCCCTGGCCCGCATGGTGGTCGAACGCGCCCACTGAACCGCAACAAAAGTTTATGCAAATCCACCCCGCAGGGCCGCGCCTGGCCGATATCGATTCCCCATCTACTTTGCGCAGCTACCCGCGCCATGCCTTGCCCGCGTCTGGCCGCTGAGCTGCGCGACTACCTCTTGCACAGCGTGGCCTCCACCGGCGGGCATCTGAGCTCCAACCTGGGCACCGTGGAGCTGACGCTGGCGCTGCATTACGTTTTCAACACCCCGCAAGACCGCATCGTCTGGGACGTGGGCCACCAGACCTATCCGCACAAAATCATCACCGGGCGGCGCGCGCGCATGCCCACCTTGCGCCAGTTGGGTGGCCTGAGCGGTTTCCCGCAGCGCGCCGAGAGTGTGTTCGACGCCTTTGGCACCGCGCACTCCAGCACCTCTATCTCTGCCGCCTTGGGCATGGCGATGGCCGCGCGTATCAAGGGCGAGGACTTCCATTCCATCGCCGTGATCGGCGACGGCGCGCTCACCGCCGGTATGGCCTTTGAGGCACTCAACAACGCCGGTGTGCAAGAGGGCAAGTTGCTGGTCATCTTGAACGACAACGACATGAGCATCAGCCCGCCGGTCGGTGCCCTCAACCGGTATCTCGCGCAGCTGATGAGCGGGCAGTTTTACGCCCAGGCCAAGAACGTCGGAAAAGGCTTGCTCAAAGGCGCGCCGCCCCTATTCGAGCTGGCCAAGCGGATTGAAGAGCAGGCCAAAGGCATGCTGGTGCCAGCCACGCTGTTTGAGAAATTCGGCTTCAACTACATCGGCCCGATCGACGGGCACGACCTCGATTCGCTGATCCCCACGCTGGAGAACATCAAGCACCTCAGCGGCCCGCAGTTTCTGCATGTGGTTACCAAAAAAGGCAAGGGTTATGAGCGCGCTGAAGACGACCCGGTGGCCTACCACGGCCCCGGTAAATTTGATCCGGCGGTGGGTTTGCAAAAACCAGCGGCTGCGCCCAAGACCACCTTCACGCAGGTCTTCGGTAACTGGCTGTGCGACATGGCTGCCAAGGATGCGCGCTTGGTGGGCATCACCCCGGCCATGCGCGAAGGCTCTGGCATGGTCGAATTCGAGCGGCGCTTCCCGCAGCGCTACTTTGACGTGGGTATTGCCGAGCAACACGCGGTGACCTTCGCTGCGGGCCTTGCGTGTGAAGGTCTCAAGCCCGTGGTGGCGATTTACTCCACCTTTTTGCAGCGCGCGTATGACCAGATGATCCACGACGTGGCGATCCAGAACCTGCCTGTGAGGTGCTGGAGAGGCT
>CAXNME010000020.1:0-47668 GCA_964203415.1 Rhodoferax sp.
TGCGTGAGGCCGCGCACGAGCGCATACGCCTGTCTGACCTGACGCTGCCGCATGCTTTTGCCCGCGTGCTGCTGATTGAGCAGCTGTACCGGGCCTGGTCGATCAACGCCAAGCACCCTTACCACCGCGAATGAGCCATGGCCCATGAGCCCGTCCATGGTGTACCTCGCCTCGCAAAGCCCGCGGCGCAGCCAGTTGCTGGAGCAGCTTGGCGTACCGCACACCCTCTTGTTGCCGACCCCCGATGAGGACGCCGAGGCTTTGGAAACGGTACTGCCCCGCGAAGCCCCTGCCGACTATGTGCAGCGCGTGACCCGCTTAAAACTCGACGCGGCGATGCGCAGGCGGGTTCTGCGCGGCTTGCCGGATGCACCGGTGCTGTGCGCCGACACCACGGTGGCGCTGGGGCGATCGATTCTGGGCAAACCGCGCGATGCGGAGGATGCCGCGCGCATGCTGGCGCGCCTGTCGGGGCGCAGCCACCGGGTGCTGACCGCCGTGGCAGTGGGGCAGGGCGCGCGCGTGGTGCAGGTCTTGTCGGTATCGCAGGTGCGTTTTGTGCCCATGAGCGCGGCGGATATTGAAACTTATGTTGCCAGCGGCGAACCGATGGGCAAGGCCGGAGCCTATGCGGTGCAGGGCTCTGGCGGCGGCGTATATTGCGCGCATCAGCGGGAGTTACTCTGGCATCATGGGACTGCCGCTGCATGAGACCGCGCAGGCGCTGCGGCAGTTTGCCTGAACCCTATGCTCCAAGACATTTTGATCAACTGGTCCCCGCAGGAGACACGCGTTGCCGTGGTGGAGAACGGTGCCTTGCAGGAATTGCATGTGGAGCGGACCTTGGAGCGCGGCCTGGTGGGTAATGTGTACCTGGGCAAGGTGCAGCGGGTCTTGCCCGGCATGCAGTCCGCCTTCATCGACATTGGGCTGGACAAGGCGGCGTTTTTGCATGTGGCCGATGTCTGGCATCCGCCCGCTGAGGGCGAGACCATCAGCGCGGCACGCAGCGCGCAAGGGCAGATTCCGATTGAACGCCAGGTTTTTGAGGGCCAAAGCCTCATGGTGCAGGTGCTCAAGGACCCCATGGGCAGCAAGGGTGCGCGTCTGTCCACACAAATCAGTATTGCCGGGCGCATGCTGGTGTTTTTGCCGCAGGATGATCACATCGGGGTGTCGCAAAAAATACCGATTGAGCAGCGTGAGCAATTGCGCTCGCGGATGCAGGCATTGGCCGGGGGCGAGGGCGGCGGCTTTATCTTGCGCACCAACGCCGAGGACGCCAGCGACGCGGAGTTGGCCGACGATATCGGCTATTTACGCAAAGCCTGGGCGCGTATCAAAGCTGCGGGTTTGCGGCTGCCGGCGGCCAGTTTGCTGCACCAGGATTTGAGCCTGATGCAGCGGGTGCTGCGCGATCTGGTGGGTGAGGGCACGCAGGCGATCCGCGTGGATTCGGGTGAGCAGTGCGAGGCACTCAAGGCCTTCGGCCTGGAGTTCATGCCCGCAGCGGCTGCCAAGTTGCAGCGTTACAAAGGCGAGCGGCCGATATTTGATTTGTTTGGCATTGATGAGGACATCGCCCGGGCGCTGGCGCGGCGCGTGGATTTGAAGTCGGGCGGCTACCTGGTGATTGACCAGACCGAAGCGCTGACGACGATTGACGTGAACACCGGCGGCTTTGTGGGCGCACGCAATTTTGACGACACGATTTTCAAAACCAACCTGGAGGCGGCCCATGCGATTGCCCGCCAATTGCGGCTGCGCAATTTGGGCGGCATCGTGATTGCCGACTTCATCGACATGGTGCGCGAAGACCACCGCGCGCAGGTGCTGGACGCTTTGCGCCAGCAACTGCAACGCGACCGGGTCAAGACCACATTAGGCGGTTTTTCGCAGCTGGGTTTGGTGGAGATGACGCGCAAGCGCACCCGCGAATCGCTGGCGCATATGCTGTGTGAGCCCTGCGCCGAATGCCAGGGCAAAGGCACCGTGAAAACCGTGCGCACCGTGGCCTACGATATTTTTCGCGAAATCCTGCGCGAGGCGCGGCAATTCAATCCGCGCGAGTTCCGCATCGTCGCCTCGCCCAAGGTGATTGAGCTGTTTCTGGACGACGAGCGCCAGCATCTCGAGGGCCTGAGCAGCTTTATCGGCAAGCCGATTTCCCTGCAAAGTGAGGCCGGTGTGGCGCAGGAAAAGTACGATATTGTGTTGTTGTGAGGTTGCCTTGCAACGACTTCGCATTGCATTTTTGACCAAGAATTTCGATACCAAGGGTGGGGGTGCGGAACGGTATGCGGTGGCATTGGCGGAACAACTGTCTGAACGCCACGAGGTCCATGTTTTTTCGCAAACGGTAGGCACAGTGCTTCCAGGACATCAGTTACCACCCGGTTCGATGGGCTGTGCGGCGTCCCCGCTGGATCAACCAATTGCTGTTCGCGTACGCGACTTGGCGCATGACGCGCCAAGGCTATGACGTGGTTCATTCGCATGAAAACGTGTGGCACGGTCAGGTGCAGACCCTGCACGTACTGCCGATGCGCCACACCTTGC
This sequence comes from Rhodoferax sp., assembly GCA_964203415.1. Classification (GTDB taxonomy): domain Bacteria; phylum Pseudomonadota; class Gammaproteobacteria; order Burkholderiales; family Burkholderiaceae_C; genus Allorhodoferax. Next base: position 2,560 of record CAXNME010000020.1, read on the forward strand.
TCCGAGCGAAATCGGGTTTGAGGCGGCTGTGGAAATTGCTCGGTATGGTGAGTAGCCCGAGACTGCTGGCGCACTTGGGTTTGGAGCGCTCCCGTTTTCAAAACGATGGGCGTGCGTATGTAGCCGTTTCTGAAACCTTGCGCACCATCGTGGCTCAGACCTACCCGGGATCTGTCCGTGCGATGCATGTGATCCCGCCGGGTATTTCAGGTGTTGTAGGTCCTGCGTCTATACAGCAGCGCTTGGATGCGCGGGCAGCACTGGGTTTGCCGTTGCAAGGCCGGTGCTTATTGCTAGTCGGAAACGACCTTCGAAAAAAAGGGTTGGGGTGCGTGATCCAAGCCCTGGCCCTTTTGTCGGACCCAACAGCCTTTGTGGCGGTGGTCGGGCATGTTGGGCAGCGTGCGGTCTGGGAGGCTATGGCACGGGACTTGGGCGTGGGATCGCAGTTGCATTTTTTGGGAATGCGGGAAGATGTCGGTGTGGCCTACGTCGCTGCCGATGTTTTGGTACACCCCACCTTGGAAGACACCTACGCCATGGTGGTGCTGGAGGCTATGTCGCACGCGCTGCCGGTGATCGTCAGCCAAGCAGCTTACTGTGGCATTTCTTCTGAATTGACGCACGGAGTGAATGCTTTGCTATTGCAGGATCCGCATGATGCACACGCCTTGGCGCAAGCGGTGAGCGAGCTGCAAGACTCTCCCGATTTGCAAAAGCGACTGGGTGAGAGCGGTGTTGAATTTGCGGCCCAACGCACCTGGGCCCGGGTGGCGCAGCGGCATGAGCGCTTGTATGCTGACTTACAGGGGATTGCAGCATGAGCGGCCCGCGCATTCCGATACTGATGTACCACCAGATTGATGCGGCGCCCCCGAAGGGCACGCCGCTGCGGGGCTTGGTGGTGAGTCCCGGCACTTTTTCCCGGCATATGCGGCTGATGCACTTTTTGGGCTACACAGGTCTTTCGATGGGCGCATTGATGCCTTATTTGAAAGGCGATAAGCAGTGGCAAAGTGTTTGGGATCACCTTTGACGACGGGTATGAGAACAACCTTCACAACGCGCTTCCGGTCTTGCGCCGGCTCCGATTCAGTGCCACCTGCTATGCCGTGGCAGCGCGCCTTGGGCAATCCAACATCTGGGATATCGACGAAGGCATCGGACAGGTTTCTCTCATGGATGCCGCGCAATTGCAGGCCTGGATTGACGCCGGTCAGGAGGTCGGCTCGCATACCAGCCACCACGTTGATTTGACGGTTTGCGATCGTGAAAAGCTGGAGTCGGAGATTGGGGGGTCGCGCCGCTTGCTGGAGGCCGTGATAAGCCAGCCGGGTGGCGTACAGCATTTTTGCTACCCCTATGGCCGGTTCCACCAAGCCAGTCTGGACCACACGGCCCAAGCGGCGTATACCAGCGCGACGACTACCCAGCGGGGTCGGGTTCCGGTTCCTGTTCAGGATGGAGCACTCACCCTGCCACGCGTGCTGGTCAGCCGATCAACCACCTGGGTGCATCTGCTCTTGAAGTGCTTTACCGATTACGAGGACCGCAGGGGCCTACAGACTTGAGCGTCTGGTTTCAGTCCCGCTGCCAAGCACAGCGCCAGCGTGACGCACAGGTAGTCACCAATCAGCGCGTCATACAGGGCGCAGTTGAATAGGCAGGCAATGACCGTGGCAAGCAGGGCGGATTGGGTCGCGCGACGTTCCGCAACGTCCATGCGCAGGCTCAGTCGGAAAATGGAGGCCAGTATCCCTATCAGCAGCACGATGCCGCCCAAACCCAGTTCGACCCCCCACAGCAGAAATTCCTGGTGGGGGTTGCCATCGGTCGGATTTTGATTCGGGCGTCCAGCCGCACTTTGGATTTGGTCGTACTGCGGACCCCAGCTACCGGCACCCGTACCCGCGACTGGATGTTCCTGAATGCTAACCAGCGCCGAGCGCCACGCTTCCAAGCGAAAGCCAATGGAGGTGGGGCTGACGTCCCCTTGTGAATAGGCACGGGCTTCCGCCCAAGATGCTTCGAACCGGTCCTTCGCCGGATTTGGAACAGCCAAAATTCCCACCATAAGAACCAGCGGTGCCAGCAGGGCAGCCGCACGCACGCGCATGGGCAAAAGCCACATCACCGACAAAGAAATCATCGCTAATGCGGCAAGTTGCCCGCTCCTGCCGGGCAACAGAAAGAATACGCATCCCAAGGAAGCCAAGCACGCAGGCACTACACCATAGCGCTGCCAACCGGGTGCCAGAAAAGCACGCCCTTGCCACAAAACAGCTGCGAACAAGCTGGCCATGATGGATTGATCCAGATAGCTGGAAAAAACCGCGAATTGATTACCAGTGTTTCCATCCAAAGCGGTTTGCCAAGGGATGGATATTCCTGCAAACAAGGCCCACGAAGACGCTAGAACGAACAGCTGTCCCAGCACGTAGCCACGTAAGGCCCAATGGGCTTCTGCTTTAGTTTTCAACATGAAGTAGAGCAGTGGAATGAGTAACAGCGTGCTGTGGTGGTTGATCGACTTCCACATCAATGCATCGGACGCATGTGTCCACAAGCCGCTCGTCAGGATCGCAAATAGCCCGAGGTAGATCCACGTATTCAGTGGCGGGCGCTGGACACGCCAGCTCAAGGGCTTGGGATTGCAACCCCAGAAAATGGCAATCCCCACGAGCACCAGGAGGATCTTGGAGGCACTGATGAAGCCCATGGGTAAGGACACCGAGACCGCCAATGCTCCGATTGCCATCCGACGCAGCACGCCCAGCCACTTGGCTTCTAAAAATCCCCGTCCATCAGGCAGCCGATGGGGGGTCAGAGGGCGCACCCCAACGCGCACCTTGCTGGATCTCGTAAGCTTTCAGATACCGGTAAAAAGTCCCCTCAAAATTCCCCAGCGCAATCACAAATCCGGCCCATCCGTCCAAAAAACCGGCTTTGAAAACATAGTGCTTTATGAACGCCCATATCCCGTGCGCCAACGCGCCACCCATGGTGATTTTCTTGTCTGCGATCTTTTGCGCGCCCAATGTGGAGTAGCGGTTGGCTTTGTGCAGCAATTCACCCATGTCCTTGAACGGAAACTGCCAAATGGCATGGCGAAGCGTGCCCAGCGGCCGGCTGGTATTCAGCACCCATCCTTCGTGCACCGGTTGCGCGTCATAACGCAGCGCACCTTGGCGAAACAGCTGCGGTTGGCGGAAGTTGGGGTACCAGCCGGAGTGGCGGATCCAACGGCCCATAAAAAAGTTGCGCCGTAGGCACCCAATAGGCATCTGGCGCGTCGGCTGCATCGGGTCGTTGGGTAATCGCGCGAATCTCTGCGGCCACCTCCGGCGTGCAGCGCTCGTCCGCATCCAGGCTGAAGATCCAGGGGTGCGTGCAGGCGTCCAGCGCATGGTTGCGCAAATCGCCAAAGCCGGTGAACTTGACCTGCACCACGCGCGCGCCCAGGCTGGCCGCAATCTCGGCAGTTCCGTCGGTACTCCAGGAATCCACCACAATGACCTCGTCGGCCCACAATGCGCTTTCCACGGTGGCGCGCACCTTCTCCGCTTCGTTGTAAGCGATGATGTAGACCGTTACGAGGGACATGGGTGGTAGGATGAAATTGTCGACGAGTCTATTCCAACATGTCTGCTAAGCCTCTGATTTCTGTGGTGCTGACCACTTACAACCGCAGCGATGCGCTGGCGGTGGTGTTGGCAGCTTTGGGCCGACAGACCGACACAGACTTCGAGGTGGTGATCGCCGATGACGGCTCCCAGCCCGCACACCGGGCCCGCATTCGGGAGGTGGCGCAGGGATGTCCTTTTCCTTTGGCGCATGTTTGGCACCCCGATGTCGGGTTCACCGTGGCGCGCGCGCGCAACCTTGGGGTGGCTCAGAGCCGTGGCAGCTACCTGATCTTGCTGGATGGCGATTGTGTGCCGGATGTTGATTTCATGGCGCAGCACCGGCGCTTGATGCAAAGCGGGTTTTTGGTCAACGGCAGCCGCTGTCTGTTGTCGCAGCGTTTCACGCAGCATGTGTTGGATGGTGCTGTTGATGTCGTGGGGAAGTCGTGGGCTTATTGGTTGCAACAGTGGCGCAAACGCGATGCCAGTAAAATCACGCCCTTAATGCGCGCACCCGATTGGGGCCTTCGGATCGAATCAGATTTTCGTTGGCATGGCATAAGAAGTTGCAATATGGGTTTGTGGCGTTCGGATTTCGAGCATGTGAATGGTTTTGATAGCTCTTTCCAGGGCTGGGGTCATGAAGATGCCGATTTGGTCCTGCGGATGTTCCATGCCGGTAGTGCGCAGGAAAAACGGTTTTTTTGCCACCGAGGTCTTCCATTTGTGGCACGACGAGGCCAGCCGGGATCGGGCCTCCGCTAACGAGGGCACGGTGCGCCAGCGGATGCAAAGCGACATCGTCCGGGCGCCGCTGGGTTTTCAGGAGTGCCGCGCGGTGGAAGATTTTGAAACTGTGACTTTTGCGAATTGGTGATGTTGAGATTATGAAAAATTGGTTGATTGCCGTCTGCTGCCTGTTTTGCGTGACCGTGGGACATGCCCAGTTTCGCGTGGAAGTGTCTGGGGTTGGCACTACCCAGATCCCGGTGGCTGTTACGCCTTTTCGTGGTAACGACGTCAGCGTGCAAAAAATTGCTGCCATCATCCAGGCCGATTTGGAACGCAGCGGCTTGTTCCGAAGTGTCGATATGGCTGGCGCGCCGCCCACGGATGAAACAACCGGCTTGCTGGACCCATCTTTCTGGCGCAAAAAAGGCGCGGACGCGTTGGTCAGCGGTAGCGTGAACCGATTGCCTGATGGACGCATGGATGTTCGATTTCGCTTGTGGGACGTAGCCCGCAACGAGAACATGGGTGGGCAGGGGTACTCGGTGGCACCGGCGGACATGCGCATGGCGGCGCACAAAATCGCGGACTATATTTATGAAAAACTGACCGGGGAGAAAGCGGTTTTCTCTACCCGCATAGCCTATGTGACCAAAAACGGCACGGTGTACACGCTGTGGGTTGCCGACGCGGACGGCGAAAACGCCAGCTTTGCTTTGCGCAGCAACGAGCCAATTATTTCGCCAGCTTGGTCGCCAACGGGAAGCCAACTGGCCTATGTATCGTTCGAGGCTAGAAAGCCGTCGGTGTATGTGCACGATGTGGAAACGGCCAAGCGCCGTTTGGTGGCGAATTTCAAGGGCTCCAACAGCGCGCCCACCTGGTCGCCAGACGGACGTACCCTGGCCGTGACCCTCAGCCGGGAAAACGGGTCGCAGATATTTTTGTTAGACGCACTCACACCCGGCGCCGAGCCACGCCGCATTACCACCTCATCGGCGATCGATACCGAACCCACTTTCTCAAGCGACGGGAAAACGATTTATTTCGTCAGTGACCGTGGCGGCACACCGCAGATTTACAAAATGGGGGCGACGGGTGCCAATGTGGAGCGCGTCACATTTACCGGCAACTACAACATTTCTCCTACCGTGAGTCCCGATGGGAAGTCCTTGGCATATGTCTCGCGCGTGGGCGGAGGCTTCAAAGTGCATGTGCTGGACATGGCCAGCGGAACTGCCACCGCAATCACGGATACTTCTGCCGATGAGAAACCCAGCTTCTCGCCTAACGGCCGTCAGCTGCTGTATGCCACCGAACAGCAAGGCAAAGAGGCTCTCATGATGGCAACGGTGGACGGTAAGGTCAAAAGTCGTTTGCTTGGATCGGATGGGGATATCCGGCAGCCCCATTGGGGCCCGGCAGGCCGCTGATGCAAGATTTTGTAAGTTCATGTGCCGTAAGGCGGTTTTTATTTTTTAGGAGTGCGTTATGAAGTTCTTGTTGATCCCGGTCGTTCTGGCCTTTGCTCTTGTGGCCTGTAAGTCGCCGGTGAAATTGGATTCGGCCACGGTAGAGGACCGCCAAGCGGCGGCAGCGGCGGCAGCTGAAAAAAGCCCCACTCCGATTTTGGGCAACAGCTTATTGAAGGACGCCGCAAACAGCGCGCGCAATGTTGCTGCTTTGGACCTGTCGGCTAAAGACGCGAACGCCCGGGCTGTGGGTAGCGCTGGTGTGTCGGGCCAGGCAGCCGCGGACGCCGCCAGTGCTGCCGCTGCCGCGAAACTCGCCGCTGCGGCAGGGACCGACGCCTCTGGTGCTGCCGCCAAGGCTGCTGCTGCAAGCGGCGGCTGCGGCTTCGGCTTCGGCTTCGGCTTCGGCTTCGGCTTCCGCGCTTGCTATGCGGGAGCGTATCGTGTACTTCGACTTTGACAGTTTTGTCATCCGCGCTGAAGCCCGCCCCATCATTGAGGCCCACGGTCGCCGTTTGCGCGCAGATGACAAGTTGCGCGTAGCGCTCGAAGGCCATACCGATGACCGCGGCGGACGCGAATACAACCTGGGGCTGGGACAAAAGCGTGCCGACGCAGTGCGAAAGGCCCTGTCCTTAATGGGTGTTGCAGACAGCCAGATGGAAGCGGTGAGCTTCGGCAAAGAGAAGCCAGCGGTTCCAGGCACTTCCGAAGCGGCTATGCAGGAAAACCGCCGTGTTGAGATTAACTACCGCTGATAGGTAGGTCACTATGCTGATTCGATTTTCTGGAAATCCGCTGCGCCTGCGATTGGCGCGCTTAGCGCTGGGTGGGCTTCTGGCCATTGGCGCGATCGGGATCGCTCAATCCCAAAGCTTTGGGATACCAGGTGTTGATAACGAGGCGCGAAACGCGATCTTGAGAGAGCGACAGCGCATCGATACCGTGCGAATCGAATTCGACAAGCTACGCGGTGATGCGCAGGCTTTCCGCACCGAGGGCGAGGCCATTCGGCGCGAGGCGGAAGTCCTGCGTCGCGATGTGACTGCGGTGCAGACTAACTTGGACTTGATGCTTCGCAAGATTGACGCAAAGATTGATGATGGAATCAAGCCGGTCTCGGAGTCCTTGCAGCGCGGCGTTGATGAAATCCAGGTTTTGAAAAATGCGCAGCTGGACTTGCTGACGCAGCTTGAAGAGGCCCGCAAAGAAGTCCGGGAGTTGCGTGGCCAAGTGGAAGAATCCAAGGCGCTCGCGGGTAATCAGCGTGGGCAAATGGAGGAAACACGGACACTGGCCACCCGCCAGGATGAACAGCAACGTGCCCTCGTGGAAGAGCAGCGCAAGACGCGGGAGATGCAGCGCGCCATCGAGGAGCGCTTGAACGGTTTGCCTATGCTGGTGTCCGAAGATGGTGCCAGTTTTTACGCGCAAGCTTCCGAAAAAAAGGAGTTTGATAACGCCAAGGCGGTTTTCAAACGCTCCAACTACCAGGGTGCACGCAAGCAGTTTGACGAGTTTTTGCTGCGTTACCCGCATGGCGGTTATGCACCGGCAGCGCGTTTCTGGAAGGGCAATGCCGAATTTTTGCAAGGCGACTACAAGGCTGCGCTTCTCACGCTGAGACACCTGCAGACGGCGGAGCCCTACTACCAGAAAACCCCCGAAGCCATGTTGGCGATTGCGAACTGCTACAGCGAACTCAAGGAGCCGCAAGCTGCCCGCAAGACGTTGGAAGAGCTGGTAGAGCAATACGAGCGAAGCGAGGCTGCCAGCGTGGCCCGTGACAGGCTTTCCAAATTGCAATAGGTTTGGATAAGGCTCCCGAGGATCTGGAGCGCCGTTTCGGCGGGGTAGGGCGACTCTATGGGGCGGATGGGGGCAGCAGATTACGCGCTGCCCACGTCTGCGTTGTAGGCATCGGTGGTGTGGGTTCTTGGGCTGCTGAAGCCCTGGCCCGCACAGGTGTCGGACGTATCACCCTGATTGATATGGACCACGTTGCTGAGTCCAACGTCAATCGCCAGATTCAGGCAACCAGCGACACCCTGGGGATGGCGAAAATCGATGCGATGCGGCAGCGTATCGCGTCCATTAATCCCGCTTGCCAGGTTATCGGTGTCGATGCATTTGTCGAGCCTGGCAATTGGCCCGGAATTCTTCCCGAAGATGTTGATGGCGTGATCGACGCCTGTGACCAGATGCGGGCCAAAGTGGCTATGGCCGCCTGGGCTTTGGCGAACCATCGTGCGTTCATCACGGTAGGTGCAGCAGGCGGCAAGCGCAAGGCTGAGGACATCGCTATCGCCGACCTGAGCGCCTGCACGCATGATCCTCTGATGGCCGAATTGCGCTACCAGTTGCGCAAACACCATGGCGCTGCGAAAGCGGGCAAAAAAATTGGTCTGCCGTGTGTCTACAGCCCCGAGCCCATACACATACCCGCTTCGCTTCAGGATGCCTCTGGCGATGCTCCCAGAATTACCGCCAGTTTGAACTGCAGCGGCTATGGCTCACTGGTAACCGTCACAGCGACTTGCGGTATGGCGGCTGCCGGTTGGATGCTCAATAAATTGTCTCAGGGCGGCAAATAATCAAAAATGTCCCCGCTATAATCACGGGCTTGGTTTCAGGCTTTGTGAGAAGTCTGAGGGGACGTTAGCTCAGTTGGTAGAGCAGCGGACTTTTAATCCGTTTGTCGTGGGTTCGACCCCCGCACGTCCCACCAACATCATCATGAAAAAGCCACAGTGTTCGCACTGTGGCTTTTTTCTTGGGGCTTAAGGCAGCTCGGCCTCTTCAACCTTTTGCAAGAGTTCGCGCAGCGCCTTGGTATTGACCGCTGCTTTGGCGTCCCGCAACGCGTCTTGCAACACCTCTCGGATGTCATCCGGTTGGACCAGCTCCATGTCCCAGGTCGGGAACATCCGCTCCCGAACTTCTTCGTTGACCGCTAGCTCGACCAAGGTGTTGTGGCGCCGGTCGTTCCGGATGTTGGCCATTAAAGCCTCAATGCTTGCCTTTGGACCTTCGAGCCATTGAAAAAATACGTCTGCGCCGTACACCAGCAGTCCGGTGACACCATAGGCGGGGTTGTAACGCCGCGCGGTGGCAATGATGGCTTGTACGTCGGCGTCGGTCACGCCGGGCGTGGCCCGGCTGCAGTACACGATGTTGTGCAGAAGAGTCGCTGACCCTTCGCGTGGCTCGTCATACAAATCTGTATTCATGGGATTTGGAAGTTTGGGCGGTTGCGGATGCGTCCATTATTGGCTACAAATACCGTGTGGGTCGCCGCCGCAGCGATAAAGGCCGCCTTCAATGCGCTTATCCCACGGGCATCGCGTTCAATTCGACGCCATATTCCAACGCAACGTCCATCAAAGCGTCGATCTGACCGTGCGCATAGGTACTTAAAAAGTACAAATCAAAGCGCTGCGCCTCCAGCCGGTGCAGCAGGCACGGAATATGGTGGTGGCCGGTCAGCTGAAATCGCCCGACGGGGAATGCCGCAGGGCGGAAATCCAAGGCGTAGAGCTTGGCCAGCGCGTCAACCGCCTTCGCGCCATGCAGCTGAACCCGGATGCGGGCGTGGCTCAGGTCCAGAACCGAGCCGATCTCGGCGGGGATCTGCGCGCGCAGCTCTGCCACCCGCTGCGGCGCGGCATGCGTACCGATCAACATGAATTCCAGCGGACCGCTGCGCATCAGCAGCCCCGCCTCGCACGCGGTGGCATGGCCTGTATGCGCCGGGGGCGTGCAGCCCAGGGCGCTGTGCACCGCGTGGGTCAGCGCCTCGATGCCGCTGGCCCAGGTGCTGATCAGCGTGACGCTCTGCAGACGCTGCGCAGTCATATGGACTTGCACCAAACCATGGTGGGTCGGGTGGACGGTGTGGCCGGAGCGGGTGGTGGTGGCGTCAGACACGGTAGCGCGCTCCTTGCGGGTCGATGAAGCAGGGTTCCACCACCCGCAGGCGGTATTGGCGGCCGGTGGCTGGTGAGGCAGCAATCACTTCCTCGCCCAGGTGCGCGGTGCCGCCTTGCAGCAAGCCCAGCGCAATCGCTTTGCCCACTGTCTTGCTGAAGGTGGTGGAGGTCACGTGGCCGCGCCCATGGCCTTGAATCGCGTCGCTGGCAAAAAACAAAATCGACCCGTTGCTTGGCGGCTCGCGCTCGTCCACCGCCTCCAGGCCGACCAGCGTGGGCCGATTCGGGCGCGCCAGATGCGGGCTGTGGCGCAAGGCGCCGCCCCAAAAGCCTTTGGTCTTGCTGGCCATGCGCCCTGCGCCCAGGTCGTCTAGCGTGGTGCGTCCATCCATCTCGGACCCGACGACGTGGCCTTTTTCAATCCGCAAGGAACCCAGCGCTTCCAGCCCGTAGGGCCGCATCTGCCAAGGTTGGCCGCTGGCGAGCACATGCTCCCAGACGCGCAAGCCGTCGTGCGTGGGCGTGAAGATCTCAAACGCCAGCTCGCCGGAGAAGGTCAGCCGCAGGATGCGCAAGGCCACGCCTTCCAGCGCGCCGCTGCCGTGTGTGTCCAACAGCCCCATAAAGGGCAGGGCAGCATCGCCCAGATCCAGGTGCGGGAAGGCCGCTTGCAAGGCCTGCCGCGCATGCGGCCCCGCCACGCTCATCGCCGCCCACTGGTCTGTGACCGACGCAACCGTGACGCGCAGTTCTGGCCACACCACTTGCAGCAAAAACTCCAGATGGCTCATCACCTTGGCGGCTTGGGCCGTGGTCGTGGTCATGAAAAACTGTGTTTCGCTGATCCGTGTGGTGGTGCCGTCGTCCAGCACGATGCCATCCTCGCGCAGCATGAAGCCGTAGCGGGCTTTGCCCACCGCCAGCTTGGAAAAGCCATTGACGTAGACGCGGTCTAAAAACTCTGCCGCATCCGGCCCCTGCACATCGATCTTGCCCAGCGTCGAGGTGTCGGCAATGCCCACGCTCTCGCGCACGAAATCCATCTCGGCCTTGTAGGCCTCGGACAAAGTTGCGCCATGCGTGCGGTACCACAGCGGACGCAACCACAAACCCGCCTCCAACCGCACGCCGCCGTGCGCCCAATGCCAATCGTGCATCGCGGTGCGGCGTTCGGGCTGGAAGTGTTCTCGAATGTTGCGGCCCGCCAAAACGCCCAGCGCCACCGGCGTGTAGGGCGGGCGGAAGGTGGTGGTGCCGGCCTGCGCCACGTCCAGCGACCGGGCTTGCGCCATCAGGCTCAAGCCGTTGATATTGGAGGTCTTACCCTGGTCCGTGCCCATGCCCAGCGTGGTGTAGCGCTTCAAATGCTCCACCGACACATAGCCTTCGCGCTGCGCCAGTTCCACATCGGCGGTGGACACGTCGTGTTGAAAGTCCAGAAAAGCTTTGTCGCGCGGGTGTGCGCTGAGCAGTGGCGGCGCGGGCACAAAGGCCATGGAGTCGGGCAGTGCGTCATCCCAGGCGGGCAGTGTTTGCGCTGCAGCTTGCAATCCGATGCTTTGCGCCGCCTGTGCGCCCGCTTGGACTCCGCTTTCTATCGCCTGCGTCCAGCCCTGGGTTCCCACCATGCTGCCTGCGCCGAACTGGGCGCGGTCGAAACCGCCGGGCACAAAGCAGGCGATTGCCGGGTCGTACTTCGGTTTCACGTTGCGGTGTGAGGTCAGGTGCACGGTCGGCGTCCAACCGCCGGACATGCCGATCAGATCGACGTCAAGTTGCAGTCCGTTGGACAGGTAGGCTTTGCGCACATGGCTGCCGCCGGTCACATCGGTCAGGGCCACGCCGGTCATCTGCTCGATGCCTGCCGCGCGCGCGGCGCTCAGTACATCGGCGTTAGGCTGGCTCCGCAAATCCGCTAGCTGCACCTGCGCTCCAGCGCGGGCCAGTGCCAGCGCGTCGGCGTAGGCCGCGTCGTTGTTGACGCAAAACAGCGCCCGCTGTCCCGGTGCCACCGCATAACGGTTGACGTACTGGCCGATGGCGTTGCTCAGCATCACGCCCGGTTTGTCGTTGCCCGCGAACACCAGCGGACGCTCAATCGCCCCGCAGGCCATCACGATGGCTGCGGCGCGCACGGTGTGCTGGCGCTGGCGCGGAATGCCGTATGCGGCGTCGGCTACGCCGGGCGCGCTGCGCTCCACCACGCCGACCGTGTTGCCGTCGTAAATGCCAAACGCGGTAGCGCGGGTGAGCGTGCGCACCTTGCCGGTGGCAGCAATCTGCGTCAGCATCTCCGCGCGCCATCGGGCCGCAGCGCTGTCCACCGCGTGGCTGAGCAGTGCGCCGCCCACCTCAAAGTCTTGTTCCACCAGCAGCACATCGGCACCGGCGCGGGCCGCGGTCAAGGCCGCCGCCAAACCGGCTGCGCCCGAGCCGATCACCAGCACGTCGGTGTAGACGTTGTGCCAGTCGTAGCGGTTCACGTCAAAGTCGTCGACGCTGGCACCCAGACCGGCGGCCTTGCGGATGAAATGTTCGTAGAACATCCACGCGTGGCGCGTCGGCCCCATGAAAGTCTTGTAATAAAACCCGGCCACGAACACCGGCGACAGCAGGTTGTTGATCGCCATCAGGTCAAACTTGACCGAGGGCCAGGCGTTTTGCGTGCGCGCCACCAGCCCGTCTTCAATTTCGGCCACGGTGGCGGCGATATTGGGTTCGCGTGTGCCACCGTCACCCAGCGTCAGGAGCGCGTTCGGTTCTTCCACGCCCGCAGCCATGATGCCGCGCGGGCGGTGGTATTTGAAGGAGCGCGCCACGAGATGCTCGCCATGGGCCAGCAGGGCCGAGGCCAGCGTGTCGCCGGCGTAGCCCTGGAATGTCTTTCCGTCGAGCGTGAAGTTCAGGCTGCGCGTGCGGTCCACGCGTCCGCAGTTGTCCAGGCGCGCCACGCCGCCGGTGTGTTCCGGGCTCATGGCAAGGCCCTCTGCGCAGCGGGTACCACCGAGGCGATGTCGTGGTTCACGGTGTTGCGTTGCACCACCAGCCAGCGCCTGCAGCCCAGCGTGTGTTGCCAGAACTCGGTGTGCAGGCCTTTGGGGTTGTTGCGGGTGTAGACCGTGTCCACCCAGGCAGCGTGGTTGGCAGCGTCGGGCTCGGTCAGCAGCGCCGGGTAGGCTTTGGTGGCGTCGCCGAAGTAGCTGAACTCTTCGTGGTCGCGCAGGCCGCAGTAGGGGCATTCAATGCGTAGCATGGCTGGTGCGTCCTATTGCAAGTGGTTGTACGGGCCGGTGCCGGCCTCGTCGATGTAGCGGCCCTGCGCAAAGCGGTCCATGGTGAAGCCGGCGTTGTAGGGGTGGGGCGCGTCGTTGGCAATCGTGTGCGCAAAGCACCAGCCCGATGCCGGTGTGGCCTTGAAGCCGCCGTAGCACCAGCCGCCGTTGAGGTACAGGCCGTCCACCGGCGTCTTGGTGATGATGGGGCTGCCGTCGGGCGTCATGTCCATGATGCCGCCCCAGTGCCGCAGCACCCGCAGGCGCGCCGCGCTCGGCATCGCGCTGACCAAAGCCTGGCTGACTTCGCTCACATTGGCCAGGTTGCCGCGTTGGGCGTAGGAGTTGTAACGATCAATATGGCCGCCAAACACCAGCCCGCCTTTGTCGGATTGCGAGAAGTAAAAATACGACGCCGACCACACCACCACGTGGTTGACCACGGGCTTGATCGACTCGCTCACATAGGCTTGCAGCACGTGGCTCTCAATCGGCAGGGTGAGCCCGGCTTTTTGCGCCAGCACCGAGGTATGTCCCGCCACCGCAATGCCGACCTTGCCCGCGCTGATGTCACCGCGCGTAGTCTTCAAGCCCGTGATGCGCTCGCCCGACCATTGGTAGTCCAAGACTTCGCAGTTCTGGATGATGTCCACACCCAGCGCGTTGGCAGCGCGGGCATAGCCCCAGACCACTGCATCATGGCGCGCCGTGCCCGCGTCGGGTTGCAGCATGGCGCCGTAGATCGGAAAGCGCGCTTTGTCGGAGAAGTCCAGGTAGGGCGCTTCTTTCATCACGTCTTCGCGAGTCAGGATGTCGGCGCGTATGCCGTTCAAGCGCATGGTGTTGGCGCGCCGGATTTGCGCGTCCTGCGCGCTGGGCGACATGGTCACAAACAAATACCCGCGCGGCGAAAACATCACGTTGTAGTTCAGGTCTTGCGACATGCCGCGCCACAGCGACATGGAATGCTCGTAAAACGCGGTGTTGTCCTGCATCATGTAATTCGAGCGCACGATGGTGGTGTTGCGCCCCGCGTTGCCCGAACCGATGTAGCCTTTCTCCAGCACGGCTATATTTTTGATGCCGTGGTTTTTGGCAAGGTAATAAGCCGTTGCCAGACCGTGGCCGCCTCCGCCGACGATGATGACGTCGTAGCTCTTTTTCGGCTCTGGGTCGCGCCAAGCGCGGTCCCAGTGTTGGTGTCCGGACAGCGCGTTGCGCAGCAGCGACCAGACCGAGTAATGCGACATCCGAGGCTCCTCTTACATGCGCATGCGCTTGGCTTCGGGATCGAAAGGCGGATCCATTTGCAAGCGCGCGGGGCGGCGCTCACCCAGGATTTCAATCTCCAGCTGCATATCGGGCTTGAAGCATTCGGTCGGTATGTAGCCCTGCGCCAGCGACTGGTTCACGTAGTGACCAAAGCCGCCGGAGGTCACCCAGCCAACCACCTTGCCGTCGACCCAGATCGGCTCGTCGCCCATCACATCGCAGTCCAGTGCGTCCACCACCATGAAGATGCGGGTTTTCTTGGGGCCGTCTGCTTTTTCTTTAATGGCCGCAGCCTTGCCGATGTACTCGTGCTTGTCGAGTTTGACAAAGCGGTCCAGTCCGGCCTCGAACGGCCCATAGATCGGTCGGAACTCGCGGAACCAGGTGCCGAAGTTTTTCTCCAGCCGCAGGCAGAGCAGGGCGCGCATACCGAAGTTCTTAATCCCCAGATCCGCACCGGCTTCCATGATGCTTTGGTACAGGCGGCGCTGGTATTCCGGCGCGACCCAAATCTCGTAGCCCAGGTCACCGGTGTAGGTGACGCGGTTGATCTTGGCCTGCACCGTGGCGACTTCCATCTCGCGGTAGTCCATGAACTTGAAGGCATCGTTGGACACATCGTCGTCGGTCAAACGCTGCAGCAGCTCGCGCGACTTGGGGCCGGCAATCGACAGGCCGATCAGCTTCATGCCGTAGGGTGTGATGCGCACCGAGCCGTCGGTGGGCAGGGTCTGCTCAAACCAGCGCATGTGGTAGACCTGCGCTTGCGAAGAGCCCCACATCATGAAGCGCTCATCATCGGCTTTGGCGATGGTGAAGTCACCAATGATCTTGCCCTGGTGGTTGAGCATGGGGCACAACTGCAGAGCGGCCTTTTTTGGGCAGGGTGTTGGTCATCAGGCCTTGCAGCCAGGCCTCGGCACCGGGGCCGGTGATTTCGTATTTGGCGAAGTTAGCGACTTCGGTCACGCCCACGGCTTCGCGCACGGCTTTGCACTCGGCCTTGATGGGCTCAAAGTCATTGGAGCGGTGGAAGGACACGATGTCTTTGGCTTCGGTGCCTTGGGGCGCAAACCACAAGGGCGTTTCCATGCCCCACGAATCGCCCATCACCGCGCCTTGGGCGATGAAGGTGTCGTACAGCGGCGTGGTTTGCAGCGGGCGGCCTGCGGGCAGCTCTTCGTTGGGGAAGCGGATGCGGAAGCGGCGCGAATAGTTCTCGCGCACTTTGGCGTTGGTGTAGGTGCGCGTGGCCCAGTCGCCGTAGCGCGCCACGTCCATGCCCCAGATGTCAAAACCGGGGTCGCCGTCGACCATCCAGTTGCTCAGCGCCAGACCGACGCCGCCGCCCTGGCTGAAGCCGGCCATCACGCCGCACGCGCTCCAGAAATTGGTGCGCCCTTGCACCGGCCCAACCAGCGGGTTGCCGTCGGGCGCAAAGGTGAAGGGGCCGTTGATCACGCGCTTGATGCCGGCGTTTTCCAGCGTGGGGAAATGCTTGAAGGCAATTTCCAGCGAAGGCGCAATCCGGTCCAGGTCCGGCTGCAGCAGCTCCTGGCCAAAGCTCCAGGGCGTCGTTTTGGTGGACCAGGGTTTGCCCGCCTGCTCGTACACGCCGAGGACCATGCCTTTGCCTTCCTGGCGCAAATAGCTCTCGGCGCCGAAGTCGATCACGTGGCCGATCTCTTTGCCCGCGCTCTTGTTGAAAGCCTCGACCTCGGGGATGTCGTCAGTCACCAAATACATATGTTCCATGGCCAGCACGGGCAACTCAATGCCCACCATGCGGCCCACCTCGCGCGCCCACAGGCCGCCTGCGTTGACCACATGCTCGCACTCGACCACGCCTTTGTTGGTGATCACGCGCCAGGTGCCGTCCGGCTTCTGCTCCAGACTCTCGACCTTGGTTTGCACCTCGATGGTGGCACCGCCCAAACGCGCGGCCTTGGCGTAGGCATAGGTGGTTCCGCTGGGGTCCAGGTGGCCTTCATTGGGGTCGAGCAGCGCGCCTAGAAAGTATTTTTCTTCGATGAAGGGGAAGTAGTTCAGGGCTTCCTTGATGGAGATGATTTCGGTCTCCATGCCCAGGTAGCGGCCGCGCGCCACGGTCATTTTCAAAAACTCCATGCGCTCGGGCGTGTCGGCCAGCATGATGCCGGGCGACTTGTGCAAGCCGCAGCTTTGGCCGGAAATGCGCTCCAACTCTTCGTAGAGGCTCACGGTGTAGCTTTGCAACATGGCCACATTGGGGTCGCCATTCAGGGTGTGAAAGCCGCCCGCCGCGTGCCAGGTCGAGCCGGATGTGAGCTGGTCGCGCTCCAGCAGCATCACGTCGCTCCAGCCCTTTTTGGTCAGGTGGTAAAGCACCGAACAGCCGACGACACCGCCGCCAATAATCACCACGCGTGCTGTTGTTTTCATCCTGCAAATCCTCTTATCAAATATTCCACAAACCCATCACTGTGGGAGTTTAAAAGTCGGTCGGTGCGCCACCCTCGGCTTTGCGCTTGGCCACAAAGGCGTCGAGTTCCTCTTCGATGGCCGGGTCCATGTAGGGGCGCTCGTAAAGTGCCAGCTCTTTTTTCCAGGTGGCGTTGGCCTTTTGGTCGGCGGTGGGTTTGCCGGCTTCTTCCCAGCTCTCAAAATTGCGCCAGTCCGAGATGATGGGCGAGTAAAACGCGGTCTCAAAGCGCTCCAGCGTGTGCGCGGTGCCGAAGTAATGTCCGCCCGGGCCCACATCCTTGATCGCGTCCATGGCCAGTCCAGCGGGGCTCACATCCAGCGGGGTCAAAAACTCGGCCACCATTTGCAACAGGTCGCAGTCGAGGATGAATTTCTCGAAAGACGCAGTCAAGCCGCCTTCCATCCAGCCCGCGCTGTGCATGATGAAGTTGCCCCCGGCTTGCGTCAGCGCCCACAGCGAGAACACCGACTCATAGGCCGCCTGCGCGTCCACCGTGTTAGCTGCGTTCACATTGCTGGTGCGGTAGGGAATGCCGTATTTGCGGCACAACTGCCCGCCCACCAAAACCGCTTTCATGTACTCGGGCGTGCCGAAGGCGGGCGCACCGGATTTCATGTCCACGTTGCTGGTGAAGCCGCCGTACACCACCGGCGCGCCGGGGCGCACCAATTGGGTCAGTGCAATTCCGGCCAGCGCTTCGGCGTTTTGCTGCGCCAACGCGCCTGCCAAGGTCACCGGTGCCATGGCACCTGCCAGCGTGAAGGGCGTGAGCATGATGATCTGGTTGCGCGAGGACATCTCCAAAATGCCTTGCAGCATGGGCGTGTCCAGGCGCAGCGGCGAGGAGCTGTTGATGATGGAAAACAGCGAGGGCTCGCGCTCCATTTGCTCGTAGCTGACGCCGCGTGCAATCCGGGCAATCTCCAGCCCGTCCTGGTTGCGCTCTTTACCCAGCGAATAGGCATGGAATGCTTTGTCGGTCAGCTTGGCGATGTCAGAGAGGCAATCCAGATGGCGGACCGAGGCGTGCAAATCCACCGGCTCGACGGGGTAGCCCCCTGTCAGGTGGATGATGTCGTAGCGCTGTGCCAGCTTCACCAGGTTGCGAAAGTCCTGCTGGTTGCCGGCCCGGCGGCCCTTGTCCATGTCCGAGCAGTTGGGGGGGCTGGCGACCTGGGCAAAAGCCAGGTTCTTGCCGCCGATGTGCACATTGCGCTCCGGGTTGCGCGCGTGCAGCGTGAACTCGGAGGGGCAGGTTTTGATGGCTTCGAGGATCAGGTTGCGGTCAAAGCGCACCCGCTCCGAGCCGGGCTTGACATCGGCCCCGGCCTTTTTGAGGATGGCGCGCGCCCCCTCGTGCATGAAATCCATGCCCATTTCTTCCAGGATTTGCAGCGAGGTGTTGTGGATCGCCTCCAGCTCGTCCTCCGACACCATGGGCGTGGGCGGCATCCGGTGCTTCAAATGGCGGTACTTGGCGGTCGACGGTGCGGTGCGCACGGTGCCACTGCCGCGCCCGGCGCGTCGGCGGGCCGGTGCGGCCGTTGTTTCTTCTGTCATGGGGGCGGTCTCCAAAGCTGCGCGAATTCTATGCAGTTCCCCCCGAAAAAGGCCTTTTCAGCCGCCCTTATCCCCTTTTGACAGGCTGTTTTGGCAATTCTTTAAATTGGATGCTGACAATCCGCCGCGCGGCCACAAAAAAAGCCGCAAGACGAAAATGTCTTGCGGCCTGATCTGGTGCCCGAGGCCGGAATCGAACCGGCACGCCTTGCGGCGGCGGATTTTGAGTCCGCTGCGTCTACCAATTCCACCACCCGGGCTGAATTACGCGTGGCGGAAATTATGGCACAGGGGTGGGATGGGGCTTCCTTGCTTGAACCGTTCGTCCGCCGAGTATGTGGATCTTTGTGCAAGTGGCAAAAATTGCCCAAGCACGACTGCTTGACACCGCTATTTTTGTTTATACAATAAATAAAATGCAGTATGAATTCGATCCCGCCAAAGACGAAAGCAACCTAGAAAAGCACGGCGTTTCGCTGGCTGATGCCGATGAATTTGAATGGGAAGCTGCTGTGGTTCGTGAGGACACGCGCGAACAGTATGCCGAGCCACGCTTTGAAGCAAAAGGGTATATCGGTGACCGCTTGCATGTGCTGGTGTTCTGCATTCGCGGCGATGTGGTGCGTGTTATGCAGCCTGCGCAAGGCCAACTCAAGAGAGGTGAAGAGCTATGCCGAAACTTAAACCGGGGACCATCATCCCCAAGTCCGATGAAACTGCAGCCATCAATGCTGGCATTGCCGCTGATGCGGATGCGCGCGAGCTCGACAGCGAATGGCATAAGGGCGCAAAGCCTGCAAGTGAAACATTCAAACCTGCAGACCTATGCCGCATTGGTTGCCATGAAGCGCCCACGTGGTCGTCCAAAGGCAGATGAGACCAAGGTCTTCACCGCGATTCGACTGGATGCTGATCTGCTGGAAACATTCAAGGCCACCGGCAAGGGCTGGCAAACCCGCATGAATGCGGCCTTGCGTCAGTTCATTGCCGAACACCCACTAGGTCACGAATTAGCAGCATGGTCCGTTAGAATCCATCTGATAAAAAATCCTGCGACAATACGTACTGACTTTACGTACATTGATCACCTATCGGAGAAATTTATGAACGCGACTATCTGCCAGTCGATAGCTGAGGGCTAATTTGTATCGGCTTATGGACAGAGCACCGCAAGCATCGCACAATGCCCGTGTTGATCTCAGTGCAAACGAAACAATGCTGTGCTGATTGCCGTCAGCATGATTGGAGTCGCAATTCAAGTAGACTTTGCATCTGCTGTCGGTACCCGGCATGCGGGAATCCATCAAAGCCGGAATGGCCCGAACCCCTGGTAAAACGCTGCGGGCTTAAAGTGGTGACTGGTCAGTCGTATACGCCAAGCAAGCGTTGAAGGACGCGAAAAAGGTAAAGGCCAGTGCGGCTTAAAGAGAAAGCTCCAAGCCCTCTTGGATAGTGCTTGCGAGTGATCCTTTCCAAAATCCCCCACCTTATTGAACAAGCTGGTGGGTGATCTCTCGGGCGCGTATTCGAGACGGATCAACATCCAGCATCGTTCTGGTGTACGAAGTTTTCTCAGAGCAGCGTACGGTGCGTGTTTTGCGGATGTGGACGCATTACGATTAGCGGATAAGCGAGCGCCAATGGCTGCGGGATCCAGCTTTTAATCTTCTACTTCGCTTCCGCGATCAAAATCCTTAAGCAAGGCGTAACGCTGGTTTCTTTGTTCTTGAACCATGCGAATCACGCGCTTCATGGGAACACCCACCAAAGCAAGCGCATGGGTTGCCAACATCAATGATCCTTCAATTGTTTCTGGCACCACTTCTGCCGCACCTGCTGCTTGGAGTTTCTCCAAGTCCAAATCGTCTTGTGTTCTGACAATGACGGGCACCTGTGGAGCATGCTCTTTGGTCAGTGCAAGCACGCGCATTGCAGACGCATTTTCTAAATAGGTCACTACAACTGCACTGGCTCGCACCAATCCCACCGCCACCAGAGACTGCAACCGTGCTGCATCGCCATAGACAACTTTCTCACCATGCGACTGCGCTCTACTGACGCGGTCTGGATCCAAATCCAGGGCCATGTAAGGAACTTTTTGCGTCTGCAATAGCTTGGCTAAATTTTGGCCACATCGCCCATAGCCACAAATGATGATGTGCTTTTCGATGTTCATGCTTTTTTGCGCAATTTGGGTGATTCCCAGAGATTGCTGCAACCAATCGCTAGAAGACCATTTCATCACCCATTCGTTGGCGTTCATGATGATGAAGGGCGAGACCAACATGGACAACACCATGCTGGCCAGCACGGGGTTCAGCCAATCAGCAGGAATCAATTGATTTTGCCCACTCAGCGTGAGCAACACAAAACCGAACTCTCCTGCTTGCGCCAAATACAAACCCGTGCGCAATGAAATACCTTCACTGGCGCCGCTCAATCGCGTGACGACCGCGATGAGTCCAAATTTAAAAACAATGGGCACCGTGAACAAAAACAATACGAATGCCCATCTATCCCAAATAATGCGCCAGTCAAGCATCATGCCAATGGTGATAAAGAATAAGCCGAGCAAAATATCGTGAAACGGCTTGATATCCAACTCCACCCGGTGCTTGAATTCAGTTTCGGAAATCAACATGCCGGCTACAAAAGCGCCCAGCGCCAAGCTCAGTCCGGCAAGCTCAGTGAGCCAAGCCAAACCCAAGGTGATCAGCAAGACGTTCATCACAAAAAGCTCTTCGCTTTGGCGGCGAGCCACCAAGAGCAGCCACCAACGCATCAGCCTCTGGCCACCTGTTAGCAACAAGGTAATCAATGCTGCAGCTTTGAGTGCAGCCAGCAACAAAGCTGGGATCAATTCCTCTGGCGGCGCATTCAGGGCAGGAATAAGAACCAACAATGGGACGACCGCCAAATCTTGGAAGAGCAAAACGCCAACCACACGCTTGCCATGCTCAGTGTCCAATTCCAGACGGTCAGACATCAGCTTGATCACAATAGCGGTGCTGCTCATGGCCAAAGCACCCGACAAAGCCAACGCCGTCTGCCACCGCATTTGCCACAAAGTGGGCACAAGGCTGTTTAAAAGCAAAGACCCCATTGTTAAAACCGCAATGGTCAGCATCACCTGGAGTACACCCAATCCAAACACATGATTTTTCATGGACTTCAACTTGGGTAAATTGAATTCCAGGCCAATCACAAACATGAGAAAGACAACGCCAAACTCGGCCAGATGGCGGATACTTTCGGAGTTTTGGGCTAAGGCCAGTGCATTAGGGCCAATCAAGACACCTACAAGCAAATAGCCCAGCATAGGCGGTAGCTTCAGCAGACGACAACCCACCACACCCAATACGGCGGCCAGCAGGTACAAAAGCATTAATTCCAAAGATGTCATGCGGCTATCCTAACTAAATCAAACCGGCATGGACCTGCTTAGCCATGATCATGCCTACCCTGAGTACGGGAACAAAAATGTTGTGTCATTTGAGGAGCCGCAGTCGCCTGAAGTTCAGCAGGCGTTTTTTGACCGACGCAGAAGCGAGGGCCGCCCACTTCAGAAAACCTGCAAATCCCGGGGCGACTCAAATGGTTGTGAGCAGGATTGTTTTTGGTTAGACCATAAAATCACCTCGAGATACATACAAACCCAATGATTAACCCGCGCGCTTTGAAATCGCAACTTGATCCGCAGACCGAGCAGGCTGTTCGCCGCTTTTTGGAAGTCGCGCAGGAACAATTTCATCCTAAAGGCGCGATTGTGTTTGGCAGCCGTGCCAGGGGTACCCACAGGGTTGATAGTGATGCCGACGTCGCCGTGTTGCTGGACGGCGAGCACGCCGGGTTGGTGTCGACAAAGATGGCCATGGCGAATCTGGCGTTCGATGTGCTGATGGAAACGGGCATCAATATTTCGCCGTTGCCCGTGTGGATGGACCAATGGGAACATCCTGAGCGTTTTTCAAACCCCTCATTGCTTGAAAACATTGCCCGCGAAGGTGTTCGTTTGTGAAGAGTACCCGTGCAGCGGACGCATTAATGATCAAAGCCCATCAGGCACTTCGATCGGCGCAGGGGTTGATTGCATTGAACGATGCTGATGGAGCTTGCAATCGGGCTTACTACGCGATGTTTGATGCAGCCCGCGCTGCGCTTTTGGCCAAGCTGGGTCGCACGGAAGCGGATTTCGCTAAGACCCATCGCGGCTTGATCAACGCATTCAGTGAACACTTGGTCAAGGACGGGACGTTATCGAAAGATTTGGGGCGGTCCCTCAAAAGGGCTGAAGAAATGCGCCGCTTGGCAGATTACGATGGTGATTCAATAGAGCTTGCGGACGCGGTGACCATGGTCGCAGACTGCAAACAGTTTCATCGCCGCCATCGAAAAATTGAACGCGTAATTGTGCGGTAGTTCATTGCACCCAAGTACCAAATAGCTCTACAGAAAATAGAATAGACAGGACGATGATTTGACCGGGCTAAAGTCTGCTGAATAAACTATGCTTCAGATTTCGGGCGCGGGATAAAACGGGATGTGAATTTAACAATAAGCAGGACAATATATAAGCCGGTGAGGTCGCCAATTCCCATGATGAGAAAACCTTTGGCAAAGTCACTTTGTTCTCCGCTCCAAAAAACGATCAATTGATGCAGCGCACTATTGAGCACCGCGAAAGAATAATCCCATAGCCAGAATATCTTTGTACTGAATATTTCCCAGATTTTCTTCGAGCTGGAGACGGTGCTTGAAAAATAACCAGGTGAGCAAGGGTGCAAGGCCGCTTGCACCTGCCAAAGCAAGCCCCAAAATCATTTTTCCTTTGAAGATCAGGAAATAGGCGTTCACAAAGGCCTACACAAGCAATAGCTGCTGCGGCAGCCCATCGCCCTATCAGGACAAAAAGCAATTTAAACCCGCTTGGTATGTGTACCAGGTGTGCTGCTGGTGCGAGATATAGAAATCCCGTTAGCGCGTTATTGAGAAAATAAATGCCGGCATACGCAAAGCCTAGCAAGAAAAAAGATTGCAAGTATTCTTTTAACCATCCAAAAAACTCTTTATTTTTAAAACTTACATACATGGCAAAGTGAAAACAGCATTGAATATGGTTAGCAATCGTAGCCGTGCGAATACTTGCAGTAATTTGGCCGATAATGACCTTCCTAATTTCGTGTATCTCAAATGAGTAATCTGTACTTCCGGTTTTTGCAGATCGCAAATGCCATTCAAAAGGAAAGCCTTCCCGCGCTCGATGAAAATTCCATCGCACTGCTCAATACGATTGCGCTGAAGCATTCACAGGGGAGGCCGATGACAGTGAGCCAAGCCATGGGCCTGACCGCACTGGGCAGCCAGACCACCCTCCATCGACGACTCGACGCCTTGCGCGAAGCGGGTTTTATTGATCAGGTCTTTCAAGGGCCCGACCGCCGCATCAAATACCTGATTCCCACCGCGGCGGCGCAGGCCTATTTCTCCAAGATGGGTACCGCTTTTGCCTCGATTACCAAGGTCAGCGAAACCTAATCCATCCTCGCATCCAAACACCACACCGCCAGCAAAGGCTGCGGCCCAGCGCGCATGGCGTGCCGGATGCCGGGTGGGTTGAACAAGATGCCGCCTGCGCCGGGCTCGAACCAGGGGGCGTCTGCCTGGCGGAACTGGCCGGGTGAGAGCAACAAATAACACTCTTGCGGCGGATGCTTGTGGTCCGGGTAGCGCACCATCGGTGCCAACAGGCTGATGCCTATCCACACGTCGTCGCGCTGCTCCAGCCCGCTGGGGCCAACCAGCATGGCGTTGGCATGGCCCTGGGCAAAGTTCGCACTGGCGCTGCTGTCGCCCGGCCGGGTGTACCAGCGCAGGGCGGGCTCCAGCGCCTGCAAGGCATCGGCCAGCGGGGCCAGGCCGCAGGGCGCGGCTCGCGCATGGTCCAGAGCCTCATTCCAATACCGGCAGGCTGCCAGCCTGTGTCCCGGCGCATCGTCACGCGGGGCGGCTTGCGAAAGGGCACCGAAGACGCCCGCGCTGCATGCCTCAATAGCCGGGCCGGGTGCGCGCGCAGCAATCGCTTGGCGCAGCGCATCGAGGCAGCGCTGCAGCGCAGGCAATCGCCCGTGCGCCGTGTTGTCAGAGGTCACAGTTCCCGCGCCAGCCGCAAACCGTCTAGCACCGCCGCGTGGGTGTTGCGCGCCGAGACCGCGTCGCCCACGCGAAACAACTGGAAGCGCCCCTGCGGGTTGTGACGCAGCGTCTGCGGTTGCATGGCTGTGAGTGCCGCGTAGTCGGTTTCACCCAGGTTGCTGGAATGGGGCTTGAGCGCGAAGTACAGGTCTTCCAGCGGCAGGGTTCCGTGGTTGACGATGACCTGGTCCACCAGCCGCTCTTTGCGCACGCCGCCGTAGTCGCTGCCCACAATCGCCTTCAACCCCGTTTCTGTGCGCTCCACAGTCAGCAGTCGGAAGGTCACGGTGAAGGTCACATCCAGCTTTTGCAGGCTGCGCATATAGGGCACCAAATTCATGGCCATCACCTCCGGCGCAAAGCTGCGGTCCGGCGTCATGATCTCCAGTGCCGCGCCGCTGTTGCGCAATGATTTCCGCCGCTTGCAGCGCGGCGTGGTCACCCGCGTCGTCAAACAGCAGCACGTTTTTCCCGGGTTTGACATCGCCGCCCAAAATATCCCAGGTGGATGCCACCAATTCGTTGCCGGTTTGCAGCACCTCGGTATGCGGCAGCCCGCCGGTGGCGATGATGACCACGTCGGGGTTCTCAGCCAGCACCGTGGCCTCGTCGGCCAGCGTGTTGAAGCGGAATGTCACGCCGCGTTCTTCGCAGCGCGCCATGCGCCAGTCGATGATGCCCATCATCTCGCGCCGGCGCGGGCTCACTGCCGTCAGGCGGATTTGCCCGCCGGGTTTGGGTGCCGCTTCCAGCACCGTCACCGCATGGCCACGCTCTGCGCTCACGCGCGCTGCTTCCAGGCCTGCCGGGCCCGCGCCGACGATCAGCACTTTGCGCTTGGCAGGCGCTGGCGCAATCGCGTGGGGCAGGGTGAGTTCGCGCCCGGTGGACGGGTTGTGGATGCAATAGGCCTCGCCACCGGCATAGATGCGGTCCAGGCAGAAGTTGCCGCCCACGCAGGGGCGTATGGTGTCTTCGCGGCCTTCCAGAATTTTGCGCATGATGTGCGGGTCGGCCATGTGGGCGCGGGTCATGCCCACCATGTCGAGCTTGCCGCTGGCAATCGCGTGGCGCGCGGTGTTCACGTCTTGGATCTTGGCCGCGTGGAAGATGGGCACATTCACATGCTCGCGCAGGCTGGCGGCAAAGTCCAGGTGCGGCGCGCTGCGCATGCCTTGCACTGGAATCACATCGGTCAGGCCTGCGTCGGTATCAATATGGCCGCGGATGATGTTCAAAAAATCCACCATCCCTGAGTCCGCCAGGTGGCGCGCAATGCCAATGCCCTCCAGCGCGGTGATGCCACCGGGCCGCACCTCGTCGGCCACGCCGCGCACGCCCAGAATGAATTCCGGTCCCACGCGCTTGCGGATCGCGCGCACCACTTCCATCGCAAAGCGCACCCGGTTTTCCAGCGCACCGCCAAAGGGCGCGTCCAGCGTGTTGGTGGACGGTGACCAGAACTGGTCTATCAAATGCCCGTAGGCTTCCAACTCCAGGCCGTCGACCCCGGCCGCGTGCATGCGTTCGGCGGCGTCGGCGTAGTCGCGGATGATGCGGTCAATGTCCCAGTCTTCCATCTTTTTGGGGAAGGCGCGGTGCGAGGCCTCACGCTCGTGCGAGGGCGATACCACCGGCAACCAATCGGCCTTGGACCAGCTGGTGCGCCGCCCCAGGTGGGTGAGCTGGATCATCACGGCGGTGCCGTGTTCATGGCAGGCGTCGGTGAGTTCGCGCATCCAGGGCACGACCTCGTCTTTGTAAGCCAGGATGTTGTTGAACACCGGCGGGCTGTCGCGCGATACGGCGGCAGATCCGGCGGTCATGGTCAGTGCAATCCCGGCCTTGGCGCGCTCCACATGGTAGGCGCGGTACTTGGCCTTGGGCATGCCGTCTTCGGGGTAGGCCGGCTCGTGGGCCGTGATCATCAGCCGGTTTTTCAGGCGCAGGTGCTTGAGCTGAAAGGGCTGCAGCAAAGGGTCGTTGGAAGCAGTGCTCATCGTCGTCTATCCGCACTCTGAATCAATACCACTGGTCCGGCATGGCCGCCTTGGTGCGCGCCACAAATTCGCACAGCGCCTCGTCCACGCCTGCGTCGATAGCCGGGGCTTCGTAATCGGCCAGCGACTGCTTCCAGCGCGCGTTGGCGCGGGTGGCGGCATCGGTTTTGCCGGCTTCGTTCCAGCTTTCAAACGGCGTGTTGTCCGAGATGCTGGAATCAAAAAACGCGGTCGTGTAATTGGCCATGGTGTGGGCGCTGCCCAGGTAATGGCCGCCGGGCGTGACTTCACGGAAGGCGTCCATGGCCAGGCTGTTGTCGTCCACCACCACCCCGGCCAGGTAGCTGTGCAGCGCGCCGCAGAAGTCGGCGTCGAGCATGAATTTCTCGTAGCTCATGGACAGCAGCCCGTCCAAAAAGCCAGCCGCATGCAAGATGAAATTGGCTCCGCAATGCACGGCCGACAGCATGGACATCACGCTCTCTTCCATGGCCTGCGCGTCCGGCAGTTTGCTGGTGGTAAACGACCCCGCGCAGCGCAGCGGCAGGTTGGCCCGCCGCGCCAGTTGCCCCACCACCATGGAGCCGATGGCGGGCTCGGGCGTGCCAAAGGTGGGTGAGCCCGAGCGCAGCGACATGCTGGAGAGAAAGTTGCCGTAAATCACCGGCGCGCCGGGGCGCTCCAGTTGCGTGATCGCGCAGCCGAACAGGGTTTCGGCGTGGGCTTGGGCAATCGCCCCGGCGTTGGTCACCGGGCCCATGGCGCCGCCCAGAATAAAGGGCACGATCACCGCCGCCTGGTTGGCGCGGGCGTAAGCGCGGGCCGACTTGGTCATGGTGCCGTCCCACAGCAGCGGCGAGTTGACGTTGACGTTGCCCAGAATCACGCAGTGTTCGTCGACAAATTTTTCACCGAACAAGATGCGGCTCATGGCAATCGAATCCTCGGCGCGCTGCTCCGAGGTGATCGAGCCCATATAGGCCTTGTCGGAATAGCGCATGTGCGAATACACCATGTCCAGGTGCCGCTTGTTCACCGGCACATCGGTGGGCTCGCACACCGTGCCACCGCTGTGGTGCAGCCAGGGGCTGCTGTAGGCCAGCTTGATGAAGTTCTGAAAATCTTCCAAGGTGCCGTAGCGCCGCCCTTTGTCCAGATCCATCACAAAGGGTGAGCCATAGGCGGGTGAGAACACCACCGATTTCCCGCCTATCAACACGTTGTGCGCCGGGTTGCGCGCGTGTTGCATAAAACTGCTGGGCGCGGTTTTCAGAATCTCATGGACCTGGCCCGGTTGCAGCCGCACCCGCAGGCCGTCGACGCTGGCCCCGGCTTTGCGAAACAGGTCCAGCGCCGCATCGTCATCGCGCACGTCAATGCCGATCTCGCACAGGATGCGCTCGGCCGTGGCTTCGATTTTTTGCAGGTTCTCCTCGCCCATCACGTCATAGGTCGGGATTGCGCGGGTGATGTAGGCCGGGCCGTACACCTTGGCCTTGGGGTCGCGCCGTTCGCGCCCGCCGGCACGGCGCGCCGAGCGCTTGGCCTCCGGGGCTTGGGTGGGTGCATCAGACGTTGCGTCGGGCGCAAGCAGGGCGCTGGTGTCGGTCTCGCTCATGGTGTGTCTCCTGGCCTGCCCGATTAGCCGGACGGCTGCTACGCAGATGGTACGCCAGCGCGCCAGAGGACCTTTCATTTCCTTTCTATTACTGGAACTATTCAGATGGATAAACTTATTGCCAATAACTAAACTCGTTGGAAGCTGATGCGTAATGCCAATTCTTGGCGCGCTGTCCTGTTGCTGGCCTTGTGCAAAGCCGTTCCAACGTGGGCGGCGCAGTCAGTGCCGGACGCAGGCTCCTTGCAAAATAGCGCGCCCATGGAGCTGCCGACCCGGTTGCCTTTGCCGGGCCCGCTGTTGCCCGCCGAAACCACAGGCGATGCCCCTGCCGACGCAGGGCCCAAAGTCTCGGTGCGCCGTTTTGTGCTGGACGCGCGCGTCCCCTTGGATGCGGCCGCGTTCCAGGCCGCCGTTGCCCCGTATCTGAACCGGCCCCTGACGTATGAAGCATTACTGGCCGCAGCGCAGGCCGTGGCGCTGGCCTACCGGCAAGCGGGCTGGGTGGTCAGCGCCGTACTGCCGGAGCAGGACATCAGCGACGGTGAGGTGCGCATCACCGTGACCAACGCCTTGTTCGGCGGCGTTGCCATGCGCGGCGGCGAGGCAGTGGGGCTGCGTCTCCAGAACATCGAGTCCTACATCACTGAACAGCAAACCCCTTTGCAGCCCCTGCGCACCGATAGCGCTGGAGCGCGCCTTGCTGCTCATCGACGACCTGCCCGGCCTGAGCGCCACCGGCGTGTTGCGTGCCGGACAGTACGCCGGAGAAACCGACCTGCTGGTGCAGCTAGAGCCCAGCGCGCGCCACGGTGGTGAGATCAGCCTGGACAACACCGGTGCGCGCTCCACCGGCTACCAGCGCGCGCTGGCCAACTGGAACAAGTCCGGGCTCTTGACCTGGGGAGATCAATTCAGCGTAAACCTGGTGCACACCTTCACCGCCTACCAATCCGACGGCAGCGACTACCAGCGCGTGAATTACAGCCTGCCCTTGGGCTATGACGGATTGCGCTTGGCGCTGGGTGGCAGTGTTTTTTCATACCGTTTGGTCTCGTCGGAATTTTCCGGCCTGGGCTTTTACGGTGATTCCGACGCCTGGGACCTGGAACTCACCTACCCGCTGCTGCGCCACCAGAACAAAAACCTGTACCTCATGGCCCGTGCGGAGCAAAAGCATTTTGACAACCAGGGTGCCGGTACCACCGTCTCGCGCTACCGGCTGGAGGAGCAATCCTGGGGCGTGCGCGCCAACCTGTATGACGACCTGGGCGCAGGCGCGTCCTCGGCGGGCAGCCTGATCGTGGGCTCCGGCTTTTTGGACTTGCGCGATTCCCCCACCGAAAGCACAGACGCCACCACCACCGCCACCAATGGCACCTTCACCCGCCTGCGCTACAGCCTCGCGCGCGACCAGGGCCTGGGCCGGGGCTTCTCGGTATTTGCTGCCGTCAACGGCCAAACCGCAGACAAAAACCTGGACTCCAGCGAGAAGTTTTACCTCGGCGGCAGTAACGGGGTGCGGGCCTACCCGGCGTCGGAAGGCTCGGGCTACCAGGGTTTTGTGCTCAACCTGGAGGCGCGCTGGAAGCCCTCAGCGGACTGGCAACTCGCCGCGCTGTATGACTACGGCTATGTCACGGTGAACCACGACAACAGCTACTCCGGCGCGTCTACCCTGAACGAATACGCCTTGAAGGGCTACGGCCTGTCCGCCGCCTGGCGCGGCCAGCACAAGCAGACCCTGGCGCTGACCTGGGCCCGGCGCATCGGCGACAACGCCAACGCCACCACGGCGGGCAACGACCAAGACGGCACCTATTACCGCGAGCGCTTCTGGCTCACCGCCAGCCTGGCCTTTTAAGAACCAGCGCGCGCCATGAACCGGTTCCACCTCACCCCTCTGGTTGCCGCATTGGCCATGGCGGGCCTTGCGCAGGCGGGTGCGCCCACTTCTACCCCCACTTCCACGCAATTGCCCACCGGCGGCAGCGTGGTGGCCGGCACGGCCAGCATCGCCAGCACCGTGGGCACCGGCAGCGCCAGCATGACCATCACCCAAAGCAGCCAGCGCGCGGTGGTCGATTGGACCCGCTTTGATGTGGGCAGCGCCGCGCAGGTGAATTTTGTGCAGCCCAGCGCCAGCAGCGTCACGCTCAACCGCGTGTTGAGCAGCGACCCCAGCCAGATCTTCGGGCGCATCAGCGCCAACGGCCAGGTATTTCTGACCAACCCCTCTGGCGTGTACTTCGCCCCCGGCTCCAGCGTGGACGTGGGCGGCCTGGTGGCCACCACCCACAGCATCGGCAACGACGCCTTCATGGCGGGCAGCAACAGCTTCAGCCGCAACGGATGCGACCGGCACCGTGCAAAACGAGGGCACTTTGAAGGCGGCGCTGGGCGGCTACATCGCCCTGCTCGCGCCCACGGTGCGCAACCAGGGCGTGGTGGTGGCCAAGCTGGGCACGGTGGCCATGGCTGCGGGCGAGACCTTTAACCTGCAAATCGAGGGCGGCAGGACGCTCACCGGGCTGGAGGTCACGGCCTCCACCATCGCCAGCTTGGTGGACAACGGCCTGGCGGTGCAAGCGCCCGGCGGACTCATCATCTTGTCGGCGCAGGCGCTGGACCGGGTGCAAGGCGGGGTGGTCAACAACAGCGGCGTGCTGCAAGCCAATGGGCTGGTGAACGACGGCGGGCGCATCCTGCTGCGGGCATCGAACAAGATCACGCACAGCGGCAGCATCACCGCCGATGCGGCAAGCAGCAGCGCAGGCAAGGGCGGCACGGTCACGCTGATTGCGGACCTGGCCAATCTGTCCAGCCGCACCGAGGTCAACGGCAGCATCTCGGCCAAAGGCGGTGATGCGGGCGGCGACGGCGGCTTCATTGAGACCAGCGCCAGCAAGGTGCGCTTTGGCGACAACATGGCCATCAGCACCCTGGCAGCACCAGGCCTGGGCGGGCAGCAACGGAACCTGGTTGATTGACCCCACCGACTTCACCATCGCTTCCAGCGGCGGCGACATGACCGGCACCGCGCTGGGCACTTCGCTTGCCAGCAGCAACGTCACGATTTACAGCACCAGCGGCGCAAGCGGTTCCGACGGCGACATCAACGTGAACGAGGCGGTGAGCTGGAGCGCCAACACCTTGACGCTCAACGCGCAGGCCGACATCAACGTCAACGCCGCCATGACCGGCAGCGGCACCGCCAAATTGGCGTTCCAGTACGGGCAAAGCGCGGTCTCCAGCGGCAACGCCAGCACCTACAACATCAGCGCCGCGGTCAGCCTGCCGTCGGGCAGCAACTTCAGCACCCAGCTGGGCACCGATGGCACGGTCACGAGCTACACCGTCATCACCAGCCTGGGCAGCGCGGGGGACGAGAGCCTGGCAAGTGCGACGAACAGCCTCCAGGGCCTGGCCTACAGCACCCGCCTGAGCGGCAACTACGTGCTGGGGGCCGATATTGCCGCGAGCGGCACTTCTACCTGGAACAGCAATAGTGGGTTCTCGCCGATTGGCGACATCGCCGCCGGTTACTTCACCGGTACCTTCGACGGATTGGGCCACACCATCGCCGGGCTGACCATCAGCCGCTCGGCGACCGACTACGTAGGGCTATTTGGTCTTACTTATTCCGCAGCAACTATCCGCAATGTCGGGCTTGTGGGTGGCAGCGTAAGCGGTGCCAGCTACGTCGGTCATTTAGTGGGCGCCATAGGAAGCGGCACCGTCAGTGGCAGCTACGCGACAGGCTCTGTCAGCGGCACAACCCAATACACCGGCGGCTTGGTTGGCGTCATGGCATCGGGCACGATCAGCAACAGCTACGCGACGGGTGCCGTGAGCGGGTGCATCCAACGCTATGGGTGGACTGATTGGCACACATTGCTGGCGGCACCATCAGCAGCAGTTACGCCACCGGCGCGGTCAACGGCACCGGCCAGCGTTACGGTGGGCGGTCTGGTCGGGCAGTCACAATTCGCAGGAACGACCATCAGCTGGCAGCTATGCCAGCTGGCGCGGTCAGTGGCTACTTCCAACAGCTCCGCCGGCGGTCTGGTTGGCCTCGGCCAAGGCACGATCACCAGCAGCTACGCCACCGGCACCGTGATCGGCAGCGGACTGGTGGGCGGACTTGGTCGGTAACGACGATGTACGCGCGGCTCCTATCGGTACGCAGCTATGCCACCGGCGCGGTCACTGGCTCTGGCGGACTTACAACGGTGGCTTGGCCGGATCGAACAGCGGGCACCATCACCAGCAGTTACGCGACCGGTGCAGTCAGTGGCGCCACGAACTCGGGCGGTCTGGTTGGCGTCAGTAACGGCACGGTTTCCAGCAGCTACGCCACCGGCGCTGTCAACAGCACCGGCACCGACGGCTTTGTGGGCGGGCTGATAGGCGCTGCCAACGTATTAAGCGTCGTGACGAACAGCTACGCAACGGGTGCTGTCACCGGGGCTTATTGGGTAGGCGGTTTGATGGGCTCCAACACCGGCACCGTGTCTGGCAGTTACGCCAGCGGTGCGGTTACCGGCTCCAGTGGCGCGGTTCTTGTGGGCGGCTTGGTAGGGAGTGTGTTCAACGGAGGCACCATTTCTGACAGTTATGCCACCGGGGCTGTCAGCGGGGGCACGTACCGGGGCGGCTTGGTAGGCATGGTCAACTCGACCACGAGCTATTCGATTTCCAATACCTACGCCACCGGCGTGGTGAGTTCGAGCGGCGCGACCTATTACGGTGGGCTGATTGGGAGTGTGGAGGCCGCGAGCGTGGGCAGCGTCAGCAACAGCTTCTGGAATTCGGACAACACGGCTTCCGCAGGCTTCGGCAGCGCGGGTACGGGCTTGGGTTCCACGGCGATGAAAACCGCCTCCAATTTCTCCGCCTGGTCCATCTCGTCGGCGGGCGGCAGCAGCAGTACCTGGCGCATTTACGACGGCTCGACCTCGCCTTTGCTGCGCACATTTTTGACATCGCTGGCAACCGATACCAGCACCACCTACACCGGCGCAGTGCAATACGGCATCGGTTACGGGCTGTCCAATATCACCGGCACTTATGCCAGCGGCACCAACGCGGGAACGTACTACAGCGGCACGCTGTATTCCAACCAGCAGGGCTACGACCTCAGCGGCAGCGGCACGCTGACCATTTCGGTTCCCACCAGCAGTTCCGTCGGTTCGAGCACAACGGTGCTCGAGCCGGATTCGGAGACTTTCCCCCTGCCACCACGCACGCTTTCTGCGGTGCTGGTCGAGGGTGATAGCGCGTCCACAGGTGGCGCCGAGAACGCTGCGAATGAATGGCGTGAGGCTTCGGGTGCGCGCTTGCTCCGCATGAAGATGACGGTAGACGCATTACCGGATGTATCTGCAACCAATTAGTGAGCGGCGGTTTAACTTGCTAAATTGATCAATTACGCGCGTAACTGTGATTCAATAGGCGCATGAAAACCGATGTCCTCAAAGTAGCTTGTTCCAATTGCAATTTGCGCGAGCTGTGTATGCCGATTGGCCTGGATACGGCCGAAAGCTTGCAGGTCGATAAGCTGGTCGACGGGCGGCGCAAAATTGCCAAAGGCCAGACCCTGTTCCGCAACGGCATGCCTTTTGAGAGCCTGTTTGCGATCCGCTCCGGCGTGTTCAAAACCACCATCCTGCACGAAGACGGCCGCGAGCAAGTCACCGGTTTTCAGATGTCGGGCGAGATCATTGGCTTAGACGGCATCGTCGAAGACAAACACCGCTGCGACTCCGTAGCGTTGGAGGACGCCGAGGTCTGCGTCATTCCCTTTGACAGCATGGAAGATATGTCGCGTGAAATACCTGCGGTACAGCACCACGTGCACCGCATCATGAGCCGCGAAATCGTGCGCGAAAACTCGGTCATGCTGCTCTTGGGCAACGCACAGGCTGAAGAACGGCTGGCTGCATTTTTTGTGAACTGGGGCCAGCGCCTGCAGGCACGTGGTTTCTCGGCCACCGAGCTGGTCTTGCGCATGACGCGGCAAGATTTGGGCAACTACCTGGGCCTGAAGATAGAGACCATCAGCCGCACCCTGACCAAGTTGGCCGGGCGCGGCATTCTGTCGGTGGCCGGCCGCGAAATCCACATCCTCGATATGGCCGCCTTGCGCGCTGTGGCCAGCGGCGCAGACACGCAGTAGCCACTGTCCGGCCGCCGCATGGCCGCAGATTCCATGCAGACCCTGAACGCACTCGGATTCGCCCGCGCACTGGCGCGGCCGTCCGATGCCCACAAAGGCGATTCAGGCCGCGTTTTGCTGATCGGCGGTGCGCCCTCCATGGCGGGCGCGCTGGTGCTGGCGGGGCAGGGCGCTTTGTACAGCGGCGCGGGTTACACACTCTTGATGATGTTGGACTCCGGTAGCGCCCACCTGGTGGCCTCCCAGCCCGAACTCATGATTCACGATGCAGCGCAGGCGGACCCTGCGCGCGCCGTCGCGGACCTGCGTCCTGATGCGGTCGCGATCGGCCCCGGCTTGGGACGCAGCCCGCAGGCGCTGCAATGGGTGCAGGCGGCTTTGGCTTGGCGTGGCCCGGTGGTGTTAGATGCCGACGCCATCAACCTGGTGGCTGAAAACGGATTTCTCTTGCGTGCGCTGCGGGCGCGCGAATACGCCACCACGCTCACCCCGCACCCCGGTGAGGCCGCGCGTCTGCTGGCCTGCAGCGCCGCCGAGGTGCAGGCCGATCGCGCAGGGGCCATGGACCGGCTGGTGGCGCATACCGGATGCACCGTGGTGCTCAAAGGCCATGGCACGCTGATTGGGTCGCCCGGCCGCGCTACCGAGCAATGCCTGAACGGCAACCCGGGCATGGCCGTGGCCGGTATGGGCGATGTGTTGACTGGTTGTTTGATTGCCCTGGCGGCACAGGGCGTTCGCGCAGGCCTCGATCTTTGGCAGGCCACCTGCTTGGCGGTACAGGTGCATGCGATTGCGGCAGACGAGTTGGTCGGTGATGGCGTGGGTCCTATTGGATTGACGCCCAGCGAAGTGGCCCTGCGCATACGCTATGTCATGAATGCGGCTGCGGCGGGCAACTAGATGGCGTAAACGCGCTTGATGATCCAAGATACACCGGCATTAGCCGTCATGCCGAATGCGCCGCAGGCAGCAGCCAATACCAAAGAGCGTGCGTCCAGCGCCTCCAGGTTCAGCGCTGGAACCCAGCGTGCGCCGTAAATGGCGCTCAGCACCAACCCGATTGCACCCAGCGCCACCACCCACGCGGTGCGGTTAGCGTCCTGCGCGGCAGCACCTGGTGTCCGTGGTCTGGACTTGGTTTGGAAAATCAGGAACGCGTTGGCCACTACAAACGCCACCAGCACCATCGCACGGGTGCGCCCTGGCGTGGCGCTACCCCAGTCTGCGTCCTGCGCCAATGCATAAGCGAGGGCTGCACCCAGAAGTATCAGCACGCCATGCACCAAGGCTTGCAGCATGGCGGGCCGGCCAAACAGCGGCTTGCGGGTGTCGCGTGGCGGTGCCAGCATGGCGCGTGGATCCTCAGGCTCGCTCTCAAACGCCAGCGTGCAGGCCGGGTCGATGATCAGCTCCAGCATGGCGATGTGCAAAGGCAGCAACAGCGGGGGCAGGGCGAACAGCATAGGCACCAGCGCCAGCGCCGCAATCGGCACATGCACCGACAGGATGTAAGCCATGGACATGCGCAGGTTGGCGAAGACGCGCCGACCCACCCGTATGCCTTTGACAATGGAGGCAAAGTTGTCGTCCACCAGCACCAGCGCGGCGGCGTCGCGCGCCACATCGGTGCCGCGCTTGCCCATGGCGATACCCACATGCGCGGCGCGCAGGGCGGGCGCGCTCGTTCACGCCGTCGCCGGTCATGGCAACGATCTCGCCGCTGGCCTTGAGCGCCTGCACGATACGCAGCTTTTGATGCGGTGTGATGCGGGCGCAGACGCTGGTTTGCGCCAATCGCGTCTGCAATGCGGGTAGGTCGAGCGCATCCACTTGGCTGCCGGTCAGGACTTCGCCGGGCGGCATACCGGCCTGGTCCGCGATCACGCGCGCCGTGAGCGGGTAGTCGCCGGTGACCATGATGACCCGTATGCCTGCTTGCCGGGACTGTTCCATAGCCTGCGGAACCTCGTCGCGCAGCGGGTCGGCCAAACCGATCAGCCCCAGCCACGCAAAGGAAAAGCCATCGGCGGAGGCGGGCATTTGCGCGCCTTGGTGCGTGGCCTGCGCCACGGCCAAGACCCGCAAGCCCTGAGCGGCCAGTCGGGCCGTCTGCGCTGTCCAAAAGGCGCGGGCGCTGGTGGAAAGCCGGCACAAATCCATGACCGCCTCGGGCGCACCCTTGGTCGCCACCGCCATGTCCGTGTTACCCGGTACGCGCCAGACATGCGTGATCGCCAAGAGCGCTGGGCTCAGAGGGTAGGTGTGCACCAAGTCCCACTGCGGATGCAGGTGCGTGGCAGCCGTCATCCATGCCTTGCCAAAGTCATGGAACGCCACTTCCATGGGGTCAAAGGGATGGGGCAAGCTGGCCAGGATGGCGTGTTCTGCCAGCGGCTGGAAGGCGGCAGGCAGCGCGCTGGTGGCCCGGTGGGTCGCGGATTCAACCACCAGCGTATGCACCTGCATGCGGTTATGGGTGAGCGTGCCGGTCTTGTCGGTGCACAACACCGTGATCGCACCCAACGTTTCGATGGCGTTGATGCGCCGGGTCAGCACGCCTTCTTTGGCCAGGCGGTGTGCGCCCAGGGCCGGAAAGATCGCCAGCACCACCGGGTATTCCTCGGGCAGCATGGTCATGGCCAGCGCAATGCCGGAGAGCAGGGCGGGTAACCACAGCCCGGTGCGCAGCCCCAACGCCAGCACCATGGCCGTACACAAAACAAAAGCGATGCCTGCCATGACCCGCACCAAGCGCGCGGTTTGTTGTTGCAGTGGTGTTGCTTCAGCGTCCAGCCCGGCAATCGAACTGCCGATCTTGCCAATCTGTGTTCTGGCGCCGGTGGCCGTGACCAGGGCCAGCGCGTGGCCGGCCACCACAAAGCTTCCGGCGAACACCAAGTTGCAGGCTTCGGCTTGAGCCGGGTCCGCGTGCTTGTCTACAGGCAGTGATTCGCCGGTCAGCAAGGACTCGTCCACCTGCATCCGGTCACCGCTGAGCAAATAGCCGTCTGCGGGTACCCGCGAACCTTCGCGCAACACCACGACGTCACCGCAAACCACATCGCGCGCTGCCAGCTTGATGCGCAAACCGCCGCGCACCACCTGTGTCTGGTGCTGGGTCAGGCTGCGCAAGGCGGCAATCGAGGCCTCGGATTTGCCCTCTTGGTAAAAGGTCAAGCCGAGCACCGCCAGAACAAAAACGCCCAGCATCGCGCCTTCGCCCAGATCGCCCAAGACCAGGTAAATCACGACCGCCGCCACCAGCAAGGCGAACATGGGTTCGCCCAGCATGGCGGCCATGCGTTGCAGGGTCGAGCGCTGGCGCACATCCTCCAGCGCATTGGGCCCATCCCGCGCCAAGCGGATTTCCGCCTCCTGCGGATCCAAGCCGCGTAGCCTGGACGCAGGCGCTATTTCATTTACTTCTGAAATAGGCCAACACCGTCCCGCTGGCAAAGCTCTGGCCGTCGTGCACCGCGATGGAATCGATTACCCCGTCGGCCGGGGCTTCAATGTCCATCGCGGCTTTCACCAGCACGGCGGAGGCGATCGAGCTGCCCTTTGGCTACATGCACCCCGGGCGCTACCAGCCATTTGTCCAGCAGCGCCTCGATGCCGTCCTGCGCGCCCTCCCATGCGGCATCGGGCAGCGTGATCGGGATCATGCGTGCGCAGCCGCGGCGGTCTTTTTGAGCATGGCGGCTTGCACCGCCTGCACGATGTTGGCCACTTGCGGAATCACGAATTGCTCCAGCGGACGGCTGTAAGGAATCGGCACGTTGGGTACCGCCAGCCGCATGACTGGCGCGTGGAGTTCCACGGTGTCCAGGTTCTCGGCGATCAGCGCGGCGATCTCGCCGCTCAGTCCAAAGCCCAGATAGTCCTCGTCAACCACCAGCAGGCGCCCGGTTTTGCGCACCGACTTCAAAACCGCCTCGGTATCCAGCGGGACCAAGGTACGCAAATCAATCACCTCGGCGTGGATGCTTTGCGTGGCCAGTTCCCTGGCTGCCAGCACGGCTTTTTGCACCATCTGGCTGATGCTGACGATGGTGATGTCCGAACCCTCTTGCAAGACTTTGGCTTTGCCGAAAGGAATGGCGTAGGCCTCTTCGGGAACTGCGTTGCTGCTGCCTTCCAGGTAGGCCATCCACGGCAAGCCCATGATGCCCTTGTGGTACATGAACATGACCGGGTTGTCGTCGCGAATCGCCGAGATCATCAGACCTTTGGCATCGTAGGCGTTGGACGGAACCACCACCTTGATGCCCGGTATGTGCGCAAAGGTTCCGTACAGGCATTGCGAATGCTGCGCCGCGTCGCTGTAGCCCCCGCCGATGGCGGTAGTTAGCACCACCGGCAGTTTGACGTGGCCTGCCCGACATATAGGTGTTCTTGGCCAGGTGGTTGTAAATCTGGTCCATGCAGACGCCAAAGAAGTCCACAAACATCAGCTCCACAATCGGGCGCAGACCGGCTGCCGCAGCACCGGTTGCCGCGCCAATGAATGCCGTCTCAGAAATCGGCGTGTCCATGATGCGCTCTTTGCCAAACTTGTCCAGCAAGCCGCCGGTGGCACCAAAGATGCCGCCGTAGCTGCCGATGTCTTCGCCCATCACGAAGACGTTGGCGTCGCGGCTCATTTCCTGGGCGATGCCCTCAGAAATAGCCTGGGCCATGGTCAATATGCGGGCAGTGCTCATACCAAACTCCTTGTGTGTGATCCGTTGCTGACAAAAACATCGGCGAGCGCATCCTGCGCGGTGGGGTAGGCACTGTCGCGGGCGAAAGCAAAAGCCTGGTTCACCGCCGCATGGGCGCGCCGGACTATGTCGCTTTCTTCTTGCACGGACATCATGTTTTTCTCTTTGAGCAGCCGGGCCAGGGCGGGAATCGGGTCGCGGGCTTTGAGGCTGCTGACCTCGCCTTTGGGGCGGTAGGTTTCCGGGTCGCCTTGGAAGTGGCCGAA
This sequence comes from Rhodoferax sp., assembly GCA_964203415.1. Lineage (GTDB taxonomy): Bacteria > Pseudomonadota > Gammaproteobacteria > Burkholderiales > Burkholderiaceae_C > Allorhodoferax. Next base: position 41,844 of record CAXNME010000020.1, read on the forward strand.
GTAGCGGTCGGTTTTGACCTCGATCAGGCTGGGCCCTTCGCCTCTGCGGGCGCGGGCAATGGCTGGCGCTGCCGCTTCGAAGACCGCGATGGCATCGTTGTTGGCGACCCGGATGCCGGGCATGCCGTAACCGGCGGCGCGGTCCGCCACCCACTCGATGGACGTGGCCTTGTTTTTAGGAACCGAAATCGCCCACTGGTTGTCCTCGCAGACAAAGATGACGGGCAGCTTCCACACGGCGGCCAGGTTCATCGATTCGTGGAAAGAGCCCTGGTTGGCTGCGCCCTCGCCGAAGAAGGCAACCGCGACCCAGTTGCTCCCCATTTTTTTCGCCGCCAGCGCTGCGCCACAGGCAATCGGCATGCTGGCCCCGACGATGCCGCTGCAGCTGAATTTGTGGGCGTTGTCAAACAAATGCATGTGGCCGCCCTTGCCCTTGCCCAGGCCGGTGACTTTGCCGAACATTTCGGCGGTCATGGGGTCCAGCGGCTACGCCTTTGGCAATGGCGAAGTGGTGGGGGCGGTGGGTGCCGACCACGGTGTCGTCTGGGGTTAAATGCGCGCAAATGCCAACCGCCACCGGTTCTTGTCCCGCGGCCAGATGCATCTCGCCGGGGACCGGGCCGGAGCCGATATCAAAGGCCAGACCCTTCTGGATATTCGGGGGCAGCTTGCCCTCCATGTAGACCGCCGCCATGGTCTCTTCGTAGTAAGCGAATCTCGACCATCTTCTCGTACATCCAGAGCAGTTTTTCTTTGCCAGCTTGCATCGCAGTCTCCTGTCGTGGGAACAGTCCTGTGTCGCGAGTCTGTCAAGATCCGTGGTCAACGCAAGGCTGGTCTCATACTAGGTACGCAGATGCCGGTGCGGGCTTGACCTGCATCAAGCTTTCACAGCGCCAGCGTCATCGATACCGTCTCGGATGCAATCGAACGTGCCGACACCACAAAGCCCAGGCTGCGCGCCAATGCGGCCATGCTGGTGTTCTCTTTCAGGCACAGGCCGGTGAGCTCCCGGGTGCCGCGGCTGCGAAGGTAGGCAATCAGTTTGCTGAGCATCAAATGCCCTAACTCCTTACCTTGCCAGTCGGAGGCGACTTGGATGGCGAACTGGGCGCTCACGTGGTCCGGGTCAGATAGCGCGCTGGCTTCGGCGACGATGCTGGTGTGCCCGTGCGTGTCGGTAGCCAGCGCAACAAAGGTCATCTCGCGGTCGTAATCAATCTGGCTGTAGCGGGCCACTTCGGAGTGCGGCACGGCGCGGCGCGTGAAGAAGAAGCGCAAGCGCATATCGGCGGGGTCGGCGCGGGTGTAAAAGTCCAGCAAACGCTGCCCGTCTTGCGGGCGGATCGGGCGCACCAGAAACGATGTGCCGCCCAGCACCACGCCTTCTTCCAGCTCGGCGGGGTAGGGACAGATCGCCAGGCGGCTGACTTCGCCCGCAGCCGGTGTGCGCAGCTTCACGCGCGCGTCCAGCGCCAGCACGCCGTGTGCGTCCACCATCAGCGGGTTGAGATCCATCTCCTCCAACTCGGGCAGCTCACTGGCCATGCGTGAGACTTTGAGCAAGGTGTCGATCAGCGCGCTTATGTCTGCCGCTGCCTGCCCCCGGTAGCCCGCCAACAAGGGGCCGAGTTGGCTGCGCACAACCATGTCACGCGCCAGGTTGTCGTTCAGCGGCGGCAAGGCCACGGTGTGCTGCGTGCTCAGTTCGACTTGCGTGCCCCCGCGTCCGAGCAGCAGCACCGGCCCGAAGACCGGGTCGCTGGCGATGCCGGCAATCAGCTCCAGCGCGCCTGGGCCGCTGCGCCATGCTTTGCACCGCGTAGCCGCTGATCTGGGCCTGCGGCAGCAGGCGCGTAATCTGGACGCGCATGGCTTTTTCGGCGGCCCGCAGTTCTTCGGCGTTGCGCAGATTCAAGGCCACGCCACCTACGTCCGACTTGTGCACGATCTGGCTGGAGATCACCTTCAGCACCACGGGGTAGCCGATCTCGGCTGCCGCTGCCAGCGCGCCATGGATGGAGCCGACCTGGCGCGTTGTAACGGTGGGTATGCCGTAGGCCTGCAGCAGTTGGCTGGTGGCGTCTGCGTCCAGCCAGGTCCGCTTCTCGGCCAGCGCCTGTTGCAGCAGTTGGCGGGCCTGCGCGGTGTGTACGGTGGATTCTTCAGCGCTGGTGATGGGCAGTTGTTGAAGCGCCGCCTGGTTGCGGGCAAAGTCGACCATCTGCATCCAGGCGGCGACTGTTTGTTCGGGCGTGCTGTAGCTGGGCACATTGGCCTGCGCGCTGCTCAGGCGCGCATGCGCCACCGCGCCGCCGCCCAGCCAGCAGGCCAGCACGGGTTTGGCCGAAGCTGTCATCAGCGGCAAACAGGCTTGCGCAATCGCGTCGGCCGGTACCACCGCCGTCGGCGCGTGCATGAACAGCACGGCATCGACTTCTTGCGCGGCCAGTAACACCTCCAGGGCCTGCCGGTAGCGCGCCACCGGCGCGTCGCCAATGATGTCCACCGGGTTGGCGTGGGGCCAGTTGGGCGGAAGGCAGGCGTTCAAGGCCTGCAGCGTGTCGGCCTCCAACGTGGCCAGACTGCCCGCCAGCGAGCTGTAGCGCGTCGGCAGCCAGCACGCCTGCCCCGCCGCCGTTGGTCAGTATCGCCAGCCGCTCGCCACGGAAAGGGCGCGCGTGAGACAGGGTTTCGGCGGCGTCAAACAAGCGCCTCCAGCGTGTCGACGCGCAGCATCCCAGCCCGGCGGAAGGCCGCGTCCAGCACCACGTCGGAGCCCGCCAGCGCGCCGGTGTGCGAGGCGGCAGCGCGTGCGCCGGATGGCGCGCGTCCGGCTTTGACCACGATGACCGGCTTGTTTCGCGCGGCCTGGCGCGCCGCCGACATGAACTTGCGCGCTGAACTGATGGACTCGGCGTACATCAGGATGGCCCGGGTCGATGCGTCACAGGCCAGGTAATCCAGCACGTCACCAAAGTCCACGTCGGCGCTGTCGCCCAGCGACACAAAGTGCGGAAAAGCCGATGTTGCGGCTGTTGGCCCAGTCCAGCATGGCCGTGGCCAGCGCGCCCGATTGGGTGACGAAAGCCAGCTTGCCCGGCAGCGCGTTGCCCGGCGCAAAGCTGGCGTTCAGGCCAATGCCCGGAATCATCAACCCGATGCAGTTCGGCCCCAGCACCCGCAGCAGGTAGGGGCGGGCCGCGTCCAGCATGGCCTGTTGCAGTGTGCGCAGGCCGTCCGGCGCGCTGGCGTGCAGGCCCGCGCTGATGACGATGGCGCAGCGGGTGCCCTTGGCCCCCAACGCCGCAATCAAGGTGGGCACCGTCGCCGCTGGCGTGCAAATCACGGCCAGGTCCGGCACGCCGGGCAGCGAGGCCACATCCGGCCAGACCAGCTGCCCGCCGATGCGCGGGCGCTTGTGATTGACCAGCCAGATCGGCCCTTTGAAGCCCGCGCCTTGGAGGTTGCGCAGGATCACCGTGCCCAGGCTTTCGGGCTGGTCTGATGCGCCGATCAGGGCGATGGAGACGGGCTGAAAAAGGGACTCAAGGTGGCGGATGCTCATGGCACTGGGGGCTGGTGGAGGGCAAAAGGCAAGGGGCGCAGGCGTGCGCCATGGCCGATAGGGGCATTGTGAGCAGCCACCGCGCGTAGCTCCTTGACATGGGTCAACGGGGCTGCCGTGCGCATGTGAGAAGCTCGGGGCTCCGGTTCGCACACACACTGCGGCCTTCGTTGGAGATCGATTTATGCGCCCATACCGTTTTTCTACCAGCCTGTTGTTGCTCGCGCTGTCTGTGGCCATGCCGGTGCAGGCCGAAAATTTCCCCACTATTTCGCCGCAAAAATTGCCCGAGCCCCTGCAGGCTCAGTGGGCCCGTGACCGCCCGGAACTGGGGCGCTACGGGCATTGCGCAGCCGCTTTTGACAGCCAAATTGACGGCGCAAAAATGGTCTGGAGTTGCGCGATTTACGTCCGTTTGTCGGCGCAAGGCGAGCGCCTGGCGATGAAGCTGTGCGGCGAGCGTGCTGCGCTGCTGAAAGTGAAATCGCCGTGCATGCTGGTAGTGGAGCCCTGAAGCCCGCTGTGGTCGCGGGCTGCCGGGCGACGCTCGGGTCGATTCCGGCTGGGCTTTACCGGTGTGGCTGGGGGCACTTGTCGCAGTCGCATGGATGGCGTATGCCGCGCAGGCTTGGTGGCGCGGCCCTGTGGTCGAACTCGAATCCCTTACGCGCCGTGACCTGGTGCAAACCGTGGTCGGCAGTGGCCGCGTCGAGAGCTTCCCAACCGGGTGGATATGCTGCCGGGCCAGATCACCGCCACGGTTTCTCGCGCCTCGTCCAAGAGGGCATGGCGGTGCGGGCGGGCGACGTGCTGATTGCGCTATCCGATGCGGACCTGCAAGCTCATCGTCTCGCGGGAACTGGCCGTGGTGCAGGCGCGCACGCGCCAGTTACGATGCGGCTGCCGCTGGCAGCGCAAGCCCTGCGCCAGGCGGACGCGCAGCTCGGCAGCGCGCAGGCCGGTTTGCGCCGTGTCGCCGCCAGTAACAAGGTTTTCCGGCCGCGGTGTTTTTATGATCTCGGTTGCCGCCGAGCTGGCCGATGCGCAGCGCGCCACCGCGTTTGCAGTTGACAGCATGCGCGCGGCGGGCAGCGACTTTGCGTTGGCGGCCGGTGCCGTTTTGGAGTCCTGCGCCGCCGCTGGCGTGGCGCGTGTCGGCTGCCGGTTCTGATCCGTGCGCCGCGCGACGGCCTGCTGATCAGCCGCCACGAGGTGTGGCGATGTCGTGCAGCTGGCAAGGTGCTGATGACTTTGTCACCAGCGGGCGCAGTGCAACTGGTGCTGGATGTGGATGAAAAAAACCTGCGGCTGATCGCGCTGGGACAAAAGGCGCAGGTGTCGGCTGATGCCTTTGCGCAAGAGCGCTTTGTGGCTACGGTGGGGTATATCAACCCCGGTGTGAACGCGCAGACAGGGCGGTGCAAGTCAAACTCGATGTAGACCATGCGCCACTTATTTGCGCCAGACATGACGGTTTATCGACATCGAGGCACCTGGCCGCAGGCGCTGGTGCTAAATGGCGGGCGGTCCGATGCCTGGACAAAGGTTGGCGCTGTGGTGTTGGGTCTGGCGCACGCGATTGAGGTGCGGCGGACCGCGATTACCGGGGTTCGCGCAGCGCGGGACTGGTGGAGGCTACCCGTCCGGCCTGAAGGTGACCGTGATTGGTGGGCGCAGGCACGATCCGCGCAGGACCAGCGCGGCTTCGGCCCGAAGCGCCGCCCCGTAAAGCCCCGCTGCATGTTTGCCAGTTACCTGCCGTTTGAGTGGATTGTTGCGATCCGCTTCTTGAAAGAGGGGCGCATGCAGACGCTGTTCATCGTGACCGGCGTGGCGATTGGCGTGGGCGTGACACTCGCCTGCAGCGCTCTGGGCTTGCAGGCCAACTTCACATGCGGGATGTATAAATCACTTCTTTTTCAAAGGAGCATCCGCAACAAATCACCCGTCAGTTAAGCCCCGTGCCACAGGGCGCAGGCGTGGGACCGGTCGAGATGGCCAGCGTGCAAGCACCCGTGCAGCAAAAAAAGTCGATTGACCAATGGCAGTCGATTGCCACGCAGGTCCAGGCCCTGCACGGTGTGCGGATCGTCTCCCGGTAGTCAGCGGATCGATTGTGGTGTTGCGGGCAGCGCCAACTGGCCGTGACGGTGTCGGGCATCGACCAGTCAGCTATTTCAGGGTGCTGGAGAGGCTCTAGTTGACACTGTGGTTAACCTTAGCAATACGTAAGAACTGGAACGAAGTACTAAAG
>CAXNME010000021.1:0-43739 GCA_964203415.1 Rhodoferax sp.
CTGCAATATGTGCTGACGCTGTGGTGGTCCCACTTCATGCACTACATGCTGGCCAATGTGCTGGCGATCCTGGTGGCCAGCGTGAGCAATTTTTTGGCCAACGACCGCTGGACCTTCAAAAAGCCAAGGCCATGAACAGCCTGCGCGCCGCGCCGCAAGCCCCGCTGTGGCCCTGGCTGCTGCTGCTCGCAAGCCTGGTGCTGCTGTATTTTTTCGGACTGGACAGCGCCTACGCGCCGACCAATGGCGATGAATTGGTCTATGTGCACATCGCCCGCGCCACCGCGCAAACCGGTCACTGGCTGCCCCTGGCCAGCGAGCTCGACCAGCATGCGCAACACCAAACCGCCGCTGCTGTTTTGGCAGGCCATGGTGGCGGGCGACTGGGGCCAGAACTGGTCTCTGGCTGCGCTGCGCCTGCCCAGCGTGGTCTACACGCTGCTGACCGCCACGCTGGTGGCCTTGTTGACCCGACGCATCAGCGGCAGCGTGCGCCAGGCTTGCATTGCGGCCGCCCTGTACCTGCTGTTTTTCTCCACCTTCCGCTACTGCCGGGCCTACTTGACTTCGGCACCCGAGACTTTTTGGTTTGGACTGCCCTTGTTTGCTTATCTATGGATAGCCGCACGCCCAACCGGAGCAGCACCGCGCTCCGCGCCATTCTGGCTGTACCTGATCAGCGGTATTTGTTTCGGCATCGGTGCGCTCTACAAATCCTTTGCGCTGATTGCACCAGCCTGCGCCACCCTGTGGGGCGCGGCGCTCTTGGCTGCGCCGCAGCCACGCCGCCGGGCCTTGATCACGAGCACCCTTGGGGCAGCGCTGAGCGGCGCCATCGCGCTGGCGGTGTTTGCGCTGTGGTTCTGGTTCGATCCGGATCCCGCAGCCGTTTGGCGGGAGTTTGTGCTGGGCGAGAACACCCGCAAGATGGACAGCGCCCTGCCCTACTGGCAAGCAGCCTTGTGGGGCAATGACCCGGTCTACAAGCAACTCTGGGCCTATCCCGAAAACGCCGCCACACTGGGTCTGGTGGTCGTGGGGGGCATGGTCAGCGCCGCCAAGCTGGGCTGGCACAAGCGCGGTGCGCAGACCACGCTGCCACCTGTGCTGCACCTGCTGTGGCTATGGCCCCTGGTCTGGCTGCTGGTGTTTGCCATCCCCAGCCAGCGCGATGCGCGCTACCTGATTCCGGCTATGCCGGCCGTAGCCATCGCTCTGGCCTTGCTGTGGGAGCGCATCGGTCGCGGCTGGTTCGTGGCCACCGCGCTTGTACTGGTGCCCGCCATCCTGGTAGTTGCTCGGATTACTTGGGTGCTGGGAGAAAGCGATGTCGGCAGCCCGTTGCTACTGTGGAGCGCTATGGCGTTAACGCTTGCTAGCCTGGCAGCAGCGCTGGCAGTCGTTCTGATGCCAAGGTACAGCCGCATGGGGGCCTTATGGCTTTGCGCCGGTCTGTACGCCTGTTTTCTTTTCATGACGGCACCCCTGGACCAGCGTAGCGCCCAGTTCAGCCCTGCGACGCAAGCTGCCCTGGCGGGTAAACGGGTGGCCGTGCCCAACGGATTCACCGGCCAGTTCGAGCGCTTTCGCTTTGTGCTGCCGGGTGCCGATCTGGTTCCCTACGATGCTTTGGGCCGCAACACCGGGGTGCTGGAACCCACCATGCCCGCTCCTCAGCGCCTGGGATTTTTGCTGCGCCAGTTCGACGCAGTAGTCTGGATTGTCGAATCCGACGCCCAACCCGAATGCCTGCCCAGCTGCCGCGTGCTGGACAAACGCTGGTTCGTCAAGAGCCGCCACAAGGCAGGGGAAGTCCGCCTGGACAACATCGCCGATCCGCAGCAATGGCTGCTGGGGCGGGAATACATTGTGGCCCCGGGGCCCTGATAACACCTTTCGTCGACGCTACCCAGCCTATATTTCGACTATCATCGAAATATGGAATCAATCGACGCAGTCAAAGCCCTCGCAGCCCTTGCCCAGGAGTCGCGCCTGGCCGTGTTCCGCGCGCTGGTGGAAGCCGGGCCGGGCGGGCTGACCCCCGGTGATCTGGCATCGCGCCTGGCTATCGCCGCCAACACCCTGTCCTTCCACCTCAAAGAACTCTCCCACGCACAGCTGATCACCCAGGAGCGCCAGGGGCGCAACCTGATTTACCGCGCGCAATTCGACCGCATGAACGCGCTGCTGGCCTATTTGAGCCGCAATTGCTGCGAGGGTGCCATCTGCGAAGTAGACCCCGAAGCGGTCTGCGCCACTTGTTAACCACGAAGGAAGCCACCATGTCCGACACCAAGCCCTTGAACGTCCTGTTTTTATGCACCCACAATTCGGCCCGCAGCGTCTTGGCCGAGGCCCTGCTCAACCATATCGGTGGCGGGCGCTTCAAAGCGTTTTCCGCCGGCAGCAGCCCGCGTGACAACCAGCAACCCAATCCACTGGGGCTGGAGACCTTGCGCAAGGCCGGCATCCCCACCGAGGGCTTGTCCAGCAAGAGCTGGGACGTATTCGCCACCCCGGATGCGCCCCACATGGACCTGGTAATCACTGTCTGCGACAACGCTGCCGGCGAAGTCTGCCCCTACTGGCCGGGCCAGCCGGCCACCGCGCACTGGGGCTATGCCGACCCGTCCGAGGGCCAGGGCAGCGACGATGAGAAGCGCCAGGCATTTGCCCAGACCCTGCACCAGATCCGCCGCCGTCTGGAACTCTTTATCAATCTGCCGCAAGCCAGCCTGCGCGGCATGGCATTGCAAGAACAGGCCCGCGCGCTGGCCCGCTCGTGAGCGCACGCCACACCTGCCTGGCCGAATTGCTGGGCACCGCCGCCCTGCTGTGCGCGGTCATCGGCTCAGGCATCATGGCCGAGAACCTGGCGGGCGGCAACGTGGCCGTGGCGCTGCTGGCCAATACGCTGGCCACGGTGTTTGCCTTGTATGTGCTGATTGAAACCCTGGGGCCGGTCAGCGGTGCGCATTTCAATCCGGCAGTGACGCTGGTGATGGCCATGCGCGGGGCGCTGCCCCCCACACTTGCGGGTGCCTACGTGGTGGCGCAACTGATCGGTGCTGCGCTGGGCGCATGGGTCGCGCATGCCATGTTCGGGCTGGACATCGTGCAATGGTCGCTCAAGGTCCGCACGGGCCCGGCCCAATGGCTGGCCGAAGCAGTGGCGACTGCGGGGCTGCTCTTCGTCATTTTGCGTGCGCCCGCAGGCAAAGCCCCGGCGCTGGTGGCCTGCTACATCGGCGCGGCCTACTGGTTCACCGCAAGCACATCCTTTGCCAATCCGGCCGCCGTCTTCGGCCGCATGATGAGCAACACCTTTGCCGGCATCAGCCCGGCCGACGCACCGGGCTTTGTGTTGGCGCAACTGGTGGGTGCAGCATTGGGCGTTCTGTTGCACCGCGCGCTGGGACGGCCCGCCGTGGACGATACTGCGCCACCGCCCTCCCCGGGCTGAGCACCCAACCGACCATGCCCCATACGAGACCTTTGCCCGAACAACTCGACGCCGCCCACTTCCAGATCCCCAGCGAACAGACGCTGGATCCCGCGCAGCGCGCCAGCCACGCGCCCCGCTTTTTGCTGCTCTACGGTTCCTTGCGCGAGCGGTCCTACAGCAAGCTCTTAACCCTGGAAGCGCAGCGCCTGCTGCAGGCCATGGGCGGTGACACCCGGGTCTTTGATCCGGCGGGCTTGCCCCAACCCGACGGCGCGCCTGACACCCACCCCAAGGTGCAGGAGTTGCGCACGCTGGCCGAATGGTCCGAAGGCATGGTCTGGTGCTCGCCCGAACGCCACGGCGCGATGACGGGGATCCTGAAATCCCAAATCGACTGGATTCCGCTGGCCATCGGCGCGATCCGTCCGACCCAGGGCAAGACGCTCGCGGTGATGCAGGTCAGCGGCGGGTCGCAATCGTTCAACGCAGTCAACCAATTGCGCATCCTGGGGCGCTGGATGCGGCTGCTGACCATCCCCAACCAAAGCTCCGTGCCCAAGGCCTATGAGCAGTTCGACGAAGCCGGACGCATGAAACCATCCGCCTTGTACGACCGGGTAGTGGATGTGATGGAAGAGCTGTACAAATTCACCCTGCTCACGCGTGACGTCGCACCCTACCTGGTGGACCGCTACAGCGAGCGCAAAGAGGCGGCGCAAGCGCAGGCCGCAAGGGTCCAGCAAAGTAGCATGTGATTAGGCAGTCGCGGTACTGGGGAGATGGCTCATGCGCCCGTCCACGTAGACCATAGGCCGCACTGCGTCGATAGCGCGGGATTCCAGCACCCGTGCCAGCACGACGGAATGCGTCCCGGCTTCAACAACCTGGTCGACTTCGCAAAAAAACAGGGCCTGTGCATCCCTCAGGTAGGGTAAGGCTAAGGTCGTGTGGTTTTCGCAATCGACATTGGCAAACCGTTCGTCGTGGGGTAAGGAGCTGCTGAAGGCCCGCACCAGTTCGGCCTGCTCGTCGAGCAGCACATTGATACACATGCGTTTGCGTGCCATCAAAGGCGCGTGTACGTGGGCGCTTCGGCTCACACAAACCAGCAGCATGGGTGGCTCCATGGTGACCGATGTCACCGAGGTGGCCAACATGCCATAGCGTTGCCCTTGGGCGTCGCTGGTGGTAACCAGGGTGACCGTAGCGGCCAGGCGGCGCATGGCATGGCGGAAATCAGAAACCAGTGTGTCAGGCGGCGCGAGAGAAACAGTCAAACAAAGCTCCAAGAGGGGTGGCAAAGCCGCTGATTATCAGCCGCCCGCCCGCCGGGACCCGCTACGCGATCCAAATGGCCCGGAAGTCGTTCACATTGGTGTGGGTGGGACCGGTCACCACCAGGTCACCGAGCGCATGGAAAAAACTGTAAGCGTCGTTGCGCTCCAGATGATCGGCGAGCTTGAGGTCCGCAGCGCGCGCACGCTGCAACGTGTCGGGGCCTACACATGCGCCGGCGTTGTCTTCCACACCGTCAATGCCGTCGGTATCTGCAGCCAAGGCCCACACGCCGGGCACGCCTTGCAGGGCCTGTGCCAGACCCAGGCAAAACTCCCCTGCACGTCCGCCACGGCCCTTGGGCGCGCCGGGTGCACGCGGGCGTATGGTGACCGTAGTCTCGCCACCGCTGAGTAAAACGCAGGGCTTGGGGAAAGGGCCGCGTCCGAGCGCTACCGCGCGTGCCAAAGCGGCATGGACTTTGGCGACCTCGCGCGATTCGCCTTCCATGGCATCGCTCAAAACAAAGGCTTGCAGCCCATAGCTGCGGGCCAGCGTAGCTGCGGCTTCAAGCGAACGCTGGGGCGCGGCAATCACTTCAACCTGTACCCGTGCCAACGCGGGGTCGCCGGGCTTGGGGGTCTCCAGCGCGCCTGCTTCCAGCGCCGCCTGAATGCCCGGCGGAACCGCGATGCCGTAGCGCCGCAAGATCGCCAAAGCGTCGGCGCAGGTGGTGGCATCCGCCACCGTTGGCCCACTACCAATCACCGAGGGGTCATCACCGGGCACATCGCTGATCGCCAGCGTGAGCACGCGCGCCGGGGCGCAGGCCTGGGCCAAACGCCCGCCCTTGATCCGCGAGAGGTGCTTGCGCACACAGTTCATCTCATCGATCGCGGCACCGCAGTCGAGCAGCTGGCGGTTAATGCCTTGTTTGGTTTCGAAGTCCAGCCCGTCAGCGGGCAATGTCAGCAAAGCCGACGCACCGCCCGACATCAGACAAATCACCAAATCATCTTCGTGCAAGCCCTGGGTCAAAGCCAGAATACGCGCCGCAGCGGCCAGACCGGCGGCATCAGGAACCGGGTGCGAGGCTTCAACAATTTCCACCCGCGCCGCAACACCCGGTGGCCGCTGCAGGCGTGTGGCCATAGCGCGTAACCACCAAGCCCGACAAGGGCGCATCCGCGGGCCAGGCGGCCTCCAGCGCGTGCACCATCGCGCCAGCGGCCTTACCCGCGCCCAACACCAAGGTGCGGCCCTTAGGCGGCGCTGGCAAATGCGCGGCCAGCGTATGGGCCGGCATGGCGCTTTGCACTGCAGCGTTGAACAAGGCCAGCAGGCCGTCGCGCGGGGATGGATGTGTTGTCATGCCAGCAATATACTGTCCCGCGCATGCACGCAGCGCCGATTCACCCGAGAAGGGAAGCCTGGTTTGGAAAACGCCCACACGCTAGACCGCAACGCCTTGACCAAGCCTGACCGGGGCGCTGCCTTTTGGAGGTGGGCGGTCCTTGCGGGCTTGGTGATGCTGGCATCCTGCGCCTCGCAACTTCCAGTCGTTTCTCCCAAACCCGCGCTTGAGCCGGTGGCCATTCCCGTCGCCCAACCGATAACACCTTCGCCGCCTGTGGCCGTATCTGTGCCTGAGCCCGTTCCAGCGCCTGTACCTGAGCCCTTACCAGTGCCAGCACCCGCCGCAGAGCCCTTGCCCAAGCCTGTAGTCATTGCACCACTGCCGCCCGCACCGACACCGGCACCAGTACCGGCACCCCCAACCCCACCCGCACTACTACCCCAGCCAGTACCAGTACCAGTACCAGTGCCAGCGCTAACGCCCGCTGCACCTGCACCAGCACCGGCGCGCGAGATAGAACAACTTGCCGCCCTCACAGCGCCCAGAGCACCCGTTCCAGCGCCAAAGCCACCACCCCCGCCCGCATTGCTATCCGGTGCGCGCAATCCACAGGCTTACCGGCTGGATGGTGCTCGGCACATCTACCGCAAGTTTCCTGACCGGATATTTGCCGGGAAACTGCCCCGCATGGTGTTAGCCATCGGCGTCATCCATATCGACATTGACGCGCGCGGTGAGGTGGCGGCTATCCATTGGGGCCGCGCTCCCAAGAACTCACCACGTGTGACCCAGGAAATTGAGCAGTTGGTACGCGCCGCGGCACCCTACCCCGCGCCAGTTCACATGGGCGGTGTGAGCTATACCGAGACCTGGCTGTGGGACAAGAGCGGACGCTTCCAACTCGACACGCTGACGCAGGGTCAGGACTAGCGTCGAAGAACGGCGCAGGGCGCGAAGTCAGCCGGCGTTTTGCGCTGCGCGGGCAGCAAACTCGGCGCGCAACGCACGCAGTTTTTCGCGCGGGTCTTCTTTGATGGTGTTCTGGTCCAAGGCCATTTCCGCGATAAAGCGGCTGGGTTGCGCAGCGATCAGATCGCGGCCCTTTTTGCGGCGCTTGGTCCAACTGACCGAGAGGGTGCGTTGGGCGCGGGTGATGCCCACATACATCAAGCGGCGTTCCTCTTGCAGGCGCTCGGCAGTTGCCAGATTGGCCAGCTCATCGGCGCGGGTACTGCCACCGGGCTTGTCGGCACCGTCGTCCATTTTGAAGGGCAGCATGCCTTCGGTGACACCCACCAGCATCACATGCGGCCACTCCAGCCCTTTGGCCGCGTGCAGCGTTGACAAGGTCACCACGTTCTGGTCTTTTTCCCGCTCGTTGAGCGTGGACAGCAAGGCGATGGTCTGCGCTACCTCCAGCAGGTTTTTCGCGGGTGTCTGCATCACCACAATGTCCTCATCCACCTGGCCACCACAGCGCTGCGCCATCCATTCACAGAATTCCATCACATTGGCCCACTTGGCTGCGGCGATTTGCGGGCTCTCTTCGCCGTCGTACAGATGCTTTTCGTAAGCAATGTCAATCAGCCATTCATGCAAAAAGGCCAATGCCGCCTCTGCGCCTTGCGGTGTGCCGGGCGCGGAACTGCAAGTCGTTCACGAAGCGGCCGAATTCGTGCAGGCTGCCCACTGCGCGCGCGGGCAGCGCAGACCCCAGGGATGACGCAAACAAGGCTTCAAACAGGCTCACTTTGTAGCGTGTGGCAAAGCTGCCCAGGCTGCCCAGCGTCTGGTGGCCGATGCCGCGCTTGGGGCTGGTGATGGCGCGCAGAAAAGCGGGGTCATCGTCGTTGTTGGCCCACAGGCGGAACCAGGCGCACAAGTCGCGGATTTCGGCCCGGTCAAAAAAACTCTGGCCGCCGGACACCTTGTAGGGAATGGCGGCTTTGCGCAAGGCCTTTTCCAAGGGTTTGGAGAGATGGTTGGCACGGTACAAAACCGCAAAGTCGCGCAGCTCTTTGAACTGCGGGCCCGGCTGGGCCAGACCATCGGCGCGCAGGCTTTGGATGCGCGCCACCACGCGCTCGGCCTCGTGGTCCTCGGTGTCGGCGTCGACCACCCGTACCGGCTCGCCCTCACCCAGGTCGCTCCACAGATTTTTCGGATACAGCTTGGGGTTGGGGCCGATGACGTTGTTGGCCGCGCGCAGGATGGCCGAGGTGCTGCGGTAGTTTTGCTCGAGCTTGATGACCTTGAGCTGGGGGAAATCCTGGGGCAAGAGACGCAGGTTGTCCAAGGTGGCACCGCGCCAGCCGTAAATACTCTGGTCATCGTCGCCCACGGCGGTGAAGCGGGCGGCATCCTTGCCCGGCGACAGGCTGCCATCGGGCTCGCAGCCCACCAGCAGCTTGAGCATGGCGTACTGGGTGGCATTGGTGTCCTGGTATTCGTCGACCAGCACATGGCCCATCTGCGCCTGCCACTGGGCGCGAACCTCGGGGTGGTCGCGCAGCAGTTTCAGCGGCAGGCTGATCAGGTCGTCAAAGTCCACGCTTTGGTAGGCGCTCAGGCGCTCCTCGTAGCGGCCCATCACCACAGCGGCGATGCGCTGGCTATCGTCGGCCGCCTGCGCCAGGGCCTGCTCGGCGTTGAGGCCCGCACTTTTCCACGCGCTGATGGTCCATTGCCAGGCCCGGGCCGTCGCCGCGTCGGTGCTGCCGCCGGCGTCTTTCAGGATGCTGGTGACGTCGTCGGTATCCAGAATACTGAACTGTGGCTTGAGCCCCAGCACCGCGCCGTTGGCGCGCAGCATGCGCACACCCAGCGCGTGGAAGGTGCAGATCAGCACCTCACCGGCCACGCGCCCGATCAAGGCCTTGGCGCGCTCGCGCATTTCAGCAGCGGCCTTGTTGGTGAAGGTGATGGCCGCCACGCGGTTGGCGGGCATACCGGCTTGGATCAGGCGGGCCACTTTGTGGGTGATGACACGGGTCTTACCCGAGCCTGCACCGGCCAGCACCAGCAGCGGCCCGTGCATGTAGTTGACCGCCTCTTGCTGGGCAGTATTCATAGCGGGCGCGGTGGACATGCGAAGGCGGAAAACGGAGGGCTGTGCGGGCGGGCCGCGCCGCGTGGCGGCGGGAGAGGTGGGTGCATCTTATCGCCTGCCGGTGCGGCGGCGGCCTTGTCAGACCAGCACCGGATCCACATCGATCGCCCAACGTATCAAGCCCTTGCACGCCGGTAGTTTGCGGCTGCTGTGCAAGATGGGTTGCCAGGCCGCAAGGAACTTTTGCAACGCGCCACGGTTGGCACTCTCGACCAGCATTTGCGCGCGCTCCACGTTGGCCACGCGCTGCATACCCATCGGCACGGCGGAATACAAAAAGACCGCCTGCAAAATTTCCGTCCAACCCTCCCAGCCCGCCATCTCGCTGCGTGCGGCCGCGCTGGCTGCGACCAAAAACGCCTGCGCCGCTTCTTGCGTGCGCGCCTCAGCACGCACCAGCGCCTGGAAACTGAAGGGGGGCATGCCCGCCTGCTGGCGCTCCTGCAACTGACTCTCAGCAAAGGCGGGGTAGTCGTACTGTTTCAATGCGGCATACAGCGGGTGCGCGGGTTGGTGCGTCTGAATCCACACCTCACTTTGTGCGCCCAGGCTGGCGTCGCGACCGGCGCGACCGGCCGCTTGCATCAAAAGGCTGAACAGGCGCTCCGGCGCGCGGTAATCCACCGAATACAAAGCACCGTCGGGGTTGATGGCGGCCACCAGCGTGACGCGGCGAAAGTCATGGCCTTTGGCAATCATCTGGGTGCCCACCAAAACGTCGACCTCGCCCCCATGGACGGCCGCCATTTGTGTTTGCAGCGCGCCTTTGAGGCGGGTGCTGTCGGCATCAATACGCGCCACGCGCACTGGCTCGCCATCGGGATACTGCGGACTCTGCGAACCGGGGCGGCGCAAGTCGGCGAGCAGCTCCGCAATATGTTCTTCCACCTGCTCCGTGCCCCGGCCCTGTGTGCCGATGTCCAGATTGCCGCACTCCGGACAGGCCTTGGGGACTTTGTCAGTAAAGCCGCAATGGTGGCAGCGCAAGGTCCGGTCGATTTTGTGGAACACACGAAAGGCACTGCAATGGCTGCATTCACTTTTCCAGCCGCAGGCATCGCAACGCAAAACCGGCGCATAGCCGCGCCGGTTGATGAACACCAGGCATTGTTCGCCGCGGCCGATCCGTTGGCGCATCGCATCGAGCAAAGGGGGTGACAACACAGCGCCCTTGGGTTGGTGCGTCATATCGACCCGGCGCAGCAGCGGTAAAGCCATCGCGCCCTGCCCCACACGGCTGGGCATGAGCAGGCGCTCGTAGCGCCCACCCTGCGCGGCTTCGCGGCTGTGGTACCAAGTCTCCAGAGAAGGGGTAGCAGAACCCAGTATCACCTTGGCACCGTCCAAGCGGCCACGGTAGAGCGCCAAGTCGCGGGCGGAGTAGCGGGCACCTTCGCTGCTCTTATAGCTGGGGTCATGCTCCTCATCCACCACGATCAGCCGCAAACGCGGCATGGACGCGAACACCGCCATCCGGGTTCCCAAAACAATACGCGCCGGTCCCTGGTGCGCAGCCAACCAGCTGCGCAGGCGCTGCGGGTTGCTCATTCCACTGTGCATGCTGACCACGCTGGACGGTCCATATTGCGGCTCGAAGCGCGCGCGAAAACGCGCCTCCAACTGCGGCGTCAGATTGATCTCCGGCACCATCACCAGCACCTGCGCGTCGGGCTGTTCGGACAGCACCCGCATGGCGGCCTGCAAGTACACCTCGGTTTTGCCGCTGCCGGTGGTACCAAACAGCAAAAACGGTCCAGTGCCAGCATCAATCCGTGCCAAGGCGGCACTTTGCTCGGGCGTCAACGCGGGGGTTTCTTGGCCAGCCTGGGTCACTGGCTGCATCGGGCCCTGTGCTGGTTGCTTGGCATTCGCAGCAAGGCGGCGGGCCAGTTGCTGCGCCGTCAAGTCGCGCAATTGCAGCGGCAGCGCAGCGATCGCCACCTCGCCCATCGATCGTTGGTAATACTGCGCCGCAAAGCTCAGTAGCTGGCACCAGGCCGGGCACAAGGGGGTCACACCTTCCAAGAGGCCTGCGATGGGCCGCAGTGCCGGCGCGCCCAGCATTGAGGGATCTGCGCCAGCTCCGTCAACCGGGGACTGCACATTCCACACAATACCCACCGTCTCGCGGCTGCCCAGGGGCACGCGGACCAGGCTACCGGGAGGCAGCGACTCCTCGGCCGTGTAGGTCAGAACCGGCCCAATCCCCGCATGCGCGGGGGTGTGAACCAGAACGGGAATGTGGACAACCATGCCACCGATTGTTAGCCAGTTCCGAAATCCGAGTTAAGCGCGGTCTACGGATGTGAATCTGCGGAAAGAGCGCTAAACCCTTGATTCATAAGGGTCTTGTTATTGCCCACAGATTCTGTGGATAACTTTGTTGATAGTCCTGTCTTCAGCGGGTATGCCCTAGGCATTACACGGTGATTATTAGGTTGATTAAAAATTAGACAAATTATTTAATCTATATTTTTCAATGACTTAGCGTACTAACGCTGGCGCTAACTTGTCTTGGGGCCGCCATGCATGGTGGGAAAACCCCTACACCAAATTTGTGCATAAGTCACCAAATAACTGTAATAAATACTGGTATCAGGCGGCCACCGAAGCAAATCAATGACTTAGCGCGGCATGGGGCGGCCAAACCCGGAGACGGCACGACAGCTGCAGATATCCAAGTCACTAAAATACCAACAAGGAGTGCCAACTAGAATGCAGGATACAAAAATCGACTATTTCCAGCGCAGGCAGGCTTGGCGCACCGGCATTGGCTTGCGCTTGCGCTTACTGGAACGGTGGGCGCGAACGCACGCCTTAATCGAACCTGAAAACGCAGGCCGAATCGCGGGGATCTTGACAGGTTTAAAAAGTGACACCCTGTCACTTGGCTTCGTAGGAGAAATATCGCGCGGAAAGTCTGAACTGATAAACGCCATTTTTTTCGGCGCAGATTCCCATCCAGTGCTACCGGTCGGCCCCGGGCCAACCACCTTATGTCCTACTGAAATTAGATTCCAAGCACAGTCGGCGCCAAGCCTGCAGCTGTTACCGATACAAACCACTGAAGATCCGCGTCCGCTTTTGGCATGGCAGGAGCAACCCGAGTCATGGACACACGTAGAACTAGCGGCAGACAATCCTGGGCAAGTCACGGAAGCTTTGCTGCGCATCACTTTGACGCAAGCGCAGGAAAGCTCAGCAGACCAATCCAACCAGGAAACCAAACAATCCGCTGTCCTACACACCCCCGCGCGCGCGCGCTGGCGGTACGCGATCGTCAACCTCCCGCATCCCACGTTGGAACCCGACTTACGCATTCTGGACATGCCGGGCTCAAATGCGCTGGCGGACGAGCCCGAGCGCGCACTCGGTTTGCTTGGAACGTGCGACGTGCTGGTGTTTGTGCTGTCCGCTGACACCGGCCTGACCGCTTCCGAACGCGCTCTATGGCGACAGCACCTAGCACAGGGTGAAGGAGCGGGGTGCGAACTGTTGGTGGTACTGAACAAGGCCGACGCCTTTTGGGATTCGCGGCATGACGTGCGCACCATCGATCGGCGACTACACCAACAACGGATGGACGTGGCAACAGCCCTGGGTATTGCCCCTGAGCGCGTGGTGAGCGTGTCCGCCAGCAAGGCGAACGCGGCAAAAGGCGCAGGCGATGCCGCACTTTTGGCACGCAGCGACCTGTCAAAGCTTGAGCAACTCCTGTGGAAAAACGCTCTTTGTCACGCACCACCAGCGCCGCCAGGAGGATCTGTCTAACGAATTAGCCCGTTGTAGAGCGGCTATGGAGCAAGTACTGCTTATGCGAAGGCGGGACATTAAAGCAACAGAAGGACTTGCTGCTAGCGCAAGAACCGCCGTTCGCTGGAAGAGGCAAAAAAACCTCAGTTGACGAAACAGAAATACCAATGGACTACGAAAAAGAGAAGCTCAAAATACAAGTCATCGAATCCACTTGTGCTAGACCTTTTGGAGAAAATCAGACGCACACTGCAAATGCCTAACCTTGCGACAACGGTCGCTACTTTGGCTCAGAAATTTGCTTCAAAGTGAGGGATTGCCATCCGTCCGTCATCGCCTACGAAAAAGCGCAAAAAGATATTCATGATCTACGTGGAGACTGGTTGAGCATTGGGCTGGCGAAATGGGCCAAATATTGGCGGCTTCTGACCCGAGAAGCGAACTCGCGAAGTCCACGACTCCACGCAATCAGTCGCCCCCGCCACTGCAGCTCGCGCGCCTACCTGCGAGCTTTGCTGAAACAAGCGCTTTGCATGGGCATCTTCAGTTTCTCGGCAATAGCCAAGTGCACAAGCTTAAAGCAAGCCGATTTCACGGCGAAGTTGGTGACCGCAGTGCGGGCACGAGCGTCACGGACATATCACAGCAAATGTGCCAGTAGCTGTGAAGACTGGTACGACGAAGCCACCAAAACGCTGCGCCAAAGGTACTTATTGAACCAAGCTGCGGCAGCGTCAAGAGCCTGCACGGACTAGCCAAACGACCGAATCATGTGCCGAACGAGATTGCTCAACGCCCGTGGAGACAAGTTGGATGAGTTGAACCAGACGCTAGACGCTTATTTTCTGAGTCCCTCATGGAAGCGAACGGCCTCGACTAAACGTTGGATACAGCCCAAAGGCGTAAAATAGTACTATAGTTGCAAATTAAATAGCAGAATATAAAGAGGTAGGAGTAATGATGAGAACTCACAGTGCGTCCAGCAGGGTGTTGGTGGTCGATGACAGCGCCACCATTCGACGCAGCGCCGAGGTTTTTTTGCGTCAGGGCGGTTATGAGGTGATGCTCGCCGAGGACGGCTTTGACGCGCTTGTCGAAGATCGGTAGTCAAAGGCCAGATCTGGTCTTTTGCGACGTCATGATGCCCCGGCTAGACGGGTACCAGACCTGCACCATCCTCAAGCAAAGTGCGAATTTCGCCGACGTACCCGTCGTTATGCTCTCGTCCAAAGATGGGGTATTCGATAAGGCCCGCGGAAAAATCGCCGGGGCGGCAAGTTACCTGACCAAACCGTTTGGCAAACAGGATATCTCTGGATGCAGCAGCGGCTTGGACAAATGCTCGCAGCCAAGCCATGAGATGGCCAGTTCAAAAAATTCTCATCGTAGACGACTCGAAGACAGAAAGCTTGGTGCTGTCCGAGCTTGCTGACTGGTGGCTGGGTACGACAGTCTTCAATGCGGGAACCTGCTGCGGAAGCTTGGAATTTCCTCCAAACCGATCGCCCCGATTTGATACTGCATGGACGTGGTCATGCCCGGCGTCAACGGTTTCGAATTCACCCGCCAGTTGCAGCGAACACCCGCGGTATGCGGGTTTGCCTATTTTTTTGTGCTCAAGCAAAAGCCTGATGAGCGACAAGCTATGGGGGCTGCGCCAAGGTGCCAAAGGCTATTTCACCAAGCCAGTGAGACGCCACCGCCCTGCTGTCTCAAAATTCAAGCACTCGGATAACGCCAATACACGATGGCCCACTAAGCGTCAGCAATGACGGAGGCGCAGACGCATGACGCCCAAGCCGCAGACTTGGTATTCAACCAGCGCAACCGACTGCGAAGTGGCTGGCATGTATTTCCCCGCAAAACCGCTACCTCTTCACCTTGGATCACACGGGCGAAATAATCCGGGGTGCTACCGTGACGAAAGTCCCCTTTACACACGCCTTGGTTTTGCGGCCTCGTCAGCCTGCGGGGCGAGCTGCACGGGGTTATCGACTTGCCCGACTTCTTGGCCATCCAGCGGGGGTGCATACTGCCAGAGGAATACATCGGTCTGCGGCGTCCCGGTGGATGAACAAGGCGGCTGCGTTTTGACCCTGGGCGCGTCACTGGGAATGCTGTGTGGCCTTGTTGTTGGAAGAGTTGGAAGGCCTGCGTAACGCCGAGGATTTCGACGCATGTTCCAGTCAGCGCAGCGCCCTCGTGGCCCGCTTGATTAACGACATCTACCGCGACCGCAGCGGTAGTCACACTGGCTGGAGGTCAACCTGATGCCGACGTGGTCGACATCCGCTCATAAGGCGCGGTCGATCAGCTTGGCACAGGCGTCTCTATGAAAAAAGCCGATCCGGCCATGACTATCGGGGCGACATCCGTGTCGCAACGGCACCAGAAGGGCAAACCCGTAGGCGACAAGGTAGCAGATACGAGCGATGACGCCTTCATCACTCTGCCGTTCTTTCCTGGGGCGACGCACGGCCCGGCAATTCCGACAGGATTTTCATTGAGCGCTCTGGCCTTCAGCCTTCCCATGGTCATTGGCGATCTCGGGCTACCGGTACTTGGAGGAGCGGTCAGTCCTCCCGAAAATCATCGCATCCAGCACGATGGCAAGCGATATGCGTTTTCTGGGTCGCGCAGCCGAAGTCGCATCGCAGGGCAACACCACTGCGATGGATCAACTGTCAGCACGTTCCGCATCGCTGAGCGAATCACTCCGCCTACTGGAGGCCGATGACTCTCTGCCCGAATGGGTCGGTGTAGCTGTGGTCCCCAAAGAGCGGATTGCGAGCATCGCTACGCTGGTGCGCCAGGCACAAATGGCGGGTCAAAGCGTCGCATTGGCACAGTCCAAGGCGCGGGAAACCAAACAACTGGCCGATTCGATTGCAGATGAAACTACGCGTTTTGCTCAGACTTTGCGCACAACGGCATTTTTCAAGCCGACGGGCATCCTGAGTGACACCGAGACGGAGACGTGGAATGCCCTAGAAAACATGGCCGCCTTGACCAAGCAATGGGCGCAGCAACTGCGGTCCAACAACGAGGTCGCCAAACTTGTTGGGCAGATACTCCCCCAATTGGCGGCGTTTGGCCAGCGTGAATCTGCGTTGGCGCTGGCGCTGGCCAACCAAAGAACCACTGCGCCTAAAGATCTGCTGGCCAGTGCGCGTGCAGCCAAGCTCATGCAAACAGCACGCTCCATTGCAGTACTGGCCCAAGACCTGCAGAACAGAATAGAGGGCCTGAAAGAATTGCAAGGGCTTGCGTCTCAAGTGGATTCAGGGGCGGAACAATTGGACGCAGAGGTGCGGGCGCTCAGAGACGAACTCCAGCAAGGTCTCCATCACAACAGCGCGCAGTGGGTGGCCGATATGTTGCTGCGCGGACTTCTGCTGGTTGCGCTGGTGGGCTTGTTGTACCTGCGATTCTCAAAACAGGACTACGCACAGCGGGAGGCCGACCGCCTGCACCAGAACACGCTCTTGCAACTGCAATGGGCCGAGGCCGCTACCCAAGAAGCAAAACAGGCCAATCAGATCACACAATTGGCCATATTACGGCTGATGGAAGAACTACAAGATATCGCCTCCGGCGACCTCACCAAGCGGGCGACTGTCAGCGAGGCCGTAACAGGCGGCATCGCTGACGCAGTGAACTACACAGTGGAAGAACTGCGCATACTGGTAATTGGCGTACTCCGTACCGCCGAACGGGTCATGTCGACGATCGCCCAGGTTGACTCCACTTCCTCGGTCCTGCTGGAATCCTCTCGAAGTCAACTGTCAGCCATGCGGGGGGCCGGACAATCGGTTATCCATCTGGCCGGGCAAGTGGACGCCGTGTCAGCGCAAGCCCAGGTATCCGCGGAGGTAGCACGCCAATCCCGCGCGGCAGCGCAATCCGGCCTGGATGCCGTTCAGGAAGCCATCAATAGCATCAACATGCTGCGGGACCATGTTCATGAGACGTCCAAACGCATCAAGCGTCTAGGAGAATCGTCCCAGGAAATCGGGGAAATCACTGCGCTGATTTACGGCATCACCGAACAAACCAATACCTTGGCAGTCAACGCCGCCATTCAGGCGGCTTCTGCCGGCGAGGCCGGACGGGGATTCTCGGTCGTGGCTGAAGAGGTAGGTCAACTGGCCGAACGCTGCGCCAATGCGACGCGGCAAATCACCACATTGGTCATTGGCATACAGACAGATGCGCAAAACGCCATCGGGGCGATGGAGCGATCGGCCCAGAGTGTTGTGGAGGGTACAAAGCTAGCCGATCGCGCGGGTGTAGCGCTCAACGCAATTAACCAACTA
Organism: Rhodoferax sp.; assembly: GCA_964203415.1. Taxonomy (GTDB): domain Bacteria; phylum Pseudomonadota; class Gammaproteobacteria; order Burkholderiales; family Burkholderiaceae_C; genus Allorhodoferax. Next base: position 17,256 of record CAXNME010000021.1, read on the forward strand.
TCGACGGATGTGACATCGCGCATTGAAAAGATCGCCGACACGGCCAACCAGGAATCGGAATCCGCCAAAGCAATAGCCCACGGCATGCAAAACATCGTCGGGCTGATCGAACAGACATCCCACGGCACACAGCTTAATGCCGACAAGGTGCAGGGCTTGCGCAGCGCTGCAGACGATCTGCGCGAGTCGGTAGCCCGCTTTAAGGTGGCCTGATGCCATGAGTGAGCTGCTGCAATTTTCAAGCGAAACCGATCCACGCACGGGAGCAGCGAAAGACCTGGGACCCTTGGCCTGGGTGCTCAATGACCTGCGCCAATCGATGCCGATGGCGATCCTAGGTCTACGCCGGGCGGCACGCGCGTCCCAGTCGGCGGCACTGGAGACCGAGGGCTGGCAGGATAACCTTAACCTGCTCTCCGCGCAACGGCAGTTCGAACAAGCCGCCGGTGCCCTGGCCTTGGTTGGTCAATTGGAGACTGCAAAAATACTGAATGAAGCCAAGACCGCCGTAGAAACTTTCATCCAAAAACCGGCGACCTGCACAGAAGAGGCCGTAGCGCAGATTCATCGCGCCAGCCAGGCTGTCATCAACTTTTCCCAAGCGCGTTTAAGCGGGCACACCTACTCCCCCGTGGCGCTGTTCCCAAGCTATCGGGCGGTTCATCGCATTCACTGCACAGGCCGCATCCATCCTGCAGATTTATGGCCGCCGCTTTGGCGCTGGCAGGCGCTTGCGCGCCCAGCTGTGCCTGCGGGGACCATGCCTACGGGTGACGACCGGATGGCGATGTTTGACCAAGCCTTGCTCGGAAGCCTACGCAGTGCCGACCCCGCTTCGGCGCAGAAAGTCGTCGAATGGTGCAGCGCGCTGGCCCACGGCAGCAGCGATGAACTACCCAGCACCTACTGGCATATCGCTGCCGGATTTTTCGAAGCGGTCAGCCTCAACCTTCTGACCCATACCTTCGAAATCAAACGTGCGATGACCGCACTGCGCGGATCCTTCATCCGCCAGCACCTCGGGACAGAGCAATTGGCACAGCACGCCCGTGAGATGCTTTTTTTCTGTGCGTGCGCGCGTCCCAGTCCGGATCTCAACGCACCCCACTTGGAGCTGGTCCGCAAAAGTTACGGCTTGGCGGACGCATCAGCCATTGACTACCAAACCGATACTTTTAGCGAGCGCGACCCCCAGCGCTGGGCCGCATTGCACGAAAAGGTAGGCGCATTGATCGAAACTTGGGCTGCCGTGATGAGCGGTCAGAAACCTGAAATTCCCGTTATCACCGCGCAATTGGCAGACCTGAGCACTTTGGCAACACAGGCGGCCCCCTTGTCTGCCGAATTGCTCCGGGAGCTGATGGGCTACCTCCACACCCTCCAGCAATCCCAGCAAGCTCCCAGCAGTGCCATCAACATGGAAGTCGCGGTCGCATTGCTGACGCTGCAGGCGGCGTGCGAAGACCCCTACTCCGCAGGCGAGCTGTTGGACCAGCGTTGCCAACAACTGACGCGGCGGCTGCGCCAAGCGCGTCAGACTCAGCACGTCGAAGCCCTGGACGATTGGATGCTGAAAATCTTCCATCGTGGTGCCGCCGAGCGCTCCATGACCAGCCTGGTCAGCGCACTGAACAAGGTACTGCAAGGGATTGAGCGCTCTTTAGAGCGCTATTTCGCAGACGCAGCGGACGCCCGTGCCCTACCACAGGCACTGGATGAATTGGAGCAGGCAGATGGCATATTTGCGATGCTGGGCTTGGAGCAGGCTCACTTGGCAACAAAGCACCTGCGCGGACAAATCTCCAGCATGGCCCAGCAGCCGACATCCGGCGTGATCCCTCACGCTACCCAAACGCTGTGGGCTGCCAATATGGGGGCCTTGCGCGTGATCACTGACACACTGGTACTCCAACCGGCTTTAGCGAAAACGCTTTTTTACTTTGATACCTCGGCCGGGCAACTTGTCTCAAGCGCGTTGCTGGCACAGGCCCGCCCCGAACCCATGCCTATCGAGGCAGAGAATTTGGATCTGTTACCTGGGCACGAAGTAGCAGCGCCGGTGGAAGTACCGCCAACACGGAGCCAGGCTTCAGTCACTGACCTGGCAGATGGCCCGGATGCGGAAATCATGGCGGTATTTTTCGTAGAGGTCAGACAGTTGCTCACCCAAGCGGACCACACGATACGGCGCGCGGCTTCCCCCGACGTACAAATCGAGGACATACGTGTCGTTCGCCGGGCATTCCACACGCTCAAGGGCGGCGCCCGCATGGTCGGCTTAAATGAACTCGGCGAAGCGGCGTGGGCATTGGAGCAACTTTGTAATGCCTACATGGCACAAGAACGCAGCCTGGACGGCCACATCCTGCCACTATCGCACCAAGCCTTGCTGTGCTTTCGTGAATGGATTGACGCCATCGAACACGACCAGGCAGTCATCTGGGATGCAAGCGAGTTCCGCATCAGCGCTGACGCGCTCCGGCTTGAGGGCACCATGCGCCCTCTTCGAAACGATCCGGTCGTAAAGCCCGCCGCGGAGCTGTACCGAGAAGTCGGGCCCTTACGGCTCAGTGAAAAACTATTCCAGGTCTTCACGGCAGAAGCCACAGACCGCATAGACCGGCTTGGCCAACTGGTGCAGCAGGTGGTGGTGGACACAGAACCCGATCCGGACCACCTGCAATCTATTCAAGACTTGCTGCATGCCATTCAGGGCAGCGCATCGACCGTCGGATTTTCAGGGCTGGCCACCGTGGCCCGTGTCATGGAGCAAGCGCTGCAACGTTTTACGCCCAGCGCCACCAACCCAATACCCACAGCGCTGCAGCCGTGTATCGCCGAAATGCAGCGGCTCTTGCAAAGGTTCACTGCAGGCCACTTAGAGGATGCGCAGCGCGATGTGCTGGCCTTGCTTGAAGCGTCAGTGCCAATCGACCGCTCCCCCACACTGGAGGCGGACGGGAATACGCTTGATGCGGACCTCTGGCCAACGTTCCAAGACGAAGGTCGCGAACTACTGTCCGCACTCGACCGTGCCTTGCGCATGTGGGCAGCCGAACCCGATGACACCACGCACGCCGATCATGTTCGCAGGCTTTTGCACACCCTCAAAGGCAGCGCGCGATCGGTAGGCGCAGCGCAGCTCGGCACGATGGCGCACAGCTTGGAGTCCACCCTGTCCGAAAAACCAGAAGGCTTGACCAACGATGCTTGGTTATCGGCCGCCATGGAATACCTGGACACCATGCTGGCGCATTTCGATGGGCTGCAGGGGGTGGCCTCCACGGGTCTTACATTCGCACCCGCACCGCAAGCTCAAACGCAAACGCCCACGGTTGATCCGCCGTTACAAGATTCGCGGCGTACGGTTCGCGTGAGCGCAGAACACTTAGACAGGGTTTTAAGCCAATGCAGCGACATGTTGGTTGCGCGATCACGCATGCAATCCCGCGCTGGCTCCATGCTGGTCACGCTGGAGCAACTGGCCTTGAATGCGTCCCGCCTGCGCGAGCAATTGCGCACCCTGGAGATGCAAAGCGATCTCCAAATGCAGTCGCGCAACAATACAACCGACGGGAATTCGCAAAGCCTTGACCCACTCGAACTAGATCGCTTCACGCGCTTGCAGGAAATAAGCCGGATGATGGCCGAATCAACCGACGACCTGGGCGCTTTGAATAAAAACCTGCGCGATGGTCTGACCGAACTGGACCGCGATCTCGTGCTGCAAAAACGCGATGGCCAGGAACTTCAGCAAGAGGTCCTCGGCATGCGCTTGGTCGCCTTCGACGGCGTGTCCGATCGCTTGCACGCAGTCGTGCGGCAAGTCGCTAAACACGCAGGTCGCAGCGTGCGCTTGGACATCAAGGGCAGCAGCACCGAAGTGGACCGCAGCATGCTGGAACGCTTAGCCCCCTGCCTGGAACATCTGGTGCGCAACGCAGTGATGCACGGCATCGAGACCAGCCCCGAACGCCTGGCGCTAGGTAAACCGCCAACCGGAGAAATCAGCGTCGCGGTTCAGCAAATTGGGCAACATATCCACATCGATGTGCGAGACGACGGCGCGGGGCTGCGCAAAGACCGGATCCGATCAAAAGCCATTGCGCAAGGTCTGCTGGCGCACGACGCGGACCTGAGCGACGAGGATGCCATTGCCCTGTTGGTACGGCCTGGATTTTCCACATCAGAGGACGTGAACATGTTCGCCGGGCGGGGCGTCGGTATGGACGTGGTGCAATCTGAAGTGCGCGCCATGGGCGGCCACCTGACGATCCAGTCCGAGCCCCACCGTGGCTTGTGGCTTTGCCATGGTTTTTCCGGTGACCACCGGGCTCAGCCAGATCGTTTTGTTCCGTGTGGGCAACCTGACCTTTGGCGTGCCGCGCACGATGCTTCTTCAAGTTCTGCAGCAACCCGCTGCGCCAGACCGGTCCGTCAGCCACCAAGCTGCAACTCCAAGGGCATGGCGAAGTGGACTTGTTTTGGGGGGGTGATCTGCTGGAAGGCCCCGACCCGGACCCCATTGGAAACCCGGCAGCCGGAAACCATCGCGATCTTTGGCAGCCCCGGGTCCTCTGGTCGCGCTGCGGGTCACAGAAGTCCTGGGTGACCGGGAGATGGCCGTGAAAGACCTGGGTCCCCAACTCGCCAAACTGCCGGCCCTGGTGACCGTGTCTCCGCTACCGACAGGGGATCTGGTATTGATTTACGACCCCCTGGCCCTGGCGCAGGCATACGGTAAGGCGGCACGCCGCCGGCAGTTGACCAGAGCGGCCCAGTGATCCGCATGGTCCAGCACAGACCCCAAGCTGCGGGTTCGGGTTACATCACGGTTCTGGTCGTGGATGACTCCATCACGGTGCGTCGCGTCACGCAGCGACTGTTGACGCGGGAAGGCATGCACGTGGTTCTGGCGAATAACGGCTTGGATGCGCTGGACAAAATGAAGACGCTGCGGCCCGACCTGATCCTGAGCGACATCGAAATGCCGCACATGGATGGCTTTGATTTGGCGCGCGCGGTGCGCGCCGATCCGCATACGGCCGACATCCCCTTCATCATCATCAGTTCCCGCGTAGGGGACAAACACCGGGACATCGCGCGCGCGCTCGGCGTGAACCACTACCTCGGTAAACCCTATTCCGAGCCAGCGCTCCTGGCTTTAGTGCGCACGTATTTCCCAGAAAAAGCACTTGCCTGACGGGCCTAGGCCGCGCCCATCACCACTGGGCTAAAAGCTGCTGTACTTCAGAGGCCGTCAACACTTCCGACAACACCACCGGCGCTTGATCCTTGCGGTACAGCACGTACACCGGAACACCGTTGCGCCCAAGCTGGCCCAGCGCCACGCTGATCGCTGGATCGCGCAGCGTCCAATCGGCGCGCATCAGCGTCACATTTTTAGCCGCGAATGCGCCGAGCACCTGCGGATCGGACAGCACAGTTTGCTTGTTGTACTGGCAGGTGATGCACCAGGCGGCGGTGAAGTCCACAAACACAGGGCGTCCCGCCTGCACCTCCGCCGTAACCGCCTGGGCACTCCACGTGCCCCACTGCCCATAAGCGCTGCTGGATTGGGTTTGTGCGGGCGCAGTGGGCAACGCCTTGGCGGCGTCCACCCCCGCCATATGCCACAAAACCCACAGCAACCACAGCACTGTCGCGGCTATCGGAATCGCCATCACCTGGCGCAAACGCAGCATCCAAGGCCCCGGGCGCGGCAACCAGGCCGCCAGCTGCGGCATGCTGCTGACCAGCGCAAACGGCAACGCCAAACCGAAGCCAAGGGCGGCAAAAATGCCCAAAGCCTGCGCGGCAGGCAAGGTCACGGCCAGACCGAGCGACGCACCCATAAACGGCGCGCTACACGGCGAAGCCACCGCGACCGCCAACACACCGGAGAAAAACGCATCGGCTGTCGGATGGCGCAATTGCACACCGGCCCAACTGCCGGGCAGCACCTGCCCGAATTCCAGCCAACCCATCAAATTGAGGGCTATCAAGGTAAACAGCAGCGCCAAGGCAGCCACCACGACCGGTGACTGCATTTGAAAGCCCCAGCCCAGTTGCTCGCCCCCGGCCCGCAGGGCCAGCAGAGCAGCACCGAGCGCCAACATGGCCAGCAAGACCCCGGCGGTGTAGGCCAGCCCCGGCAGGTGCGCGGCAAGGCCCTTGCGCTGCTTTTGATTGGCAATGCCCAGTGCCTTGATGGCCAGAACCGGCAGCACGCAAGGCATCAAATTCAAAATCAATCCACCCAAGAAGGCTGCCGCCAGCGCCACAGCCAAAGACGTGAACGAAGCCGTGGCCTGGACCGGGGCTGCGGCGTTGGCCGCCAGCGCAGCGGCCAATGCGGGACTGACCGCGCCCGCCGGATCGACGCTGGCCAGCGCAGGCCAGCTGCCCTCCACCGGGGCTGCGACAACCAGGCCTGCGCCATCCCGCGCCAGCACCACCGTGAGGTCTGCGACCTCGTCCACGCGTTGCGCAGACATGGGCAAACGGGCAGACCACGATGCGCCCTGCCAGACCTGCGTGCCCGGCTCGGGCTCGCCGTCCTTGCCCACCGCATCGCTTTGCGTGGGGCTGCTTACAGTGGCGAATACGCGGGCGGTTTGTGGGAACACGTGGAGCGCCTTGGCCCTGCCACGCGGCCGGTAAGCCCTGCGCCTGCAACAAAACACCCTGGCTGTCCACGCGTGCCTGAAGCTTGACTGCGCCCTTGGTGTCCGGCGATCGCGGGACTGCACCCAGCGCCGCCGTAAAGGACGCCGCATGCATGGCGTAGCTGCTGCGCAGCGGCAGGCGCAACACAAAGTCGCCCTCTTGCGGAATACATTCCTCGCGGCAAACCAGCCAACTGGCGTGCAGCTTGATATCCACCTCCGCGCCACCGGGCAAGGGCTGGGGCACGGTCACGGCCACTGGCAGCAGCACCTCGTTTTCATAGCCGTAATTGGCCAGGTTGCCAATCTGCACGCGCTGGGGCAAAGGCCATTCAATCGCGCCCGCCTGCCATCCGGGGGGCAAGGTCCAATTCAGTTCGGTCGGCAAGCCGGAGTCACCCGGATTTTTCCAATAGGTGTGCCAGCCACTGGCATGGCGCAACTGCAGACCTAACCACAGCGGCTTGCCCGGGCCAAGACCTTGGGGCGCATGGCCAATCAGTTCGGCGCGGATTTGCGCGTTCTCCACCACGGCCGGGGAATCACTGCGCCCCAGCACACCGGTCGCGCCCGCCGCTGCCATGCCGGCCATACCTAGCGTCAGCAGCAAAGCTGCGGCAAAGCGGGAAGCGCGGGAGAAGTCAATGGGCATGGAGTGAAAGGCTGGAGAGCGAGGCACCGATTTTCGCCGCATGGCGCGGGCTCGGATAATGCCCCTATGTCCCACCGCATTGTGCTCGCCACGCTGAACGCCCGCTACATGCACGCCAGCCTGGGGTTGCGCTACCTGCTGGCCAATATGCAGCGCCATGGCGGGCAGGCGGTGGCGGACTGCGCGGTGCTGCGCGAATTCACCATCCAGACGCCCCCGGCAGACATTGCCGCCGCCCTGATTGCCGAATGTGGCCCTGCCCAGTGCCGGTGATGTGCATGTGATCGGCCTGGGTATTTACATCTGGAACGTGGAGCAAAGTCTGGCGCTTGTGCAGGCGCTGCGCGCGCAGCGGCCGGAGATCCGCATCGTGCTCGGCGGCCCCGAAGTCAGCTATGAGCCGGATACCCAGCCCATCGTGGCGCTGGCCGACCACGTGATCACCGGCTGGGGCGATGTGAGCTTCCCCAAGCTGTGCAGCGCCCTCTTGTTCGGCCCGCGCCCGCTGATGAAAACCATCGCCGGTGAGCAGCCACCCCTGAACGAGATCGCCCTGCCCTACGCGCATTACAGCGAAACCGATTTAGCCCAGCGCGTTTTGTACGTGGAGGCCTCGCGCGGCTGCCCTTTCAAATGCGCGTTTTGCCTGAGCGCCCTGGACAAAACCGCCTGGGCGTTCGAGTTGGAAGAATTTTTGGCGGCGCTGGACGATTTGTATGCACGCGGCGCGCGCACCTTCAAGTTTGTGGACCGCACCTTCAATCTGAAAATCGAGGCGTCGGTGCGCATCCTGGAATTTTTTCTGGATAAGTTGGAGCGGAACCCGGACGCGCCGCTGTTTGTGCACTTCGAACTCATCCCCGACCAACTGCCCGCGCGCTTGCAAGACTGCATCGCCCGCTTCCCCGCCGGGGTGCTGCAGTTCGAGATTGGCATCCAAAGTCTGAACCCGCAGGTGCAAAGCGGCATCAGCCGACGGCAGGACGGCGCGCGCACTGCAGCCAATGTGCGCTGGCTGGTGCAGCACAGCCAGGCGCACTTGCACACCGACCTGATCTTCGGCCTGCCCGGCGAAAGCTGGGACAGCTTTGCTACGGGTTTTGACGAACTCTGGTCCTGGGGTCCGCACGAAATCCAGCTCGGCATCCTCAAGCGCCTGCGCGGCACGCCGCTTGGCGCAGCAAGATCTGGCGGGCGACCCGCTGACGCGCGGCATGGTGTACCACCACGCGCCGCCCTACACGGTGCTGCAAACCGATGTGCTCAGCGCCGCCGAGGTACAGGCTTTCACCCGCCTGGCCCGCTACTGGGATCTGGTGGCCAACTCCGGACGCTTCGGCCGCAGCCTGCCCCTGCTGCTGCAAGGGCCCAGCGCCTTTGCTGCGTTTGCCGGTTTCGCTGCTTGGCTGTGGACGGATACCGGCAGCACGGCCGGGCTCACGCCCGAGCGCCTGACCGACGCCTTGTTCGACTACCTGTGCGGGCCACGCCAGTGCGACCCCGCTCCCGTGCGCGCAGCCTTGCTGGCCGATTACCTGGCCAGCGGCGCGCGCGCCAAACCCCACTGCCTGCGCGATGTACTGCCGCGCACAATCGCCACCACCGCGCGCGCCAGCCAGGTGGCAGCGCGCCAGCGCCTGCACCGGGACACCGCAACCGTGGCCACGCTGGAAACCTGAGGACGCAGACCATGCACTTTCCCGATCACTTTCCGTCCCGCTACTGGGCCGCATGCACCAGCGCGCACTTTGCTGCCGCCCGCGCGCAGGGCGTGATGGAACACACCATCGCCGTGCTGCCGCTGGGGGCTACCGAGCAGCATGGCCCGCATCTGCCGCTGCAGGTGGACAGCGCTATCGCCAACGCTTTGGTGCAATCCGCCATCGCCGCGTTGACACCCACCACCCCCGCCTTGTTTTTGCCCACCCTGCCAGTGGGCTACAGCCCCGAGCACAGCAGCTTTGGCGGCACGCTCACGCTCAAAGCCGAAACCCTGCTGCGCCTGTGGACCGATGTGGCCGAGAGCGCTGCGGCCAGTGGCATCCGCAAGCTGGTGCTGTTCAACACCCACGGCGGGCAGGCTGGCTTTATGGATATCGTCGGGCGCGACCTGCGTATGCGCCTGGGCCTGACCGTGTACTGCGTCAACTGGTACCAACTGCCGCTGGTGGATACCAGCGGTGAAGATTTGGCGCAGCGCTTCAGCGCCCATGAACACCGCTTTGGCGCGCACGCCGGGCAGATCGAGACGTCGCTCATGCTGGCCCTGCACCCGGACCTGGTCGACATGGGCCAAGCGCAAAACTTCGCATCTACATCCGAGCAGCGCGCCGCAAAATTTGACCTCTTGGGGAACGGCAAAAGCGCCAAACTCGCTTGGGCGGCGCAAGACTACAACCCGGCCGGGGCCATGGGCAATGCCGCAGCCGCGACTGCCGAAACCGGCCGCGCAGTGTGCGACGCCGCAGGGGCCGCGCTGGCGAAGCTGCTGGCGCAAATCGCGCAGGTCTGAACAGGCCCGCGCGCATCGTCCGGGTGCGTGATGCTGTTGAAGCGCAGCAGGCTGTGGCCTAGGCCGTTTGCGAAAAATCCAGAGCCAGCGTGTGCTGGTAATCGCGCTGCGGCCCGTACCACACGTCAGCCCCTAGCGCCGGGCCGTTGGGCATGTCTTCGGTCTCCAGGCACAGCCCCGCGCCAGGGCCGTGCGCCGCACCCAGTGGCTGCGCAGTAGCCCGCAAATTGGCGCTGGCGTAGACATGCAGATACGGCCGGTCGGTACTGACATCCATCGCCAACCCACCGCCCTGCAACTGCGCCACCTTGCGCAAGCTGCCCGGCGCGCCATCCAAAACCAGGGCCGCATCCACATGCGGCACGCAGTCGGCCGCAATCGGCGCAGAACTGCGAAAGTCAAAACAGCTTCCGGCAACGGAGGCAGCCGGCTTCGGCAGTTCCCGCGCATCCACCGGGTGGTAGTGCTGCGCATCCACTTGCAGGCGGTGGCCGCGCAGGTCGGGCTGGCCATCCAGATTCCAGTAGCTGTGTTGGACCATATTGATCGGGCAATCCCGGTCCACACGCGCCTGCGCCTGCCAGAGCAGCCGCGCGCCCTCCAAGCGGTAGACCACGCGGGCCTGGCAATTCCCCGGGAAACCCATCTCTTCATGCGCCGAATCCAGCAGCAGCTCCACGCTGTCAGCGGTGTGATCGGATCACCTGCCACGGCCGCTGGTCCCAACCCCGGCTGCCACCATGCAGGCAATGGCCATACGGGGTGTTGGCGTCCAGCGGGTAGCGCTGCCCGCCGCGCTCCAAAACGGCACCGCCAATGCGGTTGGCGTAGCGGCCGCAGACCGCACCCAGGTAGGCCCGGTCCTGCGCATACGCCTGCGGGTCGGCGAAACCCAAAGTCAAAGGCCGCGGCCCTTGCGGGCCATGCAGCCAGAACAGCTGCATCAAGCGCGCGCCGAAGGGCAGCACCCAGGCCAGCAAACTGTCCGAGCGCAGCACCATCACGCCCGCAGGCGCTTGCAAACCGTTCAATCCCAGCTCCCGTGTTGTCTGTGCCTTCAAGCTACGCCGCGCAGATCGCGGTGGCTGCAACATTGTGCCTGCCGTCCATGGCCCGCGCTGGCAGACAATCAGGCCATGGAAAAAATGGTAGGTACCGCCTGGCAACTGCTGATCACGCTGGATCCGCAACTGCTGTCCATCGTGGCCCGCTCGCTGAGCGTCAGCGCGCTGGCTTGCATGCTGGGCTGCGCGGCAGGGCTGGTCTGCGGGTCCTATCTGGGCGTGGCGCGTTTTACCGGGCGCGGCGCAGTGCTGACGGTGTTGCACGCGCTGCTGGCCGTGCCCTCTGTCGTGGTGGGTTTGCTCGTGTATTTGCTGCTGTCGCGCTCGGGGCCTCTGGGTGCCTGGGGCTGGCTGTTCAGCTTCCAGGCCATGGTGCTGGCCCAAGCGGTGCTGGTGTTTCCGGTGGCTGCCGCCCTGTCGCGCCAGGTGGTGGACGACGCCGAGGTCTTGCACGGCGAGCAACTGCGCTCCTGGGGTGCGGGTACGGCGATGCGCGCGCTGCTGCTGGCCTGGGATGCGCGGCTGGCGCTGCTGATGGTGCTGATCACCGCCTTCGGGCGGGCGATTTCCGAGGTCGGCGCGGTGATGATCGTGGGCGGCAATATCGACGGATTCACCCGCGTCATGACCACCGCCATCGCGCTGGAAACATCCAAAGGTGATTTGCCGCTGGCCCTCGGCCTGGGGCTGGTGCTGCTGGCGGTGGTCTTGTTGCTCAACGCGCTGGTGGCGTTGCTGGCGCGCTGGTCGGCCTGGGACGGCCGGGCCGCGCGCGGTATGGCGGGGGCGCTGTGATGGAGCTCCTGTCGGTACACGCCGCCAGCGTGCGCCTATCAAGACAAACCGGGGCGCAACTGGCGCTGAGCGAGGTCTCCATGCGCATTGCAGCGGGCGAGCGCATTGCGCTGGTCGGCGCCAACGGCTCGGGCAAAAGCACGCTGCTGCGCCTGATCAACGGGCTGCTGCTGCCGGTGCAAGGGCAGGTGCATGCGCAGTCTGGCGCGTCGCAAGCCATGCTGTTCCAGCGCCCGCACATGCTGCGCTTGTCGGTGTTGCGCCACGTGGCCCTGGGCCTGTGGTTGCGCGGTACGCCGTGGGCCGCCGCACGGGCGCAGGCCTTGCAGGCTTTGCAGCGCGTGGGCCTGGCGGACCTGGCCGAGCGGGCGGCGCGCACCCTGTCGGTCGGGCAGCAGCAACGCGTGGCCATGGCGCAGGCGCTTGCGATGGAACCGGCGCTGCTGCTGCTCGACGAACCCACGGCCAGCCTGGACCCGCATGCCAAACGCGAGGTCGAAGCCTTGATGGAAGATTTTTCCCGCAGCCACCCGCAAGCCGCCATGGTCTTTGCCAGCCACAACCTGGGGCAGGTCAAGCGCCTGGCGCAGCGGGTGGTTTATCTGGAGGGCGGGCGGGTGCTGGCCGACCTGCCTGTGGCAGACTTCTTTAACCCGGCGGTGCTGCAATCGCGCAGCCCCAGCGCCCATTTGTTTACCCAAGGAGAACTCGCTTGAAACGTATCCCCCAACTGATTGCCGCAGCCCTGCTGGCTGCTGCATCCTTTGCCCAGGCCCAGAGCATCGTGATGGCATCGACCACCTCGACCGAGCAGTCCGGCCTGTTCGCGCACTTGCTGCCCGCCTTCACGGCGGCCACCGGCGTCACGGTCAAAGTGGTGGCGGTGGGCACGGGCCAAGCGATTGATATGGGCCGGCGTGGGGACGCGGATGTGCTGTTTGTGCACGACCAGGTAGCCGAAGAAAAAGTCGTGACCGAGGGCTTTGCCCTCAAGCGCACGGCGGTGATGTACAACGACTTCGTGCTGATCGGCCCAGCCGCTGACCCGGCCAAGCTGCGCGGCAAAGACATCGCGGCAGCGCTGGCCAAAGTGGCGCAAAGCAACGCCGCATTCATTTCGCGCGGCGACAAAAGCGGCACCCACGCCGCCGAGCTGCGCTACTGGAAGCTCACCGCCGCAGACAGCGCCAAGGGCAGCGGCTACCGCGAATGCGGCTGCGGCATGGGCCCGGCACTCAACATGGCGGCCAGTACCGGTGCCTACGTGCTGGCCGACCGAGCCACCTGGCTGAGCTTTAAGAACCGCGCCGATCTGGCGGTGCTGGTCGAGGGCGACACACGCTTGTTCAACCAATACGGCGTGCTGGTTGTCAACCCCGCCAAGCACCCGCACACCAAAGTGGCGGATGCACAAAAATTCGCCGATTGGGTGACATCCAGCGCGGGCCAGGCGGTCATCGCCACCTACAAGATCGAAGGCCAGCAGCTGTTTTTCCCCAACGCCGGCAAGTGAGTCCGCGGCCGGGTCTAGGCGGCGCGAAAGGGTTGCAGCAAAACCACCAGCGCGCCCGCGCCGCCCTGCATGGGCGGGGCCTGCACAAAAGCCACCACCTCAGCTTTTTGCACCAGCCAGCGGTGCACCTTGTCTTTGAGCACCGGCGTCTTGCCGGGTGAGCCCAGGCCTTTGCCGTGGATCACGCGCACGCAGCGGATGCCTTGCTGGTGCGACTCGCGGATGAAGCTGCCCAGCGCCTCGCGCGCCGCATCGCTGCGCAGTCCGTGCAAGTCGACCTGGCGCTGAATCGACCACTTGCCCTTGCGCAGCTTTTGCGTCACGTCCGCACCTACACCGGGGCGGCGGAAACTCAATTGCGCATCGGTATCGAGCAGCGAGCTGATGTCGAACTCATCGCTCATGGATTCGCGCAATGCGGCGGCTTCGTCGCGCTGGTGCTGCAGCGGATGCGGCGGCGGGCGCTCGAGGCGAGATATCCGCCAAACCCGGGTCGGGCAGGCGCTGCACCTTGCCCACCGCGTTTTCAAACAGGTTTTTTTGCGCGGCCAACCGTTGGGCCTGGGCCGCTGCGCGCGCAGCTTCTGCGGCTTGTGCGGCCGCCGCTTCAGCCAGTTGCTTTTTGATGCCGGCCAAATCGCTCAGCGCCACGGCCTTGCGCCCGGGGGCGGGCTTGCGCGTACTCATACCAGCCCCTGCTCGGCCATGGACAGCGACTGCCCCTGGCTGACGATGATGTGGTCCAACACCCGCACATCCACCAGGGCCAGCGCGGCCTTGAGCGTGTGGGTCAGCATCTCATCGGCCCGCGATGGCTGCACCGAACCGCTGGGGTGGTTGTGCGCCAGCACCACGGCGCTGGCTTGGTGGTGCAAGGCGCGCTTGACGACTTCACGCGGATAGACGCTGGTCTGGGTCAGCGTGCCACGGAACATTTCCTCCATGGCCAGCATGCGGTGTTGCGCGTCCAGAAACAGCACGGCAAACACCTCATGGCTGCGCGCAGCCAAATGCAATTGCCAGAATTCACGCACCGCCTGCGGCGCATCCAGCACCGGGCGCTCTTGCAGGCGCTGGGCCAGCGCGCGGCGCGCCAACTCCAGCACTGCGAGCAACTCGGCGCGTTTGGCCGGGCCCAGGCCCTTGACGCGCTGCAGATCGGCGGACCGTGGCGTTGAGCAAACCGGCTACGCCGCCGAAACCGCTGGCCGAGACCGAGGGCAAATCCAGCAGCTCCTGGGCCATTTGCAGAACACCTTTGCCTGCCGTGCCCGTGCGCAGCAGCAAGGCCAGCAGTTCGGCATCCGACAAGGCTGCCGCGCCGCGGGCGAGCAGTTTTTCCCGCGGGCGGGCGTCGGGGGGCAGGTCTTTCATCGACATCGCGGGCGGCTTTCTACAATAGCGCCAGTTTATCGGGACATCTATGACCAACAGCCCCGCCCGCGTACAAGCGGGCTCGTTTCTGACTTTGCATTACCGGCTGGGCGGCCCCTCGGGGGACATCATCAATACCTTTGGCGGAAAACCGGCTACCTTGAGCCTGGGCAGCGGCGCTTTAGCGCCCGCGGTGGAGCAGTGTCTGATGGACATGGCAGAGGGCGAGCGCGCCACCTTTGATCTGCCCGCCGGTGCCGCCTTTGGCGAACGCAATGCCTCCATGGAACAGTGGGTCGCCCTCAAGCTGCTGCGCGAACTCGGTGACCCGCAAGAGCGCTACGCAGCGGGCGATGTGGTGCAGTTCCCCACCCCCGACGGCCAGGGCAGCTATGCCGGTGCCGTGCTGCAGGTGCGCGACGCGGCCGATGGCGGCGCGGTATTGTTTGATTTCAACCACCCGCTGGCCGGTCAACCGGTCAGCTTTGAAGTGCAACTGATCGGAGTTTTATGAGCCCGCCCATGCAACTGCAGGAAGTTTTGCTAGCCGAACCACGCGGTTTTTGCGCCGGTGTGGACCGCGCCATCGAGATCGTCGAGCGCGCGCTCGACAAATTCGGCGCACCGATTTATGTGCGCCATGAAATTGTGCACAACACCCATGTGGTCAACGACCTGCGCGAACGCGGTGCCATCTTTATTGAAGAGTTGTCCGATGTGCCGCCGGGCGCCACGCTGATTTTCTCAGCGCACGGCGTGAGCAAAGCGGTGCAGGACGAAGCACAAGCGCGCGGTTTCCAGATTTTTGACGCCACCTGCCCGCTGGTCAGCAAGGTGCATGTGGAAGTTGCCAAGCTGCACAAAGAAGGTTACGAATTTTTGATGATCGGCCACAAAGGCCACCCGGAAGTCGAAGGCACCATGGGGCAACTGGAAAGCGGCATCCACCTGGTGGAAGACGTGGCCGATGTGGCCCGTGTGCATCCCGCGCAAACCGAGAAGCTGGCGATGGTGACCCAAACCACTTTGAGCGTGGACGACGCCGCCGAGATTGCTGCGGCCATCCAGGCGCGCTTCCCGCAAAGTGCGCCTGCCCAAACAGCAAGATATTTGCTACGCCACGCAAAACCGCCAGGACGCGGTGAAGTTCATGAGCCCGCAGGTCGACGTGGTGATCGTGGTGGGCAGCCCCACCAGCTCCAACAGCAACCGGCTGGCTGAACTGGCGCGCAAACTGGGTGTGGACGCCTATATGGTGGACCATGCGGATGAGCTGCAGGCCGAATGGCTGGACGGCAAAGCCCGCGTGGGCCTGACCGCCGGAGCGTCTGCGCCCGATGTGCTGGTGCAAGCCGTGATCACCCGCCTGCGCGCCATGGGCGCGGTGTCTTTGCGCACCCTGGACGGGGTGCAGGAGCACACCAAATTTCCCCTGCCCAAAGGCCTCAAGGCCGACAACCTGGAATAAACCGGAACCACCATGCTCGATATCAACCTGCTGCGCAAAGACCTGGACGCCGTCCTTGCCGGTCTGAATGCCCGCAAATCGCCGCAGGCCTTTTTGGACCTGGCCGCATTCACCACTTTGGAAGCCGAGCGCAAAACCATACAAACCCGCACCGAAGAACTGCAAGCCCGGCGCAATACGCCTGAGCAAGCAAATAGGCCAGCTCAAAGCCAAAGGCAGCTGCCGCAGAAGTGGATGCCGTGATGGCGCAAACCGCCGACATCAAAACCGAACTGGAGCACAGCGCCACGCAGCTGGAGCGGATTCAGAGCGATATGCAAGCCATGCTGCTGGCCGTGCCCAATTTGCCGCACGCCAGCGTGCCGCGCGGCGCAGACGAGCACGGCAACGTGGTGGCCCGCAGCTGGGGCACCCCCCGCGCCTTCGATTTTGCGATCAAGGACCATGTGGACGTGGGCGCGCCGCTGGGCCTGGACTTTGATATGGGCGTCAAACTCACCGGCGCGCGCTTCAGCGTCATGCAAGGCCCCATGGCGCGCCTGCACCGGGCGCTGGCGCAGTTCATGCTGGAAGTGCAAACGCAAGAGCACGGCTACACCGAGTGCTACACGCCCTACATCGTCAACGCCGACACCTTGCGCGGCACCGGGCAACTGCCCAAGTTTGAAGAAGACCTGTTCGCCGCCAACAAAGGCGGGCAGGACGCGGGTGAGGCCGCGGCGCTGTATTTGATTCCGACCAGCGAAGTGACGATGACCAACTTCGTGCGCGATGTGGTGCTGGCCGAGTCCGAGCTGCCCATGAAGCTCACGGCGCACACGCCCTGCTTCCGCTCCGAGGCCGGCTCCTACGGGCGCGACACGCGCGGCCTGATCCGCCAGCACCAGTTTGACAAAGTGGAGATGGTTCAAATCGTGCACCCGGAGCGCAGCTACGAAGCGCTGGAAGAAATGACCGGCCACGCCGAAGCCATTTTGCAAAAGCTCGGACTGCCTTACCGCGTGATGAGCCTGTGCACCGGCGACATGGGTTTTGGTGCGGCCAAGACCTACGACCTGGAGGTCTGGCTGCCCGCGCAAAACACCTACCGCGAAATCAGCTCGGTCTCCAATTGCGAGGCCTTCCAGTCACGCCGCCTGCAAGCGCGCTTCAAAAACGCGCAGGGGAAAAACGAGCTGGTGCACACGCTGAACGGCTCGGGCCTGGCCGTGGGCCGTGCGCTGGTGGCAGTGCTGGAGAACTACCAAAACGCCGACGGCTCGGTCACCGTGCCCGAGGTGCTGCGGCCCTTTATGGGCGGGCTTGAGGTACTGCGGCCGAACTGAACGCCGCGTCGCGGATACATCAAGGGTCCATCGCCATCGATGGCGGGCTGTCGAGCAGCGCGCGCAAGATGACCAAACCCTCTTCCAACTGGGCCACAGACGCGGCCGAATTCAAGCTGATGCGGATCGCGTGTGGCGCGGGCGAGCGGCCCACGGCAAAGTGGTCGGCGGTGCGCACCAGCACACCGGCCTGGCGCAGGGCGGCAGCAAACTGACCAGCCCGCCAGGGCTCGGGCAGCGGCAGCCAGATCAGCGGGTATTCGATGTCGGATTTGTAGTCCAGCCCGGCCAGCAGGCGGTGGGCGCTGAGCAGCCGCTCGGCGGTCATGGCGCGCTGCTGCGCAATCAGCCGCTCCATCGCACCACTTTCCAGCCAGCGCGTAGCGATCTCCGGCAAAAGCGGTGCGACCATCCAACTGTCGGCGCGCATGCTGGCGGCAAATTTGCTGAGCCACTGCGGTGCAGCCTCGACGTAACCGACCCGCAAACCGGGGGCCAGCACCTTGGAAAAACTCGACAGCAAAAACGACTGTTCCGGCAGCCAGGTCGAGAGCGCTGGCAAAGGGTGCGCCTGCATCGCGGCGTGGACGCAGTCTTCGATGATGTACAGGCCGCAGCTGCGCGCCACCTGGGCAATGGCCTCACGCCGGTCCTGCGGCATGGTGGCGCTGGTCGGGTTGTGCAGGCTGGGGGCGCAATAGACGAACTTGGTATCAAAGGTCTTGGCCGCGCGCTCCAAGGCAGCGGGCACCATGCCCTGCGCGTCGGTCTCGATGCCAATGAGCTGCAGGCGCATGGAGCGGGCCAGCGCCTGCAAGCCGGGGTAAGAAAGCGTCTCGGTCAGCAGCGCGTCGCCCGGGCGGGCCACCGTGCGCAACACGCAAGCCAGCCCGTGCTGCGCGCCATGCGTCACCATCACGCGGTTCCAGGCCCCGCTGGTACCGAAGCGGCGCAGCCACTGGGCACCGGCCTCGCGGTGGCGGCGCATGCCGGTCTCGCTTTGGTAACTCAGTACCTGGCGCAACAGGTTCCCGTCCGTTGCCAGACTCTCAAAGGCCTGGGTCAGGGCCAGGGTTTCGTCGCCGAACATGGCCACGTTGTGCGCCAGGTCAATCGGCAGCGTCCCCGCAGCGGGTTCGGCGCTGCCGTCGGCGGTCTCGGGCGCACGCACATAGGTTCCGTCGCCCACCCGGGCGATGGCCAGGCCTTGGCGCTCCAAAATCGCATACGCGCGGCTGATGGTGCCGGTGGTCACCCCCAAGCGGTGCGCCAGACTGCGCTGGGGCGGGAGTTTTTCGCCCACGGGCAACTGCCCGTTGACGATGGCCTGGGCCAGGTCTTCGGCGATGGACTGGTACTTGGGCTTGCTGCCGTCGCCCAAACTTGCGGTTGAAATCAGCTGTTCAAAGGACATACGGCAAAAAACCCGGGGCAATTACTTTATTTGATGGCATTGTTGGCATGCAATGCGCTGCATAGTATCGGCAATTGCCCTTCTACCATTGCGCATGACCGAATACGACTACATCATTGTTGGCGCAGGCTCCGCGGGATGCGTATTGGCCAAGCGCCTGAGCGCAGACGCCGGCAACCGCGTGCTTACTGCTGGAAGCTGGTGGCTCGGACCGCAGCCCGCTGATCCAGGTGCCGCTGGGTTACGGCATGACATTCACCGACCCGCACTACAACTGGATGTACACCACCGAGCCCGACCCGGCGCTGGGCCACCGCGCCTCGTATTGGCCGCGCGGCAAGGTGCTGGGTGGCAGCAGCTCGCTCAACGCCATGGTCTATATGCGCGGCCAAGAGGGCGACTTTGACGACTGGCGCGACGCGGGCAACCCCGGCTGGGGCTGGAGCGACGTGCTGCCGTATTTCAAAAAATCCGAAGACCATGTGTGGGGCGCATCCGATCACCACGGCGCGGGCGGCGAACTGCGGGTGAGCGACTTTGCCGACCAGGTGCATCCGATTTGCAGCCGCTTTTTGGAAGCGGGCGAGCGCCTGGGCTATGGCCTGACCGACGACTTCAACGGCGCGCGCAAAGAGGGCTTCGGCCTGTGGCAGATGACGATTCGCGACGGCCTGCGTGCCTCGACCTCCAATGCGTTTTTGCGCCCGGTGATGCACCGCCGCAACCTCACCGTGACCACCGGCGCCATGGTCAACCGCGTGCTGCTGGAAGGCCGTACCGCCGTCGGCGTGTCTTGCACCGTGGGCGGGCGCAGCGTGCACTTCAAGGCGCGCAAAGAAGTCATTTTGTCAGGCGGCGCGATCAACTCGCCGCAGTTGCTGCAGCTCTCGGGTCTGGGCGATGGCGCGCTGCTGCAGTCCAAAGGGGTGGCCACGGTGCAGCATTTGCCGCAGGTCGGCCAAGGCTTGCAAGACCATCTGGCGGTGTCCTACTTTTTCAAGTCGCGCGTGCCCACGCTGAACAACACGCTACGGCCCTGGACCGGCAAGCTACTGGCCGGCATCCAATACCTGCTGACCCGCAAAGGGCCGCTGGGCATGAGCGTGAACCAGGCCGGGGCTTTTGTGCGCAGCCGCCCCGAGCTGGTGCGGCCCAATCTGCACCTGTATTTCAACCCCTTGAGCTACACCGCGAATACGGCGGCGGTGACCGGCAAGCGCTTTCAATTGCAGCAGCCCGATCCGTTTGCGGCGTTTTTGATCTCGTTCAACACCTGCCGCCCCACCAGCCGCGGGAGCGTCACGATCCGCAGCGGCAACCCGCTGGAGAAACCGCGCATCGAGACGAATTTTCTGAGCACCGAACACGACCGGGCCGACATCGTCGAAGGCGCGCGCCTGCTGCGCACCATTGCCGCCACCGCGCCGCTGGCCGACATCGTGCACAGCGAACACCTACCCGGCGTGCAGGTGCAATCCGAAGAAGCCATATTGGCGGACTTTGCCAAACGCGCCGGTTCGGTCTACCACGCCAGTTGCACCTGCGCTATGGGGTCCGGATGCCAGCAACAGCGTGGTCGACGCCCGGCTGCGTGTACACGGTATGCAGAATCTGCGCGTGATCGACGCCTCGGTTTTCCCCGCTGTCACCTCGGGCAATACCAATGCCCCCACCATCATGGTCGCCGAAAAAGGCGCGGACATGGTGTTGCACGACAACGCTTGAATTTTTCACTCCACTCGCTTTTTTTAGACAAGGACGCAGCATGAGCACTTCCAAACTCCGTATCGGTTTCATCGGCCTGGGCGCATTGGGCGAAGGCCTGTGCAACAACCTGGTGAAAGCCGGTTATTCCGTCACCGCGAACGACCTGAACAAAGACCTGGCCAAGCGCCTGCTGGAAGGCGGCGCGGCGTGGTCGGACGACGTGGCGGGCGCCTGCCGCAACGCCGATGTGGTGATCACCGTGCTGCCATCGCCTGCCGTGTCGCGGGCCGTGGTCGAAGGTGCTAACGGCGTGTTTGACAACCTGCCACGCGGCGGCACCTGGATCGAGATGAGCACCACCGACATGGAAGACCTGCTGCGGCTGGCCGATGTCGCAAAAACCAAAGGCATTACCGTGCTGGAGTGCCCGGTGACTGGCGGCGTGCACCTGGCCAATTCGGGCGAAATCACGGTGCTGGTGGGTGGCGAGCAATCGACCTTTGACCGCGTGCAAGACATTCTGGGCACCATGGGCGGCGAGATCATTTACATGGGCAAGATGGGCAACGCGTCCGTCGTCAAGGTTGTGACCAACATGCTGGCTTTCATCCACCTGATTGCTGCGGGTGAGGCCATGATGCTGCCGGCCAAATACGGCGTGGACCCGGATGCCACCTACCGCGCGATCCGCGCGAGTTCGGGCAACAGCTTTGTGCACGAGACCGAATCCAAGCTGGTGCTCTCGGGCAGCTACAACGTCAAATTCACCATGGACCTGGCCTGCAAAGACCTGGGACTGGTCAACGGCATTGCCGAAAAAATCGGCGTGCCTTTGGAGCTGGGTTCCATGGCGCAGCAAATCTTCCGCCGCGCCCGTGGTCTGTACGGCAGCCAGGCGCAATCGCCCGAAGTGGTGCGCATGATTGAGGCCGCCTGCGGCCTGGAGCTGCGCGCCCCCGGCTACCCCACCGAACTTGTCGCCGAATAACACCCAGCGGGAACACCATGAACACGCATTGCAATTTCTACATCGACGGCAAATGGGTCGAACCCGCAGGCGCGCACACCGTGCACGCCGCCGTCAGCCCCGGTGACGAATCCGTGGTCGGCGAGGTGATGATGGGCAGCGCAGAGGACGCCAACCGCGCGGTTGCCGCCGCCCGCCGCGCGTTTGACAGCTACAGCGAAACCAGCCTGGCCTACCGCACCGAGATGCTGCAAAAACTGCAGGCTGTTTTTGAGCGCCGTTACGACGAGATGGCCCACGCCATCAGCACCGAGATGGGCGCGCCCTGGGACTGGGCCTATGAGCAGCAAGCCGAGTGCGGCCCCGGCCACATCAAAGCCACGCTGGAAGCCGCCAAAGACTTTCAGTGGGAAACCCGCAGCGGCGACAACGCCGACCTGATTTGCGAGCCCATTGGCGTGTGCCTGCTGATCACGCCCTGGAACTGGCCGCTCAACCAGATCGCCGCCAAGCTCGCGCCCGCACTCTTGGCCGGTTGCACCGTGGTGCTCAAGCCCAGCGAATACGCGCCGCTGTCGGGCAAGCTGGTGGCCGAGTTTGTGCACGAAGCCGGTTACCCGCCTGGCGTTTTCAACATGCTGTACGGCGACGGCCCCACCATCGGCCCGGTGCTGAGCAGCCACCCGGATGTGGACTTCATCTCGTTTACTGGCTCGACTGCCGCCGGTATTTCGGTGGCCAAAAACGCGGCCGACTCGGTCAAGCGCGTGGTGCAGGAGCTGGGTGGCAAATCGCCCAACATCGTGTTCGCCGACAGCAATTTGGACAAGGCCATACGCTGGAGCGTGACCAAGTGCATGAGCAACACCGGCCAAAGCTGCAACGCCCCCACCCGCTTGCTGGTGGAGCGCAGCGTCTACGCCCAGGCCGTGGAGCTTGCGGCCAAGTACGGGGCAGAAGTGCCGGTTATCCGCGCATCCGACAAAGGCAAGGGCATTGGCCCACTGGCCAGCAAGCGCCAGTGGGACACGGTGCAGCGCTACATCCAGATCGCGCTGGACGAAGGCGCGCGCATGGTCTGCGGCGGCCTGGGCCGCCCGGCCGGCATGGACAAAGGCTTTTACGCCCGCCCCACCATCTTTGCGGACGTGCACAACCAGATGCGCATCGCACGCGAGGAAGTCTTCGGCCCGGTGCTGGTCATGATTCCGTTTGACACCGAAGCCGAGGCGATCGCCATCGGCAACGACACACCCTACGGGCTGGCGGCTTACATCCAGTGCGCCGATGTGCCGCGCGCCAAACGCGTGGCGCGGCGTCTGCGTGCGGGCATGGTGTCCATCAACGGCCAGTGGCAGGACTACTGCTCGCCCTTTGGTGGCTACAAACAAAGCGGCAACGGCCGCGAATGGGGACGCTTTGGCTTGCAGGATTACCTCGAGCTCAAGGTCATCAACTGCGCCAACTAAGAACAAAGCAAACGGAGACACCATGAAAATCACCGACGTCAAGACCTTTGTGGTCGGCAACCCCCCACCCGGCTTTGGCGGGCGCTACTTTGTGTTCATCAAGCTGGTGACCGACGCGGGCATTGAAGGCCTGGGCGAGGTCTACAACCTGCCCTACCACCCCCATGTGGTCGAGCACATGGTGCGCGACGTAGTCGAGCGCTGCGTGGTCGGCAAAGACCCGTATGACATCGAGCGCATCTGGCGCAGCGTGTACGGCAGCGGCTTCATCCACCGCCCCGACATCAGCACCATGGGCATCCTGAGCGCGATTGAGATGGCCTGCTGGGACATTGTGGGCAAAGACGTCAACAAACCCGTCTACAAGCTGCTGGGCGGGCAGGTGCACGAGAAGCTGCGCAGCTATACGTACATCTACCCCAAAGAGGGCGACAAAACCAATGTGTACGCCGATCCGGTGCTGGCCGCCGAGCGCGCTGCCGAGTACCTGGCCATGGGCTTTACCGCCCTCAAATTCGACCCGGCCGGCCCCTACACCGTGTACGACGGACGCCAGTTGTCGCTGACCGAACTGGACCGCTCCGAGACCTTTTGCCGCCTGCTGCGCGAAGCCGTGGGCAACAAAGCCGACCTGCTATTCGGAACCCACGGCCAAATGACTGCCGCCGGTGCCCTGCGCCTGGCGCGCCGCCTGGAGCCCTATGACCCGCTGTGGTTGGAAGAGCCGGTGCCACCGGACAACCAGCGCGAGATGGCCAAGGTCGCGCGCGGCACCACCATTCCCGTGGCCTGCGGCGAGCGCCTGGCCACCAAATGGGAATTCCAGCGGGTGCTGGAAGAAGGCGCGGCCGCGATTTTGCAAATGAACCTGGGCCGCGTGGGCGGCATCCTGGAAGGCAAAAAAATCGCCGCCATGGCCGAGGCCTGCCACGTGCAAATCGCGCCCCACCTGTACTGCGGCCCGGTGGTAGGAGCAGCCAACATCCAACTCGCCACCTGCAGCCCCAACTTCCTGATCCAAGAGAGCATCCTGGACTGGAAAGGCTTTCACACCGAGATCCTCAAGAAACCCATCCAGTGGGAAAACGGCTACATCATCCCGCCTACCGCGCCCTGGCCTGGGTGTGGAGCTGGATGAAGACGTGGCGCGTGCGCAATCCGTATACGGGCACGATGCTGCATTTGGATATGACGCACGAGCCGGCGGGGGTTTGAAAGACAAAAGGCCCGATTGCTCGGGCCTTTTGATATTTTGGCGGAGTGGACGGGGCTCGAACCCGCGACCCCCGGCGTGACAGGCCGGTATTCTAACCAACTGAACTACCACTCCTGGTAGCGATAGCGTTGCCGCTATCTACTATTTGCTTTCATCATCTTGCGATGAATCTGGCGACCCCACGGGGATTCGAACCCCGGTACTCACCGTGAAAGGGTGATGTCCTAGGCCTCTAGACGATGGGGTCAAAACCTTGGGACTTCCGTTACCGAAAATCGTCGAAAACTTGGTGGAGGTAAGCGGGATCGAACCGCTGACCTCTTGCATGCCATGCAAGCGCTCTCCCAGCTGAGCTATACCCCCAAACCTGTGTCGATGTGCTTGCTTGTGACCAGCACGCCGACGTTTCCGAAGCCCGCGAGTATAGCCTAGTCAATCCGCGTAAGACCGCAGCCGCGCCAAGACAGTGCCACGATCAAAAAGCGCCAGCACCGCGTCCAGCGCGGGTGTCTGCGGCGTGCCCAGCAGCACCACGCGCACGGGCATGGCGAGCTGCGGCATTTTCAGCGCGTGCTGGGTCAGCACGCGCTTGATGGCCGCGGCAATGCCCACCTTGTCCCACACGCATTCGCCCAGCGCATCCACCAGGCTGCGCAGGGCCGGTTGCACGGCGGGCGTGAGGTGGGTGGCGAGGTCTTCGGCGGAAGGCGTGACATCGGCATAAAACTTCTGCACCCAATCGGCCAGTGCGAGCGTGGTGTCGCAGCGGTCTTTGAGCAAATCGCACAGCGCGGGCAGTTCCGTGTTGGAAGCGATGCCGCGGTCTTGCAGGTGCTGCGCAACCAAGGGCGCAAGCGCGGCGCCCTCCATGCCTTTCAGATGCTGGGCGTTGACCCAGCGCAGCTTGGCTTCGTCAAACTGCGCTGCGCTGCGGCCCAGGTGGTCGAGGTTGAACCACGAGATGAACTGCGCGCGGGTGAAGATTT
The DNA here is from genome assembly GCA_964203415.1 of Rhodoferax sp. GTDB lineage: Bacteria > Pseudomonadota > Gammaproteobacteria > Burkholderiales > Burkholderiaceae_C > Allorhodoferax. Next base: position 42,386 of record CAXNME010000021.1, read on the forward strand.
CATCATCGCCATGGCTCCAGCCCAGGCGCGCCAGGTAATTGACCATGGCCTCGGGCAAAAAGCCTTCTGCGGCGTACGCGGTAACGGCCTTCGCGCCGTTGCGCTTGCTGAGCTTTTCGCCCTGCTCGTTCAACACCGTGGGCAGGTGCGCATACACCGGCGGCTCTTTGCCCAATGCCTTGAAGATGTTGATCTGGCGCGGGGTGTTGTTGACGTGGTCGTCGCCCCGGATCACATGGGTGATGGCCATGTCGATATCGTCGACCACGACGCAAAAGTTGTAGGTTGGCGTGCCCACGGCCTCGCCTGCTGCTGCGGGGCGGGCGATCACCAAGTCATCGAGTTCATCGTTGCTGATCTCAATACGGCCTTTGACTTTGTCGTCCCAAACCACGCTGCCGCCCTGCGGATTTTTGAAGCGCAGCACCGGTTGCACGCCAGTGGGTACGGGCGGCAGCACCTTGCCCGGCTCGGGCCGCCAGGTGCCGTCGTAGCGGGGTTTTTCTTTGGCGGCCATCTGGCGCTCGCGCAGCGCGTCCAGCTCTGCCACCGGCATGTAGCAGGGGTAGACCCAACCCGCTGCCTGCAACTCCAGCAGCACCTGTTTGTAGCGGGCGATGCGCTGCATTTGGTAGAACGGGCCTTCGTCCACGTCCAGCCCCAGCCAGCGCATGCCTTCCAAAATCACATCTACTGCCGCTTGCGTGGAGCGGTCTTCGTCGGTGTCTTCAATACGCAAAATAAAGTCGCCACCGGTGGCCCGGGCGAAGGCCCAGGGATAGAGCGCGGAGCGGATATTGCCCAGGTGGATAAAGCCCGTGGGCGACGGGGCGAAGCGGGTGCGGGTACGGCTCATGCCAGGCCCTGCGCTGTATCCAAGCCGCGCAACAAATCGGCCTGCATATCGGGCACATGCTCCAAGCCGACGGATACGCGTATCAAGCCCTGGCTGATACCGGCGGCCATCCGCTGGGCTTCGGTCAAGCGGCCATGCGAGGTGCTGGCCGGGTGGGCGGCCAGGGTCTTGGTGTCGCCCAGGTTGGTGCACAAAGACAAAGTTTGCAGCGCATCGAGCACATGGAAAGCACGGCGGCGCGCTTGCTGCTGCATCGCTGGCCTTGAGCTCAAAGGACAGCAGCGCACCGCCCACGTTCGACATCTGCCGCATGGCCAGTGCGTGCTGCGGATGCGAGGCCAGCCCAGGGTAATACACCCGCGCGACTGCCGGGTGAGATTCCAACCAGGCGGCCAGCACATGGGCCTTGGCACTTTGGGCGCGCATGCGCAAATCCAAGGTCTCCAGACCCTTGAGCACGACCCAGGCGTTGAAGGGTGCCAAGGACATGCCCGCGCT
>CAXNME010000022.1:0-42022 GCA_964203415.1 Rhodoferax sp.
CAGAAAATCTGCCCGCAGGTTGGGTCGTCTCCGGCGTCAGCCGCGATGTCTGCGCCAATACCGGAAGGGAAGGTAGCAAGATCAGGATTATCGCCAGCCTTTCAGGAAAACCGGTCAGGGGGCTTGAGCGCTTCATGGGGTGGCGGGCCAAGTTTGCTGCCAGGCCAAGCAAAACTGTTGTCCAAGGCACTGTTCTGCGTAAACCACATCGATTTTTCCGTCACGGGTGGCTATTCCATAACGCGCGGAAGGCCGCGCTCTGGGCGAGGTGTCCGTTGTCTCCTCAAGCCACCTGAGGCTTGTCGGGGCTACACCCGCGATTCGTGTGTCCTGTGGGGGATCGATATTTCGTATCGTCACCATATCGAACACACCAACTTTGTATCCAGGCATTTCGTCACGGTAGCGAATAAACCGCGTACGTGGGCGAGCGGCGGCTTCAGACCAAGTGGGGAGGTCTTTGTAAGTGACCGATACCCACTCAACGGCAAAGCCCTTAGTGGATAACAAGCGTCCGTTTTGAAGCCGCAGTACTTGCCCCGCGTTGGTGTACCACGTTTCTATGTTCCCGTTGGGGGAGCTGTCAACGTAGCCCAGAACCATGAGAAATGCCCGCTCAGGGGTCGAAACACGAAGGTATCTGTAGTCTGGATTGAGATTACGCTCATCCACATTTTGCGACCAGCCCAGTGCATCGCTGATCGTCTTGGTGAGGGGTGTTTGCACACAGCCCACCAAAAAGCTAATGGCAATTATGAAAAGAAAGTTTCGTTGCACTGAGGCAAGTTCATATAAAAAAAACCGAGGCGAACCTCGGTTTTTTCACCCATAGACCGGGGTTTAAACTGGATTTAATGATCAGTTGGTTCCCGTGGTTCCCGTGGTTCCCGTGGTTCCCGTGGTTCCCGTGGTTCCCGTGGTTCCCGTAGAGGCGGCCAGCGTGGTTCCCGTGATACCGTAGCTTGAGGCAACTGTAGCGTAAGCGCTAATCGCGGAGTTGGCAGCTGTTTGTGATGCCAATGCATTTGTTTCAGCGGTTGCAATTGCTGTATCTAGCGCGGAAAGAAGGGATGCTGCACCTGACACGTCTGCGAGGGCAGTCCTGAGCGCACTTAGTGCGGTCACTGCGTATAGCGCCGCTTCCGCGGCTGTTTTCGCTGTGTATGACGCCGTGTAAGTCAGGCTGACCAGCTCCGCTGCGGTGCATGATGTGGTTGCGGCGCAGATTGACGCCGAAACTGACGTTACGCCCACAACGGGCAGCGATGCGGCATCAGACAGGTTGGTCGCCGCAGTTGCGGCAACCGTCGCTAACGTCGCCGCGGTTGACGCAGCAGTGCTGGCTGCTGTGTATAAGGCGGCGGCTGTTGCGTCACTGCTTGCCACTGTTTGCACACTCGCTAACGCGCTCGTCACCGCCGTCACGGCAGCACTAGCGGCTGTCGCGCTCGTTGAGGCGGATGTCGCCGTAGTGGTCGCAGAGGCTGTGCTGGTACTTGCGCTCGTCGAGCCTCCACTGCCTGCAACAGCCGCTACCAAAATCACCACGCCCAACATCGTGCTAGTGCTAACCCCACCAACCGCGGCTTCCTTCGCCGCTGAAGCGCCAGCAGCCTTTGTCTCTGACTGGGCGTAGGCGAGTGGAGCGATGGCGATGGATAACGCTGCGAATGCAATGACAATTTTGTTTTTGCGCATTTTTGATCTCCTAAAGTGGTGTGGGAGGGGTAAACAAGCTCTATCGGGGGATATCAACTGGATTCGAGCCGATGACCTAGCATATCTCATAACTGAGAAAATTAGGTTCAAAATCGTTTTTTGGCGCTTAAACCCAGTTCTAGCGTGTTGTTTTTGGGTTCAAAGTAAGCGGGCGATCCGGCGGTATCGGATGCGCCGACTCGCCAATAGGTCAGCGTTGGCCCGATAGACCAAGTCGGGAACTGCCTGATCATTTTCAACCGAACACCATTACCTTCACTTTGCTTCATGCTCAGGTTTTGGCCGCTTGGGTTGTAATCTTTGAGCTGCGCGGTTTGAGTACCGCTCAGTAGGTGCATGTATTCAAATGTGGTCAGGAGTTGACTCTGGTCGGAAGCTCGCGTCCTCACCGTGAAGCCAATGGGCAACGAAAAGTAACTGCTTTCTCGACGATACCCATTTGTGAGCGGGCGCAAGTCGTTAAAAAGGTGACGGTAGCCTAGGCCCACATAGGGCGCGAGCACGTAGCCATCCATGTCGATATCGGCGCCCGTTAGTGCCCTGGCCTCCCAGTACCAGTCCGTGAGGTCGCTACCCGTCGTGCCTGAGATGTTCGTGTATTTTGTGTCGCCCGTTGCAAACCGGAACTCGCCTGTAAAAAAGGATGTCTCATCCTTATGCGGCCAAGCTCCTGAGAAAGTGCGCGTGATTGAGTATTCAACTCCGAGCTTGACAGCTTTGAGGTCCATGTACCCTGGCTCTTCGTACGTGTAATTACTTATCGAGATACCCACCTCCTCGCCGGGTTGTGTACTTAGCCCTTGCGTTTGCGCCAAAGCGGGGGTCACAAAGAGAGCCCCCAGCAAGCCGCGGGCAATCGCGGCGCAAATTGGCAACCGTGGCTTGGGGGGTGTGTCATGGCAGCCCTGATGGATGAGAAAACATCACCAGTATGGCTGAGGGTGATTCTAAGGTGGTGCTGACGCTTAACTCCTACTGAACATCACCGATGACAACCCGCACATACCTATGTCAATCAAGCCCACCCTTTGTATCGCCATCCTGACGCTGAACGAATAGCGGCGTATCGAGCAGTGCATCCGCAGTGCAAAGTATGCAGATCAGATCATCGTTGCTAATAGCGGGAGTGCCGACAACACCGTCTCGCTTGCCTCTGCATTGGTTGCGACCGCGCACAGCTATCCTGACTGGCAGGGTTTCGGTGAGCAGCGAAATCGCCTAGTCAAGCATTGCAATGCAGACTACATTTTCTTTTTGGATGCAGATGAGGTCATCCCTCCCGAGATGTAGAAAGAAATCACAGAAATTGTTTGTAATGGCGCGAATGGCGTGTGGGAGGTGCTTTGGAACCAGGTGGCCTACGGCAAACCCCTCACGCGGATGAAGTCGACCGGGTGTATCCTGCGTCTGTTCCGTGCCGATAACCTCATCGGGTATGAGGGGCTGCTGCATGAGGCAGTCGTTCGCGCCCCTTTTGGCGACTTTTACCATCGAGCTGTTGTTTGAAACGACATTTAATGAGCGAGTGCTGCACAAGCTGTTCAGATTTAGTGATGGCTCACAGCCCTATGGCTTGGCTAGCACTTTCAAGCACATGTTGGCAGCAGCAGGGCTCAGCAAGGATCGGGCAACAGGACAGCAACGAACCTTGTATAGCCTGCGACACACCTACGCTACGATAGAACTCATGTCAGGCACGGACATCCACACGCTGGCGCTTTAGCAGGCAGACCAGCCCCGTGGAACGCATGCAAAGCACGATTGGGCGGTTTCTCTGCAAAGCGCAGCGCATGGTGCTGCATGCAGAGCACGGCTCGTTTCCCAATGCCACCAAGATCGAGCCCATCCATTACCCGTTTGGCAATCGGAATCACAAGGCTTATCTAGCAGCCACCAGCGCGGAAACACATGCGGATTCACCTTGGCGTGCGTGGCTTAGGGAAAACTACCAGCACGAACTGGAAACCCGTATCAAGATGAAGAATAGGTTGCCTTCAGGTTTAGCCATGGCAGAGCCCAGGTTCATTGAACTTTGGTCAAAGTTTGTAGCGGGCAAAACTGACCTGTTGGCGTGAAGTGTCGTTCAACACGACACCGTATGACCTTGTGAGCAGTCAAACCAGCTCCACCGCCCGCCGCTTCATATCGTCATTCACGGTGATGTATTTCTGAGTGGTGGGGATGGATCTGTGCCCCGCGAGGCTTGCCAGCACGAACACGCTGATGCCCTGCGACGCAAAGCGAGGTCAGAAAGGTCTTGCGACCGCTGTGGCTGCTGGCATTGCTGATGCCAGCGCGGCGATACAGCCAAAAGAAGTGCTGTGACAAAGTGTTGGCACTGAACCCGCGTCGCGGTCCCCTGTGTGTGTAGAACAATGGCTGGGTTGGCTCATGCCAAGTGCGTGAGCCCACATACGCGGCAAGTTCTGCCTGCAGCCGTGTGCTCACATACACCGTCCTGGCATAGCCATGCTTGACCCTGTGGCTTGCCAAGTAGATCTCGCTCTTGATCGACCCATCACGATTACGCACATCCGCCAGGGTCAAATCTGCCACCTCGCCCACTGGCGGGTGATCGATCGACCAGAAACGGTGGTCGATCACATACTTGTCTGTGCTTTATCAACAACTGAAAGGAAAAGCACATGGCAACCCTCACTTCCCTCAAACTCACCGCCGCGCAAAAGAGCGTGAATCTGCCCGCCGTCCAAGTGCGGCGCAACAAACTGCTGCTGCGTTTGGCAGAGCAGCAACAGATGGCTCGCGCCCAGCAAGCAGGCGAGGTGTTCAGCGCCACCAAACTGCGCATGGTCAAGGACGCGGACACGGGTGTGAAAAAACAGATCCTCGCCAGCAAGCGTGTGAAGCCGTGGTGGTTCGTGTGCGAGAACGGCAAACTGGCGCTGGGTGTTCGCTACGGCGCACGCTTGTTGGAACTGGGCGCGGCAAGTTTGCGGTTGAGATCGCCAGCCACAAAGAACTCCTGCCCACCATGGATCTGATCAAGACAGCCATCCTCGACGGGGAGTTGGATGCTGCGATGGAAGCAGCGTCTGGGCAAGTGCGAGCAGGCTTTGCGAAATAGCAGGTTCGCCCTGCACCTTGTGTGCGTCTTGCTGCACATGCAAAACAGATACAGGGTGCCTCAGCACACCGCCCGCGCACCTTTTGCGCTGGCGCTACTGCGGGTCTTTCGCCTGCTGGCGCTGTTTTTCGTAGGCGTCGTAGGTGCCCATTTTTTCGGTGGGCGTTGCTGCGCCAGCATCTTTCACGCTTTGCTGCGTTCGCAAACCTCCGTAGATGGATTGCTCCGTAATCAAGCCACAGCCTGCCACCAACAAGGCAACAAAAACCATGAACACTGAAAGAGATCTACGCATTGCCAGCAAGTCTAATGCTGTGCCAGTTGCGCGATGGTGGAGAACTTTTTGCGGGCTGTCGCACACAGCGTGCTACACCGTTTTTGATGGGGCTTTTGAGCCGTTGATTTTGCTGGATTTTTTCCGTGCCAGGAATTTTTGCCTCGCTTGGTGGTAGGGCGCGAAGGGTAATCGACTCCTGGTGACCGTAACGGTAGGGGGCCTGCAGGTCGATGCTACGGTCGTATGAGAGCAAACTGGCGCTTGCCTTTGGCAATCGATCGATTTCTAGTTTGAGAGATACCCATTTCGGCGCCGATGGTGTATTCCAGCGAAACATCTCCCCGTCTGCGTCTAGCGATACGACCCGGCCATCCAGAAGCTCGAGGGTTTCGCGCTGAGCGCTGTAGTGGGTTTCCCGCTTCAAGCCTCCATCAAGCCGCTGGGCACCTAGGGCAAGAAAAGCAGGGCTACCTGCGCGGGTGACGCGCACATAGGCAAATGCTGGATTCAACAGTGTTTGGTCTATCTCTTCATGTGCCGAAAAGATTCGCTGAACAACATTGGCACCCATGGTGCCTGCGGAGCGCGTCGCGCAACCAACCAACAATCCGATCGAGACAAGTAACAAACCAGCGCACTCAAAAAACATCCGCTTACCAACAGGCATTAAAGGAACCTGTTGAGCTAGTCCTTGGCACGGCACTACCTAAATGGCGTTTGGGTTTAGTTAGTCGTAGTCGTAGACGTGCTGGTCGATTTGGATCTTCGGTTACAGCAGCACGACGGCCGCGGCGGTTACAGCAAAAGCTGCCACTTTCGCGGCAATGGTGCCGGCAGCCGCAGCCCCAGCCGCAGTTGCACCCGTAGTGGCGCCTGCAGTTGCACCCGTAGTGGTGCCCGTAGTGGCACCTGCTTCGGTTTGGGCAAAAGCAAAGGTGAGTATCAGCAGAACTATGGAACTAATCAAGGCTGCAAGCTTATAGGTCATTTGAATTTCCTTTGCTTTATTGAATAACTAGAATGATTTGCATCTTCTAAAGATTAACAATTTTTTCCAATGGCCAAATTTTTGTTGTTTTGCGTTACAAAAGCCCTTGCGATGCGCACCCGAGAATCGCCGGGAAGGTCGCCAGCCAGGCCCAGAAAAAACGGTTCAGTCCGAAAAACCAAAACACCAAAAAGTGAAAGACGACGGCAGTGGCGCAAAAAAACAAGGCCGTCAACGGCCCGACAAAAACCAGCGGAAAAGAGCACTCCCACACAATGAAAGCCCAGGCAGCAGCCCGCGCCAGCAGCGGCCGACTCAGGAGATGGCGCGCAGGCAAGGGGCCGTAAATCGCGCCATTCAGAAATACCACCAAAGCCTCGCCGCTGCGCCACTGCGGCTGCAGCAGCTTGACCCAACCGGACATGAAATACGAGGTCACGGTTTGCAGGCTGATGTACCACAGGCCCGCTCGCCAGCCCAGCTCCGGGTCGCCCGCCTGGGCCATGCACTGCGCAATCAGCATGCCGGTCAGCACGATCAGCGTCATGAAGTCACTGCCGCCATTGAACGCGCCGCGCCAACGCAAGAGCATCAGCACCTGGCTGATGAACAAAAAAAGCACCAGCGCCAAACTGCTGCCCTGCACCACCAGGACCACCACGGCCACCACCCGCAGCAGCAGTTGCGCATGCAAGACCTGGGGGGCAAAAACCTGGTCCAACAGCGCGCGCACATAGCGGTTGGGTACGTCGCGGCGCTGCAAGTGCCAGGGCCATAAACCGCCGGGGGCCATGGCCCGGTCCATGCGCAGGTGTTCCAGCGTCTGCAACAAGAAGCTCAAGCCGAACAGCAGCTCCAGGCCCCGGGCGGCTGCGCTCAAGGACATGGCAAGACCGGCGAAGTCAACATGGTTTGCGCATCCACGGTGTGCTGCGTAGCTTCCAGCTCCATACGCACTTCAAACTGGAAATGGCTGCAACCGGGGAACTGGGCCTGCATGCTGTGGGCGACCAGATTGCAAACCATGCCGTAGGTCACCAGACTGCCGGGATCACCGCCATCGGGCAGGGCGTTGATATCCGTGCCCAGGTGGTGCACCAGGTTTTGCTGCGCCAGGCCGAGATTGGTGTCCGGGTTGTGAAACAAGTGCCACCAGTGGCGGGTGCGCCGGGGGTAGATCAGGGTCCAGCTGCCCCAAGCGCGCTGCGCGCCGGGAACATACGCCACCGTGCGCGCATACAGGCGCGGCGCGTATCCCACAGCATGGAAAAATTTCCAGTTGGGGAAAAATGCCCGCAGCAAAAACAACCACGGTCCGCTGATGACAGGCGTCTTCCAGACCAGCGTGGCCAGCATCAGCACAAAGTACGCCAGAAACAGCCATTGCGCCATGCCGTCCATACCGCTGCCTTAAAACACCGCGTGGTCGCCGCGCTGGGCGGCGGCCTTGCCACCCAGCACCTCGGCGTAATAGGCAAACAGGGTCTGGCTGCCGGTGGACGGTGTGGCCGCCGCGTCGTATTGGCCGGTCTGCGGGTTGAGCACCAGCATGGACTCGGTGGCGTAGTAGCGGCCAATACGGGCCAGCTCGGCCTTGGCTTTCAGCGCAGGCAGCAACACGCCTAAAGCGGACAGCACCGCGATGATCACGTCCAGCAAAGCCACCGGAACCTGCTTGAAGCGCGGCGGTTTACCCAGGAGCGCAAACAAATGCTCGCCCTGCGCACGCGGCGTGATGGCCGGGCCGGGGCCGCCTATGGGCAGGATGCGGTTATGCCGTTCGGGGGTATGCAGGCAGCCGGCGATGTAGTCGCCCAAATCGTCGTCGCTGATAGGCGTGCAGGCGGTCAAGGTGCCGTCGCCAAAAAGCAAAAAGGGCTTGCCTTTGCGCACCCGCTCGATCTGGCCCGAGAGCGATTTGAAAAACGCCGTGGGCCGCACGATGGAGTAGCGCATGCCGGAGTCGATCAGCGCCTGCTCGAAGGCCAGCTTGGCGCTCTGAAAAGCCAGCAGGGGCTTTTGCACGCAGATCGCCGACAACAGCACGAAATGCGTGGCACCGGCCTGCTGTGCGGCGTCCAGCGCATGCAGATGCGCCTGGTGGTCGATGGCCCAGGCGTCCTTGGGCGCGCCGGTGCGCGATGCGAGGCAGGACACCACCGCGTCGAAGTGTTCGCCACACACTGCGTCGCGCAGCAGCGCAGCCGGATCGCCCACATCGGCCACCCGCAATTGGGCACCGGGCAGCAGTCGTTGGCAGTCAGCCAGCGATAAAGCACCACCCACACCAGCGCGGGCGCGCACCACGCAGACCACCGTGTGGCCCAGGCGCTGCAGCGCACGCACCGTGGCCTGGCCGATGGTTCCGGTGCCACCCAAGACCAGCACCCGCTGGGGCGCGATGGGTAAAGCGCTCTATTTCGTTCATGGCAGTCGCATGGCGTTCAGTTCGCCCGGGCCACCCAGAAAGTCGCGCCCTGGGGGCCGTAATGCTCAGCGTGCGGGGTATTGCGCGCCAAGCGGAAACCGTCACCAGCCTGGTAGGGGCGGCTGGTGTCCCCGACCGTCAACACCAGACTGCCGCGCGCCACGTGGACGCGCAGGTCAAAGGGGTGGGTGTGGCTGTCGAGTTGCAGATCGGGGGCCCACTCGCGGGTGATGATTTCGTCGAAGCCTTCGTCCATGGCTTGGGCGGTAAAGTCTTCCAGATTGGCAGGCTGCATGGGGGCTCCAGAACGGGGTCGCCTATCCTACCAACAGGATCAGAGCAGGGATTTCATCAGAACACAGACGGGAGATTCGAATGGCACAAGCCAGGTACTACTGGGAAGATTTGCAAGCCGGCCAAGTGCGTGATCTGGGCAGTGTGACGCCCACGCGCGAGGCCATCATTGCCTTTGCCACGCAGTTCGATCCGCAACCGTTTCACTTGGACGACGCGGCGGCGCAGGCATCGGTTTTTGGCGCGCTGTGCGCCAGCGGCTGGCACACCTGCTCCATGGCGATGCGGCTGATGGTGGACAATTTTCTGGTCGACAGCTCCAGCCTGGGTTCGCCGGGGCTGGAGAACATCCAATGGCACAAGCCGGTGTTCCCGGGCGACACGCTGCGGCTGCAAGTGCGCATCACCGACACCCGCCCCATGCGTTCACGTCCCCACGTAGGCATGGTGCGCATCGTGTGGGACGTCACCCGCCAGGACGACGAGAAAGTCTTGTCCATGGAAGGTTGGGCCATGTTCGGGCGTCGCCACCCGGCGCCGCCCGGAGCACGCCAGCGGCCTGACAGGCCACCGCTATCATCCCGCAGCATCGCCGGGCAGCGACACCACATACCAACAGAGGAGTACCGCATGAGCCATACCAACCATCTGCGCCGCCGCGCGGTTCTCGCGGCCCTGGCTGCGAGCAGCAGCCTGGCGCTGCCGGCCTGGTCGCAGAGCAAAGCGCTGCTGCGCATCTCCAGCCCGGCCGTGCCGGATGACTGGCACGCCAGGATGTGGACGGTGTTCAAAGATGCATTGGACAAAAGTGCGCCGGGCGAATTTGAGGTGCAAATCAACCTGAATGCCAGCCTGTTCAAACAAGGTGCGGAGCCCGCTGCCATGGCGCGCGGCAATCTGGAATTGACCACGGTATCGGCCGCTGACATTGCCAAAATCATCCCTGAGTTCTCTATCTTCACCGCAGGGTATGTGGTGCGCGACGCGGCGCAGCAGCAGAAAATTTTCAACGGCCCGATTGGCACCGAGATGTTCAAAACCGTCGCCGAGAAGATGGACATCACCATCCTGTCCACCTGCTACTACGGCACCCGCCAGGTCAATCTGCGCGAAGTGCGCAATGTCAAAACGCCAGCCGACCTCAAGGGCGTGAAACTGCGCATGCCCGGCTCCAAAGACTGGTTGTTTTTGGGTGAGGCGCTGGGCGCTACCGCCACACCGCTGGCTTTTGGCGAGGTGTATCTGGGCCTCAAAGCCGGCACCATCGACGGGCAAGACAACCCGCTGCCCACGGTCAAGGCTGCCAAGTTTTACGAGGTGACCAAACACATCGTGCTCACCAGCCATTTGGTCGACGGGTTGTTCATCGCTATTTCCAACAAGGCGCTTGCCGCCATGAACGCGGCGCAGCGCCAGAAAGTGCTGGCAGCAGCCCAAGCCGCGGCCGCGTACAACAACGAGAACCGCGCGAAAGAAGAAGCGCAATTGGTCGAGTTTTTCAAGAAAGAAGGCCTGCAGGTCACCACACCCGATCTGGACGCCTTCCACAAGACCGTCCAAGCTGCTTACCAAAACGCCGACTACGCCAAGACCTGGCCGCGCGGGCTGCTGGAACGCATCAATGCCGTCAAGTAACGCGCCCGCATGAGCGTCTGGTTGCGCCGTGCCGCCAACCTGGTGGGCGGGGCTCTGTTCGTAGCCTTATTCGGCGTTTTCATCGTCCAGATCACAGCACGCTTTGGTTTCAACAAACCGCTGGCGTGGACCGATGAGGCGGCGGTCATTCTTTACGTGTGGGTGATTTTGTGGGCCACGGCGACCATGGTTCCCCAGCGCGAGCATGTCGCGTTTGACCTGATCTGGAACAGCGTGGGCACGGGCGCACGCCGGGCCATGCAGATCGGCGGCAACCTGCTGGTCGGCACGCTGGCCTTGGTGGCCTTGCCTGCGAGCTGGGACTATGTGCGCTTCATGGCGCGCGAGGGCACGCCGGTGCTGGGTGTTCCGCTGTTCTGGGTGTATCTGCCCTTTGTGTTCATGTTGTTGGCGCTGGTGCTGCGCTGCGGCTTTGCGGTGCGGCAAGCCTTGCGCATGCAGAGCCCGGATGCGGAGTTGCGCCTGTGAGCGCGGCGCTGGGTACGCTGCTGGGCGTGATGCTGGCCGGCTTGCTGCTGCGCATGCCGATTGGTTTTTCGATGCTGGCTGCCGGGGTGGGCTACTTGCTGGTCAAGGGCCAGGACCTGGGGCTGGTCGCCGAGCAGGTTTGCAATGGGCTGTACAACAACTATGTGCTGCTGGCCGTGCCGCTGTTTGTGTTCGCTGCCAATTTGATGAACGCGGGAACGGTGAGCGAGCGGATTTTTGATTTTTGCCGCATCCTGGTCGGGCGCATGCGCGGCGGGCTGGCGCAGGTGGACATTCTGGTGAGCGTGGTGTTTTCCGGCATGAGCGGCAGCGCGATTGCCGACGCCGCCGGGCCCGGGCTGGTCACCATCCGGCAAATGCTGAAGAAACCCGAGTACACGCCCGGTTTTGCCGGCGCGATTGTGGTGGCCAGCGCCACCCTGGGGCCCATCATCCCGCCCAGTATTCCCATGGTGATTTACGCCTTGGTATCCGGCGCGTCGGTCGGCGCGCTGTTTCTGGGCGGCGTGGTGCCCGGCCTGAGCATGGCGCTGCTGATGATGCTGGTAGTGCATGTGATCGCCACCCGCCGCAATATGCCGCGTGAAGATCCGATTCCGCTGCGCGAATGGCCCGCGATTTTTTACCGCGGGGCGCTACCCCTGTCCATGCCCATTGTTTTGCTGGGTGGCATTTACAGCGGCGCGTTCACGCCCACCGAAGCGGCCGCCGTGGCGGCCTTGCATGCGCTGGTGCTCGCTGGCGTGGTCTACCGTGCGCTGAGTTGGCGTGCCCTGGGTGGCGTGGTCTTGGAGTCCACGCGCAGCAGCGCAGTGATCACGCTGATTCTGGCGGGGTCGTTTATCTTGAATTACGCCTTTACCAGCGAGGGCGTGCCGCAGGCCATGGCGCAATGGGTGGCCGGGATGCAACTGACGCAGTTGCAGTTTTTGTTGCTGGTGAATGTCTTGTTTCTGGCGCTGGGCTGTTTTCTGGATGTGTCGGTACTGCTGCTGGTGTTTGTGCCCATGCTGCTGCCGGCGGCCAAACTGCTTGGGGGTGGATCTGGTGCACTTCGGCGTGCTGGTGGTGCTCAACATGATGATCGGCCTGATCCACCCGCCGTTTGGCATGCTGCTTTTCGTGACCAAGGCGCTGACCGGCATCCCGATTGGCGACATGATGCGCGAGGGGTGGCCGTTTTTGCTGATGCTGTTGGCCCTGCTGCTGGCTATCACCGTGTTTCCGCAAATTGTGCTGTGGTTGCCGCACACCATGGGTTATGTGACTGGGTGACAGAAAAGTGGCGGCCCTGAATAGGCGCATGGATAATCGATCGACTTCTCACTGCCTACTCCCCTTGATACCGACTGTCCCGCCCCGCCGCCAATACAGGATAGCCTTGTGCGTGGCCCAGGGCATGCTTTTTTTCCATGCGTTGGTCGGGGCGCAGACGCAGGAAGTGGAACCCACCTTTCTGCAGGCCGACCGGATCAGCGGGCGCAGCGGGGCTGAGACGGTGATGGAGGGGGACGCCCTGCTGCGAAAGCCGGGTTTGGTGATACAGGCAGATCAACTGGAATACGACCAACTCAGCGACCGGGCCAAGGCAACCGGACACGTTCGCATCCAACGCAACGGCGCACGCTATGAAGGTACCGCGGGTGAGGTGAGCGGTTGATGCCATGGAAGGGTTCATGGACAACATGCGCTACGAATTTGAGCAAAACGGCAGCCACGGCGAAGCCCTTCGCGCCGAGTTTGCGGATGAGACCCACAGCACGCTATTCCAAACCACGTACACCACCTGCCGGCGCGATGCCGTCGCCGATTGGGCGCCCGCCTGGGTCATCCGGGCGGCGCAACTCGATTTGGACAACGACGAAGACATAGGCACCGCTCAAAGCGCGTATTTAGAGTTCAAGGGCGTGCCTATCCTGCCGATTCCGCCCATGGGTTTTCCGCTCTCGGAAAAACGCAAGTCCGGATTTCTGCCCCCGACCTTGGGGCTGGACAACACCAACGGCCTGGAAGTGGTCACGCCGTACTACTGGAACATTGCGCCGAACCGCGACGCGACCATCTCCCCCACCTTGATGGCATCGCGGGGGGTGAACCTGATGAGCGAATTCCGCTATCTCGAGCCGGACTACGCGGGTGTCATCAAGACCTCCGTTTTGCCGAACGACCCTTTGCGCGGGGCAGACCGCTGGGGCTTGGCGGCGAAGCACCAAGACCGGCTCGACACGCAGCATGGCGCCGTCGGCTGGGGACTCAATCTCAACCGGGTGAGTGACGACAATTACTGGCGGGACTTCAGTTCGCTGGCCTACAGCGGTCAAACCGTTACGGAAGGGGTACTTTGCGCTTACTCCCTTCGCAACTGAACGCGACCTGGGGTCGCGGTTATTTTTCTTCCACCATGACAGTCCAGAAATGGCAAGTTTTGCAGGATTCAAACGCCTACATTGTGCAAGCCCTATGAGCGCTTGCCCCAAATCACCGGGCGCTATGCCAGGATCAATGACGGCGGCTGGGACTGGTCAATCGACGGTGATTTCACCCGGTTTTCATCGTATGCGGAGCTGACAGGCCAGCCCAATGCGGACCGCGGCGTGCTGTGGGGCCAAATCAGTCGGCCTTGGCTTGCACCGCAGGGCTACATCACGCCCAAAATGCAGTTTCATGCCGCTGCTTACCAATACGAGAATCTCACGTACTACGGAAGCAATGGTGCCACCAGCAGCGTCCCGACATTCAATCTGGACAGCGGACTGGTTTTTGAGAGGGAGTCGCAATGGAGCAACCAGGCCATCGTCCAGACACTGGAGCCCAGGGCGTTTTATGTCTACACACCCTACCACCAGCAGTACCAATTGCCGAACTACGACACGGGCGTGAACGACTTTAACTTTGCCTCCATTTACCTCGAGAACGCTTTTTCAGGACACGATAAGATTTCTGACAACAATTTGCTGACAATGGGTCTGACCAGCCGCTACCTGGACCGTGAATCGGGAGCGCAGTTTGCCCGCCTGGGTTTTGCGCAGCGTGTGCGCTTTGAAGACCAGAACGTGGGAATCAACAGCAGCAGCACCGCAGCGAAGGCAGGCTATAGCGATTTCCTGGTCGGCGGCGCCGTCAACCTCAACGAGCGCTGGGTGTTTGACTCGCTGCTCCAGTACAACACCTTGACCAATCAGTCGGTGCGCTCCACTGCGGGGGCGCGCTACAGTCCCGGGCCATACCAGGTTCTGAATGTGGCATACCGGCTCACGCGGGACACCAGTGAGCTCATCGACACCAGTGTCCAGTGGCCGCTGAGCAAGATCTGGCCGGGGCAAACCCAAAATGATGACCCCGCTGGTGGCAAGTACTACGGCCTGGCCCGCGCCAACTACAGCATGTACGACAACAGGATGGTCGACACACTGTTCGGCTTGGAATACGATGCAGGATGCTGGCTTAGCCGCGTGGTGCTGCAGCGCTCCCAGTTGAGCATCAATTCCGCCGTCCAAAGCGTGTTTTTTCAATTGGAATTTGTCGGATTCAGCAAAGTGGGTATAAGCCCCGAAAAAACGCTTGCCAACAGCATTCCCCGCTACCAGCCGCTGCGTGGAACGCCTTAAATGGCCCAAGCCTTCTCGGAAATTTCGATTGATTGACATGCGATTGCGCTACCGTATTTTTGCCGCACTTCTCAGCCTCACGGCAGCCGCTTGGGGACAGAGTGGTGCCACGGACTCCGCTGTGACGGCCGATTTTGTGGTCGCCCTGATCAATTCCGAGCCCATCACCGACAGCGACCTGCGCATGCAGACCCGCATCATGGAGCAACAACTGCGCGAGCAGGGGCGTTCCGGCGTCAGCCCAGCGGCACTGCGCGAAGCCGCCTTGGAGCGTCTGATCACTGAGCGCATCCAATTGCAAATGGCTGAACAGATGGGCATCCGCGCAGACGAGGCGGCTGTGGACCAAGCCGAAAAAACCGTTGCGGCACAAAACCAACTCAGCGTGGCCAGTTTGCGGCAAAACCTGGAAAAAGAGGGCATGTCCGCAGCCATTTTCAGGCGCCAATTGGGCGAGCAAATCGTGCTGGGTCGTTTGCGCGAGCGCGAGGTTGACGCGCGCGTGAAGGTGTCGGAGCCCGATGTGGATACCGCATTGGCCACACAAGAGGCCGCCAACGCGCAACTCGCCAACCAGAACATCCATATCGCCCAGTTGCTGATTACGCTGCCCGAAACCCCCAGCCCATCGCAGCTGGCGGCGGCGCAGGCAAAGGCCCAAGCCGCGCTCAAGCGCATCCGCAGCGGCGAAGCATTTGAGGCCGTGGTGTCCGAGCTATCGGATGGTGAGCGCAAAAACGGCGGGCAGCTCGGACTGCGCCGTGCAGACCGCTACCCTGACCTCTTCACCGCAGCGATTCACGATCTGCCCGTGGGCGGCATCAGTGAGCCCGTGCGCTCGGGTGCCGGGCTGCACATCCTCAAACTCCTGGACCGGCAAACGGTGCGCAAGGCGGCTGCGCTGACCCAAACCCGTGCGCGCCACATTCTTCTGGTGCCGAACCCAGAACTCAGTGCTCCCCAAGCGCAAGAGCGGCTGCAAAAAGTGCGTGAGGCCATCGTGTCCCAACAAACCAGTTTTGAAGCCGCAGCACGCAGCAACTCGCAGGACGGCAGCGCAGCCCAAGGCGGCGACCTGGGATGGGCCAGCCCCGGCATGTTCGTACCCGAGTTTGAGCAGGTGATGGATCGCCTGCGCGAAGGCGATATCAGCGCGCCCATCCTGTCCCGCTTTGGTGTACACCTGATCCAGGTGTTGGAGCGGCGGCGGGTGGAGCTCTCCCTGGAGCAGCAGCGCGAACAGATACGCAAGCAATTGCGCGCCCAAAAAACGGAGGAGCGCTTCTCCACCTGGCTTGCAGAATTGCGCGCCCGCGCCTTCATTGAAATCCGCGAGCCCTAGCCCGTACCCAGCCCGTGAAGCACATTGCGCGCAAGCGCTTCGGTCAGAACTTTTTGCACGATGCGTCTGCGATTGCAGCCATTGTGGATGCCATCGGTCCCAAGCCTGGAGATGCGCTGATCGAAATTGGCCCCGGATTAGGCGCTTTGACGCGGCCGCTGCGCGAGCAGCTTGGGCGCATGACGGTGGTGGAGATCGACCGGGATCTCGCCGCCCGGCTGCGAAACGACCCCCAACTGCGGGTCATCGAGTCCGATGTGCTGCGTGTGGACTTCGCCGAACTCCATGCAGAAATGGGCGCATCCGGCGGCTTGCGCATCGTTGGCAACTTGCCCTACAACGTCTCGACACCCATTCTGTTTCACCTGCTGGCCTTCGCGCACTGCGTACAAGACCAGCACTTCATGCTGCAAAAAGAGGTGGTGCAAAGGATCGTGGCGCCCGCCGACAGCTCAGAATTCAGCCGCCTGAGTGTGATGCTGCAATGGCGTTACGCC
Organism: Rhodoferax sp.; assembly: GCA_964203415.1. Taxonomy (GTDB): domain Bacteria; phylum Pseudomonadota; class Gammaproteobacteria; order Burkholderiales; family Burkholderiaceae_C; genus Allorhodoferax. The sequence continues at coordinate 16,384 of CAXNME010000022.1, forward strand.
ATGGAGAAGGTGCTTGAAGTCGGGCCGGAGTGTTTTGATCCGGCCCCCAAGGTAAACAGTGCCGTGGTGCGCATGACGCCGCTCGCAACGGTACCCCAGGTGAACCCAGCCCGCCTATCGGAACTGGTTCAGGTCGCGTTCAGCCAACGCCGCAAGCTGATGCGCAACACGCTGGGGCCTTGGCTGGATAAAGAAGGGTTCGCCGGTGCCTTTGACTTGCAAAGGCGGGCGCAGGAAGTGGGAGTCGACGAGTACGTCGCGCTGGCGCGCCAGCTCGACGACACCCCGGGTATCAAGCCGCTTTGATCAAGCCGCTCAAATCAAGCTGCGGTGAGCCAGTAGCTTGCGTTAAAGGGGCTGCTCATGCGCAAAGCCATGGGCGAGACATCCAATAACTTGTCTGTGGGCATGGGCTCTGCCCCGTCCAGAAGTTGCGCGCGCGCTGACTCGCTGTTTGCCTGGTTCGCCCGTTCTGCTTGGCTGGTGTGTGCAGAACGGGCTACAGAAAAGAATAAAAGCACCTGAACGGTATCTTTCTGTCTCCCCAGTAGTCCGCGGTGTCACGGAAAATATCGAGCAACTGTTCGCGGCCTTCTTTGTCAAATTTCGCATTCGCCGGAACCTGCTCTAGCACCACCACAAACCCCGTCTGGGGCCCGGATTTGTAGACCGTGTCGGTCATGCTGTCGTGCAGCGCGTCGAAGTTTTTCCCACCCGTCGTGGCCAACTTGAATTGCTGAACCAACAAATCCAACACATCCTGCTTGGTCAAGGCGCTGGAGAGCTTGGCATACAGAAAATGGTGGCCAAGCTGCTCTGCGGCTGCTTGTAATTCGGGCACGCTGAAAGCCCTGATCGATTGAACGATATTGGGCCGTATATTTTTAAGAGGTAAGTCCATCCCCATTCCGCTTTCTAACAACAAAAAAATCTGCCATGCAATTGGCGGGGCGCTTTATCTGTTGGAAACCCCGCCCGATAAGAACTGAAAATTGCCCGCTTTTGGGGCGCTTTTGAATCCGAAGTGCCGAATTGTCTCCCTAACAGCGCCATTTGGCAAGCTATTCCTGCGCCTGCCCCGATTTGCGCGCACGACATTCCAAGTTGTTTTTGCGATTCTTCTGGTGCACGGTAAGCACTGGATTTCCCTTAGTTATTAGGGCGGACATTTCTTCGTAGCAACTTGTTTTTCGAATACCATCGCCGCCATAAGGTCATAGGCGCGCGGATCGCTTGGACTCACGGTCAACTTATAAGGAACTTCGTATGGAAACACAGGCCGAGTCCCGTGCTGCGGGCGCGCCCAATAGCGGCGGTCAATCTGAGTCAAACTTTGGTTTCCTGGCGCTGATGGCTGGGGTGGTGGTTGCTGTAGTGTGGATTGGCTCACTGTCTTTTGAACCAAGCCATGAAAACCGAGCAGTCCAAACGCAACGCCGAGGCCTGGGTGGCTTGGCTGAGCGAGGCCGGCACCAAGCGCCATGAACCGGGCTATGCACTGGCTGCATGCGCAGGCGGCATTCCGGCGGCAGCGACAGCGGCAGCGCCCGAGCCCGCTGCGGAGGTAGCGGAAGGCAGCCAAGAGGAGGTCCAAAAGGCAGCCCCGGCTGCACCACCGGCTGGCACCGCCAACACCTGGGGCGGTTGTGTTGCCGACATGTGGAAACAAAAACCATTTGCCGATATGGTCAATCCCTTCACCGGGAAAGCACCTGTGCTCATTGAGAAGTGCGACCCCGCAGACTACACCTTGCACGGCAACATCAGCATCGACAAGAGCATCGCCAACCCGGTCGGATCGGCTGTACCGGCCACCGTATCCCCGCTGGTTGCCTCGGACGCTATTGACGCCAAACTGCAGCTCACGCTGGCGGTTTGCGATAAGGGCGGTTACCCGATCAAAGTGTCTGATTTCGAATTCTGAGGTGCCCCATGGAAGAAAAAACCTACGTTTCAATCGATGATCTGGATGTCAAATCAATTGTTGGCACAGATATAGAGGCAGATATCTCCAAAGACTTGCCTTTGCGCAAGTGGTTGTATTCATGGTTGCTGGACCCGACCATCGAGGGCAATTACCAAAAATTCTTTGACAAGTGGATCAGCATATTGATTGTGTTCAATCTGTTTGCCCTGTTATTCGAGCAGGTGCCAGCGGTTTTCGAGCCCTACCAGCACTGGTTCCACTATTTCGATCTTTTCTCGGTCGCCGTATTTACCCTTGAATACCTGCTGCGCTTTTATATGGCACCAGAGGACCCGGACTTTGCCGCCAAACGCAACGCGCGCACCAGTTATATCTTCAGCCCGTTTGCCATCATTGACTTGCTGGCGATTGCGCCCTTCTATTTGAAATACCTGGGCATTCCCCTGGATTTGCGGGCGCTGCGGTTCTTGCGTTTGCTGCGAATTTTGAAACTTTTCCGCATCATCGTTCCCGCCTACCAAGCTTTTGTTAAAGCCAATGAAGGCCGCACCTTGCGCCAGAAAATCCATGCCTTGGTGTTTCCAAGCGTCTACGGCGGGCGTTTGCAGGAACTGTTCGACAGCTTTATTGCCGTATGCGTGCTGTTGTCGGTGTTCGCGGTGATCATGGAGTCGGTCCACAGCGTGAGTTACATGCTGAATATTCAATTCGTCATACTCGATGCGGTCATGGTCGGGGTTTTCACGATTGAGTATGTGATGCGCATGTACTCCTGCGTGGAAGAGCCCGGCTTTAAGAGCCCCATCGGCGGGCGGTTCAAGCAAGGTACCACGGTATCGACCTTTATTGACCTGCTGGCTATCCTGCCCTTCTTCTTGGAAGGTCTGCTGCACCATGTGATTGACTTGCGGTTCTTGCGGGTTTTCCGCTTGACCCGACTGCTCAAGCTGACCCGCGGCAACGATGCCACGGCCACCTTGGTCAAGGTGCTGTCGCGGGAATGGCCTGTGATCAGCGCATCGGCTTTCATCATGATTTTGCTGGTGGTCATGACCGCTTCTTTGGGTTACCTGCTTGAACGCGATGCGCAGCCTGACAAATACGAAAACATCCCGACGTCGATTTACTGGGCGGTCATTACGCTGGCCTCCATCGGCTACGGTGACATCTACCCCGTAACGCCGATTGGCCGGGCCATGACGGTGGTCATGGCTTTCGCGGGAATCGGTATCTTCGCAATCCCTGCCGCTATTTTGGCTTCAGCCTTCAGCGACGAGTTGGTCAAAGAGCGCGACGCCTTGAAGGCTGATCTTCATGACATCATGACAGGACGGAAGAATCAGCACCGACGAGCTCGCCTACATCCGCGGGGAAGCCAAACGCCTGCACTTGAGCGTGGAAGAGGTGAGTGCCTTGATTCGACAGATTCACCAGGAGGTGGAACGGAAATCGGATTTGGCTACTCATACCGATTCACAAGATTGCTGCCAAACCGGAACTGGCCATTGAGCATTACAAAACCCTGCTGAGCAACATCCGGCAGTTGGGAATGCTGATGGACCCGGATGAGTTTGAGCGCATGCGTGCGGCCAACGGTCGGCTCACGCCCGACGAGATGGCGCTGTGGGAAAAGATCAGAGGTTGAGGCAAGCGTAGCGATTGCTTGAACTATGGCCTATCGATTGAAACTGCCTGCCTGACTTAGCCTGCGGCACAGCTTGCTGCAGGCCAGACCCATGGACATTCATTCCACGAAAAAGACTCTGATGGAGATCCTTGACGGATCTCCAGCGCACAAGAGCAGCCGCTACGTGGAACTGCTCATCACCGTCGTCGTCTTGGTGAATTGCTCGGCGGTGATTTTGGACTCGGTGCCCGAGATCCATGCCCAGCACAAGCACTTTTTCCATGAGCTCGAATTCTGGAGCGTGATGTTTTTCACGGCCGAATACATCCTGCGGGTGTGGTCGCTGGGCGCGAAATATGCCGCAGGCGAGGGAGGCCCCTGGAAAGGCCGGCGGCAATACATGTTCAGCCCGTTTGGGCTGATCGACTTTTTCGCCACCATGCCGCATTACCTGCACATTTTTTTCCCCACGCTGGATTTGCGGATCTTGCGCGTCTTGCGCCTGTTGCGGATTTTGAAGCTCTCCAAGTACAACACCGCGCTGCAAGACCTGTGGCATGCCATCAATTCGGAGCGGCGCGCCTTCGGGTCGGCGGCGTTTTTATTGCTGATTGCAACCATTGTGTCGGCGTCCCTGATGCACTTTGCCGAAGGCCATGCGCAGCCGGAGTTTTTCGGCTCGATTCCGCATTCGATTTACTGGTCCATCGTCACCATCACGGCCGGCTACGGAAACGTGGAGCCGGTGACCAAAGCCGGCGAAGTCATCGCGCTGTTGACCGGGTTTTTGGGCGTCTGTATGGCGGCCATCATGACGGGTATCGTGGCCTCGGCGTTTTCCAACCAGATGTCGCGCAAAAAAGCCGCTTACCAAAGCCAGTTACGCCAGGTCATGGCCGATGGTGTGATGAGTGATGCCGAGCGCGAGTCACTGCGCCAGCTTCAAATCAGATACCGGTTGTCCGACGCCCAGGTGCAAGCCGCCATGGACGAGGCCAAAAGCTCCAAATTCAAGTAACTGACCATGAACGGGCTCCAATTGACGCCTTTGCAACGCTTGCAGCGGCGCACGTACGAAATTTTGGACGGCGCGGTAGCGGACAGCAAAAGCAAGGCCTGCGAGATTTTTATCGCCGGACTTGGTGGTGGCCAATGTCTTGGTGATCATTTTGGAGTCCGTGCACGAGTTGCATGTGGCCTACGGCGTTTATTTCCACTATTTCGATCTGTTCAGCGTGGTCGTGTTCAGTGTGGAGTACGTGCTGCGGGTCTGGTCCTGCGGCATCAAGTACGACCCGGTACCCGGCAGTGCCTGGCAGGGGCGGCGGGAATACATCTTTAGCCCTTATGGTTTGGTCGACTTTTTCAGCACCGTCCCTTTTTACCTTCAGCTACTTTTTCCAGGGGCCGATTTGCGCGTGCTGCGCATGTTCCGCTTGCTGCGGATTTTCAAACTGTCCCGCTACAACAGCGCAATGGACGATATGTTTGAAGCCATTCGCGCGGAAAAGGACTCTTTTTCCTCGGCATTTTTCCTGCTATTCATTAGCTGCTTGTTGTTCAGTAGCCTGATCTACATCATCGAGGGCCATGATCAGCCCGATGTCTTCCCCTCCATCCCGGCGGCCATGCACTGGTTCATGCTGACCATTATTGCGGGCTGGGGCAACGTGGACCCGGTGTCTATATTTGGCGTTGTGCTGGTGGTGGTCACCCAAATCTTGGCCATCGCGCTGGCCGCCATCCTCACCGGTGTGGTTGCCACTGCGTACACCGCGCAGGTGCAGCGCCGGGAATCGCTGTATGAAATGGAAGTCCGTGAAGTCTTGGCCGACGGCGTGGTGACCGAAGAGGAGCAGCTCAAACTCAAATCGCTGCAGGCGCGCTACGGCATCACCGATGCGCAGGTCGAGGCGATTGCCGAGCAGGTGCGGGCAGAAAAAGGGGTCGCTGCCTCGCCCTGAGCCCGGCGCAAAAACGGCCCGCCCGGCTTACTTGGACTGGCTCAGCGCGTTGGTGACCAGCCGGGACGTGATGTCCACGATCTGGATCATGCGGTCGTAGGGCATGCGCGTCGGGCCGATCACGCCCAGGGTTCCGACCACCCGGCCGTCCACCTCGTAGGGCGCGCTGACCACCGACAACTCCTCAAACGGAACAATTTGGCTTTCGCCGCCAATGTAAATGCGCACGCCCTCGGCCTTGCCGGCGGTATCGAGCAGCCGCATGATTTGGGCCTTTTGCTCAAACAGATCGAAGGCCCGGCGCAATTGCCCCATGTTGCTGGAGAAGTCGGCCACCGAGAGCAAGTTGCGCTCGCCGGAAATCATGATTTCGTCCTGCGATTCGGCAATGGCCTCGGAGCTGGCGTGTACCGCGGCTTGCATCAGCGCGGCGATCTCGGTTCGCAAAGTCTCGACCTCGTGCTTGAGCATCTCGCGCACCTGGTCCATGTCCATGCCCACGTAGTGGCTGTTCAAAAAGTTCGCCGCCTCGGCCAATTGCGCCTGGGTGTGGTCCACGCTGGTGAACAGCACCCGGTTTTGCACATCGCCCTCGGGCGTGACGATGATGACCAGCACCCGCTTTTCCGATAAACGCAAAAATTCAATGTGCCGGAAAACCGAGCTGCGCCGCGGTGCCATCACCACGCCCACAAACTGCGACAGGCTGGACAACAAGTTGGCGGCGTTGGAGAGCACTTTTTGCGGCTGATCGGGGGCCAGCGTCTGCTGGCCGAAGCGCTGCGGCTGCACCGTCAGCATGGTGTCCACAAACAGGCGGTAGCCCCGCGCCGTAGGAATGCGCCCCGCCGAGGTGTGGGGGCTGACGATCAGGCCCAACTCTTCCAGATCGGCCATGACGTTGCGGATGGTGGCGGGTGACAACTCCAGGCCGGTCGACTTGGACAGGGTGCGGCTGCCCACCGGCTGCCCGTCAGCGATGTAGCGCTCGACGAGCGCCTTGAGCAGCATCTTGGAGCGGTCGTCAAGCATGAAATCATTTTAGTGATGTAATTTCAGCATGTCCCCGCATACAAACCCTCCGTTTCGGCGCGCCGCACTGGTTGGCAAATTCCCGAACGCGGGCCTGGCCACCCAAGGCGAGTCGCGCGCGCTGCTGGCGGATGTGGCCGGGTTTTTGGCCGATTGCGGCTGCGAAGTCTTCCTGGAGGAGTCCACCGCCCACAACCTCGACCACCCGGACTACCCGGCGTTGAGCGTCGACGCGCTGGGCGCGGCCTGCGATGTGTGTGTGGTGCTGGGCGGTGACGGAACCATGCTGGGCATGGGGCGGCGCATGGCCGAATTCGGCGTGCCGCTGATTGGTATCAACCAGGGGCGGCTGGGCTTTATCACCGATATCGCGCTGGACCAATTCAAAACCACGCTGGCGCCCATGTTGGCCGGCGACTACGTCGAGGAGCAGCGCAGCCTGATTCAAGCCCGCGTGGTGCGCGACAAGGTGTGCGTGTTCTCGGCGCTGGCGATGAACGACGTGGTGGTGAACCGGGGCGCGACCTCGGGCATGGTGGAGCTGCGGGTCGAGGTCAACGGCCATTTTGTCGCCAAGCAGCGCGCCGACGGCCTGATCATCGCCACGCCCACCGGCTCCACCGCCTACGCCCTGTCGGCGGGCGGGCCGATGATCCACCCGGCCACCCGCGCCTGGGTGCTGGTGCCGATTGCGCCGCACACCCTGTCCAACCGGCCCTTGGTGCTGGATGACAGCGCCGAGATCGTGATTGAGCTGGTGGCCGGGCGCGATGCCAGCGCGAACTTTGATATGCAATCGCTGGCCGCCTTGCTGCACGGCGACCGCATCGAGGTGAGCCGCTCGCGCCACGCGGTGCGCTTTTTGCACCCGCGCGGCTGGACCTTTTTTGACACCTTGCGCAACAAACTGCACTGGAACGAAGGGGTGGTCTGACCATGGCTTTGCGACGCATGGTGTTGCGCGACTTCGTCATCGTGCAGGAACTCGAGTTGGAACTGCATGCCGGCTACACCGCGCTCACCGGCGAGACCGGCGCGGGCAAATCGATTCTGATTGACGCTTTGCAATTGGTCACCGGCGCGCGCGCCGATGTGGGCCTGATCCGCGAAGGCGCGCAGCGCACCGAGGTCAGCGCCGAGTTTGAGAACACCGCCGTGGTGGACGCGCTGCTCGCCGAGCAGGGTTTTGCCGCAGACGACAGCTTGTTGCTGCGGCGCAGCGTGGACCTGGCTGGCAAAAGCCGGGCCTGGGTCAACGGCAGCCCGGCTACGGCGCAGCAGTTGCGCGCGGTGGGCGAGTTGCTGCTGGACATCCACGGCCAGCACGCCTGGCAAAGCCTGACCCGCGCGGCGGCCGTGCGCGCGTTGCTAGACGCCTACGCGCAAGTCTCTACAGCTGCCTTGACGCGCCACTGGCATACCTGGCAAGCGGCCCGCAGCGCGCACGCCGACGCGCTGGCCGCACAAAGCAATTTGCAAGACCAGCGCGACAAACTGCTGTGGCAAATCAGCGAAGTCGACAAGCTGCAGCCCCAGGCCGACGAGTGGGACAGCCTGAACACCGAACACGGCCGCCTGTCCAACGGCCAGACGCTTTTAGACGCAGCCCAAAGCGCGCTCGATGCGCTGGATGGTGACGATGGCGGCGCGTTGGGGCGGCTGAACACCGCCTGCGCCGCCGTGGAGCCGCAGCAAGGCATTGAATCGCGCTTTGCCGAACCGGCGCAGATGCTCAACGCGGCCCTGGCGCAAACCGAAGAAACCGTGCGCACCCTGCGCGCCTACCTGCGCCATGTGGATCTGGACCCCGCGCGGCTGCAGGAGCTGGACACCCGCATGGCCTTGTGGGTCTCGCTGGCGCGCCGCTACAAACAAACACCGGCGCAACTCTTCGCCACCTGGCAGCAGTGGAAGCAGCAGCTCGCGCAACTCGAAGCCGCCAGCGACCTGGATGCCTTGCAGGCCGCTGTTGACGCGGCAGGCGCGGCTTTTGAGACCGAAGCCCGCAAGATATCCAAGGCCCGCGCCAAGGCCGCGCCGCTGCTGGCCCAGGCCATTACCAGCGCCATGCAAGACCTGGGCATGGGCGGCGGCCAGTTTGTGGTGGCGCTGGAGCGCGCCGCCCAGGCCATGGAAAGCGGCTGGGAAGAGGTGCAGTTTTTGGTGGCCGGTCACGCGGGCAGCACGCCGCGCCCGGTGGGCAAAGTGGCCTCGGGTGGCGAACTCTCGCGCATCGCTCTGGCCATTGCGGTGACCACCAGCCAACTCGGCAGCGCGCCGACTTTGGTGTTTGACGAAGTGGACTCCGGCATCGGCGGCGCGGTGGCGCACACGGTGGGGCGGCTGATGCAAAAACTGGGCGTAGACCGCCAGGTGCTGGCGGTGACCCACCTGCCCCAAGTCGCCGCCTGCGCCAACCAGCATTTGGTGGTGGCCAAGAACACCGAGGGGCAGCACGCGCACAGCCGTGTCACACCGGTGGAAGATGATGCGCGGGTACAGGAAATCGCGCGCATGCTGGGCGGCGAAAAACAAACCCCCACCACGCTGGCGCATGCCCGGGAAATGCTGCGCGGCACAGGCTAGGAAATGCCATGAATATTGTGATCATCACCGGCATGTCGGGCTCGGGCAAATCCGTGGCCCTGCACGCGCTGGAAGACATTGGCTACTTTTGCGTGGACAACCTGCCACCGGAATTGCTGCAAGACTTTGTGGCGCTGGAACACAAGCAGCAAGCCTCCCACGTGGCCATTGCCACCGACGCGCGCAGCGGAGCCTCTTTGCAACTGGTGACCGAGCAATTGCAGGCACTGCGCGCCCAAGGCCACATGGTGCGGGCCATATTTCTAGACGCATCAACCGCCACGCTGGTGCGCCGCTACTCCGAGACCCGGCGCAAACACCCGCTGGCGCAAACCCGGTCCGGCGAGGCAAACCTGGATGGCGAAGAAATGCGCCGCGACCTGGTGCAGTCCATCGAACTGGAGCGCGAACTGCTGCTCAGCATCCGCGCCGAATCGCACATTGTGGATACCAGCGCGATCCGCTCGGTGCGGCTGCAGGCCTACATCAAAGAGCTCACCCGCACATCCAATACCCAGATGACGCTGGTGTTCGAATCCTTCGCCTTCAAGCGCGGCGTGCCGGTGGACGCCGACTACGTGTTTGACGTGCGCATGCTGCCCAACCCGCATTACGAAGCCGCCCTGCGCGAGCTCACCGGACGCGACGCGCCAGTGGCCGATTTCCTGTCGGCGCAGACCGAGGTGCAAACCATGCAGCAAGGCATTACGCAGTTTTTGCAGCAGTGGCTGGAACCCATGGCAAAAGACCAGCGCAGCTACGTGACCGTGGCCATTGGCTGCACCGGCGGCCAGCACCGGTCTGTGTTTCTGGTGGAGCAGCTCACCCGCGTATTCAGTGCGCGCAAAGACGCGCCCTGGGTCACGCTCAAACGCCACCGCGAGCTCGACGTTTAGAAGGGCCGCGCAAGGCGCTCTAGAAACCTAGCCCTGTCCCGCCTCCAGCAAACGGCGCACCGGCGCAGGCAGTCCCAGCCCCGGCCAGGCTGCAGCTGAAAACCACTGCCCCTGCTGTGCGGCAGGTCTGTCAACCGGCGACGGGCTTTCTACAAGGCGCAAGCGCCAGGGATGCAAATGCAGATCCTTGTGGGTCAGCACATGCACAAATGCGGGCAAGGCCTGGGGTTCAGCGCCTTGGCTCCATCCGGCTGCGGCAGCCAGCAGCGCAGCCTCGCTGTCAAACAAAGGCAGGCAATACAAACCGGCCCACACGCCCGGCGTGGGCCGCTTGTCCAGCCAGACTAGCGCCGTTGGCGTCTTGCAGCCATAAGAGCCAGATCTGCTGCGCGCTGCGTTTGAGCTTGCGGGTGCGCAGCGGGTAATCCTGCACCCGGTTCTGGGCGCGGGCCACGCAGATTTCGGCCAGCGGGCACGTGCCGCAGCGGGGCTGGCGCGGCAGGCACAGGGTGGCACCCAGATCCATCACGCCCTGGGTGTAGCGCTGCATGGAAAAGCCTGCGGGCGCATCGCCGTCTTGCGGGGGCAGCAGGGCTTGCGCCGCGTCCCACAGCGCGCGGGCCTGCGCGGCCTGGGCCAGATCGCCGCCAAAGCCCAGCGCGCGGCTGAGCACGCGGCGCACATTGGCATCCAGAATCGCCACCCGCTCGCCAAAACACAAAGACGCAATCGCCGCTGCGGTCGAGCGCCCAATGCCCGGCAAGTCAGCCAGTTGCGCGGCGCTGCGTGGAAACGCGCCGCCGTGCGCCTGCACCACCGCTTGCGCGCAAGCGTGCAAATTACGCGCGCGGCTGTAGTACCCCAAGCCACTCCACAAACCCAAGACATCGTCCTGCGTCGCGGCAGCCAGCGCGCTGACCGACGGAAAGCGCGCCATGAAGCGGTCGAAGTAAGCTCACCACGGTGGACACCTGGGTTTGCTGCAACATGATCTCAGAGACCCAGACGCGGTAGGGGTCTGTGGTGTTTTGCCAGGGCAGGTCGTGGCGGCCATGCAGCGCCTGCCAGTCGGACACCCGCTGCGCAATCGCAAAGGGCTGCGCAGTCAGGCTTTTTGGCACAGGGGGCAGAAAAACGTGGCGCGCTGGCCTTGTCGGATGCTGCGGATCGGCGTGGCGCACACCTTGCACGGCTGCGCGGCGCGGCCGTACACCATGGCCTCCAACTGAAAGTAACCGGATTCGCCCTGCGTATTGGAGAAGTCGCGCAAGGTGCTTCCGCCCTTGGCCACGGCGCGGGTCAGCACATCGCGCACCGCGTGGTGCAGGCGCGCCAGCCGCGGCCGGCTCAGGCGCGCGGCGCGGGTTGTGGGGCGTATGCCGGCCTGAAACAGCGCCTCGGATGCGTAAATATTGCCCACCCCCACCACCACCTCACCCGCCAGCAGCACCTGCTTCACCGGCGCGGTTCGCAGGCGCATGGCCGCCGTGAAGGCGACCAGATCAAAGCCCTCGCCCAAAGGCTCCACGCCCAGCCGGCCCAAGAGCTTGCGGGCCATGGGGCTGTCTTCAGAAGGGGCAAAAACAACCGCGCCAAAGCGTCGCGGGTCATTCAAACGCAAAACACCGGCGCTGGTGTGCAAGTCGAAGTGGTCATGCTTGCCCGGCTCACCCGCAGCGGCAGCGAAGGTCAAACTGCCCGACATGCCCAGGTGCACCAGCAATATGCCGCTATCGAGATCCAGCAAAAGGTATTTGCCCCGGCGGCGCACCGCGTGCACCCGCTGGCCCACCAGGCTGGCAGCGTCACAAGCCAGAGGCCAGCGCAAAGGCTTGCCCAAACGCACCGACTCAACCAGCGCGCCCGCAATGGCGGAGGCAAAGCCCAGGCGGGTCACTTCAACTTCGGGTAATTCGGGCATGGAGGGCGTTGCAAAGAGAGCCGCAGATTATGATGGGGTGATGCGTTCAAAGCCCTCTTTTCTCCACCCTTTGCGCCCCGCATTGAAAACTGCGGTCGCGGCGTCCATAGCAACCCTGATCATGGCAAGCGCCGGCTGCGCAGCCACGCCGCAGGCCAACTTCCAGGCTAAGCCCGGCGAAACCGCACAGGCGTTTTACCAAGGCTTGCTGGCCGAAATGAGCAGCTTGGCCGAAGACTATGTGCAGGCCCATGCGCTGATGCTCAACCTGGCGCGCATGACTAACGACCCGCAGGCCTACGAGCGCGCCACCGAGTTCGCCTTGCGCTCGCGCGATGGCGACACCGCTCTGATGACGGCGCGCGCCTGGCTCAAAGCGTTTCCGGGGTCGCACGACGCAGCCCGCTATGTGATCCAAATCCTGGTGGGCTTGAACCGGCTGGATGAAACCATTGAGCCTTTGCGCGCAGACCTGGCGGCCTACCCTCCGGCCGAGCGTGGCGCTGCCATCACCGACGTGCCGCGCTACTTTGCACGGGTTACCGACAAAAAGCGCGTGGTAGCGGTGGTGCAGTCGGCGCTGGCGCCCGAATTGGCGCGCGGCAAGCTTGCGGCCCAGGTGTGGGCGGCTGTTGGCACCACGCAGCTGATGGCTGCGGATCCGGCCTCAGCCCTTAAGTCAGCGCTCAACGGTGCGCGGGTTGAGCCTGCTAACCGGCAGATCGCCACCCTGGCCTTGTTTTTGGTGCAGGCAGAAAAATCCCAGGCCGACGAGATACTGGATGGCTTCATCCGGGCCCCGGGCCCTGTGGATGGCGGCCTGGCCTATGTGCGCCGCTTGGTGGAACTGGCGCGTGTCGAAGAGGCCTACGCCAAATCGCAAACGCTGACCACCCTGTGGCCAAGCTTCTGCCGAAGCCTGGCTGGTGCGAGGCTCCATCGCCTTTCAGAAAAAAGACATCGAAGCCACAAAGATTGGCACATGGCGCGCTGTGCTGAGATTCTTGAAAAGCCCGACGCCGCAGGCCAAGATGCGATGGCTGGTGGCCGCGTCGCAGCGCAAGCCTATTTCCTGCTCGCGGTTCTGGCTGAAAACGACAAAGACTATGTGCTGGCCAATTCTTACCTGGACCGCTTGACCAGCCCCGAAGACCAGCGCCGCGTCAGCCAGCGGCGGGTGCAGATGCTGCTGGCCCAAGGCCAGTTGGATGCAGCGCAGGAGCTGGTAAGCGCCATGTCCGACGAGGGCGAAGAGGAAGCACGCGTCAAAATCAGCACGGAGGTCGAGCTGCTGCGCGCCCGCAAAGACGAAGCCGGTGCCTACCGCTTACTCACCGAGGCCATGGTGCGTTTTCCCCAAGACCCTGAGCTGGCCTACGAGGCAGCCATGTCGGCCGACAAGCTCAAAGACCTCATCGCGATGGAGCAGATTCTGCGCAAACTGCTTGCCAAGCACCCTGACCACTACCAATCGATGAACGCGCTGGGCTACTCGCTGGCCGACCGCAACGTGCAGCTGGTGGAAGCCCGCGCCCTGATCCAAAAGGCGCTCAGCTTTGCGCCGCAAGACCCGTACATCATTGACAGCATGGGCTGGGTGGAATTCCGCAGCGGTAATCTGAGCGCCGCCAACACCTTGTTGCGTACCGCTTTCGAAGCCAAGCCGGATGCAGAGATTGCCGCGCACTGGGGCGAGGTTCTGTGGGCCTTGGGCCAACGCGATGCCGCGCAACAAACCTGGGAACGCGGCCTGCAACTCAACCCGGACAACGAGACCCTGCGCGAAACCGTGCGCAGATTGACCCAGAAGCCATGAAACGCCGGGCCTGCGCCGCAGCAATCGCCGCGGCCGGGCTGCTGGCAGGCTGCGCCTGGTTTCGCCCCCAGACCAAAGCCTCTTTCTGGGAGGGGCGCATTGCCATCAAAGACCCCGGTAACCCGCAAAACAATATGAGCGCCAGCTTTGAGTTGCAAGGCAACGCCAGTGCCGGCAGCTTCGGGCTGTTCAATATGCTGGGGCTCACGCTGGCCAGCATGCGCTGGGGCGAGGGCTTTGCCGAGCTGCAAAGCGGCGGCGAAACCCACACCTTCAAGTCCGCCGATGCCATGGTGCGTTCCACCCTGGGACACAGCGTCCCGCTCGCCGCGGTGTTCGGCTGGCTTTCCGGCGACAACGCCAGCGTGCCCGGCTGGGAGGTGGACCGTTCACGCTACGCGGAACGTCGGCTGCGCGCGCGCAAAACCGCAGCCTCGGAGTCCGGCATTGATCAGGCAGGGCTGGAGTTGCTGCTGGTCTGGGATGCGCCATGAAAGCCTTGTACGACGTACCCGCCCCGGCCAAGATCAACACCTTTTTGCACATCGTCGGGCGCAGACCGGATGGTTACCACCTGTTGCAATCGGTGTTTGCGCTGCTGGACTGGTGCGACACCCTGCACTTTGAATTGCGCAGCGGCCCGCAGCTGAGCCGTGAAGACTTGCTCGCGTCCCTGCCGGCAGACGACTTGTGCCTGCGCGCAGCCCGCTTATTGCAGGAAGCCACCGGCTGTACCCAGGGCGCGCACATATCTGTGGCCAAAGTCCTGCCCGCAGAGGCCGGCCTGGGCGGCGGCTCGTCCGATTGCGCCAGCACCCTGCTGGCCCTGAACCGCTTGTGGAAGCTGGGTTTGTCGCGCGCGCAGCTCTCAGCGATCGGACTGCGCTTGGGCGCGGACGTGCCGTTTTTTTTGTTCGGGCGCAACGCCTGGGTGGAGGGCGTGGGCGAACAGCTCAGCGCCATCGACCTGCCACCGACGCCGCTGGTGGTGGCCAAACCGGCTGCGGGTGTTTCAACAGCGGCCTTGTTCACGGACCCGGGGCTGTGCCGCAATACCGGCCTTGTTATACTCGCGGGCTTTCTGGAAGCCGGGTTTGGTTTCGGGCATAACGACTTGCAGCCGGTGGCGCAAACGCTCTGCCCGCCCATAGAAGATGCGGTCCGGTGGCTGGCATCCCAGGGCTTGGAGGCCCGTATGACGGGCTCGGGCAGCGCGGTTTTCGCGCCGCTAACAAAGCCTCTGGATAGGGGTGCAGTGCCTGAAGGTCTTTTGCTGCATACCTGCAGCACCCTGGCCGAGCATCCGTTGCGGAGCTGGGCAGAAGGGTGAAATGTTTTTCGGCTGGTTCCGGTTTCGGTGCCAGCCCGTGTAGGGGAATCGCCAAGTTGGTTAAGGCACTGGATTTTGATTCCAGCATGCGAAGGTTCGAATCCTTCTTCCCCTGCCAAAGTGTGTTTCGGTCCGTTAATTCAAACAGCTCCCAGGAGCGACTATGCAGGCACCCAGTCCTCAATCCGATTTCATGATCTTCACCGGAAATGCGAATCCGGACATGGCTGCGGACATTGCGACGAATCTGGGTATCCGCCTGGGTTCGGCCGCAGTAGGACGCTTCTCGGACGGCGAAGTCACCGTCGAGATCAACCAAAATGTGCGCGCCCGCGACGTCTTTGTGGTCCAGAGCACCTGCGCTCCCACCAACGAAAACCTGATGGAGCTGCTGATCATGGTGGACGCGCTCAAGCGCGCCTCTGCCGAGCGGATCACCGCAGTCATCCCTTATTTCGGCTACGCCCGACAGGACCGCCGCCCGCGCTCCACCCGCGTGCCGATCACGGCCAAGGTGGTGGCCAACATGCTGCAGACCGCCGGCGTGTCGCGGCTGCTGACCATGGACTTGCACGCCGACCAGATCCAGGGCTTTTTTGACATCCCCGTAGACAACATTTACGCCTCACCGGTACTGCTGGGTGATTTGCAGTTGAAAAACTACGACGACCTGATTGTGGTCTCGCCCGACGTGGGCGGCGTGGTCCGGGCCCGCGCGATCGCCAAGCAACTCGATTGCGACCTGGCCATCATCGACAAGCGCCGCCCGCGCGCCAATGTCAGCGAAGTGATGCACGTGATCGGCGAAATTGAAAACCGCAACTGCGTGATCATGGACGACATGATCGACACCGCCGGAACCCTGCTCAAAGCGGCCGAGGTGCTCAAGCAGCGCGGCGCGAAAAAAGTCTATGCCTATTGCACCCACCCGATTTTTTCGGGTCCCGCCATCGAACGCATCGAGCGCGGTGACGCCCTCGACGAAGTCGTGGTGACCGACACGATTCCGCTGAGCCGTGAGGCCGCCGGATGCCCCAAAATCCGCCAACTCTCCGTGGCTCCGCTGATCGCTGAGACGATTTTGCGGATCTCCAAGGGTGAGTCGGTGATGAGTTTGTTCTCGGACCAAGACGATTTGTTTTGACGAGACAAAAGCCGGCCTGGCGCATTTGCACCGGGTCTTTTTCAACCGGAGCCGCACTGGTCGCGGTGGGCTCTTACAGGAGTAGTTATGAAATTTGTCGCTTTTGAGCGCAGCAAGCAGGGTACGGGTGCGAGCCGCCGTCTCCGCATCACAGGGCGCACGCCCGGCATCGTCTACGGCGGAACCGGCGAACCCATGCCGATCGAGCTCGACCACAACGCCTTGTGGCACGCCATCAAAAAAGAGGCGTTCCACGCCTCGATTCTGGACATGGAGCTGAACGGCAACACCAGCAAAGTGCTGCTGCGGGATCTGCAAATGCACCCCTTCAAGCAGCTGATCCTGCACGCTGACTTCCAGCGCGTGGATGCCACGACCATGCTGCACATGAAAGTGCCACTGCACTTCAGCGGCGAAGATGTGTCGCCTGCCGTCAAGCTCGACGCCTGCCTGATCAACCACGTTGCCAACGAGCTGGAAATCGCCTGCCTGCCCGCCAACCTGCCCGAGTTCATCGCGGTGGACCTGAGCGGACTGAAAAAAGGCAGCTCGCTGCACGTCAACGACATTCCCCTGCCAGCCGGTGTCAAAGCCGTGACCCGTGGCAAAGAGAACCCCGTCGTTGTATCGGTGACAGCGCCGGTGGAAGAGGTTGTTGAAGCTGTAGCCGCCCCGGCCAAAGACGCCAAAGGCAAAGCAGCCAAGCCCAAGAAGTAAGCTGTTTCAGCTTGCGTCACGAAAAGCCCGCTCTAGCGGGCTTTTTTGTGCGTGCAGCGCAGCGCGCCCGAATGCAGGGCGGCTCCTAGAATCCCCGCATGATCAAATTGTTCGTCGGCCTGGGCAACCCGGGGCCGCAATACCGCGACACCCGCCACAACGCGGGGTTCTGGTTTATTGACGCGCTGGCCGCTTCGCTGAAAGTCACGCTGGCGATGGACCGCAACTTCCATGGCTACGCGGGCCGCTGCACCGTCGATGGGCACACCGTCTGGCTGCTGCAACCCCAGACCTTTATGAACCTGTCGGGCAAATCGGTGGCGGCGCTGGCGCGCTTTTACAAAATTGCCCCTGAAGAAATGCTGGTCGCCCACGATGAGCTGGACATCGCCCCCGGCGAGGCCAAGCTCAAGTTCGACGGCAGCCACGCCGGCCACAACGGGCTGCGCGACATCCACGCCCAACTCGGCAGCGCCGCCTACTGGCGCTTGCGCCTGGGCATAGGCCACCCCGGATCCAAAGACGAAGTGGTCGATTGGGTCTTGCAAATCCCGTCGCTCGACCACAAAATCGGCATCGGCCAAGCCATAGACCGCAGCCTGCGCGCCGTGCCAGATTTTCTGAAAGGCGACATGCCACGGGCCATGCTGGCCGTTCATACAAGCAAAGCACCGCGTCCCAAACCGGAAAGGCAGGTGCAGATAAGGGAGTGAGATTCGATGGGCCACAGAACCCACGCAGCACAGCTGCTTTTTGTATTTGTTTTATCCACCGTCGCGCTCACTGCGCACGCTACCGTCTACCGCTGCGGAACCAGCTACCAAGACACACCCTGTGCGGGCGGCAGCACCATCGAGGCTGAAGACCCCCGCTCACCGCAGCAACAGTCAGAGGCTGCGCGCGCCGTGCAAAAAGACGCTGCCATGGCCGAGGCGCTGCGCAAGCAGCGCGTACAACAAGAGGCCGTAGAAGCAAAGCAGCAGCAGGCGGCGCAAAAAGCTTATCTCGCGCAAGAGGCCGAAGCAGCGAAGGAAGCGAAAGCGCAAGCGGCACTGGCTGCGAAAGCCGAGGCCGAGCGGCAGAAGGCGCTGAAGCCACGCACGATCACGACCCGCAAAGCGCCGCTGCCGAAGGCAAGCGCTGCGCTGGGGCGTTAGCGCTAACTCCGCTACCGAAGCCCCGCTGCCCGGCTCTCCCTTGAACGGCCCAGCCAAATCGGGCGTGATCCAGCCGCCATAAAACCCGCCGGGTTGCGCCGTGACCCGCGCGCCGCCCACGGTGCAATCGAGATCGTGGGCGTAGAAAGCGATGCAGTCCGATAGCGGCTCTGCGCCTGCCAAGGGCTGCGGATAACTCCAGGCGACCTTTGCCAAGCGGCGCGCGCCGTCGACCAAATCCCAATACCGCGCTGGGCCTTTCCACTCGCAGAAAGAGCCGCCGCCTGCCGGGCGCAACAGCGAACGGTCAACATCGGCCAGCGGCAGGTAGAACGTGGGCGGGTGCGCGGTCTCGCGTACCGCCCACGCGCCGCGCGTTCGGGCCACTTCGACCGCGCCCCAACACACCACAATCTCGCGCGCCTCGCGCACCAACTCTGGCGGGCGCGGGAAATCCCACACGGACGTTTGTCCTGGCGCAGGCGTGTCGGCAAACGGTGGACGGTCCGCGCCGCGCCAGCGCCATTGGGCGCGGGCTTGGGCTAGTTGGTCGGGGGAGAGGTTGGTCATCGGTCCATCTTCAGGGGCGAAGCGCGACACCTTGATCGTGCTGTTTGGCGGCGGCACCAAGCGCGGTCAACAGCAAGATATCAACCGGGCAAAAGAGTTGTTTTCCGAATACAAAGCGCGAAAGAAGGCGCAGGCGGCCAAGTCAAACGCAAGCAAAAACACGAGGTAACGAATATGGCTCTGGCACGAAACTCCAATGAAACAGTTGTGCAACGCGTTCAAGGTGATGCGGCCTTTGCGCATGCGCTCTTGGATGAAGCGGCGACACTTTATTTCTGAATGGTGAGCCCGAAACGGCCCGGCTGATTTTGCGTGACTTGGTGAATGCCACCATGGGTTTTGAGCCACTCGCCACATTCGAGCCTAGGGGTAGGTGACGAAATCTACCACCATAAAGTCAAACGTCCACTTTGATGGAAGGAACCTGCTCATCGAATGCTCAGCAGGTCTTTTCGCATCCCTCAAGGAAGTACCCTTCTGTATTCGGTCCTGTAGTGACTCCTCTGGCCAACATTTGTATATCCACCCTGCCATATTGGCGTTTCACCAGAATACAGCGATTTTTCCGAGAGCTTGTTGAAGGTCTCAGCAGTAACTCGAATTGGGTATTTATGGTCCAACCCATTAAAGTTGTTTAATTTGGCTGGCGTAGTTTGCTGCAGCACCGATCCATGTAATTTCACCTACGCTTCGTATACCAACTCCAATCGCTAAGCAGGTCCCACTGTCAATACCAACAGTAAACTTGAGTTCCTTGTGCATTTGTTTGTACATTTTCAGGAATGCTGGATTGATAATATCCACAATCGCACAGTGCAATTCGAGTGCAGTGTTTACTGCGTCATCGGCTTGGCTGTCACCAATATAAACCGCCATGACACGGTCGCCGTCGTAGGCTTGAATGCTGCCTCCATGCCTGGTCACAAGCTTAGATGCGCAGTGTAGAAAAGCACTGTAGTACTCAGCAGCTAATCTCTCATTAACTGTATCAACTAGGTGGTGGAGCCAACAATATCAGCGTAGAGGATGGTTACGTCAAGGTTCTCGCCTGTGTTGCCATACGTCAAATCTTCTGGAGCAGGAATGGTAATCCCCCCAATTTCCACGCCCTAAAAGTAGAACGGTTATGCAGCCTTGGCCAAATGCTGCTTCGGGGTGAAACCGCCCAAGGCCATATGCGGGCGGTCATGGTTGTAGGACCACATCCACTGGGTGGCGAAGTCCTGAACCTCTTCAATGCTGGACCAATAATACTGGGATAGCCATTCGTAACGAACCGTCCTGTTAAACCGTTCCACGTAAGCGTTTTGCTGCGGCTTTCCCGGCTGAATGTATTCAAACCGGATGCCGCATTCGAGGGCCCAGCGTCTGGATCATGCCGCTGATGTTTTCAGGCCCGTTGCCACAACGGATCACCTGGGGCTTACCGCGCCAGGAGATGATCTGCATCAAAGACCGGATCACCCGCTCGCTGGGCAGCGAGAAGTCCACCTCGATACCCAGCGCCTCCCGGTTGAAGTCGTCAATGACGTTGAACAAGCGGAAGTTACGCCCGTCTTTTAGGCTGTCGTGCATAAAGTCCATCGACCAGACTTGGTTGATGGCTTGCGGCACTGCCAAGACCTCAGGCTTGTCGCGTACCAAACGCTTTCTGGGTTTGATGCGCAGGTTCAGCTCCAGTTCGCGGTAGATGCGGTAAATCCGTTTGTGGTTCCATCCGAAGTTCTTCACGTTGCGCAGGTACAGGTAGCACAGGCCAAAGCCCCAGGTACGATTGTTGTCCGTCAAGCGGATCAGCCAGTTGGCAATCTGCTCGTTCTCGGCGTTGAGCTGGGACTGGTAGCGGTAACACGACTCACTGATGGAGAACACTGCGCAGGCCAGCCGAATAGCCACGCCGCGCTGTTGCACCACCTCTTTGGCCATCTCGCGCCTGCGAGACGGCCGTGCTACTTTTTTGCGAGGTACTCGTTGGCGATTTCCGCCTTGAGTTTCTCTTCCAGATACATCTTCTTGAGGCGGCGGTTCTCGTCTTCGAGCTCCTTCATGCGCGCCATCATGGAGGTGTCCATGCCGCCGAACTTGGCGCGCCACTTGTAAAAGGTGGCGCTGCTGATGCCCAGCTCCCGGCAAATCTCGGGCACTGGCAGGCCGACCTCAACCCGTTTGAGCGCAGCCATGATCTGGCTGTCGGTAAATCTTGACTTCTTCACGTAGAAATTCCTTTGTGGAAAATTCTACTTCTGGGGCCTTTGGTCTATTGGGGATTATTGGAATAACTCAGATTGGAATGTCGCCCCATTCTGTTTCAGCGAGATTTTGAACATGTGTGGTCAAGTCTTCTTTGATCGTCATTTGCAGATCCCGCTAATAAAAGAAAGGCGATTGCCAAGACCCATGGCACTGCGCCTGCCAAGGAGAACATGATTGCTTTCTTAGCCCACAGATGCTTGAGCATCGCAATCTTGGCATTTACATGGATTTGCTCAAGCCAATCGGCAAGCAGGGATTCATCAGTCGCACTTTTGAACTGGTCCGCGTAGTCAGCCGAAGTCTATGAATCAGCCCAAAGTACAGCAGTGATTTTGTGGCTCCGCCTTTGAGACGGTAGGTTGATCGTCAGCGGTGGCGCGACGATGACCCAATAAACAGAAGTAGTGACGCAGCACCGGTGAACAACCAGGCCCAAGCGTCTCTGTTAGTGCAGGCAGTGAAGGCAACGGCAAGACCACCAAGCATGGCTATGTCGATCGTTGTGATGAACCCCGCTCTAACCTCCGTGTTTGACACCCACGCGATTTTGTCTCTCCAATACCCATTGAGCGGTGCTTAATTTCTCCTTTGCATCTTCATACTTCCGAACGATCCGTTATGAGGGAGCGCAGTGGTTATGAGGGAGCGCAGTGGATTAGGAGATACCAAGGCGACAGGAACTGATACTGGCGAGTGGCGGCTTTCAGGACATGAAACTATCACAATTCTGCTTGGGTCAAATGCCGGAGCTCGCCCCATTCCATCTCCTTGATTCAGCGACCCAACCATCCCCCTACTTATCCCCCCGCACCCAAGTCTGCGTTTTCCCCAACATAGGCGAGCCGATGTAGCCGCGCACCTCCATCTTCTTGCCCCCATCAATCGGCGTGAAGCGCACGCTGAATTCTTTGCCGTCGTTGGGGTCGAGGATTTTTCCGCCCTCCCACACGTCTTTGCCATCCAGCTTTTTGCCGCCGCGGATGATCTCCATGCCCTGCGTGGGTTTGCCCTTGCGGTCGTCTGTGCATTTGTCACAGGTTGCTGATGTGCCGGGCGCAACGATCAAGGTTTTTTGAATCACACCGGACAGGGTTCCGGCAGCATTCAGGCTGATCACGATTTCGGCCGAGGGCTTGCCGCTGGCCTCGTCAATCGGGGTCCACATACCCAGCGGCGAAAGCTGCGCCTGCGCTTGCGCGCACAGCAACAGGCTCGACAAAACGACAGCCGATAAGACAGACTTTTTCATGGTGGGGATCTCCTGCACAAAGTTGAAATGGGTACGAACCGCGTGGCGGGCCGCAAGGGGCCGCTGGTTCGCCTAAGCAACTATACCTGTAACAACAACTAGATTTGCCAATCAAACACGGCCATGCCGCCAGCCGCACCTCTGGCGCGCACCTAAACTTGAAGCCCACACAACAGGAGCACGCCCGTGGACACCACCTCAGCAAAAGCCGCCACCGAACTGCTGGTGCGGCACTGGAAAGAAGGCAGCACCTTGGAGGCCTTGCCGCCAGCGTTGCGCCCCACCACGCGCGCCCAGGCCTACGCCGCACAAGCGCACCTAGAGGCCCATAGCCAGCAGCCCTTGTTTGGCTGGAAGATTGCGGCCACCAGCGTGGCAGGGCAAAAACACATTAACGTGGACGGGCCGATTGCGGGTCGCCTGCTGGCCGAGATGGTCTTCCACGACGGCGACACCCTGCCCTTTGGCGCAAACCGCATGCGCGTGGCCGAAGCGGAATTTGCGTTTTGCATGGGCCGTGATCTGCCCCCGCGCGCCACGCCCTACGCCATGCAGGAAGTGCTGGACGCCGTGTCGGCGCTGTACCTCGCCATTGAGATTCCCGACTCGCGCTATACCGACTACGTGAAGGTCGGCGCGCCGCAATTGATTGCCGACAACGCCTGCGGCCACCAATTCGTGCTCGGCCCCAAAGCGCCCGATATGTGGCGGCAGCTGGACCTGGCAGCGCACCGCGTGGTGGGCCATGTGGGGCAGCGGTTGCAGCGCGAAGGCATAGGCGCCAACGTGCTCGGCGATCCCCGCTTGGCGCTCACCTGGCTCGCCAACGAACTCCCCGCCATGGGCGCAACCCTGGCCGCCGGCCACATCATCACCACCGGCACATGCGTGGTGCCGATGGACATCGTCCCGCTGGACACGGTGTTGATGGACTTTGGGGTGCTGGGGCAGGTGCGGTGTGGTTTTAGCGGAGAGTGAGGCTATTCACGCCTGCAACCGCCGAAATTTCTGCCACAGCGTAGCCTGGTCTTCCACGCAGTTGGGGTCCACCGGAATGCAGGCGACCGGGCAGACTTGCACGCATTGGGGCTCGTCAAAATGGCCGACGCATTCGGTGCATTTCGAGGGCTCGATCACATAAATATCGGGACCCATGGAGATGGCGGCGTTGGGGCATTCGGGCTCGCAGACATCGCAGTTGATGCACTCGTCGGTAATGATCAAAGCCACGGCGCGATACCCAATGAAACTTAAGGCCGGGTCTTGGCTTGCAGACGCGCCAAAACGGGCGGCGCGACGAACTGGGACACGTCGCCGCGCAGGGTGGCGATCTCGCGCACCAGCGTGCTGGAGATGTGCTGAAAGCGCGGGTCGGGCGTCATGAACACCGTATCCAAAGCAGGCTCCAGCGCGCGGTTCATGCCGGCGAGCTGCGCCTCGTAATCAAAGTCGGTCACCGAGCGCACACCGCGCAGCATCACCCGCGCGCCCACGCTGCGCGAGAACGCGCTGACCAAGCCGGTGCAGGCCTGCACCTGCACATTGGGGTAGGCCGCCATCACCTCGGCCACGGTGGCTATGCGCTCCTCTAAGGTGAACATGGTTTTCTTGTGGTACGCCGCAGCGACGGCGACGATCACGGTGTCAAACAAGCCGGCCGCGCGGGCGATCAAATCCTGATGCCCCAAGGTGATCGGGTCAAAGGTGCCGGGGTAGACGGCGATGGTGGCGGTAGACATGGTCAGGCGGCTCCTGCGGTGGTGGTAACGATAGCGCGCAACAGGTGGGCGTGCACGGCCCCGGCCTTCAGATGGCGGTGCACTTGCAGGCCATAGCCCTGCAGGTCCGCATCCTGCCAGGCCTTGGGCGCTTCCAAATAGACCCAGCCGCCCGCAGCCAGCGTGGCAGCGCTGGCGGCCAGGGCAGGCGCAAACAGCGCAGAGTCAAAGGGCGGGTCGATCAGCACCAGGTTCCACGCCGCCGCGCCGCTGTGGCGCAAGGCAGCAACTCCGTCACCCCGCTGCACCCGCACCATATCGGCTTTGAGGTGCGCTTGCGTGCGCTGCAATTGCTCGACCAGCGCAGGGTCTTGCTCGACCACCAACACGTTGACTGCGCCGCGCGACGCGGCCTCAAACCCCAGCGCGCCGGTACCGGCAAACAGGTCGATGCAGCGCCAGCCGCTCAGGTCTTGGCCCAGCCAGTTGAACAGCGTCTCGCGCACGCGGTCGGGCGTGGGGCGCAAGCCCGGCTTGTCCAAGACCTTGAGCTTGCTGCGCTTCCAATCGCCGCCGATGATGCGCAGCTCGTGGCTGCGCGGGGCCTTGGCGGCGCTGCGATGGGCGGGGGGCGGGGGACGTTTGGTAGCCATAAATAGTGAGGATCGGTTCAGGCCGCCGCATCGCGCGGGTAATTCGGGGCGGTGAAGACCGGCCCGTCCATGCCTTCCAGGGCATAGGCTTTTTGAACGGCAGGCCGCTGCTCCAGGGCGCGCAGCATCGCCATGAGGCGGGGGTACTGCGCCAGTTGCGCCGAGGGCAAGGCATCGCCATGCGGATACAGCTGCGCCCAGCGGATACAGGCAGCGACATAAAAATCACAAATGGTGGGTTGCGCGCCCAGCACGTAAGGGCCTTGGTGGCGCGCAATTTCCGCCTCCAGCAGCGCGCAGTGTTCTGTGACGCGCCGATGCAAAGCCGTGCGCAAGGGCGCGATGGCGCTGTCCGTGGCGACATAGCGCTCTGAATAAAACAGGGCCCGCAGATCCGCGTGCAAGGTGTTGGACAGAAAAAACAACCACTTCAGCAAGCGCCCGCGCCCGGCGGGCGGCAGCTGCAAAGCCTGGTGGGTATCGGCCAGGTGCAAAAGAATCGCAGCGGTCTCAAACAAGCGGTTCGTCTTGCGCGGGGTCCACCAAAACAGGCAGCTGGCCTTGCGGGTTGAAACGCAAAAACGCTTCGCTGCGCTGGCTCCCGTGCGTGCTGTTGACTTCCAGCGCCTCGTAGGGCACGGCCAGTTCTTCCAGGACCATGCGCACCACGATGTTGGCGCTGTCCGGGGCATAAAACAGGGTGTAGGACATAGTGGCTTTCGGATTCAGGGTTTGGCCCGGGCGCGCGGATGCGCTGCGTCATAGGCTTTGGCCAGGTGTTGGAAATCCAGCCGGGTATAGACCTGGGTGGTGCTGATATTGGCGTGGCCGAGCAGCTCTTGCACGCCGCGCAAATCGCTGCTGGACTGCAGCACATGGCTGGCAAACGAATGGCGCAGCATGTGTGGATGCACAGGGGTGTTCAGCCCGGCGAGTTGGCTGCGCCGCTTCAGCCGCTGCCAGACTGATTGCGCGCTCAGCCGTGTGCCGTTGCGGCCCAAAAACAAGGCTGCTGAATCCGCTTCCGATTTGCCGCTTGCGGTCACCGTTGTGCGCAAATCCAACCAGCGGGTTAAAGC
>CAXNME010000023.1:0-36664 GCA_964203415.1 Rhodoferax sp.
TCGGGTCGACCGGCTGCCCGGCTTTGTGCTGCGCAATCACTGTGCGCTGACCGGGAATGATCCAGACCAGCACATTGGCGCTCATCGCCGTGGCCATCATCGCGCCCACCAGCACAAACGCCGCCCGACCGGCAAACAAATGGCAGGCCAAAGCGCTGCCCAGCACCACCGCCGCCAGCACGCCTGCGCCCACCAGCGCGTCGCCATTTCTCTTTTGCCCCAAGGTGCGGCACAGCGCGTCGTAGACAAACCAGAAGGCCAGCAAAAAGCCGATCGAGGCCAGCGCCGCCGCGCCGCCCGAGGACCATTCGTACACCCGCTTATCAACCAAATAGGTACTGGCGTTGAGCAGGTAGACCACCACATACAGCGCAAAGCCGGAGAGCCAAGTGGCATAGCTTTCCCAATAAAACCAGTGCATGTGCGCGGGCAGTGTGGGGGGCGCGGGCAGGTACTTTTGCGGGTTGTAAAAACCGCCGCCGTGCACCGCCCAGAGTTCGCCGGTGACGCCCTTGGCTTTCAAGCGCCTCATCGATGGGCGGGGTGAGGTTGTTGTCCAGAAACACAAAGTAAAACGACGCGCCTATCCAGGCAATCGCCACCACCACATGGGTCCAGCGCAAGAGCAGCGCCGCCCATTCCAGCAGGTAGGCTTCCACGCTTTAGGAGCCCCGGTAGGTGGAGTAAGACCAGGGCGAGACCAGCAGCGGCACGTGGTAGTGCGCCTGCGCGTCGGCGATGCCGAAATCAATCTGTACCGTGTCCAGAAAAGCCGGGTCTGGCAGCACCACGCCGCGCGCGCGGAAGTAGGGCGCCACCGCAAACAGCAGCCGGTACGGGCCGGCGGCCATAGCCGCCGCATCCAGCAGCGGCCCGCCATCGCAACGGCCGTCGTGGTTCAGTGTGAGGGTGCGCAAGGTGACGGGTTGGCCGTTTTCGATGCGTTGCAAGACCACGCCCATACCGGCGGCAGGGCAGCCGTGCATGGTGTCGAGCACGTGGGTGCTGAGGTGTCCCATGTGGGCTTCCTTTGTGCGGTTGTGGGTGGTGGAGATGGAAACCAATGCCTCTGGCAGTGTAGCGAACTGGGCTTGGCGCGGTCATCGGAACATTCCCGTCTGGCCGACAGTAGATGGTGCGTGTGTTGACATCAGCTACACGTCCAGCTAAGATCTGTATATCTTTTGTGTATTCATTTGGAGATCGTTATGCGTGACGCCGCCATCAATTTGCGAGCCCTTCCTCAGCAGCGCAACCTGATTGACCAGGCCGCGCAGCTGCTGGGAAAAAACCGCTCCGACTTCATGCTCGAGGCCGCCTGCGACAAGGCCCAGACGGTGCTGCTGGATCAGGTGTTCTTCAGCCTCGATGACGAGAAATTCCGGCAGTTCAACGCCTTGCTAGATGGCCCTCTGGAGTCCAATCCTGGGCTGGAGCGACTGATGTCCGTGAAGGCACCCTGGGCCGGCGCATGAATTTGCGCGCTCCCGAGCCACTGTCGCCGGACCACCATGTCCACGGATTCGCCTGCGGCGAATCCGTGCTCGACGATTGGCTCAAGCGCCGCGCGCTCAGTAACCAAACCAGCGGTGCCAGCCGCACTTTTGTCGTCACGACCGATGCGCGCGAGGTCGATGGGCTACTACGCCTTGGCTGCGGGTGCCGTTGCGCACCACGATGCAACACGGGTGATTCGCCAGAATATGCCCGATCCGATTCCCGTGATGGTGCTTGCCCGCCTGGCTGTCGATACCCGGGCGCAGGGCATGAAACTCGGCGCTGGTTTGCTTCAGGATGCGGTGCGGCGCTGTATTCAGGTATCCCACAACACGGGCGTTCGCGCCATCCTGGTGCATGCGCTCAACGATGGCGCCTGCCAGTTTTACGCGCACTACGGATTCAAGGCGTCGCCCGCGCATCCAATGACCTTGATGCTGCGGCTCACTGAGCGCTCCTGACCGTTTAGACGGTCAGTCTCTCAAACGTTCGAATCCGCAAACGAAGCCTTGCGCCGGTTGACGTAGTCCAACACCGCCTCGTCCGCAGCGGGGTCCAGGGGAGGCGCTTCGTACTCTGCGAGTTGCTTTTTCCACAGCGCGTTGGCGCGCACCGACAGGTCTACGCCGCCCTCGGCTTCCCATTGCTCGAAGCTGTTGTTGTCGGTGATCGGCGAGCGGTAGAAGGCGGTCTCGAAGTTGGCTTGGGTGTGGGCGCAGCCCAGGAAGTGCTTGCCGGGGCCGACTTCGCGGATCGCGTCCATGGCCTGGCCGTTCTCGCTCATGTCCACGCCTGCCAAGAGCGTGTGCATCATGCCGGCCTGGTCGCAGTCCATGATGAATTTCTCGTAGCCCATGGACAGGCCGCCTTCCAACCAACCGGCGGTGTGCAGCACAAAGTTCACGCCGCCCAGGCAGGTCGGCAGCATGGTGTTGGCCGATTCCGAGGCCGCTTGCGCGTCGGCAATTTTGGAGCCGCACAGACCGCCGCCCGAGCGGAAGGGCACGCCCAGCCGCCGCGCGAGGGCCGCCATCACGTACAGCACCAGCGCCGGTTCCGGCGTGCCGAAGGTGGGCGCGCCCGATTGCATGGACACCGAGGACGCAAAGCTGCCCAGCACCACCGGCGCGCCGGGATTGACCAGTTGCACAAAGGCCATACCGGCCAGCGCTTCGGCCAGGGTCTGGGCGCAGGTGCCGGCCACGGTCACCGGCGACATAGCCCCGGCCAGGATGAAGGGCGTGATGATGGTGGCCTGGTTGGCGCGGGCATAGACCTTGGCAGCACCGAGCATGGTGTCGTCAAAGGTCATGGGCGAGTTGGCGTTGATCAGGCTGATGCAGACCGTGCGGTTCTTGCCGGTTGCGGGATCGACAAAGTTGTCGCCGAACAGGCGCTTGGCCATTTCCACCGTGTCTTGTGCGCGCTCGGGTTTGGTGACAGAGCCCATGAAGGGCTTGTCGCTGTACTTCATGTGCGCGTACACCATGTCGAAGTGGCGCTTGTTCACCGGCAGGTCAACCGGCTCGCAAATCGTGCCGCCGCTGTGGTGGATCGCGTTGGCCGTATAGGCCAGCTTCACAAAGTTCTGGAAGTCGTGCAGGGTGGCGTAGCGGCGGCCTTTGTCGAGGTCGCGCACAAAGGGCGAGCCGTAGGACGGCGCGAACACCGTGTTTTTGCCGCCGATGACCACGTTGTGCGCCGGGTTGCGGGCGTACTGCGTGAATTCGCGCGGCGCGCTGGCCTGCACGATGGCGCGGCACATGCCGCCGGGGAAGCGCACGCGCTCGCCGGTGATTTCGGCACCGGCTTTGCGCCAGATGTCCAAGGCCTCGGCGTCGTCGCGGAAATCGATGCCGATTTCTTCCAGAATGGTGTTGGCGTTGCGCTCGATGGTGGCCAGACCTTCTTCGTCGAGCACCTCAAAGTAGGGGATCTTGCGGGTGATGTAGGGCGCCGACTGCGCAACGCGGGCGGAGCGCGCGGCGCGTTTGGCTTCGCGCCCTCCGGCGCTGCGGCGGGTGCGCGGGGTGGCGTCGGTTTCGGCTTCTGGCAGAGTCAGGGTGTCGCTCATGGCGTTCTCCAATACGGGCTGTGCGGGGTGTGTGGACTGAGTATCGGCAGGCCATCGCTTGCGCGACGGTCACTGTGCGACGCCCACTTTCATCTAAACGCCAATTGGCCTGTCGCCCCGGCATAGAGGCGCGTCGTGTGGCGGACAATAGAAAACTGGTGCTGCCTCCCACAATTCTCCGGGAGCGCTTGCTCGTAACCCTCTAGGCTTTGCGCATGTCCCTCAGCGTTTTCGATCTCTTCAAAATCGGCATCGGCCCCTCGTCTTCGCACACGGTCGGGCCTATGAAGGCCGCCGCCATGTTTGCCCGTTCGCTCGCCGCCGCCGACCTGTTGCCGCGCACGGTCCGGGTCGAGGTGCGTTTGTACGGATCACTGGGCGCCACCGGCAAGGGCCACGGCACCGACACTGCCGTGCTGCTGGGCCTGGAAGGCCTGATGCCCGACACGATTGACCCCGACACCATCGCCGCCCGCCTGAAAACCATACGCAAAGACAAGGCGGTCACGCTCAATGGCCAGGCGCGCGTCGCGTTTGCTGAAAAAACCGATCTGCTGTTTCTGCGCCGTGAGACCCTGTCTTTCCACCCCAACGGCGTGAAATTTCTGGCCTTTGATGCCGACGGTGTGCAACTGGACGAGCGCCGCTATTTTTCTGTGGGCGGGGGCTTTGTGGTCTCGCAGGAAGATGCCGACGCGGACCACGCTGCCACGCAACAAGCCCCGCGCATCGTGGCCGACGCCACCGTGCTGCCGCACCCTTTTCATAGCGGTGACGAGCTTGCTGGCGATCACTGCCAAAACCGGCATGAGCATCGCCCAGATCATGCGCGCCAACGAACACGCCTGGCGCACCGACGCCGAGCTGAATGCCGGTCTGGACATGATTTGGGACGCCATGAAAGCCTGCGTGGCGCGCGGCATCCGCACCGATGGGCACCTGCCGGGCAACCTGCTGGTCAAACGCCGCGCCGCCGAACTGCACCGCGCACTCAGCAGCCACCCGGAAGAGGCCCTGCGCGACCAGTTAACCATCCTGGACTTTGTCAACGTCTATGCCATGGCGGTGAACGAAGAAAACGCCGCCGGTGGCCGTGTGGTGACCGCGCCCACCAACGGTGCAGCCGGTATCGTCCCGGCCGTCATGCACTACTACGAGCGCTTTATTTCCGGTGCTAACCACGAGGGCATCCGCGACTTCTTGCTGACCGCTGGCGCCATCGGTTTGCTCTACAAAGAAAATGCCTCGATCAGCGGCGCCGAAGTGGGCTGCCAAGGCGAGGTCGGCGTGGCTTGTTCCATGGCCGCAGCCGGTTTGGCGGCGGTGATGGGCGGCACACCGGCGCAGGTGGAAAACGCAGCCGAGATCGGCATGGAACACAACCTGGGCCTGACCTGCGACCCGGTGGGTGGGCGGGTGCAGATTCCGTGCATTGAGCGCAACGCCATGGGCTCGGTCAAGGCGCTCAACGCCGCCCGCATGGCGATGCGCGGCGATGGCACGCACTTTGTGTCGCTGGACCAGGTGATCAAGACCATGCGTGACACCGGGCGCGACATGATGACCAAATACAAGGAAACCAGCCGGGGTGGGCTTGGCGGTGAATGTGATTGAGTGCTGAGCGCGATGGCGCGAATTGTTTTGAACTTGAACGGGATTTGATGTGAGCAACTTTTCCATCTTCGCCCTGGCGCGCAACGCCATGTCCTACCACGAGAACTGGCAGAAGCAGTGGCGCAGCCCTGCGCCCAAAGCCAGTTACGACGCCATCATCGTCGGCGGCGGCGGCCACGGATTGGCCACGGCCTACTACCTGGCCAAAGAACACGGCATGCGCAATATCGCGGTCGTGGAACGCGGCTGGTTGGGCGGCGGCAACACGGCGCGCAACACCACCATCGTGCGCTCCAACTACCTCTGGGACGACGCCACGCATTTGTATGAAAAAGCCCTGCAACTGTGGGAAGGCCTGTCGCAGGACCTGAACTACAACACCATGTTCAGCCAGCGCGGCGTGATGAACGTGGGCCACTCGCTGCAAGACATGCGCGACATCGAACGCCGCGTCAATGCCAACCGCTTGAATGGCGTCGACGGTGTGGTGCTGACCCCCGCGCAAATCAAGGCCATGGTGCCCATCATGAACACCAGCAGCAGCCTGCGCTACCCCGTCATGGGCGCATCCTTTCAGCCGCGCGCGGGTGTTGCGCGCCACGATGCCATCGCCTGGGGCTTTGCCCGCGCGGCCGACCGGCTGGGCGTGGACATCATCCAGAACTGCGAGGTCATCGGCGTGCAGCGCGAGGGCGACCAGGTGGTGGGTATTGAGACCACACGCGGCGTGATCAAAAGCAAAAAAATTGGCGTGGTCGCTGCGGGGCACAGCAGCGTGATCGCCGACATGGCCGGTATCCGCCTGCCGCTGGAGAGCCACCCGCTGCAAGCGCTGGTCTCGGAGCCGATGAAGCCGATCTTGCACACCGTGGTCATGTCCAACGCGATCCACGCCTACGCCAGCCAGTCCGACAAAGGCGACCTGGTGATTGGCGCGGGCATCGATTCCTATGTGGGCTACGGGCAGCGGGGCAGCTTCCCCGTCATCGAGCACACGCTGCAAGCCATTTGCGAGCTCTTCCCCATCTTCCGCCGGGTGCGCATGAACCGCCAGTGGGGCGGCATTGTGGACGTCGCGCCTGACGCCTGCCCCATCATTTCCAAGACGCACATCAAAGGCCTGTATTTCAACTGCGGCTGGGGCACCGGCGGCTTCAAAGCCACGCCGGGTTCGGGCTGGGTGATGGCGCACACGATTGCGCAAGACCGGCCGCACGCGCTGAACGCAGCGTTTGAACTCAACCGATTCAACACCGGCCACTTGATTGACGAACACGGTGCCGCTGGCGTCGCGCACTGAACCTGATTGAAGAGAACCACCACGATGCTACTCATTACCTGCCCCTGGTGCGGCCCCCGCGCCGAAAGTGAATTCAGCTGCGGCGGCGAGGCGCACATCGCCCGCCCGCTCGACACCGACGCCCTCAGCGATGAACAGTGGGGCGACTATTTGTTCATGCGCAAAAACCCCAAAGGCCTGCACCGCGAACAGTGGTTGCACGCCGCCGGTTGCCGCCGCTGGTTCAACGCCGAGCGCCACACCGTGAGCTACCAGTTCAGCAAGTTTTACAAGCCCGGCGAAAACCCCGATGCAGCGCCCGGCGCAGGAGCTGCAGCATGAGCGGCCAACGCATCAACACGCTGGGCCAGCGCCTGGACCGCAGCCGCAGCCTGCGCTTCACTTTCAATGGCCGCAGCTACCAGGGCTTTGCCGGTGACACGCTGGCCTCGGCCCTGCTGGCGGCGGGCGAGCTGCTGTATTCGCGCTCCTGGAAATACCACCGCCCGCGCGGCATCGTCACATCGGGCATTGAAGAACCGTCGGCGCTGGTGCAGCTCGAGCGCGGCGCGCACACCATCCCGAATGCCAAGATGCCCGAGATTGAGTTGTATGACCAGCTCGTGGGAGAAAGCGTCAACGGCTGGCCGGGCGCATTGGCGCGCTTGTTCAGCGTCAACCGCTGGGGCACGCCGCTGTTCCCCGCCGGTTTTTATTACAAGACCTTTATGTGGCCGGCCAAGGCCTGGATGTTTTACGAGCGTTTTATCCGCAAAGCCGGTGGCCTGGGCGCATCGCCGCAAGTCGAAGACGAGGCCACCTATGTGCACCAGAACATCCATTGCGATGTGTTCATCGCCGGTGGCGGCGTGGCCGGTTTGGCTGCCGCCCTGGCCGCAGGCCGCAGCGGCGCGCGGGTGATCCTGGCCGAATTGCAATCGCAGCTCGGTGGTTCGGCACACCGCCAAACCGCCACCATCGACGGCCATTCGGCCAGCGACTGGGTGCGCGCGG
The DNA here is from genome assembly GCA_964203415.1 of Rhodoferax sp. GTDB lineage: Bacteria > Pseudomonadota > Gammaproteobacteria > Burkholderiales > Burkholderiaceae_C > Allorhodoferax. The sequence goes on from CAXNME010000023.1 coordinate 7,479, forward strand.
CCGAGGCCGAATTGGCCACCATGCCCGAGGTGCGCATCATCCGCCGCGGCGTGGTATTCGGTTACCACGACCACAATTTTTTGACGGTGCGCGAGGCGCTTAACGACCATGTGCCGCTGGCCGGTCGCAGCGGTTTTCGCGAACGGCTGTGGCGCGTGCGCGCCAAGCAGGTGATTCTGGCCACGGGCGCGCACGAGCGCCCCATGGTCTTTGGCAACAACGACCTGCCCGGCGTGATGTTGTCCTCTGCGATGGCCGACTACGCCACGCTGTATGGCGTGCTGGTTGGGCGCGAGATCGTGCTGCTGACGAACAACGACAGCGCCTATGCCGACGCCCTGGTGTTGCGCCAGGCCGGTGCCCGCGTCAGCGTGGTCGATGCGCGCACGGGCAAAGCGCCTGCGGGTGGTTTGGTTGAACAGGCTACCAACGCCGGTGTCAGCGTGTTGCGCGGCCATGTGCCGGTTGAAGCGGGTGGTGGCATGGCGGTGACCGAGGTCGTGGTCGCACCCATGAACGCGGGCAAAGCCGGTGGTCCACGCCGCAGCTTGCCTTGCGACGCGCTGGGTATGGCCGGTGGTTGGAACCCCGCCATCCATTTGTATTCCCATTCCGGTGGCAAAGCGCAGTGGAACGATGCGCAATGCTGCTTCGAGCCCGGCAGCCCCATCGCCAACCAAACCATCGTCGGCGCGGGTGCTGCGGACTTCGGCGTGGCCAGCTAGCTTGCAGGCGGCCAGCCAGGCCGGCGCGCAGGCCGCCAGCGCTGCAGGGTTTGCCGCACAGGCCAGCAGCTACGCGGTCACCGAGCCGGTGGCCGAGCCGATCACCGCGTTCTGGATTGCCGAGACCGGTGAGCCGGTGTCGCGCCGTGCCAAGGCCTTCATCGATTACCAGAACGACGTAGGTGCGGCCGACATCGAGTTGGCGGTGCGCGAGGGCTTTGAGTCCATCGAGCACATCAAGCGCTACACCGCCATGGGCTTTGGTACCGACCAGGGCAAGTTGGGCAATATCAACGGCATGGCACTGGCGGCCCGCGCGCTGAACAAGCCCATAGGCCAGGTCGGCACCACCACCTTCCGTCCCAATTACCTGCCCATCACCTTCGGCACTTTCGCTGGCGTGGACCGGGGCGATTTGTTCGACCCTGCGCGCCACACCAGCCCGCACCCGCACCATGTGGCCAGCGGCGCGCCGTTTGAAGACGTGGGCCAGTGGAAGCGGCCCTGGTATTTCCCCCAGCCCGGTGAAGACATCCACCAGGCGGTGCACCGCGAAGTCATGGCCGTGCGCGAAGGCGTGGGCATCATGGACGCGTCCACGCTGGGCAAGATCGACATCCAGGGCCCTGACGCGGCCAAGCTGCTGAACTGGATGTACACCAACCCCTGGCTCAAGCTCGAAGTCGGCAAAGCCCGCTACGGCCTGATGCTCGATGAGAACGGCATGGTGTTTGACGACGGCGTCACCGTGCGCTTGGGCGAAGAGCGCTTCTTGATGACCACCACCAGCGGCGGCGCAGCCCGCGTGCTGGGCTGGATGGAGCGCTGGGTGCAAACCGAGTGGCCCGATATGCGCGTCTACATGACCAGCGTCACCGAGCAGTGGAGCACCTTTGGCCTGGTCGGACCGAAGGCGCGCGCGGTGCTGGAGAAGGTTTGCAAAGACGTTGATTTGTCGCTGGCTGCCTTCCCCTTCATGAGCTACCGCGAAGGCACGGTTTGCGGTGTGGCGGCGCGCATCATGCGCATCAGCTTCTCCGGCGAGTTGTCCTTTGAGGTCAACGTGCCCTCGCACTACGGCGCCTCGGTTTGGGCTGCGCTCATGGCCGCTGGAGCGGAGTTCAACATCACGCCTTACGGCACCGAGACCATGCACGTGCTGCGCGCCGAGAAGGGTTACATCATCGTGGGCCAGGACACCGACGGATCGGTCACGCCGCACGACCTGGGCATGGGCGGCATGGTGTCCACGACCAAAGACTTCTTGGGTCGCCGCTCGCTCACCCGCAGCCACACCGCAGGCCCGAACCGCAAACAGCTGGTCGGCCTGCTCACCGACGAGCCTGCCACCGTGCTGCCCGAGGGCGCGCAAATCACCGAAGCCGGTGCGACCACCGTCACGCCGGTACCCATGCTGGGGCATGTGACGTCCAGCTACTTCAGCCCCACGCTCAAGCGCTCCATCGCCATGGCTTTGGTGCGCAACGGCCACCAGCGCATGGGCCAAAAAGTGCAGCTGCCCTTGGTCGATGGCCGGGTGGTCAGCGCCACTGTTGCCAGCACCGTGTTCTATGACCCCGAAGGAAAGCGCCACCATGTCTGAGATGACTTTGCAAAGCCCTCTGGCTCCGATTCTGGGCGCAGGCCCGCGCGCCCTGCAGGTGGACGGCCACGCCGTGGCGCTGGGTGAATGCCCGCTGATGGACATGCTCAATCTGCGCGGCAATCCGCAGGACGCTGCCTTCACCGCAGCCGTGGCTGCTGTGACTGGTCTGGCGCTGCCGCTGCAGGCCAATACCGCCACGCTGGGCGCGGGCCGCACCCTGTTGTGGCTGGGGCCTGACGAATGGATGTTGCAGTGCGAGGCCGGTCAGGCTGCGGCCCTTGAAAAAGGCCTGCGCGCCGCGTTGGCCGGCCAGCACTTTTCGGTGGTGGAGGTCGGCCACGGCTTCACCACCCTGAGCGTGCAAGGCTCTGGTGCCGGCGCGCTGCTGTCGCGCGGCTGCCCTTTGGACTTTCACCACAGTGCCTTCCAGGCCGGGCACATGGCGCAAACGCATATTGCGCGCACCAATGCCATCGTGCTGTGCCGCCAGACCGGCACCGACTACACGCTGACGGTGCGGCGCAGCTTTGCCGATTACCTGTTCCGCTGGCTCAGCGCGGCGGCTGGCGCATGAGCCTGCGGTTCTAGGGACGGGCGCGCTATGGGCTACGCGCTTGGTATCGATACCGGCGGCACTTTCACCGATGCGGTGCTGCTCAATGCAGCGCGCGAAGTGGTTGCCGCCTCCAAAAGTCTGACCACCCGTTTCGACCTGGCACAGGGCATTGCTTCCTCGCTGGACGGCCTGCCAGCCGATTGGCTGGCGCAAGTGGAATTGGTGTCTTTGTCGACCACGCTGACCACCAACTCGGTGGTGGAGGGCAAAGGCTCGCCGGTGTGCGCCTTGCTGCTGGGCTACGACGCGCACCAAGTCAAGACCAGCGGGCTGCTGGATCTGCTGGGTATGGAGGCGATTGAAAGCCTGCCCGGCGGCCATGACGCGGGGGGCGTGGCCCTGGCCGCGCTGGACGAAGCAGCCTGCCGCGCGGCCATGGCCAAGCATGCGAGCCGGGTCTCGGCTTTTGCGATCTCAGCCACCTTTGCGGTGCGCAACCCGGCCCATGAAATGCAGGTCCGCGCCTGGGTGCAGGAACTGTGCGATGTGCCTGTGACCTGCGGCCACGAGCTGGCATCCAGCCTGGGCGCGCCGCGCCGCGCGCTCACCGCCGCGCTGAACGCGCGCATGATTTCGCACGTCAAAACCCTGATCGATTCGGTGCAGCGCACCCTGGCCCAGCGGCATATTGACGCGCCGCTGATGATTGTCAAAGGCGACGGTTCGCTGATCAATGTGGCCAGCGCCCTGCAGCGCCCGGTCAGCACGGTGTTGTCTGGCCCAGCCGCCAGCGTGCTGGGCGCGTGTGCGCTCAGCGGTTTGCAAAACGCCATCGTCGCCGACATGGGCGGCACCACCACCGATATTGCGGTGGTGCGCGGCGGCTTGCCGGCTCTGAGTTTTGACGGCGCGATGGTCGGCAATTGGCGGCCCATGATCGAGGCGGTCAAGGTGTACGCGATTGGCCTGGGCGGCGACAGCGAGGTGCGCTTGCAAGGCGGCGAGGGCTTGACCATAGGCCCGCGCCGGGTGCTGCCCTTGAGTTTGCTGGTGCACCAGCATCCGCAGTTTCTGGCGGTGCTGCAGCGCCAGCAAAGCGAGATACCGCACGCCAGCCAGATGCGTTTTGCCCAGGCCTTGTCGGCCGATCCGGCGCATTTGGGGCGGCTCAATGATTCCGAGATGCGCGCCTGGGAACGCCTGTGCAAGGGCCCGGTCGACCTGGAGGCCGCCAACATCAACGACCGCGATCTGGCCCGCGCCGTGGCGCGCCTGGAGCGCAAGGGCTTGGCGATTTACACCGGCTTCACCCCCAGCGATGCGGCGCATGTGCTGGGCATGTCCGACCACTGGAATGCCGAGGCTGCGGTCTGCGCCGCGCGCATTTGGGCGCGCCAGATGCGGCATATGTACGGCCTGGGCAAGTGGCCGCTGGGCGATGCGGTGGCACCCGCACGCGATGTGGTGGCCAAAGTCACCGACACGATTTGCCAGAAGCTGATCGAGGCGGGTTTGAACGACGCCGGTCAAATGAACGAGGCCAACGCGGGCAAGGTGGCGACCCTGCTGACCGCGATGGCCCTGGGGCGTAATGCATCCGGGCCCGCAACCGCCCCCAAGCCGGTAGACGCTGACGTGCAGCACCCGGTTTTTGCGCTGCAGTTTTCGCCGGACCTGCCACTCGTGGGTGTGGGCGCGCCGGCTGGCAGCTATTACCCGGCCGTGGCGCTGGGCTTGGGCGTGCAACTGGTCGTGCCACCGCATGCGCATGTGGCCAATGCGGTGGGTGCGGTGCTGGGGCAGGTGGCGCAGCGGGTACACATCACCGTGACGCAACCGGTGCGCGGCATTTTCAAAGTTTTCACACCGAGTGGCCCGGTGGATTTCCGCGTGCTCGACGAAGCGCTGGCCCATGCCCGGGCCCTGGCCGCCGACGAGGCGCGCGCCCGCGCGCTGGCAGCAGGCGCGGCGGCGGTGGAGCTGTCTTTCGGGCAGCTGGACAACCGCGTGGAAAACGATATTGATGGCGACGTGTTTTTTGAATCTACGGTGAGCGTCACCGCCAGCGGGCCGCCGCTGCGCAAGCAGGTCACGGCGTAAATGGTCGCGCGCGCCGCGCTGTCCACGGCCTTGCAAGCCTACGGGCTGCATCTGCGCGGCGGGTTTTGTCCGGATCCGGCAGACGGTTTGCAGCTGCCCGATGGCCGCGCGGCGGCTGTGTTGTGGCTGGTGGGCAATGTGGGTGGCTCGTTCTGGGATACCTTTGCCGCCTCGCCCTTTGCAAGCGATGGGCAAGCCCATCCTTTGGACCGCTGGAGCCGCCATGTCGGCGATACCTTGGCGCAGGAATACGGCGGCCTGGCGCTGTACCCGTTTACCGGGCCACCGGAACAACCCAGCTACCACCCGTTTCAGCAATGGGCAGCGCGCAGCGAACCGGTGCACACCAGCCCGCTGATGCTGCGCATCCATCCGCAACACGGCTTGTGGCATGCCTACCGGTTTGCACTGCTCTTGCCCACACTGGAGCCGGTCGACCGCGACGCACTGCGCGCGCCGGTGCAGGCCGACAGCCCCTGCCTGTCCTGCCCAGACCAGCCCTGTTTGTCAGCCTGCCCGGTTGATGCCTTCGATGGCCAGGCATTTGCCGTGCAGCGCTGCAGCACGCATCTGCGCAGTCCTGCGGGGGTGGACTGCATGGAGGACGGATGCCGGGCCCGCAGAGCCTGTCCGGTGGCTGCGAACCTGCGCTACGCACCGGCGCAAACGGCCTTTCACATGGCCGCGTTTATCGTCACGCGGCTCTGATACGCTGCGCGCCTTCCTTGGAGGGCGGTGATGGCTGTGTTGCATGGGATTCGGATCGCCAGTGTGTGCTTGCTTGCAGGGCTTGGGGCGTGTGCCCATGTGCCAAGCGACAGCGTCGCATCGATGCCCGCTGGCGCTACAGCGTGGACGCCAGCGCAAATCGCGCGCTGGCAGCCCATGCACTTGCCCGGTAAGCGGGTTACCCACTATGAGCTCGGGGAGCAGTCGGGTCGCGCAGCGGTTCGCGCCCAGGCCGACGCATCCGTCAGCGTTTTGCGCCAGCCCCTGCGGATTGAACCCGATCAGATTGGCCACTTGGAATTTTCCTGGAATGTGTCAGCTCTGATTGATGGTGCCGATGTCGGTCAGCGCCACAGCGACGACGCACCGGCCCGCTTGGTGCTGGCCTTTGACGGCGACCGAAGTACTTTTTCAGCCAAGAACGCCATGCTCAGTGAGTTGGCCCACGCACTCACGGGCGAGCCCATGCCGTATGCGACCTTGATGTACATCTGGTGCAACACCCGCCCGGTCGGCACGGTGGTTCACGGCCATCGCACCGATCGCATCCGCAAGTTGGTGGTGGCGTCTGGACCGCAGCAGCTCAACCAGTGGCTGCATTTCCGCCGCGATGTACGGGCCGACTTCGAACTGGCATTCGGCGAAGCGCCCGGCGCATTGCTCGCCCTTGGCCTGATGACGGACAGTGACAACACCCGGTCCAGCGCACTGGCCTGGTATGGCGGCATTGCGTTGAACTGACGCTCAGGACTTGCTTCGCACCAAAGCAGGGCCGACACCCGCCAGCGTGTGCTCCACCCAGCGGGCGGTGCGCAGCAGTTCGCCATCCTGGCGATAGGGCGCGACCAGTTGCAGACCCAAGGGGAGGCCTTTGTGCGAACGGCTCATGGGCAGCGTGATGGCCGGCAGGCCCAGAAAACTCCACAGCGCACAAAACAGCGGGTCGCCCGTGAAACCCAGGCCGTGCGGCGCTTCGCCGGTGGCGGGCACGGTCAGCACTGCGTCGAAGCCCTGCAGTTGGGCGGTGGCAGTCTGCGCGCAATCGCTGCTGCAGTGCACGCGCGCTGATGTACTCAAACGCCGAGCGCGTACCGCCTTGGGTCACCATCTCATGGATGTGCACGCTGCACAAATCGGCATGCTGCACCACATGCTGCTGGTGCACATGCCCGCCTTCGCACTGCACCAGGCAGTCCATGGCTTGCAGCGCATCCCAGTAGGCCTGCGGCAGGGTGATGGTCTGTACCACCGCACCGCTGGCACGCAAGCGGTCCACGGCGTGTTGCATGGCCTGGTTTTGCTCGGCGCTCACGCGATCATCAAAAGGCGTTTGCAGCCAGGCCAGCCGCGGCGCGCTCCGGGTCTGCAGACCGGTTGTGCTGTCCATAGGAACCGCCGGCACGACGATGCTCTCTGGCTCGTCGGTGTTCTGGTTGCGCAGCACGTTGAAGGCCAGGGCCACATCGTTGACGCAGCGGGCCAGAAAACCGACATGGTCCAGCGCCCCGGAGACCGGGAACGCACCCTGGCGCGGCACCGCGCCAAAGCTGGCTTTGAAGCCCACCACGCCGCAGTACGCCGCCGGGCGGATGACCGAGCCGTAGGTCTGTGTGCCCAAAGCCAGGGGCACCATGCCGGTGGCCACGGCCGCCGCCGAGCCACTGGAGGAGCCGCCGGGCGTGTGTTCCGCGTGGAAGGGGTTGACCGTGGGCCCGTTTTTGCGCCAAGCGAATTCGGTGGTGACTGTTTTGCCACACACCACCGCACCTTGTTGCCGCAGGGTCGCCACGATGGTGGCATCTTGCGCGGGCCTGTGGGCGGCGTAAATCGGCGAGCCGTAGGTGGTGACACATTGCGCGGTATCGATCAAGTCCTTCACCGCCACCGGAATCCCGGCCCAAGGACCGGTGCAGGGTGTCGCCAGCAGATCGGCGGTCGGCAGGCGCGTGACAAAGGCGTGCAGTGCGGGATCCAGGCTGTCTGCCCGGGCTGCGCATTCCTGCAAGTAGCCCTGTGCCGTGATCGTGCCCGCCGCGATAGCGCGGCAGGCATCGAACAAGCCCAATGGCATGGGAGGCTGGGCGGCGACGCTGGACGTCGCATGGGTGGGCTGGCTTGTCATGCAGGTGCTCCGTAGATCAGGGGCCTGCTTCCATCCGAGCACGGCAAACGGCGAGCCTGCACTGTAGCGCAGCAGGACGATTCGACATTTTTATCGTGGAAAATGGTTCAACTAATGCAGAAAGGCGGGATATGCAACTCACATTGAACGGTAAAAAAGTGGCTCTGGATATCGAGGCGGAAATGCCTTTGCTCTGGGCGATTCGGGACGAAGCGGGCTTGACCGGAACCAAATTCGCTTGCGGTGTAGGACAGTGCGGGGCCTGCACGGTGCTGCTCGACGGCGAACCGGTGCGCGCGTGCGCCGTGCCGGCAGGCGCGGCGGTAGGGCGCAAGGTCACCACCATCGAAGGTCTGGGCGGCAAGTCCGCATTGCAAAAAGCCTGGATTGAAAAGCAGGTGCCGCAGTGCGGTTACTGCCAGTCCGGCATGTTGATGGCGGCCACCGCCTTGCTGGCGCGCAAACCCCGCCCCACCGATGCCGACATTGATGCGGCCATCACCAACCTGTGCCGCTGCGGAACCTACCCGCGCATCAAAGCGGCGATCAAAGCGGCAGCCCGTCTGTGAGGAGCTTACCCATGCAAACCAACCATACCCCTGAAGCCACACTTGCGCTGTCACGCCGTAGCTTTTTGCACGCCACCGTGGCAGCTGGCGCGGGCCTGAGCCTGGGTTTTCACTTGCCTGCGGCAGCCGCCGACAAACTCGCCACCGATGGCCCGCACGGTAGCGCGATTGATATCAACGCCTGGATCCGCATCACGCCGGACAACCAGGTTATTTGTGAAGTCGCCCGGGCCGAAATGGGCCAGGGCACCAGCACCAGCCTGCCCATGATGCTGGCCGAAGAACTGGAATGCCGCTGGGAAGATGTGCGCATGGAGTTCGCATCGGTCAACGAGCACCTGGCGCGTAACAAGGTGTATGTCACCTTCAGCACCGGCGGCAGCCGGGGCACGCGGGGTTCGCAGCTGGTGATGCGCCAGGCGGGCGCCGCAGCGCGCGAGATGCTCAAGGCGGCAGCAGCCCAGCGCTGGGGCGTGGCAGTGGCGGATGTGGTGGCCAAGCAGGGTGTGGTCACGCATGCGGCCAGCAAGCGCCGCGCGACCTACGGTGCGCTGGCGCAGGCCGCCGCGCAGCAGCCCGTACCCCAAGACCTGGTGCTGAAAACGCCAGCGCAGTGGAGCCTGATTGGCAAACCCGTCAAGCGGCTGGATATCCCTGCCAAGTGCGACGGCAGCGCGGTCTTCGGTATTGATGTGCGCGTGCCGGGCATGTTGTATGCGGCGCTCCTGCAGTGCCCGGTGTTCGGCGGCTCGCCCCGCTCCTTTGACGCGGCCGCGGTGATGAACCGCCGGGGTGTGAAAAAAGTGGTGGCCGGGCCTGATTTTGTGGCGGTGGTGGCGGACAACTGGTGGCGCGCCCAGCAGGCCCTGAAGTCGCTCAAGGTGGATTGGAATTACGCCGGCGGCGAAACGCTGAACGACGCGGGCATTGCGCAGATTTTGCAAAACGGGGTGGAGCAGGCCCGGCCCTTGCGAGCTAACGGCGACTTCGGGTCACTATGGGCCCAGGCCGATGCGGCGGGTCACCGTAAGGTGGAGGCTGAGTACTTCACGCCCTATGGGAACCATTTCACCTTGGAGCCGCAGAACTGCACCGCGCTGGTTAGCGGTGATCAGGCGCAGGTCTGGGCACCCACGCAAAGCGCCGAAGCCACCCAGGCCGAAGCGGCGCGAACCTTGAAAATTCCCCTGCCGAACGTGACGGTGTACCGGCCCTATCTGGGTGGTGGTTTCGGGCGGCGCGGCGCGTCGCAGGACTTTGTGCGCCAGGCGGTGCTCATTGCCAAAGAAATCCCGGGTGTGCCGGTCAAATTATTGTGGTCGCGCGAAGAGGATATGCAACACGACTTTTACCGGCCTGCCGCGCTGTACCGGCAACGCGCGGTGGTCGATGCGCGTGGCCAGGTGCTGGGTTGGCAGGCGCGTTTGGCGTCGCAGTCCATATTGCAAAAGGTCCGGCCCGATGCATTGAAGGACGGGCAGGACTGGCAGGCTGCGGAGTCATTCCACGACATGCCCTATGCCGTGGCCCACCTCGATGTCCGCCACAACGTGGCGCAGATCAATGTGCCAGTGGGATTCTGGCGTGCGGTGTACCACGCGCACAACCCGTTTGCCCGCGAGAGTTTTCTGGACGAGGTGCTGATCGCAGCGGGCAAAGACCCGTTGGCCGGGCGGCTGGAGATGCTGCCCGCTGGCGGGCGCGACCGCCGCGTGCTGGAGGCAGCAGCCCAGGCGGCGAACTGGGGTGCCAAGCTGGCGCCAGGGCGCTTCCAGGGCCTGGCGGTGCAGGAGTCCTACGGCAGCTTTGCCGCCTGCGTGGCTGAGTTGTCGGTAAATGCCCAAAAAATGGTGACGCTGCACCGCATCACCGTGGCGGTCGATCCGGGCCAGGTGGCCAATATCGATTCGGCGCGGGCGCAAATTGAAGGCAATGTGGTCTACGCTGTCACCACCGCGTTCATGAATGAAATCAATATCCAGGATGGGCGTGTGGTGCAGAGCAATCTGGCGGATTACCCCTTGATGCAACTGCGCCAAACGCCTGCGATCAATGCGGTATTGGTGCCCAGCGGAGGCGATGTGTGGGGTGGCATGGGTGAGCCGCCTTATGCGCCCATTGTCCCGGCATTGGCCAATGCCATTGCCGCAGCGAGCGGTGTGCGCGCCCGCAGAACCCCTTTCAGCCACGACGGCTTTACCTTAGCCTGATACCGGCCAGCTCTATGACCGACACCACAGCACCAACGCCGTATGTTCCGCCCACCGTTTGGACCTGGGACCAGGCCAGCGGGGGGCGCTTTGCCAACATCAACCGGCCCATCGCTGGGGCGACGCATGACAAAGATTTGCCGCGCGGCAAGCACCCGCTGCAACTCTATTCGCTGGGCACGCCCAACGGCGTGAAAGTGACCATCATGCTGGAGGAGCTGCTGGCGCTGGGCCACGCGGGGGCTGAGTACGACGCCTGGCTGATCCGCATCTTGGAGGGCGAACAATTCAGCAGCGGTTTCGTCGGCGCCAACCCCAACTCCAAGATTCCGGCCTTGCTGGACTGCAGCGGTTCTGAGCCGGTACGGGTGTTTGAGTCGGGCGCGATCCTCATGTATCTGGCCGAAAAGTTTCGGCGCATTTCTGCCCACCGAATCGGCGCAACGCGCCGAGTGCCTGTCGTGGCTGTTCTGGCAAATGGGCAGTGCGCCGTTTCTGGGCGGGGGCTTCGGGCACTTTTATGCCTATGCGCCGATCAAGATCGAGTACGCGATCAACCGTTTTGCGATGGAAGTGAAGCGCCAGATGGACGTGCTCAACCGCCGCCTGGCCGAGAGCGCCTATATCGCAGGCGACGAATACACATTGGCCGATATCGCTATCTGGCCCTGGTACGGCGCGACCGCCAAGGGCCTGACCTATGAGGCGGGTGAGTTTCTGAACGTGGCCGAGTACACCCATGTGATCCGCTGGGCCGATGAGATTGCCCAACGCCCGGCCGTGCAGCGCGGACGCATGGTGAACCGCGTAGTCGGACCTTTGGAGCAGCAGCTTCACGAGCGCCACGATGCGGGTGACTTTGACACCCGCACCCAGGACAAGCTCAAGCCGCAGACCGCGCCAGCCTGAGCCAGCGCAATGGCGGGCAGGCGTGGGCTATCTCAGGCCGACAGCGCCGGGTAGTCGGTGTAGCCTTTTTCACCCGGCGTATAGAACGTGCCCATGTCGGGTGCATTCATGGCAGCGCCTGCTTGCATGCGTGCCACCAAATCCGGGTTGCAGAGAAAGGGTCGACCGAAGCCAATCAAGTCGGCCTGGCCTGCTGCAAGAGCCGCTTCGGCGCTGGCGTGGTCAAAGCCACCGGCCAGAATGAATGTTCCTTTGAAGGCTGCCCGCAGAGTGGCCTTGAGCGCGGCAGGTACTGCGGGTGCGCCCATGGCGGAATGGTCCAAGACGTGCACATACATCAGGCCCATGGCCGAGAGTTCCTTCGACCAAGGCCTCGTACTGCGCATCCACCTCGGCGAAGCCGCCGGTGCCATTGAACACGCCGTAAGGCGAGAGCCGGATGCCCACGCGGTTTGCGCCGATGGCGGCGACCGTGGCGCGCGCCACTTCCAACGCAAAGCGGTTGCGATTGGCCGCGCTGCCGCCGTAGCCGTCGGTGCGGGTGTTGACGTTGGCGTTCAGAAATTGTTCGATCAGGTAGCCGTTGGCCGCGTGCAGCTCCACACCGTCAAAGCCGGCTTCGACAGCCAACTTGGCGGCGTGCACAAATTCGGCCACCGCAGCGTCTATATCGGCTTGCGTCATCGCGTGGGGCTGGGTGTGCGGCTGCATGCCCTTGGCGTCGGTGTAGATCTCGCCCTCTAGTGTTGCGCTGGTGGGGCCGATGGCTTTTGCGCCTGCAGGCAAGTTGTCTGCGCCGACCACCCGGCCGCAATGCATGAACTGCACCACGATTTTTCCGCCCTTGGCGTGCACGGCTTGCGTCACCAACTTCCAACCATGGACATGGCTCTGGTTGAACAGGCCGGGAATCCGGGGGTAGCCCAGGCCGTTGGGCGAGGGCGAGGTGCCTTCGGTAATGATGAGTCCGGCAGAGGCGCGCTGTGCGTAGTAGCTGGCCATGAGCGCGTTGGGGGTGTTGTTGTCGACAGCCCGGTTGCGGGTCATGGGGGACATGACGGTGCGGTTGGACAGGTGAAGCGCGGGCGAGGTGTAAGTGTCAAAAAGCATGGGTGACCAATAGTGGTGAATGGGAAGGTGAAGGGAGGGGGAGGTGATGCGGAAGAGGAAAGCTTCCGACCCGGAACGTGGGGTCTGGCTTCCCGAATTCAAGAAGCCATTGCCGGGGCGCTAGTGTGCACGAGATCGGCGCGCAAAGCCTGCGCCACATGTTCCATCAAGACCCCCACCCGGTGGGGTATGTAGCGGTTGCTGGGCAGCACGGCGTAAATGCCCAGCGCAGGCGGTACAAATTCGTGCAGGATTTCGACGACCTCGTTGCGGGCCACAAATGCGCTCGCCAAAAAATCGGGTTGCAAGCAAATGCCCATGCCCCGCGCGCTGGCCTGTAGCAAGGCCAGTCCGTTGTCCGCTGTCAGGCGTCCGCGCACCGCGAAGGATTGCAGTTTGCCCTCTACCTGGTACGCCCAGTGGCTGGTACTGGACGTCATGGAATACACCAGGCATTCGTGGTGCTGCAAAGCGCTGGGGTGGCGCGGCTCGCCGTGTAAAGCCAGATAGGCGGGCGCGGCCGTGGTCATCAGGCGGCACGCGCCGAGCTTGCGCACGATGTCACCCGGTTGCAGGTCGGCCGTGATGCGCACGGCCAGATCAATGCCCTGTTCAATCAGGTTGGAGCGCTGGTCGGAAAAATTCAGCAGCAGTTCCACATGCGGGTGCGCGTCGGCAAAGTCCAGTAGCGCGGGCATCAGGCGTTCGAGCCCGAAGCTCAGCGGCAAGTGCCAGCCGGATGCGGCCTCTTGGAACCGATTTATCTTCGCGCAGGCTGGATTCGGCCGCGTCCACCAGGTTCAGGATCACCCGGCACTTCTCCAGGTACGCGGCACCCGCCGTGGTCAGGGTCAGGCTGCGGGTGCTGCGGGTGATCAGCTTGACGGCCAGGTGTTTTTCCAGCGCGACGATTTGCCGGGTGATGGCAGAGCGGGCGACCTGCAACTGGTCGGCCACAGCCGTGAAGCTCCCCGCTTCGGCGACCCGCACAAAGGTCTGCATCGCATTGAGGGTGTCCATTGTTGCGAATTGTGCAACAAATAAGTCTTTATTCGCACCTATTTGTTTTATTCAGACGCGCTTACATTCCAGTTCCGCACAAGCCATACCCCATGCAAAACCCGCGCAACGTCCTGTTTGTTCCCCACGGAGCCCCCACCTTCGCCCTGCAACCCGGCGCGGCGGGCGCGGCCATGGAGCAAGTAGCGCGCGCCATTCCCACGCCACGCGCCATTGTGGTCATCAGCCCGCACTGGGAAACCGCCACGCCGACCGTGGGCTTTGCCACGCAGCTAGAGACCATTTACGACTTTGGTGGATTCGACCCCCGCCTGTACGAGATCCGCTACCCGGCCACGGGCTGCCCCGAGGCCGCCAAGCTGGTGCTTGAAGCCTTGCAGAACCATGGCTTTGCGGTGCAGCACGACGCGCAGCGCGGCCTGGACCATGGCGCCTGGATGCCCCTGCGCCAGATGTTTCCCAGCGCGGATGTTCCGGTCATTCCGCTGTCGGTGCAAACCCATTTAGGGCCTGCACACGCCTACCGTGTGGGCCAGGCGCTGGCTGCTTTGGCGCAACAGGGTTTGGTGGTCATAGGCTCCGGCAATATCACCCACAACTTGCGGGACTACCAGATGGCGCGCATGGCGGGCGGTCAGACGCCTGGCTATGTGCAGGGCTTTGCCGACTGGGTTCACCAGCACCTGGTGGACAAAGATGTTGCCGCTCTGCTGGACTACCGCCAGGCCAGCCCCGGCGGCGCCCGTGCGCACCCCAGCGAAGACCATTTGCTGCCCTTGTTCACCGCGCTGGGCGCGGCCGGTTCCGATGCGCAGCCCGAGGCCTTTTATCGCGGCACCAGTGACTATGTGATCGCCATGGATGGCTACACCTTCCATTGACAAGGTCATGATGAACCCGCACTACACCGCGATCGCCAAGGGCCTACATTGGTTCATGGCCTTGCTGATTTTCGGTCTTCTGGCGCTGGGTTTTTATATGGCGGACTTACCCCTCTCACCTGAAAAGTTGCAGTATTTTTCCTGGCACAAATGGGCCGGGGTGACCGTGTTTTTTCTGGTCTGGCTGCGTCTGCTCTGGCGCGTCACACACCGTCCACCAGCCCATCCGCTGGGCATGACGCGCACGCAGCGGCTGCTGGCGCATGGCGGCCATGGGGCGCTGTATCTATTGATGGTGATCATTCCCCTGAGCGGCTGGCTCATGAGCTCGGCCAAGGGCGTACCGACCGTGTGGTTCGGTGTGCTGCCCTTGCCGGACCTGCTGGCTCGGGACAAGGAATTGGGTAAGCAACTGACCGAACTCCACTTCGCGCTCAACATCAGTTTGCTGGTGCTGATAGGGGTTCACACCGCTGCAGCGCTGCTGCACCACTTTGTTCACAAAGACGACATCCTGCGCCGCATGCTGCCCGTCCGCTTTCAACCCAAACTTTAAGGAAACCGTTTTGAAATTTTCAGTGACCTCCTTGCGCAAGCCCGTGCTTGTCTGGAGCGCCGTCCTGGTGATGGCCTCAAGCGTACAGGCCCTGACGCTGGACGCCGTACAGCCCGACAAAAGCAAAGTGGGCTTTAGCTTCAAGCAAATGGGCGTGGCCATGGACGGGCGCTTTGCCAAGTCCAACGCCACGTTGAATTTCGACCCCGCCAAACCCGAACAAGCCAAGGCCAGCATCGAAGTCGACCTGGCCAGCATCGACACCGGCACGGACGAGGTCGACCAGGAAGTGCTGGGCAAAGCGTGGTTCAACACCGCCGCGTTCCCCAAAGCGGTTTTTGTGGCCAAACAGGTCAAGCAAATGGCGCCCAATCAATACGAGGTGCTGGGTTCGCTGAGCATCAAAGGCCGCAGCCGCGACGTCAAAACGATGTTCAAGCTCAGCCCGCAGGGTAAGTCCAGTGTGCTCAGCGGCAGCTTCACCCTGCTGCGCGCCGACTTCGCCATTGGCGAAGGCATGTGGTCCAAGTTCGATGTCGTGGCCAACGACATCCAGGTCAATTTTCAGTTCACCGCTTTCAACGCCGCCACCGGCAAATAACGTTTTTTTAACAGGAGTAACTTGATGAAATCCATGAAACACATCACCGCCGCTCTGGCCTTGCTAACCTTTGCAGCCGGATCAACCCTGGCCGCACCGCTCACCTACACGGTGGACAGTTCGCACACTTTCCCGCGCTTCTCGTATGTGCATTTGGGCCTCTCCACCCAAATCAGCAGCTTCAGCAAGACCACGGGCACGGTGGTATTCGACGCCCAGGCCAAGACCGGCGCGGTGGACATCGTGATCGACACCACCACGGTCAACACCGGCTCCACGGATTTCAACGGCCACATTCAGGCTGAAGACTTCCTCAATACGGCCAAGTTCCCCACCGCAAGCTTCAAATCCTCCAAAGTGATTTTTGCCGGCGACAAGCCTGCGTCCATTGAAGGCCAGCTCACCATCAAAGGCGTGACGAAACCTGTCACGCTGACGGTCACCTCCTTCCAGGCCACCGCGCATCCCATGATGAAAGTCCCGGCCCTGGGTGCCAATGCATTTGTCACCATCAAGCGCACCGAGTTCAACGCCGGTAAGTACGCGCCGCTTGTGGGTGACGAAGTGCGCATCGATATCGCGATTGAAGCGCTGGCGAAGTAATCGCTAAGGCCGCTGTGCGGCCTGTGTTTCACAGCGCGTTCAGCGGAATCTTGGCGTAGGCGATGCCATTGCTTTCCTTGGGCGGCAACTCGCCCGCGCGGATGTTGATTTGCACCGCCGGCAGAATCAGAACCGGCATCTCCAGCGTCGCGTCGCGCGTGGTGCGCATGGCGACAAATTGGGCCTCGTCGATGCCGTCATGCACATGGATATTGCCAGCCCGCTGGGCGGCGACCGTGGTCTCAAACGCCACGGGGCGTCCGGCGGGCGGGTAGTCGTGGCACATGAACAGGCGGGTTTGCTCGCGGCAGGCTCAAGAATTTTGCGCACCGAGGCGAACAAGCGTCTTGGCATCGCCGCCGGGAAAGTCGCAGCGTGCCGTGCCGACATCGGGCATGAACATGGTGTCGCCCACAAAAACCGCGTCACCAAACTGGTAGGCCACGCAGGCCGGTGTGTGGCCGGGCAGGTACCAGGTGCGGGTGTGCAGGCCACCCAGCGGAATGGCCTCGCCCTCGGCAAACAAATGATCGAACTGGGAACCGTCGGCGTGGAAGCTGGGCTCCATGTTGAAAATGCCTTTGAACACGTCTTGCACCTTGGTGATGTGGTCGCCGATGCCGGTTTTGCCGCCGAGTTGGGCCTTCAAGTAGGGCGCGGCGGACAGGTGGTCGGCGTGGGCGTGGGTTTCCAAAATCCAGGACACGCTCAAGTGCTGGCTTTTGACGAAGTCAATCACCTTGTCGGCACTGGTGTGGCTGGTGCGGCCGGATTTGGGGTCGTAGTCCAGCACCGGGTCGATGATGGCGCAGGCAGAGCCCGCCCGCTCGTAGACCACATAGGTCACGGTCCAGGTGGCGGGGTCAAAAATGCCGTGAACCAGGGGGGTGGATGCGGAAGCGGTCATCAGGGGACTCCTTTTCAGTTAGATGCATGATAATATATTGACAAATAGATTATTCGTCAATAGAATTTCGCATCTTTCGCAAAAACAGGAACCGCGCCTATGGAAAACGCCACATTGGACCTTGAAAAAATGCAGATCGCAGCCGAAAAGGCCTGCCGCCTGATGAAGGTGCTCTCCAACCCCGACCGCCTGATGCTGCTGTGCCAGCTGTCCCAGGGCGAAAAGCGGGTGGGCGAGTTAGAAGAAATCCTGGGCATCGTGCAGCCGACCTTGTCGCAGCAACTCACCGTGTTGCGCGACGAAGAGCTGGTCTCTACCCGCCGCGAAGGCAAAAACATTTATTACCAAATCGCCAGCCCGCAAGCCCTGGCGGTCATGAACATTTTGTATGCGCAGTTTTGCGCACCCCAAGAAGGAGAGCGTGCATGAACATCGATTGGGAACATTTCACCCCCTGGGCTTCATTGAGTGGCGGGCTGATGCTGGGCGTGGCCTCGGCCCTGTTTATTTTGCTCAATGGGCGGATTCTGGGCATCAGCGGCATTCTGGGTGGGCTGATGCCGCCCAAGGTGGGTGACACCTTGTGGCGCGTCGCATTTCTGCTCGGCCTGTTGACTGCGCCCCAGGTTTTTCACGCGCTGGTGCCGGAGGGATTTGCATCCGCCCCACGCATCGAAGCGGGCTTTTTCACGGTGGTCGGCGCCGGCTTGCTGGTTGGCATTGGCACACGCTATGCCTCCGGCTGCACGAGCGGCCACGGTGTGTGCGGGCTCTCGCGCATGTCACCGCGCTCCTTGGTCGCCACGCTGTCGTTCATGGGCGCGGGCTTTGCCAGCGTTTACGTTTTGCGCCACCTCATCTAAGGAAAACACCATGTTGCACCACAACCTTTTCCACCGCATCAGCGAATTTGCGGTCGGTCTCTTGTTCGGCCTGGGGCTCATGCTTTCGGGCATGACCGACCCCGGCAAGGTCATTGGCTTTTTGGACTTGGCCGGTTCCTGGGATCCGTCCCTCGCCCTGGTTATGGGCGGCGCCATCGCCGTCGGATTTTTTGCTTTTGCCCTGGCCAAAAAGCGCACCAGCAATTTTTTGGGCGGCATGCTGCGCCTGCCCACCAATTCGCAAATCGACCGGCCACTCATCATCGGCAGCCTGCTCTTCGGCGCTGGTTGGGGTTGGGCCGGCTTTTGCCCGGGCCCGGCCGTGGTGTCCATGGCGGACGGCCAGCCCAAAGCACTGGTTTTTGTGGTCGCCATGGTCATCGGCATGGTGGGCTTTGAGTTGATGGAGCGCTTCGTGCACGCCCCGCGCAAGCAAAAACTAACAGCCGCTTGAGCGATTCACATTCTGGAGACTCCATAGCCGTGGCGCGCCGCTGGTTGCCGTCCGCGCCCATCCTGGTGTGGGGCCGCGCCTACGACAAGGAATCCTTCACCAGTGACCTGGTGGCGGCGCTGATCGTCACCGTGATGTTGATCCCGCAAAGCCTGGCCTACGCCTTGCTGGCCGGGCTGCCGCCGGAGGTGGGCTTGTACGCCAGCGTCGCGCCTTTGGTCTTGTACGCAGTGCTGGGCAGCAGCCGCGTGCTGGCGGTCGGTCCGGTGGCTGTGGTCTCGCTCATGACCGCGGCGGCGGTGGGCGAGCATGCCGCCGCCGGAACCTATGCCTACTGGCAGGTCGCGATCACGCTGGCGTTTTTGTCGGGTGGCATGCTGTTGCTCATGGGCTTGCTGCGCCTGGGTTTTCTGGCGAATTTTTTGAGCCACCCGGTGATCTCCGGTTTTATCTCGGCCTCGGGTTTGCTGATTGCGGCCAGCCAGATGAAGACGATTCTGGGCGTCCAGGTCGAGGGCCACAATTTTGTGGAACTGCTCATGGGCTTGCTTGCGCAGTTGGGTCAGGTGCACGCCTTGACCGCGCTGCTCGGCGCGTTGGCGGTGGCGTTTTTATTCTGGGTGCGCACAGGGCTCAAGCCCTTGCTGGTGCGCGCCGGTTTGAGCGACAAGTTGGCCGGCATGTGGGCCAAAGCCGGCCCGGTGGCGGCGATTGCCCTGAGTACGCTGCTGGCCTGGTTGCTCGATTGGCAAGGCCAGGGTATGAAGCTGGTGGGCACCGTGCCCAGCGGCTCGCCGCCGCTGACCCTGCCGCTGTGGGATCTGGCGCTGTGGCGCGAGCTGTTGGTGCCGGCGGCGCTGATCAGCGTCGTGGGCTTCGTGGAGTCGGTGTCGGTGGGGCAGACATTGGCGGCCAAGCGCCGCCAACGTATCGAGCCCGATCAGGAACTGGTGGCGCTGGGGGCCAGTAACTTGTCCGCCGCATTCACCGGGGGCTTTCCGGTGACTGGCGGCTTCGCCCGCTCGGTGGTGAATTTCGATGCCGGCGCGGTCAGCCCGGCGGCCGGGGTGTACACGGCGGTGGGCATCACGCTGGCCTCGCTCTTCCTCACGCCGGCGCTGTATTACTTGCCGCAGGCCACGCTGGCGGCCACCATCATTGTGGCCGTGCTGTCCTTGATCGATCTGCCCATCTTCCGCTCCACCTGGCGTTTTTCCAAGCTGGATTTCAGCGCCTTGATCGCCACGTTTATGGCGACCCTGGTGCTCGGCGTGGAGAGCGGCCTGGTCATCGGGGTGGCGCTGTCGCTGGGCCTGTTTTTGTTGCGTGCCAGCCGGCCGCACATTGCGACCGTGGGCCTGATGCCGGGCACCGAGCACTTTCGCAATGTGTCGCGCCACCCGGTGCGGGTCAGCCCCCGTTTGGTGTGTTTGCGCGTGGACGCCAGCATGTTTTTTGCCAACGCCCGCGCTATTGAAGACCGCATCAACGCCGAGGTGGCATCGCGCCCCGCCTTGGAGCATGTGCTGCTGCAGTGTTCGGCGGTGAACGACATCGACGCCAGCGCGCTGGAGAGCTTGCACGCCATCGCCGGGCGTTTGCACGACAGCGGCATCGCGCTGCATTTTTCGGAAATCAAAGGCCCGATCATGGACAAGCTGAACAAGACGGATTTCCTCAAGACCCTGCACGGCCGGGTTTTTCTGACCAGTTACCAGGCGGTCCAAGCGCTCACGCCCGAAGTGATGTAATAGTCTGTTACGGATCGCGTAGGGATGAAGACGGGCTTGAAGCATGCAAACCAATACACACAAAATCGTTATCGTTGGCGGGGGAGCCGGCGGCCTGGAACTCGCTACCCGCTTGGGCAAAGCCTTTGGGCGTGGCACACAGGCGCATATCACCCTGGTGGACAAAAACCGGACCCACATCTGGAAACCCAAGCTGCATGAAATTGCGTCCGGCAGCATGGACTTTGGCGACCATGAGGTCGGTTACATGGCGCAGGCGCACTGGAACCACTTCACATTCCGGATCGGAGAGCTCAAAGGGCTCAACCGCGAAACCAAGACGATTGACCTGGCCCCGTACATGGACAGCGACGGATTGCCGGTCACACCGATCCAGCAAATTAGCTACGACACGCTGGTGATTTGCATCGGCAGCCTGAGCAACGACTTCGGCACGCAGGGCGTGCAGGAATATGCCTTGCGCCTGGAAACGCAAAACGATGCCAAGCAGTTCCACTCCAAGATGGTCAACGCCTGCATCCGCGCGCACACCCAGACCGCCGACATCCACCAAAGCCAGTTACATGTGGCCATCATCGGCGCGGGTGCGACGGGCGTGGAGCTGGCCGCCGAGTTGCACCGCACCACACGTGAGGTGGTGGCTTTTGGATTGGACCGGATCGATGCGGACAAGGACATCAAGGTCAGCCTGATCGAGGCGGCCGACCGCATCCTGCCGGCCCTGCCGCCGCGCCTGTCGGCGGCAAGTGAGGCCTTGATCACGCGCCTGGGTGTGCAGGTGCTGACGCAGGCCAAGGTCA
This sequence comes from Rhodoferax sp., assembly GCA_964203415.1. GTDB lineage: Bacteria > Pseudomonadota > Gammaproteobacteria > Burkholderiales > Burkholderiaceae_C > Allorhodoferax. Next base: position 28,572 of record CAXNME010000023.1, read on the forward strand.
CGGAAGTGATGGCCACCGGCGTGCGCCTGGCCGATGGGCGGGTGGTGGAGTCCGAGCTGGTGGTGTGGGCCGCGGGCGTCAAGGCGCCGGACTTTTTGAAGGACTTGGGCGGCCTGGAGACCAACCGCATCAACCAGTTGGTGGTGAAGGACACCCTGCAAACCACGCGCGACCCCGATATTTTTGCGCTGGGTGACTGTGCGGCCTGCCCCTGCGGTGACGCCGCAGGTGGCCGCGGCGGTATGGTGCCCCCGCGTGCGCAGGCGGCGCACCAGCAGGCTTCGCACCTGTTCCAGCAAATCAAGCGCCGCTTTGCGAACAAGCCGCTCAGGCCTTACCACTACAAGGACTTCGGCTCGCTGGTTTCCCTGGGCAAATTCAGCACCGTGGGCAACATGATGGGCGGCTTGATTGGCAACAACCTGATGATCGAGGGTTACTTTGCCAAGATGATGTACCTGTCTCTGTACAAGATGCACGAGCTGGCGATACACGGGTTTTTAAAAACCACCCTGTACACGCTGGCCCGCATGATCACCAAGCAAACCAACCCCACGGTGAAGTTGCACTGAGGCACGTTGCAGCAAAGGTGTTGCCGTTTGGATGCCGACATTCAGTTTTTTTGAATCTAAAATAATGAAATTCTGAATTTACTTAGCTGATTCAGCTTTTTACATTTCCCGGTTCTGCAACAAATATTCATCTAGGAGACAGTCATGGCAGGTCGTAATTTTCTGTTCGTACCCGGTCCCACCAACGTTCCAGACCGCATCCAGCGCGCCATGGTCGTCTCCATGGAAGACCACCGCTCCCCCCATTTCCCCGTCTTGACCAACACCATCATGGCGGGCCTGAAGAACGTTTACCGCACCAAGGTCGGTACGCCCTTCGTGTTCCCATCCTCCGGCACCGGCTGCTGGGAAGCCGCCTTGACCAACACCCTGTCGCCCGGCGACACGGTCCTGGCCTCGCGCTTCGGGCAATTCAGTCACCTGTGGATCGACATGTGCGAGCGCCTGGGCCTGGATGTGCAGATCGTGGATTGCGAGTGGGGCACCGGCGTGCCGCTGCAGCAGTACGCCGACATCCTGAAGGCTGACACGCAGCACCGCATCAAGGCCGTCCTGGCCTGCCAAAACGAAACCGCCACTGGCGTGATGTCTGACATTGCCGGCGTTCGCGAGGCACTTGATGAGGCCAAGCATCCCGCACTGCTGTTTGTCGACTGCGTGTCCTCGCTGGGCTGCATTGACTTCCGCTTTGACGACTGGGGCGTGGACATGGCGGTCTCCGGCTCACAAAAGGGTCTGATGCTGCCCGCCGGTCTGGGCATTTTGTGCGCCAGCCCCAAGGCGCTGGCCATGTACCCCAACTCCAAGCTCAAGCGCGCTTACTTTGACTTGGTCGACATGCAGCAGACCAACGCCAACGGCTACTTCCCCTACACCCCGGCCCTGTCGTTGATGTACGGCTTGGTTGAAGCCCTCAAGATGATTGAAGAAGAGGGCCTGGACCAGATCATTGCCCGCCACCGCTACCTGGCAAAAGGCGTGCGTGCGGCAGTGACCGCCGGCTGGGGCCTCAACCTGTGCGCCAAAGAAGAAAAGTGGTATTCCGACACCGTGTCCGCCGTCATGCTGCCTGCCGGTATTGCTGGAACGGACGTGATTGCCCGCGCTTACCACCGCTACAACCTGTCGCTGGGCGGCGGTCTTTCCAAAGTGGCTGGCAAGTTGTTCCGCATCGGCCATCTCGGCGATATGAACGAGATCCATCTGATGGGTGCCATCACTGGTGCCGAGATGGCCATGCTGGATTGCGGTGTGTCCGTCAAGCCCGGCAGCGGCGCAGCAGCGGCCTCCGAGTTCTGGCGCAGCCACCCCGCCCCGAGCGGTCTGGGCCCACACCTCGCATTAGCCGAGCGTCAGGCTCTGGCACGCGCCTCGGCCACCACGACCGCAACCGCGCGCTAAAAACGCGTTCCTTCTCGCACCTGAATTTTTCGGGTGCCACAAAGCCCGGCTTCTCAGCCGGGCTTTGTTGTTTTTGGCGTCTAGATACCCCGGGGCACGTGCTTCGCTGCCTTGCAGGCAGAATCCAACGATTACTACACATCGTTGGAACGGGACGCTATGTCTTGGATTGCGCGCTGCCGCATGGGCAGATGGGTGCTGCTGGCCGCCTTGGCGGTCAGTACGCAGGCATGGGCCTGGGGTTCGCAGGGACACCAGGTTGTGGCGGCCATGGCCTGGGAACTGCTGCAGCCCGCCACCCGGCAAGAGGTCAACCGGCTGCTGGCGCTGGAGCCGGGCGAGACGCTGGAGTCGCTCTCCACTTGGGCCGACGAGCACCGCAACCCCGCCACCGGGCCCTGGCACTACGTCAACTTTCCGCGCGGCAATTGCCAATATGACGCGCAGCGCGATTGCCCCGACGGCCACTGTGTTGTGGCGGCGATTGAGCGCGCGCGCGCGGTGTGGGCGTCCAACGCCGAAGACAAAGCGCGCCTCAAAGCGCTGAAGTACCTGGTTCACCTGGTGGGAGATATCCACCAACCGCTGCACGCCGGCTACCGTGATGACCGCGGCGGCAATAAGTTCCAACTGCGCGCCTTCATGCGCGGCAGCAACCTGCATGCGGTGTGGGACAGCGGCTTACTGCGCCAGCTCGACCTGGAGAACCAGGCTCTGGTGGCGCTGCTGGAAAAAATGCCGATGGGCGGCATCAAACTGCAAGCCTCGGCGGCCGAGGCGGCCGAAGAGTCTTGCCGCTTGGTGGCGACACCGGGCTTTTATCCCCCGGATCAGGTGGACCAGGCCTACGCCAAACAGTTCTCACCGGTGATGTTGGCGCGCCTGGCCACCGCCGCACGGCGCTTGGCCTGGATGCTCGATAACACTGCGCGCCAACCTCGCGCCTCTTGGTGATTCGGAGCGTTGAGGGCTCAGGCGCTCGCCTTGGATCGGTAGCCGCACGCGTCCACCACCCCGCACGCCCCACACAGCGGCTTGCGCGCCTGGCACACATAGCGCCCGTGCAATATCAGCCAGTGGTGCGCATCCACCAAAAATTCTGCCGGTATCCGCTTGAGCAGCTTGCGCTCGACCTCCAGCGGCGTCTTGCCTGGGGCCAGACCGGTGCGGTTGCCCAAGCGGAAGATGTGGGTGTCCACGGCCATGGTGGGTTCGCCGAAGGCGACGTTCAGCACCACGTTGGCGGTCTTGCGGCCCACGCCGGGCAGGGCCTCCAAGGCCTCGCGGCTGCGCGGAACCTGACCGCCGTGCTGGGCTACCAGAATCTCGCAGGTTTGCATCAGGTGGCGCGCTTTGCTGCGGAACAGGCCGATGGTTTGGATGTGACGCTCCAGGGCGGAAAGGCCCAGGTCTATGATTTTTTGCGGGGTGTTGGCCACCACAAACAGGCGGGCGGTGGCCTTGTTCACGCCTACGTCGGTGGCCTGCGCGGACAGCAGCACCGCGGCGAGCAGCTCAAACACGCTGGCGTACTGCAGCTCGGTTTGCGGGTGGGGGTTGGCATCGCGCAGGCGGCTGAAAAAAGTGTGGATTTGGGCGGACTTCATCGGGCGGGTGCCTTCCTGGCGGGTTCACAATAGGCGTTTTGCCATTGGAAGATACCGCATATGTCCAGTCCCAGCGCTCTGCCACCCGCCGCCAAACCGGCCCTGCCATTTGCCGACCGCCTGCAAAACGTCGAAACCTCCGCCATCCGCGAGCTGTTCAAGCTGCTGGGCAAGCCCGGCATCATCAGCTTTGCCGGCGGCTTTCCAGACCCGGCGCTTGTTTGACGTGGAAGGCCTGCAAATATCTGCGAACGCCGTGCTGTCCAGCAACGCTGGCCCGGTGCTGCAATATGGCGCGACCGAAGGCTGGGGCCCGCTGCGCGAGCAGATCAGCCACTTCATGGCGGGCAAGGGCGCAACGGTGACGCCCGAGGGTCTGATCGTCACCACCGGCAGCCAGCAGGCGCTGGACCTGATTGGCAAAACCATGATCTCGCCCGGCGACAAGGTGATTGTGGAAGCACCGACCTTTTTGGCCACCATCCAGTGCTTTCGCCTGTACGGCGCACACCTGATCGGCGCGCCGATTGATGCCAACGGCGTGGACGTGGACCGGCTGGAGCAGCTGATTGCCGAGCACAAACCGAAACTGGTTTACCTGATTCCCACCTTCGGCAACCCCAGCGGCGCAACCCTGAGCCTGGAGCGCCGCTTGCGTGTGCTCGAACTGGCCGCGCGCACGCGCACCCTGGTCGTGGAAGACGACCCCTATGGCGAGCTCTACTTTGACCAGGCGCCGCCGCCCAGCCTGCTGGCGCTGAGCGAACAGGTGAGCGGCAGCCGCGATTACCTGGTGCACTGCGGCAGCCTCAGCAAGATCGTGAGCCCGGGCCTGCGCGTGGGCTGGATGATTGCGCCGCCCGAGCTGCTCGCGCGGGCCACCATGTGCAAGCAGTTCAGCGACGCCCACACCAGCAATCTGACACAGGCCATTGGCGCGCACTACCTCACCCTGGGTCGTCTGGACGCGGCGCTGGGCGTGGTGCGCCGCACCTATGCCGAGCGCGCCCGCGTCATGGCCGCTAGCCTGCAGCGCGCGCTGGGTGCTGCGATCGCGTTCGATGCTCCGCAGGGCGGCATGTTTTTTTGGGCGCGCCTGACTGGCGCTGAAGGCGGTCCGGATAATGCCGCCGCGTTTGCGCAGCGCGCCATTGACCGGCTGGTGGCCTTTGTTCCGGGCGCGCCGTTTTATGCCCACGACGCGGACCTGGCTACCTTGCGCCTGAGCTTTGCGACCGCCGATGTGGCCAAGATTGAGGAAGGCGTGGCTCGGCTCGGTGCTGCCCTGTGACCGGGCTGCCCGGGGCTGCACCCGAAGAGGAGCTGCTGGCGCCCGTCGATTTGGGCGCGGTGCTGTGCTTTGTGGCCGGGGCCATCAACGCCGGAGGCTTTTTGGCGGTGGGCATGTACACCTCGCACATGAGCGGCGTGGTTTCGGCCATGGCGGACAACGCGGTGCTGGGTCAGGGTCTGCTTGTTTGGATTGGGCTGTGGTCCTTGTTGGCCTTCATGGGCGGTGCCATGACCACGGCGCTGATGGTGCGCTGGGCGCTGCGGCGCGATTTGCGCAGCGCCTACAGCCGCCCGCTTTTGCTGGAGGCTATTCTGCTTCTGGTGTTTGGCGTTTTTGGTGCCGGCATTGAAGCGCACAGCCTGGCCCTGGTGCCGTATACGGTGGTGCTGCTGTGTTTCATCATGGGCTTACAGAACGCGTTGATTACCAAACGCTCGAATGCGGAAATTCGCACCACGCACATCACCGGCCTGGTCACCGACCTGGGAATTGAGCTGGGCAACCTGGTCTATATCAACCGCAGCTTTCCGCAGGCCCCGCGTGTGCGGGCCAACCGCGCCAAGATGCGCAACCACATCAAGCTTCTGGTCAGTTTCATCTTCGGTGCCCTGAGCGGTGCCTGGGGTTTCAAGACCGTGGGCTACATCGCCACTGTTCCCTTGTCGCTGGTGCTCGTGGCGCTGGTGGCACGGCCGGTGCTGTTTGACTTTCACCAATGGCGAACGCGGGCGCCTTAAACCAACACCTCCAGCAACCGGTCTAGGCCACCTGCGTTGATCGCGACCATGGCCTTCTCGCGCACGGCGGGCTTGGCGTGGAACGCGACGGACAGACCTGCCGCGCCCATCATGGGCAAGTCGTTAGCACCGTCGCCCATGGCAATGGCTTGCGCGGGCGAGATGCCCATTGCGGCGCAGGTCTGCAGCAGCATGCGGCGCTTTTCTTCGCCGTCGCAGATGTCGCCCCAGGGTTGATCGACCATGCGCCCGGTGAGTAAGCCCTTGGCAACTTCGAGTACGTTGGAGCGCGTCCAATCGATGCGCAGGCGATCACGCACTGCGTCGGTAAAAAACGTGAAACCGCCGCTGACCAGCAAAGTCTTGAGGCCCGCCGCCTGGCAAGCGCGCACCAGCTCCGCTGCGCCGGGGTTGAGCTGCAAGCGCTGGTCCAGTACCTTTTGCATCTCGCCCCATGTGACGCCAGCCAGTAAGCGCACGCGCTGGCGCAGGCTTTCTTTGTAGTCGGCAATCTCGCCGCGCATGGCGGCCTCGGTAATCGCTGCTACTTCGGGCTTGCGCCCGGCCGCGTCGGCAATCTCGTCGATGCACTCGATGTTGATCAGCGTGGAGTCCATGTCAAAGGCGATCAGCTTGAAGTCCGCCAGGCGCAGGGGCGGGGTGAAGCCTTGGAGGACGAGGCCGGGGGAGGGCGCTGTCATGCGCGGCTAGGTCGTCTCGACCAGCCAGTTTTCCAGCGCCAGGTCTGGTACGCGGCAGAACTCCGCATCGGCGGTGATCAGAGTGGCACCCAATGCGAGCGCGTGGGCAGCGATGAGGGTGTCATTGGCACCGATGGGCTGTGCCGGCTTTCTCTAGGTGGGCGCGTAGTCGGGCGTAATGCGGGGCCGACGGCTGCATCCAGTGGCAGCACTTCGGCAATTTATTCATCTAGATTGTTGTAGGCTGGTCTGACAGCGCGGGATGGCTGTGCCGGCGCTAAGCCGAAGCGCAGTTCACATTGAACCACCACGCTCGTGCCAACTTACAGTCGGGACGGCGTTGGCGCCCACGCACTGCGCAGCGCTGGCGGCGCTGGCCCTGTGCGGTCTCGCATCATGTCGCGCAGATGATGTTGGTGTCAAGCAGGTACAGGGCGCCGGCGGTCACGGTGTATCTGGCGCCAAAGTCAATGTCGTCCAGCGGTAGCAAGTCTCATCGTCGATGTCCGGAAACTCGTCGTCAATCGGCCCTAGTTTGGCCAGTTCAGTCCAAGCCGCCAGCAATGCTGCAGCACTCCCTTTTTCCAGCTTGGGTTTTTGGGGCTCAATAATGAGTTTGTTGCCGTCGCGGTAGATGATGGCGTCCACCCCCGGCAACTCAAATTCTTTGGGGATGCGCACCGCCTGGTTGGCACCGTTTCGAAAGAGCTTTACGGCCCTTGTGGGTGTGTCTACTGCGTAGGGGGCTGATGGCTTCTGAAGCAAATGTGCCAGGGATCAGGTTGGGTGTTGACATGGGCGACCTCCGGTTGAGCGTGGCTGTAATTTAGCATAGGCTAAAGCATATGCCTAGCCATTTCTTAAGGCGCTACCGCCTTTTCCGCCACCGGCTGCCCCAGGCTGCGCAGCAGATCACGCACCATCTGCGCCCGGGCTTTGGGCTCGGGCAGTTCGCGCTCGATGCGCAGCTTCTCGTTGCCCACCAGCTTGATGTGCTTGTTCTTCTGGATCAGCGCGATGATTTTCATGGGCTCGATGGGCGCGTCTTTCTTGAAGCTGATCGTGATCACGCCCGGCGCGGCGTCCACCTTGGCTACGCCATAGGGCTTGGCCAGCACGCGCAGGCGGTGCACGTCGATCAAGGTCTGGCCCTGGGTGGGCAGCTTGCCGAAGCGGTCGACGATTTCCTCTAGCAGCGCGTCGATCTGGTCGGCGTTGTGGGCGGTGGCCAGCTTTTTGTAAAAGCTCAGGCGCAGGTGCACGTCGCCGCAGTAGTCGTCGGGCAGCAGCGCCGGGGCGTGCAGGTTGATCTCGGTGGTGGCGTTGAGCGGGCTGAGCAGGTCGGGCTCGATGCCGGCCTTCAGGCAGCGCACCGCCTCGGACAGCATCTCGTTGTACAGCTGAAAGCCCACCTCCAGCATATTGCCGCTCTGGCTCTCGCCCAGTACCTCGCCCGCGCCGCGGATCTCCAGGTCGTGCATGGCCAGGTAAAAGCCGCTGCCGAGCTCCTCCATCTGCTGGATCGCGTCAAGCCGCTGGCTGGCGTTCTTGCTGAGGCCCTCCAGGTCCGGGACCATCAAATAGGCGTAGGCCTGGTGGTGGCTGCGGCCCACGCGCCCGCGCAGCTGGTGCAGCTGCGCCAGGCCGAACTTGTCGGCCCGGCTCATCACGATGGTGTTGGCCGTGGGCACGTCGATACCGGTCTCGATGATGGTGGAGCACAGCAGCATGTTGTAGCGCTGGGCCACAAAGTCGCGCATCACCGCCTCCAGCTGCCGCTC
>CAXNME010000024.1:0-31748 GCA_964203415.1 Rhodoferax sp.
CGCGACCTGGTCGATTTGTACCGCGTGCTCGACGAGCGCGATCTGGCTGCCGGTTCTCCGCTGGCGCGCCGCCTCTTCGCCTGAAACCCGCTGCGGCCATGGCTTTGCAGGACCCTGCCGCAGAACGCCGCGCTGCCGAGCTGCGGGCCGCGCTCCACCAGTATGGGCACCACTACTACGTGCTCGACGCGCCGCTGGTCAGCGACGCTGAATACGACCGCCTGTTCCAAGAGCTGCAAGCGCTGGAGACCGCGCACCCGCAACTGCGCACGCCCGATTCGCCCACCCAGCGCGTGGGCGGCAGTTTGCTCGACGGCTTTGCCACCGTGCGCCATGCCGTGCCCATGCTCAGCATCCGCACCGAAACCGACAACGGCCCCAGCGGCGCGCAGGCTTTTGATGCGCGCATCCGCAAAGAGCTGGAACTGGAAGACAGCGCCCCTGCGGTGGAATACCTGGCCGAGCTGAAGTTCGACGGCCTGGCCATGAGCCTGCGCTATGAAGCCGGTGTGCTGGTGCAGGCCGCCACCCGCGGTGATGGCGAATACGGCGAAGACGTCACGCAAAACATCCGCACCATCGGCCAGATTCCGCTGCGCTTGCAGGACGCACCGCCGGTGCTGGAAGTGCGCGGCGAGGTCTACATGCGGCGCGCGGATTTTGAAGCGCTCAATGCACGCCAGCGCGCCCGTATGGAGGCCGGCGAGAAGGGCGAAAAAACCTTTGTCAATCCGCGCAATGCGGCTGCCGGTGCGGTGCGCCAGCTCGACCCGGCCATCGCGGCGCAGCGGCCTTTGAGCTTTTTTGCCTATGGCATCGGCGAGGTGCAGGGTGGCGCCGCAGTGGAGTACCCACGCCGCCATGCTGCAAGCCCTCAAAGACTGGGGCTTTCCGGTAGCGCAGCAAAACCGTGTGGCTGCGGGGGCCGATGCGCTGGTGCAGTTCCACGCCGACATGGGCGCACAGCGCGAGACCCTGCCGTTTGAGATTGACGGCGTGGTCTACAAAGTCAATAGCCTGGCGCTGCAACAGCGCTTGGGTTTTGTCAGCCGCGAGCCGCGTTGGGCCGTTGCGCACAAATACCCGGCGCAAGAGCAAAGCACCCAGGTGCTGGCGATTGATGTGCAAGTGGGCCGCACCGGCAAGCTCACGCCGGTGGCCAAGCTCGCGCCCGGTGTTTGTCGGCGGCGTCACGGTCACCAACGCCACCTTGCACAACGAGGACGAGGCCCGCCGCAAAGACGTGCGCGTGGGCGACACCGTGCTGGTGCGCCGCGCGGGCGACGTGATTCCCGAAGTGGTGTCGGTGCTGCCGCAGCCTGCGGGACATGACGCGCCGCGTGGCGACATCTTCACCATGCCGCGCACCTGCCCGGTCTGCGGCTCGGCTGCCGTGCGCGAAGAGGGCGAGGCCGATTACCGCTGCACTGGCGGCCTGGTTTGCAGCGCGCAGCGCAAGCAAGCCATATTGCACTTCGCCCAGCGCCGCGCGGTCGAGGTCGAAGGCCTGGGCGAGAAGCTGGTGGACCAGCTGGTCGATGGCGGGCTGATCCGCACCCTGCCGGATTTGTACACGCTTGGGCTTTAGCGCAGCTGGCCGCGCTGGACCGCATGGCGGAGAAGTCGGCGCAAAACATCGTGGACGCGCTGGAGCAGTCCAAGGCCACTACCCTGCCGCGCTTTTTGTTCGGCCTGGGCATTCGCCATGTGGGCGAGGCCACGGCCAAAGAACTGGCGCGGCATTTCGGCGACATCGACGCGCTGATGGACGCCACCGAAGAGCAATTGCTGGAAGTCAACGACGTAGGCCCCACCGTCGCTTTGAGCATCCGCACTTTTTTTGACCAGCCGCACAACCGCGAGGCGGTGCAGCAACTGCGCGCCTGCGGCATCCACTGGCCCGCTATTGAGGCCGCCAGCGATGCGCCCAAACCGCTGGCTGGCCTCACCTTTGTGATCACCGGCACCCTGCCCACGTTGGGGCGCGATGCGGCCAAGGCTTTGATAGAAAACGCCGGGGGCAAAGTGGCCGGCTCGGTGAGCAAGAAAACCAGCTTTGTACTGGCCGGAACGGAAGCCGGCAGCAAGCTGGAAAAGGCCCAGGAGCTGGGCGTGGCGGTGATTGACGAAGCAGTTTTGCGGGAGATGCTCGATGGCGGTACGTGAGATTTTGAAGATGGGTGACAAGCGCCTGCTGCGCCACGCGCAGCCGGTCACAGAGTTTGATACCGATGCGCTGCATTTGCTGATCAGCGACCTGATCGACACCATGCGTGCAGCCAACGGCGCGGGCCTGGCGGCACCGCAAATTGGCGTGGATTTGCAGGTGGTGATTTTTGGATCCGGCGCGTCCAACCCGCGCTACCCGGACCGCCCGGTGGTTCCGCAAACCGTGCTGATCAACCCGGTCATCATCCCGATGGAGACAGCGATGGAAAGTGATTGGGAAGGTTGCCTCTCGGTGCCCGGCCTGCGCGGCGTGGTGCCGCGTTTCGGCCACATCCGCTACACCGGCTTCAACCAGTACGGCGACCCCATAGACCGCACGGTCCAGGGCTTTCACGCCCGCGTCGTGCAGCACGAGTGCGACCACCTCTGGGGCATGCTCTACCCCATGCGCATGACCGACCTCACGCAGCTCGGATTCACCGATGTGCTGTTCCCGGACATTGCGGCTGCGGAAGACGACTAAGCGCGCAGGGCTGTAGCGCCCTCAGTTCAGCCGCTGCTCCTGCCGCCGCAGTCGGCGATTCGGATCAGCGATCCTCAAACATAAATCACGCCATCACAGGCGCCTGAAAAACCCGAATCCGGGGTGCGATTTTCTCGGTCAAGGTCCGCGCCGCCACCCGCATGTCGTACTCGGTTTGCAGATTCATCCAGAACCTTGGCGCCATATTAAAAAACAGGCCCAGCCGGACTGCGGTATCCGCGGTAATCGGGCGGTTGCCGTTGACCAAGTCGCTGATACGGCTGGGAGACACGTCGATGTCGGCGGCCAGTTGGCGGGCCGAGATGCCCATCGGTTTCATGAAGTCTTCCAGCAATATTTCGCCGGGGTGAATTTCGTCAAGTAGTTCAGCCATCGTTAAGTCCTTAGTGGTAATCCACGATTTCAACTTGGTAGGCGCCGTCTTCCTGCCACACAAAACAGATGCGCCACTGGTCATTAACCCGGATGCTGTGTTGCCCCCGGCGGTCGCCCTTGAGCGCTTCAAGCTGGTTCCCGGGTGGGACCCTCAAACTGGCCAAATCTGTTGCGGCATGCAGCTGTAAGAGCCTTCTTCGTGCAACCCGTTCCATATTCTTGAACCGAGGCACGGTCCTGCTGCCAAACAGCGCCTCGGTATCGACGCATAAGAACGAATGGATCATTCGGGAATTGTGATCTGTGAAACGGAATCTGTCAAGCGGGCCGAGACCTTTGGCCTATCCCCCCAACACCTCCAACAACTCCGTCTCCATCGCAATCTGCGCCTTGTTGTGCTGCAGTGCTGCGCCGCGCAGAAGGAAGCTGTCTTCCACGCGCTCGCCCAGGGTGGCGACTTTGGCGAGGAGCACGTCGGCCTGGTGGCGGGCCAGCACCAGGGCGACTGAATAGAGCAGGCCGAGCTTGTCGCTGGCGCTGATGTTGAGCAGCCAGTTTTGTGCCTTGTCGTCGGGTTTGAGCGTGACCCGTGGCGCGATGGGAAAGCTCTTGACGCGGCGCGAGATGCGCCCCTTAGCGGGGGCGGGCAGGGGACCGGCGCGGCTGATGGTTTGCGCCAAGTCGTTCTCCAGCATGGTGGTGAGCGCCTGGTAGTGCTCTTCCATGCCCACGGAGCTCACGACCTGGAAGGTGTCCAGCGCGTGGGCGTTGCGGGTGGTGTGGATGCGCGCGTCCAAGATGCTGAAGCCCGCCTGGTCAAAGTAGCCGCAAATGCGGGCAAAGAGTTCCGGCTGGTCCGGCGTGTAAACCATCACTTGCAGGCCCTGATCCACCGCCGAGCGGCGCGCCCGCACCAGGGGGCTGGCGCTGCTGACGCCGCGCCCGATTTGCTTGGTGTGCCAGGCGATGTCGGCGGCTTCGTGGCGCATGAAGTAGCCCACGTCCAGCGTGTTCCAAAGGGCTTCATGCGCGCCGTGCGGCAGCGCATGCAGCGCCAGAATGGACAGCGCCTCGCGCTTGCGGGCCTGCACTTCGGCGTGCGGGTCGGGGGCCTGGCCGCCCAGAATGCGGGCGGTGTAGCGGTACAAGTCTTCGAGCAGCTTGCCCTTCCAGGCGTTCCAGACTTTGGGGCTGGTGCCGCGGATGTCGGCCACGGTGAGCAGGTACAGGGCGGTGAGGTGGCGCTCGTTGCCCACGCGCTGGGCGAAGGCCTGGATCACGTCGGTATCACTCAGGTCAGACTTCTGCGCGATGTGGCTCATGGTCAGGTGTTCGCGCACCAGAAACTCGGCCAGCGCCGTGTCGTCTTTGCCCACGCCGTGCTGCTTGCAAAAACGCCGTACCTCCAGCGTGCCCAGCTGCGAATGGTCGCCGCCACGGCCTTTGGCAATGTCATGAAAGAGCGCGGCGATAAACAGCAACCAGGGCTTGTCCCAGCCCGCTGCCAGTTGCGAGCAAAACGGGTACTCGTGCGCATGGTCGGCCATGAAAAAGCGGCGCACGTTGCGCAGCACGGTCAGGATGTGCTGGTCCACGGTGTAGACGTGGAACAGGTCGTGCTGCATTTGCCCGACGATGCGCCGGAATACCCACAGGTAGCGCCCCAGCACCGATGTTTGGTTCATCAGCCGCATGGCGTGGGTGATGCCTTGGGGCTGCATCAGGATTTGCATGAAGGTGGCGCGGTTGACCGGGTCGCTGCGAAAGCGGGCGTCCATCAGATCGCGCGCGTTGTACAGCGCGCGCTGGGTGCGTGCCGACAGACCTTTGAGGCCCATCCCATTGTTGGTAGACCAAAAAGGTTTCCAAAATAGCGTGTGGCTCGCGCTGGTACAGGTCGTCACTGGCCACATCGACCATGCCGGCTTTGTCGTTGAAGCGCGCGTTGATCGGGCGCAGCTTGTGGGTGGTGGGGTTGAGCCGCTCTTCGATATTGAGCAGCAAAATCTGGTTGAGCTGCGTGACGGCTTTGGCGGCCCAGTAGTAGCGCTTCATCAGCGCCTCACTGGCGCGCACCAGCGCACCTTTGCCGTCTTGCGGCAGGGTGGAGCGGTAGCCAAAATGTTCGGCTACGGCGGTTTGCAGATCAAACACCAGCCGGTCTTCGCGCCGGCGCGCCAGGTGGTGCAGGCGGGCGCGGATTAAAAACAGCAGCGCCTCGTTGCGTTCGATGCGCTGCACCTCGAAAGGCGTTGCCAGCCCATTGGCGCACAACTCGGCCCAGTTGCGCCCCAGCCCGGCAGCGCGCGCCACCCACAAAATCACCTGCAAATCGCGCAAGCCGCCGGGCGACTCTTTGCAATTGGGCTCCAGCGCGTAGGGCGTGTCCTCAAAGCGGCTGTGGCGCTGGCGCATCTCCAGCGTTTTGGCGACCAGAAAGGCCTGCGGGTTCATGGCGGCCGCAAAAGCGGTGGCAAAGCGGTTCACCAACGCGGCGTTTCCGCAGACCCGCCGGTGCTCCAGCAGCGCGGTTTGCACCGTCACGTCTTTGGCCGATTCGGCCAGGCATTCGGCCACGGTGCGCACGCTGGAGCCAATCTCCAGCCCCGCGTCCCAGCAGCTGCTGACAAACTGCTCCACGCTGCGCAAGGTGGCCTCGTGGTCCGGGTCGGATTCGTCGTTCAGCAGGATCAGCACATCCACATCGGAATTCGGAAAGAGCTCTCCGCGCCCGTAGCCCCCAACCGCCAGCAGCGCCACCCCGGGCGGCAGTTGTGCGTGGGCGGCCAGCGCGCACAGGGCTGCGTCAGCGTGCTGTGAAAGTGCCTGGAGCAGGGCGCGCACGCGCCGGGGTGCCAGCGTGGGCTGGTCCAGCCGTTGCAGGATCTGCGCCTTGTGCTGGCGGTAAGCATCGCGCAGCGCCCGCAGTTCGCTCATGGCTGGGGCTTCAGGCTATGGCTGGGGATGCGGGGGTGGATGCCTCGGCCACAAAAGCCGGTGGCGGCGGGCTGCCTGCTGACAGCGTCATCACCTCGTAGCCGGTGGGCGTGACCAGCACCGTGTGCTCCCACTGGGCGGAGAGCGAGCGGTCGGCGGTGACGATGGTCCAGCCGTCTTTCTCCGGGCCGTCTTTGATTTCTTTGCGACCGGCGTTGATCATGGGCTCGATGGTGAAGGTCATACCTTCGCGCAGCATGTCCAGCGTGCCGGGGCGGCCGTAGTGCAGTACTTGCGGCTCTTCGTGGAAGACCTGGCCAATGCCGTGGCCGCAGAACTCGCGCACCACCGAGTAGCCCTGGCCTTCGGCAAAACGCTGGATCGCAAAGCCGATGTCGCCCAGATGGATGCCGGGCTTGACCATGCGGATGCCGTGCCACATGGCCTCGTAGGTGACGCTGCACAGGCGTTTGGCGGCGATCGAGCCTTCGCCCACCAGGAACATGCGGCTGGTGTCGCCGTGCCAGGTGTTTTTGATGACGGTGACGTCAATGTTCACCACATCGCCCTTTTTTAGCGCCTTCTCATTGGGAATGCCGTGGCAGACCTGGTGGTTGACCGAGGTGCAAATGGATTTGGGGTAGGGGATTTTTCCGCCGCCGCGGTAATTGAGCGGTGCTGGAATACCGCCTTGCACGTCGACGATGTAGTCGTGCGCCAGCTTGTCCAGCGCATTGGTGCTCACGCCGGGCACCACAAAGGGTGTCAGGTAATCCAGCACTTCGGAGGCCAGCCGTCCAGCCAGGCGCATGCCTGCGATCCCGTCGGCGTCTTTGTAGGTGATGGTCATGGAGGGATTATCCCATCGGCCCAGTAGGGTTTGCGTTGCCAGGCGGGCACAATGAGGGCACATGAATAGGAGCCCGTGTGGCAGACATGATTTCGCAGGCCCCCGCAGCGTTGGGGCAGTTCGCTTACGCCAACAACAGCAACCGTTTTCTCGCCGCAGCGCCGCTGGCCGGGCAGCGGTTCGCGCTGGCGGGCGTGCCCTTTGACGGCGCGGTGACCAACCGGCCCGGCGCGCGCTTCGGCCCGCAGGAGATCCGCCGCGCCAGTTTGATGCTGTGCGATGGGCTGCACCCGTTTTTTGGCGTTTCACCGCTGGATGTGCTGGGCGACGCCGGTGATTTGCGTTTGCCCAATGCCTCGCCGCTGCCGGTGCTGCGGGACGCGATCCAGGCGGCCGCCACCGCGCTCATGGCGCAGCACCATTGCGTGTTTCTGGGCGGCGACCACTCCATCACCCTGCCGCTGCTGCGCGCCGCCCACGCCCGCTACGGCCCCGTCGGCGCTGCTGCACTTTGACGCCCACTGCGACACCTGGCAGGACCATTTTGGCGAACCGTCGGGCCACGGCACCTGGACCTATGAGGCGATTCAAGAAGGCCTGGTCAGCCCGGCGCACACGGTGCAAATCGGCTTGCGCTCGGCGGGTGAGCGTGCGGCACGCGAATATGTGCAAGACCAAGGCGGCCTGATTTACACCGCGCGCGATCTGCGCGGTTGCGACGGACCCGGCTTGGCCCCCATGGTGCAGGCCATTCGCGCGCGCATGGGCCAGCGACCCTGCTACCTGACCCTGGATATCGATTGCCTGGACCCGGCCTTCGCGCCCGGCACCGGCACGCCCGAGCCCGGCGGCCTGAGCAGCTCCCAGGTGCTGACCCTGCTGGAGGAGCTGGCACCCCTGAACTGGGTGGGCATGGACTGCGTGGAGGTGGCGCCGGCTTATGACCACGCCGAGCTGACCAGCAACGCCGCCGCCCATTTCGTCTGGACCTATCTGTGCGGCCAGGTGGCCAAAGGGGCGCTGTGATAGCAGGCGCTGCCAGCCGCCGCGCGGCCTTCTTACGGCGCGACGCCGAACTCAACAGCCGCAGCTATTACGAGTCCAGTGTGCAGCGCGATGCGCCGCTGCCGCCTTTGCAGGGCGCGGTGCGCGCGGACGTGCTGGTGGTGGGGGCCGGGTTTTCCGGGCTGTCGGCGGCGATTGAGTTGGCCCGGCGCGGCTATCGGGTTGCCGTGCTGGAGGCCGGGCGGGTCTGCGGCGGCGCATCCGGGCGCAACGGCGGGCAGACGATTGCCGGTTTTGCCGGTGGGCAGGAAGCCTTCGAGACGCAGCTGGGCCGCGCCGACGCCCGCATCGCCTGGGACATGTCCCTGGAGGCGCTGGACCTGGTGGATGCGCGCATCGCCGAGTTCGGCATCGAATGCGACCGCCGTTTCGGCTATGTGTATGTGGCGGATGCACCGCGCAAAGCCCGTGCGCTGGAGGCCGAGTTTGCGCAACTCGAGCGCGATTACGGCTTTGCCACCACCTTCGCGCGCGGCCCCGAGGTGCGCGGCCTGATCGACAGCCCGCGCTATTGCGCTGCGGCCTACGAGCGCCGCTCCGGGCACTTGCACCCTCTGAAATACGGCCTCGGGCTGCTGCGCGCCGCACGGGGATTGGGGGTACAGATTTTTGAGCATTCGACCGTGCACAGCCTCAGCCGCGGGGCGGAGGTCGTGGCCCAGACCGACGGCGGCCAGGTCAGCGCCGGTTTTGCCGTGCTGGCAGGTAACTACAGCCTGGAGGCGCATGGGCCGCAACTGGCACCTGCGATCAACCGGCGCATCATGCCGGTGGGCACCTACATTCTGGGCACAGCCCCGCTGGGCGAAGCCCTGTGCCGCCAGCTGATCCCGTCTGACGCGGCCGCCTGCGACAACAATTTCGTGCTGGATTACTACCGCTGCAGCGCCGACCACCGCATGCTCTTCGGTGGGCGCGTGAGCTACTCACAAACCACACCGCCGGATTTGCAGGGCGTGATGCGCAAGCGCATGGAGCGGATATTTCCGCAATTGCGCGGCACGCCGGTGGACTTTTTGTGGGGCGGTTTTGTGGACATCAGCATGAACCGCGCCCCCGACTTCGGCCGCGTCGACAACAATATTTATTACCTGCAAGGCTTCAGTGGCCATGGGGTGGCACTGACCGGGCTGGCCGGGCACATGGTGGCGCAGGCAATTGCCGGGCAGGCCGAGCGTTTTGACCTGTTTGCGCGCTTGCAGCACCGCGATTTTCCCGGGGGCAGCCTGCTGCGCACCCCCAGCCTGGTGCTCGGCATGGCCTACTACCGCTTGCGGGATATGCTGTGACGAATTGGAACCATCTTTTTCTGGAGAGCGAATGATGCAAGAGCCGCCTGTTCTGGTCTGGCTGCCGGTGGACCGGCGTTATTTGGGGGAAGACGGAAAACGTTCGCCCTTTTATGTTCTGGGAGAAAAATATGCGCTGTCGCTCAAGCAGGCAGCGGGTGCCGAGCCGGTCTTGTTCCCGGCAGCCCAGAGCGATGCGCTGCCGGCCATGTTGTCCATGGTGCACGGCGTCTTGCTCACGGGGTCGCCGGCCAATGTGCATCCCTCGCATTTCGGGGAGGATGTCACCGATCCGCGCCTGCCGCTGGACCCGCACCGCGACAGCCTGACCCTTCCGCTCGTGCGCGCCTGCGTTGCGAACGGCGTGCCCTTGCTGGGGATTTGCCGGGGTTTCCAGGAAATCAATGTGGCCATGGGGGGCTCGCTGCACCAGCAGGTACACCATGTGGACGGTATGGCCGACCACCGCGAAGATCCGGAGCTGTCCTACGAAGACCAGTACGGCCTGTCGCATGAGGTGCACTTGGTGCCCGGCAGTCCTTTTGCGCAGTGGGCCGGTGGTCCGACGGCGCGCGTCAACTCCTTACACGGCCAGGGCGTGAACCGTTTGGCCGATGGCCTGAGCGCGATGGCGCATGCGCCGGACGGCTTGGTGGAAGCCTTTGGTGTGGCAGGCGCGCAGAGTTTTGCCTACGCCGTGCAATGGCATCCCGAATGGCAGACCGCTAAACACCCGTTCTACATGGAGATTTTTTCCGCTTTCGGGCAGGCCTGCCGCGTGCGCCGCGCGCAATTGCAGGAGGCTGGCCGGGCAGTGGCTTAAGCGGCAAAAGACCGCGTGCGTATTTTTGAAGACAAAAGGGAGAATAGACAGTGCAAACAGCCGACATGAATTTCAATGATCTGGAGCAATGGCTCAACGAGCGCCGGGTGACCGAGATCGAATGCCTGGTACCCGACTTAACCGGGGTCGCGCGGGGGAAAATTCTGCCCCGCGAAAAATTCACCGAAGACCGGGGCATGCGCCTGCCGCAAGCCATCGTCGCCATGGGTGTCACCGGCGTGTTTCCCGAGAGCGGGCCGTATTACGACGTGATCGATCCCACCGACAAAGACATGCAGCTGCGGCCCGATCCCGGCTCGGTGCGCATCGTCCCCTGGGCCACGGATCCCACCGCGCAGGTGATTCACGATTGCTTTGACAACGAGGGCAAACTGGTGCCGTTTGCGCCGCGCAGCGTGCTGCGCCGGGTGTGTGATCTCTACGCCGCCGAAGGCCTGCAGCCCATTGTTGCGCCCGAGCTGGAGTTCTACCTGACCGCGCGCAACACCGACCCCAACACCTTGCTCAAAGCGCCTATCGGCCGCAGCGGCCGTGCCGAGACCTCGCGCCAGGCCTACAGCATCGACGCGGTCAATGAGTTCGATCCGCTGTTTGAAGAAATTTATGACTATTGCGAAAAGATGGAGCTCAATGTCGACACCTTGATCCACGAGGTGGGCGCGGGCCAGATGGAGATCAATTTTTTCCACAACAAGCCGCTGGGTCTGGCCGACGAGGTCTTTTTCTTCAAGCGCACGGTGCGCGAAGCCGCTTTGCGCCACGATATGTATGCCACCTTCATGGCCAAGCCCATCGCCGGTGAGCCGGGCAGCGCCATGCATGTGCACCAAAGCCTGGTTGACGTAGCTGGCGGCCACAACGTCTTCAGCAACCCGGACGGCACGCCCTCCGAGATGTTCATGCACTACATCGGCGGTCTGCAGCGTTACGTCCCGGCGGCGATGGCGCTGGTGGCGCCCTATGTCAACAGCTACCGCCGCCTCTCGCGCCATACCGCCGCGCCCATCAATATCGAGTGGGGCCATGACAACCGCACCGTGGGCATCCGCTCGCCGATTTCTGCGCCTGCGGCAAGGCGTGTAGAAAACCGCGTCATCGGTGCCGATGCCAACCCCTATGTGGCCATGGCCATGACGCTGGCCTGCGGCTACCTGGGTTTGAAAAACAAAATCATGCCCAAGCCCGAGATGCGCGGGGACGCCTATTTGTCGCCCTATGCGCTGCCGCGCAGCCTGGGCGAGGCGCTGGACTGGCTGCGCAAAGAAAGCGATTTGCACGAGGTGCTGGGCAAGGAGTTCATCACCGTGTACACCGAAATCAAGGAGCTCGAGTTTGAAGAGTTCATGAAAGTGATTTCACCCTGGGAGCGCGAGCACCTGTTGCTGCATGTCTGAAGCAGCGTCGCCTTTTTTGCCTCAATTGATCCCGAGAACAATTCCCATGAACACCCCTGTTGACACAGGCGCGATCCAGGCGATGGACAGCGCGCATTTTTTGCATCCTTTCACCGATTTCCAGGACCTCAATAGCCGGGGCGCGCGCGTGATCACCCGCGCCGAAGGCATCTACATCTGGGACTCCGAGGGCAACAAAATCCTCGATGGCATGAGCGGCTTGTGGTGCGTCAACGTGGGCTATGGCCGGCGCGAACTGGCCGACGCCGCGCACCGCCAAATGCTGGAGCTGCCTTACTACAACAGCTTTTTCCAAACCACCAACGTGCAAGCCGCCACGCTGGCGGCCAAGCTGGCATCGCTGGCACCCACGGTCGGTGGGCGCAGTTTCCAGCATGTGTTTTATTCATCCAGCGGCAGCGAGAGCAACGACTCCAACGTGCGCATGGTGCGCCGCTACTGGGACTTGCTGGGCCAGCCGCAGCGCAAGATCATCATCAGCCGCCAGAACGCTTACCACGGCAGCACCATGGCCGGGGCCTCGCTGGGCGGCATGAGCGGCATGCATGCGCAGGGCGACTTGCCCATCCCCAACATCTGCCACATCCAGCAGCCCTACCATTTTGAGAACGCGCTGCCCGGCGAGAGCGAGGCCGATTTCGGCATCCGCGCAGCAGGCTGGTTGGAGCAGCGCATCCTGGAACTTGGGCCAGAGAAAGTGGCGGCCTTTATTGGCGAGCCGGTGCAGGGCGCGGGCGGCGTGATCATTCCCCCGGCCACTTACTGGCCCGAGATCCAACGCATCGTCGACAAATACGGCATTTTGCTGATCAGCGACGAGGTGATTTGCGCCTTCGGCCGCCTGGGCCATTGGTTTGCGTATGAGAAATTCGGCTACCGGCCCGATCTGGTGACCTTTGCCAAGGCCGTGACCAGCGGCTACATCCCCTTGGGCGGCGTGATGGTGGGCGACCGCGTGGCCAAGGTGCTGATCGAGCAGGGCGGCGAGTTCAACCACGGCTACACCTACAGCGGCCACCCGGTGGCCTGCGCGGTGGCCCTGGCCAATTTGGCGGTGATGGAGAGCGAGAACCTGGTGACCCGCGTGCGCGACGACATCGGACCCTATTTAGCTGCGCACTTCACGCGGCTGGCCGAGCACCCCCTGGTGGGGCAAGCGCAGACCTGCGGCCTGATGGCGGGCCTGGTTTTGGTGCAAGACAAGGCGACCAACACCCCGTTCGCATCGGATCTGGGCGTTGGCATGGTTTGCCGCCGCCATTGTTTTGCCAACGGCCTGGTGATGCGCGCGGTGGGCGACCGCATGATCATCGCCCCGCCCTTGACCATCAGCCACGCCGAGATCGACACCTTGATGGGGCTTATAGTGCGCTGTCTCGATTTGACCCTGGAAGAAGTGCGGCGCAAAGGCTGGAAGGCCTAGCGCGCTCGCCGTCGATATTGAACGCAACACCATGACCGCCGCAGCAAGCCCTATTGCGACCGCTCCGTACCTGCAAATCCGCCACGTCGTCAAGCAATTTGACGATGTGTACGCGGTGGACGATGTGTCGCTGGACATCGATCAAGGTGAGATTTTTGCGCTGCTGGGCTCCTCCGGGTGCGGCAAGTCCACTTTGCTGCGCATGCTTGCCGGTTTTGAGACGCCGACTGCCGGTCAGATCGTGCTGGGTGGTCGCGACATGGTGGGCCTGGCCCCGTATGACCGGCCCATCAACATGATGTTCCAGAGTTATGCGCTGTTCCCCCACCTCAATGTCTGGGACAACGTGGCCTTCGGGCTGCGACGCGATGGCATGGCCAAAGCCGAGATAGCCCAGCGCGTGGAAGAAATGCTGGACATGGTGCAACTCAAACCCTATGCCAAGCGCAAACCCCACCAACTCTCGGGCGGCCAGCAGCAGCGGGTGGCCTTGGCGCGCAGTCTGGCCAAACGCCCGCGCCTTTTGTTGCTCGATGAGCCGCTGGGTGCGCTGGACGCGAAGCTGCGCCAACGCACGCAGCTCGAGCTGGTGCACATCATCCAGCGGGTCGGCGTGACCTGCGTGATGGTCACCCACGACCAGGAAGAGGCCATGACCATGGCGACCCGTATTGGGGTTATGAGTGAAGGCAAGATTTTGCAAATCGGGCAACCGAGAGAAATTTACGAAACCCCCAACTGCCGCTTTGTGGCCGACTTCATCGGCACGGTGAATTTGTTCAAAGGTCAGGTCAGCGTGGATGAAGCCGACCATGTGGTGATTGAGAGCACCGAATGCCGCCACTACATCAGCCACGGCATTACCGGCACCCATGGCATGCAAGTCGATGTCGCGGTGCGCCCCGAAAAAATGTGCCTGCAGGCCACTGCGCCGCTGGCCAGCGAGCGCGATTCCCCTGCCGAAGACGGCTTCAACCAGGTGCAGGGCGTGATCACCGACATCGCGTACCTGGGCAGCCTCACCACCTACCACGTGCGGCTCGCCTCTGGCCTGGTCCTCAAGGTGACGCAGACCAACGCCGCCCGCCACACCAGCGTGCCGCTGGGCAGTGGAGACCCGGTATGGGTCTGGTGGGGTGGCAGCGACGTAGTGGTTTTGACCCGCTGATGACACACCAGGAACGCATCGCCGCCCTCCAGGCCCAAGGCCTGCATTCCATCCTGGCGCAGTTTTGCGACATCCACGGCGTGGCCAAGGGCAAGCTGGTTCCGGTGGGCAATCTGGGCGAGTGGGTCGAGCAAGGCGCGGGCTTTTCCGGCCCCAGCATCTGGGGCACCGGCCTGCCACGCATGGGCCCGCGCAGCGAGTACTACGGCCGCATACAGCCCGACAGCCTGAGGGCCTTGCCGTACATGCCCGGCGTGGCGCACGCGGTGTGCGATGGCTTTGCCGGTGGTCAGCCGCTGGATACCTGTTCGCGCCAGGTCCTGAAAGCAGCGGTCGCCCGGCTCGATGCCCGGGGCTGGAAGCTGTGGGTGGGCATTGAGCCCGAGTTTTTTTTGTTGAAGAGCCGCAGAGACGGCGGACGCACAGTGGCAGCGCGCCGACGCGGACGACGCTCTGGACAAACCCTCGTACGACATCCGCGCCATTCTGCGCAACCAGGATTTTTTGGAAGCCATGCGCAGCACGCTGGTGGCGCTGGGTTTTGACCTGCAGCAAATCGACCATGAAGACGCGTGCGGCCAGTACGAAATCAACTACCGCTTTGACCACGCGCTGGCTGCGGCCGATCGCTTTATGTTGTTCAAGCAAGCCGCGCACGCGGTGGCCGCGCAGCACGGCGCCGTGTTCAGCTGCATGCCCAAGCCCTTCGCCGGAGCGCCGGGCAGCGGCCTGCATTTCCACCTCAGCATCACCGATGCCGATGGCCGCGCCGTGTTCAGCCAGGCCGATGGCCTGCTGGGCCTGAGCCAACTGGGTCAGCAATTCGCCGCCGGTCTCTTGCACCACGCCGATGCGCTCAGCGCCCTGTGCGCCCCCACTGCCAACAGCTACAAGCGTCTGGCCGCGAGCAACAGTGTCTCGGGTACCACCTGGTCGCCGGTGTGGAAGGCCTGGGGCGACAACAACCGCACCTGCTTGGTCCGCACCGTGGCCGGGCGCATGGAGTGGCGCCTGCCTGACCCGTCTTGCAACATTTATGCAGCCCTTGCCGCCACCCTGTGCGCCGGGCTGGACGGCATGGACCAGCGCCTATCGCCCCCCGCGCCCTGCGACGACGACCTGTACCAGCGCCACGCCAGCGGCGCGCCCATGCCCGCGCGCCTGCCGCGCGATCTGGCGGCGGCGCTGGACGCCTTGCAGGACAACGCGGCCTTGCGCGGCCTGGTCGGCGATGCCTTTTGCCAGCTGTTTCTGGAGATCAAGCGCGCCGAGTGGGATGCCTACAGCCAGCAGGTCAGCGCCTGGGAGCTGCAGCGCTACGCCGGCTTTTTCTGAAGCGCGCCGGGGGCGCTGGCTAAAATCCGGGCACTTGTGCGGCCCCAGCGGGCTGTCCTTTTCCCCCACCTCCTTCCATTCCCGTGACCCTGCATACCAGCTCCTTTCCCGGCGGCAACGCCTTGCCCGCTTTCCGCGCGGCGCGTTTGCTGGCTGGCTTGCAGGGGGTGAGCGCCGACATTGCCAGCATCAGCGCGCAGTATGTGCACCTGGTCGCCGCGCAAGACGCGCCCGGCGCAGCCCTGCATGCGCGGCTTGCCGCCTTGCTGGAGTACGGCGATCCTGCTGATGCAGCGCCCAAAGACGCCGTCGTGTGCGTGGTCGCACCGCGCCTGGGAACGGTCTCGCCCTGGGCCTCCAAGGCCAGCGACATCGCCCGCAACTGCGGCCTGACGCTGACGCGTATTGAGCGCGTGGTGGTCTACCGCATCGGGCTGCGCAGCGGCTTGTTCTCCAAGCCCACGCTGAGCCCGGCGCAGTGGCTCGCCGCTGCCGCCTTGTTGCACGACCGCATGACCGAGAGCGCCTTGCCCAGCCTGGACGCGGCGCACGCTTTGTTCACCCCGCTGCAGGCCGCGCCCATGGAGCATGTGGATGTGCTGGGCGGCGGGCGCGCCGCGCTGGAGCGGGCCAACACCGCTTTCGGTCTGGCGCTGGCCGATGACGAGATGGACTACCTGGTGGACGCCTTCACCGGCTTGCAGCGCAACCCCACCGATGTCGAGCTGATGATGTTCGCCCAGGCCAACAGCGAACACTGCCGCCACAAAATTTTCAACGCCCATTTCCGCATCGACGGCCAGGACCAGCCGCACAGCCTGTTCGGCATGATCCGCCACACCCACCAAACCCACCCGCAGCACATGCTGGTGGCGTATTCGGACAACGCATCGGTGATGGAAGGCGCGCAGGTGCAGCGTTTTGCCGCCGTTGCGGCAGCACCCGGCGGCGCGGTTATCTCGCCGCGCTACGCAGCGCAGCCGGCGACGCAGCATATTTTGATGAAGGTGGAAACCCACAACCACCCCACCGCCATCTCGCCTTTCCCCGGCGCGTCCACCGGCGCGGGCGGCGAGATCCGCGACGAAGGGCGCCACCGGACGCGGCTCCAAGCCCAAGGCGGCGCTCACCGGCTTCAGCGTCTCGCGCTTGTGGCCGCAAGCGGGCACTGCGTTTGGCAAACCCGCGCACATTGCCAGCGCGCTGGACATCATGATCGACGGCCCGCTGGGCGGCGCGGCGTTCAACAACGAGTTCGGCCGCCCCAACTTGCTGGGCTACTTCCGCGAATACGAACAAGCTGCGGTCAGCGACGTTGATACCGTGCAGCGCGGCTACCACAAGCCCATCATGATTGCCGGTGGTCTGGGTGTGATTGACGCCGGCCAGACCCACAAAATTCTCTTCCCCGCAGGCAGCCTGCTGGTGCAACTCGGTGGCCCCGGGATGCGCATCGGTATGGGCGGCAGCGCGGCCAGTTCCATGGCCACCGGCACCAATGCGGCAGACCTGGACTTCGACTCCGTGCAACGCGGTAACCCCGAAATCCAGCGCCGCGCGCAAGAGGTCATCAACCAGTGCTGGCTGCAAGGCGAGAACAACCCTATATTGGCTATCCATGATGTGGGCGCTGGCGGCTTGTCCAATGCCTTCCCGGAGCTGACCAACGACGCTGGGCGCGGTGCCCGTTTCGACATGCGCGCCGTGCCGCTCGAAGAGACCGGCATGGCACCCAAAGAGATCTGGTGCAACGAAAGCCAGGAGCGCTATGTGCTGGCCATCAGCCCCGATGCGCTGCCCGGTTTTGAGGCACTGTGCGCGCGCGAGCGCTGCCCTTTCGCCGTGGTCGGCGTAGCCACCGAGCAGCGCGATTTGCTGCTGCTGCCGACGCAGACGGCGAAGCAGGATGGCGACGCCCCGGTCAACATGCCCATGAATGTGCTGCTGGGCAAGCCACCCAAAATGCAGCGCGACGTGCGCAGCCTTCCGCGCAGTTTCCCGCCTTTGCAGTTCGGCACGCTGAGCCTGCAAGACGCCGTGCTGCGCGTGCTGGCCCACCCCACCGTGGCGTCCAAACGCTTTTTGATCACCATTGGCGACCGCACCGTGGGTGGCCTGACCCACCGCGACCAGATGGTCGGCCCCTGGCAAGTGCCGGTGGCCGACTGCGCGGTGACGCTGGCCGATTACCAGGGCTTTGCCGGTGAGGCCATGGCCATGGGCGAGCGCACACCGCTGGCCACGCTCAACGCCCCCGCCTCGGGCCGCATGGCCGTGGCCGAGGCCATTACCAATTTGCTGGCCGCGCCTTTTGAGTTGTCGCGCGTCAAGCTCTCCGCCAACTGGATGGCTGCTTGCGGCGAGCCCGGTGAAGACGCCGCGCTCTACGCCACGGTGCAGGCCGTGGGCTTGGAACTCTGCCCCGCGCTGGGCATCTCGATTCCGGTGGGCAAAGATTCGCTGTCCATGCGCACGCAGTGGGCCGATGCCCCATCCGGCAATGTGAAAAAAGTCAGCGCCCCGGTCTCGCTCATCGTCAGCGCTTTTGTCAGCCTGCCTGATGTGCGCGGCACGCTCACGCCGCAGCTGGACCGTGATGTGGAGAGCGCGCTGCTGCTCATCGATTTGGGCCGGGGCCAGGCGCGCATGGCTGCCAGTGTGCTGGCGCAGACCTTGGACCAGGTAGGCGACGAAGCGCCCGATCTGGACGACCCGCAACTGCTGGTCGCTTTGGTGAACGCCGTGAACGCCTTGCGCGCCGACGGGAAAATCCTGGCCTACCACGACCGCAGCGACGGCGGCTTGCTGGCCACCGTGGCCGAGATGGCATTTGCCGGGCGCGTGGGCGTGGCTTTGAATGTGGACATGCTGCTCATCGATGGCGACGGCGTGTCCGACAGCCGCATGGACGTGGGCGATAGCAAAAACTGGGCGACCCAAGTCGGCGCGCGGCGCGAGGAGCGCACGCTGCAAGCCCTGTTCAACGAAGAGCTGGGCGTGGTGTTGCAGGTGCGCAGCGCCGACAAAGCGGCGGTGATGCAGGTCCTGCGCGCACACGGTTTGGCGCAGCACAGCCACGTGATTGGCTCCACCCGGCCGCAGAGCAGCAGCATCGATAACGGCAAAGGCATGTTGCAAATCTGGCGCGATGCCCGTGCGATTTTCAGCGCTTCGCTGGACGATTTGCAGCAAGTCTGGGACAGCGTCTCCTGGAAGATCTGCCAGCAGCGCGACAACCCGGCTTGCGCGGATGCCGAACACGCCGCCGCCGGGCGCGCCGACGACCCCGGCCTGCACCTCCACCTGCCCGAGCCTTTGCAAGCCTTGCTGGCCCAAGCCCCGGCGGTGTTGCTGCGCCGCCCGGCGGTGGCCATCCTGCGCGAGCAGGGTGTTAACTCCCATGTGGAAATGGCCTACGCTTTCACGCAGGCCGGGTTTGACGCCTTCGATGTGCACATGAGCGATTTGCAAAGCGGCCGCGCCAAGCTATCTGACTTCCAGGGCATCGTCGCCTGTGGCGGTTTCAGTTATGGCGACACGCTGGGCGCTGGCATCGGCTGGGCCCGCTCCATCACCTTCAACCCGGCATTGGCGGCTCAGTTCCAGGCATTTTTTGCCCGCAGCGACACCTTTGGTCTGGGCGTGTGCAACGGCTGCCAGATGTTTGCCGAACTCGCCGACATCATCCCCGGCGCGCAGCACTGGCCGCGTTTCACCACCAACCAGAGCCAGCGCTTTGAAGCCCGCCTGAGCCTGGTCGAAGTGCTGGACTCGCCCTCGATTTTCTTGCGCGGCATGGCCGGTGCACGCCTGCCGGTGGCGGTGGCGCATGGCGAAGGTTTTGCCAACTTTGCCCGCCGTGGCGACGCCGCGCAGGCGCTTGCATCTTTGCGTTTTGTCGACCACCACGGCGCACCCACCGAGGCCTATCCCCTGAACCCCAACGGCAGCCCCGGCGGCCTGACCGGCGTCACCACCGCCGACGGGCGCTTCACCGCCTTCATGCCGCACCCCGAGCGCGTGTTCCGCAACATCCAGATGAGCTGGACCTCCTTGCCTTTGGAGGGTGCCAGCCCCTGGTCGCAGATCTGGCGCAATGCGCGTGTCTGGGTGGGCTAGTCTTTTGAATCGCGCAACTCGGCGCACAACTGCGCCAGGCTAATAGCCTGCGCGCCATTTCGCAAGGCAAACGACTCCTCGCCGGGGTACACCACATAGCGGCGCGTAATCTTCAGGTCATCGCAGGCGATGCTGAAACCTCTTTCCGGCCTGGGCGCACTCGCGCGTTTGACTTCGATGGCGATGTCGGGACGACCGCCTTTTTCCAACACCAGGTCGATTTCGGCACCCACTTGCGTACGATAAAAGTAGGCTGTGCGTCCCGCACCCGCAGCCGCAATCAGGTTGTCGATGCAAAAACCTTCAAAACTGGGGCCGCACACCGGATGTCCCAAGACGTCGTTGCGCGTTTTCAATTCCAGCAGGCCGTGCAGGATGCCGCTGTCGCGCACATAGACCTTGGGTGCCTTGACCAGGCGCTTGCCAGCATTCGAGCTCCAAGGCCGTAGCCGGCGAATCAACTGCAAGTCCACCAGCAGATTAATGTAGCGGTCAATCGTCGGATTGCTCACCCCCAGGCTGCTGGCAATACGCGCTTGGTTGAGTAGGCCTCCCTGCTGGTGGGCCAGCATGGTCCACAAACGCCCAATGGTTTCGGAGGGCAAACGCGGCGCAAACATGGGAACATCCCGCTCCAGATAGCTGCGGATGAAGTCCTGGCGCCAGTCCAGGCTGTGTTCCTCGTCGGCCGCCAACAGGCTGTCAGGAAAACCGCCTCGCAGCCATAGTTGCTCCGGTTCAATCTGCACCGGGATAACTTCCTGAATATGGATGGGCGATATGTCCATGTAAGACACCCGCCCGGCCAGTGTCTCGCTGGATTGGCGCATCAAATCCAATGAGGCCGAGCCCAACAGAAGAAACTGGCCGCTGCGCACACCCGCCAAGCGGTTCTCGTCGATGATGCCGCGCAGGGCTTCAAATACACCAGGCGCGCGGTGAATCTCATCCATGATGACCAGTCGGCCCACATGGGCGCGCAAGTAATCCTCGGCGTCCTCTAGGCGCAGCCTATCCGCGCTGCGCTCCAAATCCAGATATACCGCCCCGCCCGGCCAATTGCCCGCAATCTGCCGGGCTAAGGTGGTCTTACCCACCTGACGGGGGCCTAGCAGAACGACGGCAGGTGTTTGCAGCAGCTTTTTGCGAACAGCGGATTCAGCCAGGCGAGGTATCATTATTGAAATTTTAACTCATAACGTTAAATTTTCAATATTAAATCACCTCCATGGCCTCGATCTGCCTTAAAACGCCCAACTCAGCTCCCACCAAGCGTTGGTGTGGGTGGACTCCGAGCCCGCGAGCTGGGTGGGTAGTTCGCCCAAGGACGCGGCGATGAAGATGCGCCCCGAGACGCCTTTGGAGCCTTGCCAGTTCAGGCCCAGGCCAGCGCCGTTCAGGCTGGCCTCATTGCTGCCGCTGCTAAAAGGGTTTTTATTGGTTTGCACCATGGCGCTGTCAACAAAGGCTGCCAGTTGCCAGGTGCCGGTTGGCTCCATAGCTGGGGGTATCGGCAGGATGTAGCGCAGCTCCAGGCTGCCAAACGCTCCGCTGTCACCCGAGAGCACGGCCGAGCGGTACGCCCGCACGCTGGTGGCACCGCCGATCGAGAACTTCTGCCCGCTGTCCAGGTTCTTCTGCGCCCACTGCCCGTTCATGCTCAGCACGGCGCTCACGCCAGCGCCCAGCGCCTGGTTGCGGTTGAGCGACCATGTCGCGCGCCCAAAGCCGCCTGCGGTGTTGGCGGTACTGGCGTCCTGCGCCGCGGCCGTGGCGTCATCAAAGCCCACCCGGCCGCCGTACAGCGCCAGGCCCAGCGTGTTATTGCCTCCAGCCAGCCAGTCGTCTTGGCGCTCGCCGCTGAACTCCAGGCTCCACACATTGACCGTGCGGTCGGTCTTCACCCCCGTGGAGCCCACGTGGTCTTGCAGCACGTTGTTGCTAAAGCCCAGGCGGGCATTGAGGTTGGCGCGCGGGCTGCGCACCAGCGCGCCGCGCACCCAGCATGCTGCTGGGTGTTGGCTTTGCCAGAGGCCAGTAGACTGGCCGCCGTGTCGCCCAGCCGGTAGTTCATGCCCGAACTGTCCACGCCGGCTTGCACGCCCGGTCTCCAGACCGGCAATTCGTAGGCGACGCGCACATAGTCCAGACCGCCGCCATCGCTGTTCAGGCTGCTGATGCCCAGCGTATCGCCGCGCCCCAGCGGGTTGTTCCACTGCACATTGGCGTTGGCACGCACCACCCCGGTGTAGCGGCTGCCATAGTTGTCTGCGCTTAGGTTCGCGCTCCAAGGTACGCCGGGCTGCACATCGACCACCAAGTCTGAGCTCCCGACCTCCTGGCCCGCACGCAGCAGCGCCCGTGGCGCCACACCCGGCAGGTCTGATAGCAGCAAAGTGGCGCGCTCTATCGCATCCAGCCGGACCACGCTACCTGGCTCCAGATTGGAGAGAGTGCGCATCAGCACCGCGTCTTTGACGGCGCTGTTATTGCGCAACGCCACTTGGCCCCAGTTGGCCTCTATTACCTGCACGCGCACCACGCCGTCCTCAATGGTTTGGGCCGGGATGATGGCGCGCGCCAGCGGGTAGCCCGCTGCCCGGTAGTAGGTGGTGATGGCTTCGACACCTTCGGCAATCTGGGGCAAGGTCAGGCGCTTGTCTTGCATTGGGGCTAGCAGCGCTTGCAGGGTTACGGTGTCAAAGACGGTGTTGCCGTCCACGCGCAGTTGGCGCACCAAAAAGGGTGCGGTGTCGGGCATGGCTGCTTGCTGTCCTGCGCCGATAGCGGGCAGGGCAGACGCGGCTGGGGTGGTGCGCTGGAGCGGCTGGGTGGGCACTGTTTGCAATAGGCCGCCCGCGTTGGGTACGGTCTCGGCGGCAGCGCATACGGTGCACAGAATGGGTAGTGCGAGCAGCAGGGCGGCTGATAAACGGTGGCTAAAGGCAGCGCTGGGGATGCGGTCAGCGTTCAGGCGCATGCCCGCGAGGATAAGACATGTCTCGGGGACGGGCTCCTTGCCCATTTACGGGTTTTGGGCTGGGTCAGCCAGAGTTGATTGGTAGTAGGTGGCGGGCAACCTGACGCCATTGCCTTGGGCAAACAGCATGCCGCTGGAGCCAAAGGCTTTGGTGACGTTAAGGCTAGTGCTTGGGACCGACCCCGCTGCTGTTGCGGCCAGCGTGTTGATATCGGCCGATACCGCTGCTGTTGCGGGAAGCGTGTTGATGTTTTCCGCCACGTTGAATGGCAGGCTTGCTTGGGGCAGCGGCGCGGGTTTCACAAAGCTCGTATCACTGGGCAGCGCTGGGGGATTGACCACCGGCACGATTGAAACGCTTTGTGTGAGCGTCAATGCAGTGGCGTTCTCCACGGCCTGGCTGAAGTTGTAGTTGTCCGCAAGCAGCCCAGAGCCGTTGATGGCGTAGCTTCCAGCGCCAGAGGCGCTGGTGGCCGATGTGGTCCACGCCAGTGTGCCGGTTGTCGCGGTGCTTTGCGTCTCATTGTTCACAAAGCCGCTGACCGTACCGCTTAAGGGCGAGGGAGTGGTGCCGACGCTGAAGCTTGAATTGTTGGCGTTGTAGTAGAGGGCGGCTTTGCCAATGTTGGCGCTGTGGCCGGTGGTATCGGCCAGCGTGTAGTTACTAGCAGAGCCAGTGCCATCGTTCAGCGTGTAGCTGGCCGTGGCGCTGCGGCTACCGGCGTCCTTGCTATCGAAGGTACCGCTGGCGCTGGCGCTCACCTCTTCGCCGTCTACAAACCCGCTCAGCTTGCCCACTGTGATGGTGGCTGTTTTGGTGCCGTCGTAGGTCTTGCCAGCGGCGGTAGTGCCGCCAACGGTGAGGGTCTTCTTGTCGATGGTGGCAGCCGTCCCCGTCGCATAGCTGATTAGGTAGCCCTGCTGGTCTGAATACAGTCCGCTGGCATAGACGTTTACGCTGCCAGCGTTCTTGCTGCTGAGCACGTAGCTGGCAGTTCCATCCACTGTTTTCGTCCCGGTGGTGATGTAGCTGACTTCACAGACAATAGTCCCGCAGTTCGTGGTTCCGTCGTAGGTCTTGTTGCCGCTGGCGTTGACTGTCACGGTGAGCGGCGTTAAAAACGTGCCCAGCAAGGGGTTAGTGCGGTCTTCGTAGATGACCCAGGTATTGCTGTCAAAGCCTGTGAAGTTGCCGGACTGCTTCATTTGTAAGCTGGTCAGACCCTTGCCCACCCCATTGTCTGCCTGGCCTGTGGTTTGTATGTCGAAATAGCTGCTGTTGATGGTGCCGTCGTTCACGCCCACCAAGCCGCCAACATCGAGCCATAACCGTTGACGCTGCCCTTAGCGTAACTGCTGTTGATGGTGCCGTTGGAGTTGTTATATCCCACCAAGCCACCGACTTCGTCGACACCGTTGACGCTGCCCGTGGCGTAGCTGTTCGTGATCTCGCCGTTGTTGAACCCAACCAAGCCGCCAACATAGACGCTCCAGTCAGCGTTGATACTGCCCGTAGCGTAACTGCCGCTGATGGTGCCGTCGTTCCAGCCGACCAAACCGCCCACCGCAAGACTTTCGTAGCTAGCCCTGATTGCGCCCAAGGAATAGCTGGTGAGGATGGTGCCGCCGTTGAGGCCCACCAAGCCGCCTATATGCGTGTTACCACTGACATTGCCCTCGGCGTAGCTGCCGCTAATGGTGCCGTTGTTCCAGCCCACCAAGCCGCCGATGTAGCTGTCTCCACTGACCATGCCTTTGGCATGGCTGCCGCTGATGGTGCCGTCGTTCAAGCCCACCAGGCCGCCGACGTAGCTGCCGCCGGTAACACTCCCCCCCGACAGCCCTACATTTTTAACGGCACCTCCCGCACCCACATAGCCGAACAAGCCCCACATAGTCCGATACGTATACGTGCGGTTGATGGTCAGCCCGGTGATGGTGTGCCCCAGCCCGTCAAAGGTGCCTGTGAATATTGCCGTGGGGTTAATGTTGTGCGAGTAATTGGCAATGGGCGAAAAGCCACTGCCGCCGTTCCAGCTGGACGTGCCGCTGGCGTCAATGTCGCGCGCCAGCACGTAGTTGCCGGTCAAGCGGTGTGCTGTAGCCGAGTGCCTTGCAGGCTGTTCGGTGGCTCGTTAGGCGACTGCTCGTCGCCCTCGTTACCCAAGCTGGTGATGACGGTGTAGTTCTTGGTTGAGCCATTGCCGCACCAGCTCGGTAGTAGGAGGCCGCTGACGCCGATGCCTCTGGTTAAGTTGACACTTGCGCCGCGCTCACCGAAGTAATTGGCGCCTGATCAGTGCGCTTGACTGCTTGGCGTCACGACCGTACAGTCAGCGTCAGCTTGCCGCTGGTCCCCGTGGCGGTGATGGCGCTGTTGATGTTAGATGCTGTTCGGCGCGTTGAGCGTCAGGGTAGTTGGCACTTGTCCAGCTGACGGTCGTCGGTTCACGAAGATGTCGCCATTGCCGCCAGTCGGTGCGCCATCGGTGGCGGATCCGATTGCAGATGCGTGTCACCAGATTCGATAGTCTGGATGCTCACGATTGTTGGTGCTCAGTGCCGTGCTCAGCGCATCCCCGGTGATGTTGCTCCGCCTGCTAGGCGGCAACAATGAAAGTCGTACGGGGTCGATCAGCCATTGCCCGGTTCGACCGCTTGCCGCCTTGGTTGTCACCACGGTTCCTTTGGCTACGTTGACATGGGCCGCGCTGGTCTCAATGAACCCGCCGTTGCCGCCGCTGGGCGCTGATGCGTCGAGCGTGCCCGCCACATTGGTGGTGCCCGACGCCATGCCGCCTAGCAAAATAATCTTGCCGTCTTTTTCTTGCACCGTGCGCGCCTGAATGACGCCGGTGTTGTTGACCACACTGGCCAGCAGGCTCTCACGCGCACCGGCGCTGAGCAGCACCTGCCCGCCATCGGCCTGAATCAACCCGCCGTTCTCAGCCAGGGCGTTGACTTGGTTGCTGGTGACTTCCAGGCCCAGCAGCTTGCTGCCCGCAAAGTTCAGGCTGACTGCGCTGCCCGCGCCCAGCGCCACGGTGCCGCCGGGGGCGCTGATGCTGCCTTGGTTGGAAACGCTGTGGCCCAGCAGGGCGACATAGCCGCCTTGGGTGGTGTTGATTTGTCCTAAGTTCACCACGCCCGCGGTGCTGCTGCCACTGAAGTTACTGCGTGTGCTGCCGATGGAGGCGTCGTCCGGGTTCAGAGTGGAGGCCAGCAGGCCGCCGACGTTGATCTGTGCGTCTTTGCCAAAGAGCACGCCGTTGGGGTTGATCAGCCAGACCTGGCCGTTGGCGTTGATCTTGCCCAGAATCTGGCTGCCTTGCGTGTCCAGAATGCGGTTGACGGCCAGAGCGCTTGCAGACGGTTGAACGAAGTTAACGGTCTCGGCCTTGGCAACATTAAAGCTTTGCCAGTTGATGGACAGTTTGTCGCTGGCTTGGGTGATGGTGGTGGTGGCACCGCTGGCGCTGATGCTGCCGCTGCCCGAGACGACCTGCCCGCCTTGGGGAGCAGCCCCTGCGCCTGCACGCTGAGACCGGCCAAACTAGCCAGCAGCGCGGCGCTGATCAGGGAAGTTGCATTGCTCTTGCCCCGTCCGCGTGCGAGTTCAGAAGCAACCACCCAGGTTTGGTGCAGTGCACTCCAGACGAGGCGGTAAATGCGGTTGAGCGCGGCGTGTGCGTGCATGCGAGGCTCCTTGAAACGATGACCGGTGGTGTCTGGTCATTTTTCAAGGGTCGCTCTGGGCCAACATCCCCCATGCGGGGGAGAAGCCCGCAATTTGTTGGCCCCAAATGCAAAAAAGCCCGGTGAAAACCGGGCTTTTGCATGGGGGTGCGCCTGCTGGCGCTACGGGTGACGCTTTATTCGATACGTGCCTTGGCGCGCAGCTCTTCGATGTAGGCGTTGCTCTTTTGCTGCATCAACTGCTGCACGATTTGCGGCTTGACTTCTTCGATTTTGGGTAGCTGGGCATCGCGCACGTCGTCTACGCGGATGATGTGAAAGCCGAATTGGGACTTCACCGGCGTTTCGCTGGTTTTGCCTTTACCCAAAGCGACCATGGCGTCGGCAAACTCTTTCACGTACGAAGTGGGGCTGGCCCACTCGAGTTCGCCGCCCTTGGCACCCGAGCCGGTGTCTTTGGACGATTTTTTGGCGATGTCTGCAAACTTGCCGCCTTTTTTCAGCTGGGCAATGATTTTCTTGGCCTCGGCTTCTTTCTCGACCAGGATGTGGTGGGCTTTGTATTCCTTGCCACCGTTAGCGGCTACGAACTTGTCGTACTCGGCCTGGACGTCGGCGTCGGATGGCGCGTTGGTTTTCTGGAAGTCGGCCATTACGTCATTGACCAGCAGGTTTTGGCGCAGCAGCTCCACTTGTGACTTGAATTCGTCGGTGGCGTCGAGTCCGCGCTTTTGGCCTTCCTGGCTGATGATTTCAAACAGCACCAAGCGGTCTTTGATCTGGGCCGCTGCGTCAGGTGGCGCGGGCCGGCCGGCGCGTTCCATTTGCCGCAGCATGGATTCCAGGCGGCTGGTGGGAACCGCTTTGCCGTTGACGATGGCGATGTTTTGCGCCATGGCACCGATACAGCTGGCGGCGAGCAGCGCGGCGATGGCGCTGCGGGTGAAGTACGTAGTCATGCAAATTCCTTAAAAGGGTTGGAGAAGAAAACGGGAGTATTGGGAATGAGTTGCTGGGAGGGCCGTTCAGGCCAGGATCTCAATGGCCAGGGCATGCAGGCCACGCTCGGTAAAACCGTGCAAAGCATCATACACAAGGCGGTGGCGCGCCACGCGGGTCAGGCCGGTGAACAGAGGTGAAGCAATCCGCACCCGGAAATGGGTGCCAATGCCGCTGTCGTCGGCACCGGCGTGGCCGGCGTGCTGGGCGCTTTCATCCAAGACCTCCAGCGCGCTGGGTGCGCAGTGTTCCCGCAGACGGGCTTCGATATCGGCGGCGCGGATTTCGCTCATGGGGCGGCCTCTTCATCGGGTGGCTTTTGCATGTGGCGGGCGATGTAAATGCCCTGGCCCAGGATAAAAGCCACCGGGAACACATAGCCCCAGAGTTTGAAGTTCATCCATTCATCGGTGCTGAAGTTTTCTGCCACATACGCGTTGGCCAGCGCCATGAAAGCGCAATACAGAACCCATGCGATGTTCAGCCGCGCCCATACCAGGTCCGGCAACTCCAACTGGCTGCCCAGGAGGCCTTTGATCGGAGACTTTTTCAGTCCCCAGGTGGCGACGGCCAGGCCCAGCGCCATGGCGCTGTACAGCACGGTGGGCTTCCATTTGATGAAGCGTTCATCGTGCAAGCCCAGACGTGAGCGCGCCAAAACCCAGCACCAGCACCAGGGTGACTTTGTGCATGGTCTGCAGGCTGCGCTCGCGCATGTAAATCAGCGCCATCTGCACCGTGGTGGCCGCCATCAGAACGGCGGTTGCGGTGTAAATATCGCTGAGCTTGTAGCTGACGAAAAACAGCAGGATGGGAAAGAAGTCGAGTATCAGTTTCATGTGTGGGTTTCGGTGCCGGGCGCAGCCGCTTCAAATTGCAGCGACGCCGAATTCATGCAGTAGCGCAGGCCGGTGGGGGCGGGGCCGTCGTTGAACACATGGCCCAGGTGCGCGCCGCATTGGGTGCATACCGTCTCGACCCGCACCATACCCAGGGAGGCGTCGCGGTGTTCGGTGATAGCGGCCGGGTCGGCTGGTGTGTGAAAACTGGGCCAGCCGCATCCGGCGTCAAACTTGGTGTCGGATTCGAACAGCTTGGCTTCGCAGCAAATGCAGCGGTACACGCCGCTGGCCCACTGGGTTTCATAGCGGCCGGTGAAAGGCCGTTCGGTGGCTGCTTGGCGGGTGACCTGAAAGGCCAGGGGTTCGGCCCCTTTGGCGGCAAGCAGTTCTCGCCATTGGGCGTCGGTTTTCTGGATGGCAGGTGGCATAAGGAAATTGCGAGACGGGTTAAAGAAGCGGGGTGTTCAGGAGCTGCAGCTGATTTCAATGCCCTGCGCCCAGTCGGGCGGCAAGGCGGTGAAATGCGGGTTCGCAAGCGGCTCGTCAAAGGGCGTATCGAGCGCGCTTTGGAGTTGCGCAAGCGGGGCGAAGTCGCCACCCTGTGCGGCGCGTATGGCCAGCTCGCCCAGGTGGTTGCGCAAGACGACGGCTGGGTTGGTGCGCAGCATCTGCTGCGCTTGCGACAGCGCGGGGAGTTGGGCGTGTGCGCGGTCAAAAGTTTCTAACCAGGTCAACGCGGCACTGGGGTCGATGAACAAATCTTGCACACGCTGCGCACTGTCTTGCGCGCCGGCGGCGCGCAGGCTCAGGCGGCGCCAGAACAGGGTGAAGTCCACGCGCTGCGCGGCCAGCAACTCCAGCGCGCTGGTGTGCAGCGGGGTGAGCGGCGGTATCGGCAGCTGAGAACCCGAGCTTGCGCGCCATGGCCAGATCGAAGGCCTGGGCGTATGCGGGTTTGAATGTTTCCAGCACCGCCACCGTGGCGTCGTGGTCGTCGATGAGTGGCAGCAGCGCCTGGCCCAAGCAAAACAAGTTCCAGTACACCACGCCGGGTTGGCGGTTGAAGGCGTAGCGGCCTTGGGTGTCGGAGTGGTTGCAGATGTGGGCTGGATCAAACGCGTCCAGAAACTGAAAAGGGCCGTAGTCCAGCGTCAGGCCCAGGATGCTCATGTTGTCGGTGTTCAACACCCCGTGGCAAAAACCCACCGACTGCCACAGCGCCACCAGCTCGGCGCTGCGCTGCGTCACCGCGCGCAGCAGCGCGAGATAGGGCGACTCCGACGCCGCTTAGACACTCGGGGTAATAGTGGGCAATCACGAAATCAGCCAGTTGTTGCAGCGATGCGGTTTCGCCCTTGGCCGCGAAATGTTCAAAGTGGCCAAACCGGATAAAGCTGGGCGCGACGCGGGTCACCACCGCAGCGGTTTCCGCTTGCTCGCGCCAGACGGTGGCGGGCGAGCCGGTCAGGCACAGCGCGCTGGTGCTGGGAATACCCAAGCCGCGCATGGCCTGGCTGGCCAAAAATTCGCGCACCGAGCTGCGCAAGACCGCGCGGCCATCGGCCCGGCGCGAAAACGGCGTGGGGCCCGCGCCCTTGAGCTGCACTTCCAGTCCGGCGCGTTCACCCAGCAGCAGCGCGCGCCCGTCGCCGAGTTGTCCGGCCCAGACACCAAATTGATGACCGCTGTAGACCGTAGCCAAAGGCTGCACCGGCAGGCCGGGGTTGCCGCTCAGGGTGTGTAACCAGGCGGCGTCCTCATGCCAGCCGCTGGGTAGTTGCAGTGCCTGCGCGGTGCGGTGGTCGTGGGCGATCCAGTGGGGTGCAGCCAGGGGCGTGGGGTTCAGGTCGGCAAAAAAGGCCGAGCCCAATTGGCGTATGCGGGCCGACTCAAACGCGGAGGCCGTGGCCACGGGGGCAGCATCTGCCGCGACAGCGTGGGCGGGGGAAGCGGCAACAAGCATGGCGCGGATTGTGGACGAATCCGCCAGCCAGGGCAGGGCGGGGTTCTGAATTACCATGCGAGCGCGTTTTTCTGCAATGGCCCTGGGCCTTTTATGGAGTTGTTTTGATGCTCGGACTCATGCAAGACCAGCCGCTCTTGATTGCATCGCTGATCGATTTTGCCCAGCGCCACCACGGTGATGCGGAGATTGTTTCGCGCCGGGTGGAGGGCGATATCCACCGCACCAATTACGCGCAGGTCGGTCAGCGCGCCCGCCAAGTGGCCAACGCGCTGGACGCCACTGGGCCTGCAGTTCGGCGACCGGGTGGCAACGCTGGCCTGGAACGGCTACCGGCATTTGGAGGCGTACTTTGGTGTCAGCGGATCAGGGCGCGTCTTGCACACGCTGAACCCGCGCCTGCACCCGGACCAAATTGTCTGGATCGCCAACCATGCCGAAGACAAAGTGCTGTGTTTTGACATGACGTTTTTGCCTATCGTCAAAGCCATCCACAGCCGCTGCAGCACCATCCAACATTACGTGGCGTTCTGCGACGCTGACAAATTGCCCACCGACAGCGGCATCCCGAATTTGCACAGTTACGAGGCCCTGGTGCAGGCCCAGCCCGCGCAGTACAACTGGCCGGTGTTTGATGAAAACGCGGCATCGAGCCTGTGCTACACCAGTGGCACAACCGGCAACCCCAAAGGTGTTTTGTACAGCCACCGCTCCACGGTCTTGCATGCCTTCGCCGGGGCCTTGCCCGACGCGCTGAATTTGAGCGCCCGCGACAGCGTGCTGCCGGTGGTGCCCATGTTCCACGTCAACGCCTGGGGTTTGCCGTATGGCTGCGCCATGACCGGTGCCAAGATGGTGTTTCCCGGCCCGGCGATGGACGGCAAATCGATTTACGAATTGATCGAGAGCGAGCAGGTGTCGTTTGCGGCCGGCGTGCCCACGGTGTGGCAGATGCTGCTGTCGCACATGGGGCAGGGGGATCTGCGGTTTTCCTCGCTCAGGCGCACGGTGATCGGCGGCTCGGCCTGCCCGCCGGCCATGATCGCGGCATTCAACGACGTCTATGGCGTGGAAGTTTTGCACGCCTGGGGCATGACAGAGATGTCGCCGCTGGGAACCGTCTGCACCCTGAAAAACAAACACATCGCGATGGTGGAGCCCGACAAAATGCAGGTGCGGGTCAAACAAGGCCGTGGTTTGTACGGCGTGGACATGAAGATCGTGGACGAGGCTGGTGCCGAGTTGCCTTGGGACGGCAAGTCCTACGGCGATTTGCTGGTCAAGGGCCCCTGGGTGCTGAGCGCCTATTTCAAAAACGACGGTGGCTCGCCCTTGGTGGATGGCTGGTTCCCCACCGGCGATGTGGCCACCATCGACCCCGACGGCTATATGCAGATCACCGACCGCAGCAAAGACGTGATCAAGTCCGGCGGCGAGTGGATCAGCTCGATCGATGTGGAGAACATCGGCATGGCGCACCCGGCCATTGCCATGGCCGCCTGCATCGGCATGGCGCACCCCAAATGGGACGAGCGCCCGGTGCTGGTGGCGGTGAAAAAACCGGGTACTTCGGTGACGCGCGAAGAATTGCTGGCCTTCTTCGATGGCAAAACCGCCAAATGGCAAATCCCGGATGACGTGATTTTTGTCGATGCGATTCCGCTGGGCGGCACCGGCAAAATGCAAAAAACCAAGCTGCGTGAATTACTGAAAGACTACAAACTGCCCTGAGTCG
>CAXNME010000025.1:0-27202 GCA_964203415.1 Rhodoferax sp.
GGTAATACTTCGTTCGGTTACGTATTGCTGGGTTAACCACAGTGTCAACTAGAGCCTCTCAACACCTGCTGCGCAAAAAACCGGGTCTGCAAAATCCACACGCTGTGGTCATTGAGCACGCCGTGGATGAAGACGGCGGTGGGTTGCGCCGGGTTGAAAGTTTTGCCGCCGGTGTAGGCGTACAGGCTCGCGCCAAGGACCTCGTATTTCATGCGGCGGCTCCCGCTTTTTCTGCTGCTTTGAGCGCCCGTTTCAAGTCCTCGATCAAATCATCCGGGTCTTCCAGGCCGATGGACAGACGGATCGTGCCGGGGCCGATGCCGGAGTTGCGCAGCGCATCGTCGTCCATGCGGAAATGGGTGGTGCTAGCCGGGTGGATGACCAGGCTGCGGCAGTCGCCGACGTTGGCCAGGTGGCTAAAGACCTTGAGCGTTTCGATGAATTTCTGGCCCTGGGCGCGGCTGCCCGCGAGGTCAAAGCTGAACACCGAACCCGCGCCGCGCGGCAGCAGCTTTTTGGCCAGCGCGTGGCCGGGGTGGCTCTCCAGCATGGGGTGGCCGACGCGGGCGACCATGGGGTGTGCGGCCAGAAACTCGACCACTTGCTCGGTATTGCCCATGTGGCGCGCCATGCGCAGGGGCAGGGTCTCGATGCCTTGCAAGATCAGCCAGGCGGTGTGCGGGCTCATGCAGGCCCCAAAGTCGCGCAGGCCTTCGCGGCGCGCCCGCAGCAGGAATGCGCCCACGGTGCTTTCTTCGCTGAACACCATGTTGTGAAAACCGGCGTAGACCTGCGACAGCTCGTCGAATTTGCCCGAGCGCTCCCAATCGAAGCTGCCTCCGTCCACCACCACGCCGCCGACCACCGTGCCGTGGCCGGAGAGGAATTTGGTGGCCGAGTGGTAAATCAAATCGGCCCCGTGCTCAAAAGGCTTGATCAGCCAGGGCGAGGTGAGCGTGGAGTCCACCAGCAGCGGCACACCGTTGTCATGGGCGATGGCGCTGACTTGCGCAATGTCCAGCACGTCCAGGCCGGGGTTGCCCACGGTTTCGCCGAAAAACAGCTTGGTGTTGGGCCGCACGGCGGCGCGCCAGGCGTCCATGTCGCTGGGGTTCACGAAGGTGGTGTCGATGCCGAAGCGCTTGAGCGTGTAGTGCAGCAGGTTGTGCGAGCCGCCATATAGCGCGGTCGAGGCCACGATGTGCGAGCCCGCGCCCATGAGGGTGCAAATGGCCAGATGCAGCGCGGCCTGTCCGCTGGAGGTGGTGATGGCACCGATGCCGCCTTCGAGGGCCGAGACGCGTTGCTCCAGCACCGCGTTGGTGGGGTTGCTGATGCGGCTGTAGACGTGGC
This sequence comes from Rhodoferax sp., assembly GCA_964203415.1. GTDB lineage: Bacteria > Pseudomonadota > Gammaproteobacteria > Burkholderiales > Burkholderiaceae_C > Allorhodoferax. The sequence goes on from CAXNME010000025.1 coordinate 1,354, forward strand.
CGGCGCGCTCCAGGTTGAACAGCGAGGCGGCGTGGTCGCTGGACTCGAACACGAACGAGGTGGTCAGGTGAATCGGCACCGCGCGCGCGCCGGTGGCATCGACGCTGGCCCCGGCGTGCAGCGCCAGGGTGTCAAAGTGGGGGTCTGAATAGCCAGCCATGGTGGGAACTCCGGGTCGTGAAAGCCCCGGCTGTGGGGCAGGGCAGGGTGTTTAGCGGACTATTGTGGGCTATATTGGAAGCACGTTTCACCCCTGTTGCGGACGCGCGCAGTTCACGGTCCGAGGGACACACCATGAAAGTCAGCGATATCCTGCGCCTCAAGGGCAGCACCCTGTTCACCGCCCGCCCGGATGAGCCCCTGGCCGAAGCCGCCGCCTTGATGGCCGAGCGCGACATGGGGTCGCTGGTGGTCATGTCGCACGGCGATTTGGTAGGCATGCTGACATTCCGCGAGGTGATCCAGGCCATCGTCAAAAACGGTGGCAACCTGGGCAACACGCTGGTGCGTAGCGCCATGGACGACGCGCCGCTGACCTGCACCCTGGAAACCGAGATGGACGAAGTCCGCCGCATGATGCTGGAGCGCCACGCCCGCTACATGCCCGTCATGGACCACGGCATGCTCATGGGCGTGATCAGCTTTTACGACGTCGCCAAGGCCGTGGTGGACAGCCAGAATTTCGAGAACAAGATGCTCAAGGCCTACATACGGGATTGGCCGGAAGCCGGCAAAGACGCTCAGGGATAATCCCCCGCATGAGCGGAAACACCTTTGGACAACTTTTTGCGGTCACCAACTTTGGCGAATCCCACGGCCCGGCAATCGGGTGTGTGATTGACGGCTGCCCGCCGGGCATGGAGCTGTCCGAGGCGGACATACAGGGCGACCTGGACCGGCGCCGCCCGGGCACCAGCCGCCATGTGACCCAGCGCAACGAACCCGACGCGGTGCAGATTCTGAGCGGCGTGTTCGAAGGCCGCACCACCGGCACGCCGATTGCGCTGCTGATCCACAACACCGACCAGCGCAGCAAGGACTACGGCAACCTGCTCGACACCTTCCGCCCCGGGCACGCGGACTTCACTTATTTCCAAAAATATGGTGTGCGCGATCCGCGCGGCGGCGGACGCTCTTCGGCGCGCATGACCGCGCCCATGGTCGCCGCCGGCGCGGTGGCCAAGAAGTGGCTTTTGGCCCAATACGGCACGGTGTTTCGCGGCTGCATGACGCAGCTCGGCGAGATGCCGGTGGGTTTTGAAGCGTGGGAGCATGTGCCCAACAACCCGTTTTTTGCGCCGGTGGCGAATGTGGACGCGCTGGAAGCCTACATGGACGCGCTGCGCAAGTCCGGTGACTCCTGCGGCGCGCGCATACGCGTCACCGCGTCCAAGGTGCCGGTGGGCCTGGGCCAACCGCTGTACGACAAGCTGGATGCCGATATTGCCTACGCCATGATGGGTATCAACGCGGTTAAGGGCGTGGAGATTGGTGCTGGGTTTGCCAGCGTGGCCCAGCGTGGCAGCACGCACGGGGATTCGCTCACACCCGGCGGGTTTGCCAGCAACAACGCGGGCGGCGTGCTGGGCGGCATCAGCACCGGGCAGGACCTGGAGGTGAGCATCGCGATCAAGCCGACCAGCTCGATCTTGACGCCGCGCGATTCGGTGGACCGCGCGGGGCAGGCCACGCAGGTGGTGACCAAGGGCCGCCACGATCCCTGCGTGGGCATACGCGCCACGCCGATTGCCGAGGCCATGCTGGCGCTGGTGGTGATGGAGCATGCGCTGCAACACCGCGCCCAGTGCGGCGACGTGCAGCCCACGCTGCACATTCCCGGCTGAACCCGCTACTTTTTCCCGGAGCGCTTATGAAAACCGTGCTGATCTTGAACGGCCCCAACCTCAACCTTTTGGGCACGCGCGAGCCGCAGGTGTACGGCAGTCAGACCCTGGCTGACGTGCAGGCTTTGTGCGAGCGCGCATGTGCCGCCAACGGCTTTGCACTGGACTTTCGCCAGAGCAACCACGAGGGCGAACTGGTGGACGCGCTGCACGAAGCCGGACGCCTGCACGCCAAGGGCAAACTGGCCGGTGTGATCTTGAACGCCGGGGCCTACACGCACACCAGCGTGGCGCTGCACGATGCCATCAAGGGAACGGGCGTCACATTGATCGAATTGCACATCAGCAACGTCCACGCCCGCGAGGAGTTCCGCCACCATTCCTATATCTCGCCGGTGGCCAAAGCGGTGATGTGCGGCTTTGGCGTCAACGGCTATGCGCTGGCGGTGGCCGGGCTGGCGGGCATGCAGGCCGCCTGATTCTTCAATACCAATAAAAGGCTTTTCCTGTGACCGCTCAAATCAAAATCGATTTCGTCTCCGACGTGGCCTGCCCCTGGTGCGCCGTGGGGCTGGGTGCGCTGGAGCAGGCGATTGCCCGCCTGGGCGCCACGGTGGAAGTGGACATGCACTTCCAGCCTTTTGAGCTCAACCCCCAGATGCCGCCGGGCGGGCAGGACCTGGGCGAGCACCTGACCGAAAAATACGGCTCCACGCCCGAGCAACGCGCGCAGATTTACGAGACCATCCGCCAGCGTGGCGAGGCCGTGGGCTTCACCTTCAGCCTGGAGGGCCGCAAGCGCATCTACAACACGCTGGACGCGCACCGACTGCTGCACTGGTCCGGCTACGCCGGGGCGCGCGGCGCGCAATACGCCCTGAAAAAGGCGCTGCTGCAGGCCTACCAGGGCCGGGCCGAGAACATCGAGTCGCACGCCGTGTTGCTGGCGGCCGTGGCCGAAGCCGGGCTGGACGTGGCGCAGGCGCGCGTGATCTTGGAGAGCGGCGAATTCAAAGAAGAGGTGCGCGCGCTGGAGGGCTATTACCAGCGTGCTGGTATCAACGCGGTGCCGGCCGTGATCATCAATGACAAGCACCTGATCTCGGGCGGTCAGCCGGTCGAGGTGTTTGAGCGCGCGCTGCGTGAGATCGCCGCGCAGCCGGCGCAGGCGCACTAAAACTCCGTTTACCGCGCGTCCAGGATGAATCGCCTGCCTGAGGCTTACCGCGCGGTGGTGCTTGGAGCCAGTGGGGCTATCGGCTCCGCGCTGGTCGCCGCTTTGCAGGCCGATGTGCGCTGCGCCCACGTGCTGGCCTATTCCCGCAACACCCATCCCGGTTTTGAATTGGAAGACGAAGCCAGCATGGCAGCGTGTGCCGCGCACGCCGCGTCCCATGGCCCGCTGCATCTGGTGCTTGACGCCACCGGTGCTTTGCACATCGACGGGCAGGGGCCGGAGAAGCGTCTGGCTGCGCTGGATCCGCAGCGGCTTGGCCCGCGCGTTTGCGGTCAACGCGATTGGCCCCGCGCTGCTGCTCAAGCACTTTGTGCCCTTGCTGGCCATCAGACGCCCCCGTGGTTTTTGCGACGCTGAGCGCGCGCGTGGGCAGCATCGAAGACAACCGCACAGGTGGCTGGTACGGCTACCGGGCCTCCAAAGCTGCGCTGAATATGCTGCTGCAAACCGCTGCGATTGAAGCCGCGCGTACCCGCCCGCTGGCGGTCTTTGCCGCGCTGCAACCCGGCACTGTGGCATCCAAATTGAGCGGCCCTTTTGTTGATGCCGCTGACGCGCTCACACCGGCTGCTTCTGCTGCGGGCATGCTGGCGGCGCTGGACGCGCTGCACCCCACGGGCAGGGCGCAGTTTGTGGATTACCGGGGCGGGATGATTCCCTGGTGAGGTTTCAGCGCGCAGCCAGCGCACGGGCAATGAAGCTGCGCGGCACCTTGGGCTTGGGGCAGCGGCCCTTCGGCAAATCGAACCAAGTGCGCACGTCTTCTTCCAATCCCAGCCCGTGCATGTAGTTGTAAATCGCTTTTTTCAGACCCAGGCCCAACTGGTCGTGGTCGACGCCGCTGGGGTCGTGAAACAGGATGTCGTTTTTAGCGAAGGTCACATCGGGCATGGGCAGCAACTCCACGCCGTAAGCGGCCGGGTTCTGCCCCACCGGTGAATGCGTGGTGCAGGTGAAGCGGTGAAAAAACCCGCTTTGGATGCAGCCGTTCTCAAACAACTGGCGCACGTACTCGAGCGCGTCCACGGTGTCCTGCACGGTCTGGGTTGGAAAGCCGTACATCAGGTAGGCGTGCACCAGAATGCCGGCCTCGGAAAAGCTTTTGGTGACGCGCGCCACCTGCTCAACCGTGACGCCTTTTTGCATCAGCGCCAGCAAGCGGTCGGAGGCGACTTCCAGGCCGCCGGACAGGGCAATACAGCCGCTTTCGGCCAACAAGTCGGCCAGCGCCGGGGTGAAGGTTTTCTCGAAACGGATGTTGCCCCACCACGAGATCGCCAGCTTGCGGCGCAGCAGTTCCTGCGCCAGCGCTTTGAGCGCTTTGGGCGGCGCGGCTTCGTCCACAAAATGAAAGCCGGTTTGCCCGGTCTCGCCCACGATGCGCTCAATGCGGTCGGCCAGCGTGGCAGCGGTGGCGGTCTCGTAGCGCGAGATGTAGTCCAGCGTCACGTCGCAAAAACTGCATTTTTTCCAGTAACAGCCTTGCGCAACGGTGAGCTTGTTCCAGCGCCCGTCGCTCCAGAGCCGGTGCATGGGATTGAGCATATCCAAAAGCGAGAGGTAGCGGTCCAGCGGCAGGCCGTCCCAGGTCGGGGTGCCCACGTCTTCAAACGGGACGTCGGGCTCGGACCAGTTCATGTACTTCACCTGTCCGCTTGCCGCATCGCGCACATAGGTGCGTACCAGGCGGCTGGTACCCCGCTGGCCTTGCAGGTGTTCCAGCAAGGCCAGCAGCGGGCGCTCGCCAGCGTCCAGGCTGATGAAGTCAACGAAATCAAAGATGCGCGGCTCGGTGAGCGCGCGCAGCTCGGTGTTCACATAGCCACCGCCCATCGCAATGCGGATTTGCGGGTGCTGCAACCGAATGCTTTGCGCGATCCGCAGCGCTGCGTAGACCGCGCCGGGGAAGGGGACGGACAGCAGCACCAGATCCGGCTTATGCCGGGCGATGCAGTCCAACGCGAGCGTCTGTAAGACCGTCATCCACCAGCGTGGGTGGGGCGGCCAGGGCCTGCGCCAGGGGCTCAAATGTCGGCTGGCTGCCCGCCAGCGATTCGCCGTAGCGCACAAATTCAAAACGCGGGTCGACCGCGTCGCGCAAGACATCGGCCAGGTCGTTGAGGTAGAGCGTGGCCAGGTGGCGGGCGCGGTCGTTTTGGCCCAGCGCACCAAAGGCCCAAGCCAGCGGGTCGGCGGCCTCGGCGTCGCCGTAGACATCGAGCCCTGCAAAACGCGGGCCTTCGGGAAGAAAGCCGCGCCCGGCGATACGGTGGCTCATCGTGGAGTCGCGCCCTTGCAAAAACGCGATCACGGGGGCGATGGTGGCAGCGTAACGGTCAAAGTGCTCGACGAAGCCCTGCACGCTGGGGCTGCGTTGGTTGACAGCTTTTTTCAAGGCTACAGCGTGTACGCGGGTCAGGCCCTCGGGGGTAAACAGCGCCAGGATGAGCGCCAGCGCCAGGTCTTCCTGCACCGCGTCCACGCCCTGCGCGCGCAAAAAACCTGTGATGTAGGCGGTGGACGGGTAGGGGGTGTTGAGCTGCGTCATCGGCGGGATGACGCCGAGCACCCGCAGCCCGGTGGCGGCTGCGTTTGGAGCCGGGTGCGCAGTCAGCGTCACATGCCCGCGTAGTTGGGGCCGCCTCCGCCCTCCGGCGTGACCCAGACGATGTTTTGCGTGGGGTCTTTGATATCGCAGGTTTTGCAGTGCACGCAGTTCTGCGCGTTGATTTGCAGGCGCTCGCTGTTGTCGTCGTTTTTCACAAACTCGTACACACCCGCCGGGCAGTAGCGCGCCTCGGGGCCGGCGAACTTGGCAAAGTTGATGCCCACGGGAACCGATGCATCTTTCAGCGTCAGGTGGGCGGGCTGGTTTTCTTCATGGTTGGTGTTGCTCATGAAGACGCTGCTCAGGCGGTCAAAGCTGATCTTGCCGTCCGGCTTGGGGTAATGGATGGGCTCGCACTGGTCGGCCGGCAGCAGGTGCGCATGGTCGGGTTTGTCGCGGTGCAGGGTCCAGGGAATGTGGCCGCGCAGGGCGAACTGCTCTACGCCGTTCATGATGGTGGCTACTGTCAGGCCTTTTTTGAACCAGTTCTTGAAGTTACGGTCTTTGTTCAATTCGGTGTAAAGCCAGCTCTTCTCGAAGGCCTGCGGATATGCGCTCAGCTCATCATGGGCGCGCCCGGCGACCACGGCCTCAAACGCCGCCTCGCCGGCCAGCATGCCGGACTTGATGGCGGCGTGGCTGCCCTTGATGCGGCTGACGTTCAGGTAACCCGCGTTGCATCCCACCAGCGCGCCGCCGGGGAACACGGTTTTGGGCAAAGAGGACAAGCCGCTGGCGTTGATGGCGCGCGCGCCGTAAGACAGACGCTTTCCGTGTGCAACGCCGTGGGCCGCGTCGCCCTCCAAGTACCAGCGCACGTTGGGATGGGTTTTCCAGCGTTGGAATTCTTCAAAGGGGCTGAGGTAGGGGTTGGTGTAGCCCAGTCCGGTGATGAAACCCAAGGCGACTTTGTTGTCCTCCAGGTGGTACAAAAACGCGCCGCCGTAGGTCATCTCGTCCATAGGCCAGCCCGCGCTGTGCATCACAAATCCGGGTTGGTGGCGCTGCGGATCAATCTCCCACAACTTCCTTGATGCCGATGCCAAAGCTTTGCGGATCCTTGCCCGCGTCGAGCCGGTACTTGGCAATCAGCTCCTTGCCCAGGTGGCCGCGCGCGCCTTCCGCGAACACGGTGTATTTGCCCAGCAAGCGCCATACCGAGCTGGAAGTTGCCAGTGGGTTCGCCGTCTTTGCCGATGCCCATGTTGCCGGTGGCGATGCCTTGGACGCTGCCGTCGTCGTTGTAGAGCACCTCGGCCGCAGCGAAGCCGGGAAAAATTTCAACGCCCAGCGCCTCGGCCTGCTCGGCCAGCCAGCGGGTGACTTTGCCCAGGCTGACGATGTAGTTGCCGTTGTTGTGGGCAAAGGGCGGCAGCAGGAAATTGGGCATGCGAAATGCGCCTTTTTCGCTGAAAAACATAATGGCGTCGTCGGTCACCGGCTGGTTCAAGGGGGCGCCGAGCGCCTTCCAATCAGGGATCAGTTCGGTCAGGGCCTTGGGGTCCATGATCGCGCCGGACAGAATGTGCGCGCCCGGCTCTGAGCCTTTTTCCAGGACTACGACAGAGACTTCCTTGCCTGAAGTGGCGGCCAGTTGCTTGATGCGGATCGCAGTGGCCAGGCCTGCGGGGCCGGCACCGACCACGACCACGTCGTATTCCATGGATTCACGGGGGCCGAACTGGGCCAAGATGTCTTGGGGTGTCATGCGTTGCTGCGGTGAAAAAGGTGGTTGGGGAATGCCGGATACGCCGATCAGCGGGGTGCCAGACGGATCGCGCCGTCCAAGCGGATGACTTCGCCGTTGAGCATGTCGTTCTCAAAAATATGCAGTGCCAGCTTGGCGTAGTCCTGCGGCGTTCCGAGGCGCGAAGGGAAAGGCACTCCCGCGGCCAGTGCGTCCTGCACTTCCTGGGGCATACCAAACAACATGGGGGTGCCGAAAATGCCAGGTGCAATAGTCATGTTGCGGATGCCGTTGCGCGCTAAGTCGCGGGCAATCGGCAGGGTCATGCCCACGATGCCGCCCTTGGACGCGCTGTAGGCGGCCTGGCCGATCTGGCCGTCGTAAGCCGCTACCGACGCGGTGGAAATCAGCACGCCGCGCTCGCCGGTTGCCTCCGGTTCATTGGCGCTCATGGCTTCTGAGGCCAGGCGGATCATGTTGAAGCTGCCAATCAGGTTGACCGTGATGCAGCGGGTGAAGCTGGCCAAGGCGTGCGCGCCATTCTTGCCAACTGTTTTCTCCGCCGGTGCGATGCCGGCGCAGTTCACCAAGCCCATCAGTTTGCCCATGGATACGGCTTTGGCAACCACGGCTTGGGCATCGGCCTCGTTGCTGACGTCGCAGCGCACGAAGGCACCGCCAATATCGCGCGCGATCGCCTCACCCTTGTCCGCTTGCATGTCGGCGATGACGACTTTGCCGCCGCGTGCGGTCAGCGCGCGCGCCGTACCTTCGCCCAAACCCGAAGCCCCGCCCGTAACGATGAAAACTTTGCCTGCGATATCCATAGGAGATTCCTTGAGAGGTAAAAACGCCGTCAATTGCCCCATGAACGGGCAAGCCGGTGATTATCTCGCAGCGCCGCTGCTGCTAGAATTGAAGGCGGTAGACATTCAACAGGCGCATAGCTCAGCTGGTTAGAGCACCACCTTGACATGGTGGGGGTCGTTGGTTCGAGTCCAATTGCGCCTACCAAATTAAAGAGCTAAATTTTTCTGTGCTTCCCTTGGTGAATCGCACCGAATAGGTGCGCTCCAAACCGGTCTTTTAGACACGCCAAGGCGGTTGTTGCAAAAAAATTTCTTCGATACATAGTAATTTGGTAAAAGTTCTGCAACAATTAGCCCCAATATTATTTTTAAGGAACTAAGTTGGACCAAGATAATTTTGCCAAGCGCTTGCAGGAAGCCATCAAAGCCAAATACGGTGCGCGGGTTTCTGCGGCTCGTATCGCTCGCGATTTGGAGCATGCAAGCAAATTTCAGATCCAGGTGACCTCCGAGGGCGTGCGCAAGTGGCTGCTGGGGCAGTCAATTCCCCGCGCGCAGACGGTTGCGCACCTCGAGGTGATGCTGGGTACGCACCTGGTCTTTGGGCACTCGGTTTCCCGGTTTGCCGATATGAGCGAGGCAGAGCTGATCGCCTGCCGTGAACAAATCGACCAGGCACTCAAAGCCAAGGCCGAAGCCGCCTGAACCTGGGCCTGGCCCGGCGGCAGCTACTTCGGGGATGTATGTTCGCCGGCCGCTACGGGCTGGCGGGCCACGGCGCTCCGCCATGTTTGTGGCTAAAGCGGTGCGACCTACAATCTCCTTTCACAAACATGGCGCCCTCGGCGCCCATCGCCTGCTTTCATGCCAAAGTCCAAGTCAGCGCTTCCCCCTGAACCCGCAGCGTTTGCGCCGGATCTTCCCGCCCAACGGGTCATCAAGAAGTACCCGAACCGCCGGCTCTACGACACCCGTACTTCGAGTTACATCACGCTCGCGGAAATCAAGCAACTGGTGATGAGCAGCGAGTCGTTTTCCGTGGTGGATGCCAAAACTTCCGAGGACATCAGCCGCAGCATTTTGTTGCAGATCATTCTCGAAGAAGAGGCAGGTGGCTCGCCGATGTTCACGGCGCCGGTCCTGGAAAACATCATCCGCTTTTACGGCAACACCCTACAGGGTTTCATGGGTGGCTACCTGGAAAAAAATATGCAGGCGCTGGTCGATTTGCAGCGCACGGTGATCCCCGCGACCATTCCCAACCCCCTGGCCAATCCACTTGGCAACAATGTTTTTTTGCAGATGCAGGAGCACATGCAAAAACAGACTGAGCAGTTCTTGTCCACCTTTGCCCCCAAACGCTGATTGGCTTTGGTCAACGGCGCTTTCCAGCTATGTCCAACACCACTGTGGCTGCAGCTCCCGTGCAGCAAACTCCCGCCCACCATCGGTTTTGTCAGCCTGGGTTGTCCCAAAGCATTGACCGATTCGGAGTTGATCCTGACCCAGCTCAGCGCTGAGGGCTACCAGACCACCAAGACCTTCGCCGGCGCAGACCTGGTCATTGTGAACACCTGCGGCTTTATTGACGAAGCGGTGCAAGAAAGCCTGGACACCATCGGCGAGGCTCTGGCGGAAAACGGCCGGGTCATCGTCACGGGCTGCCTGGGGGCTAAAAAGGCAGGCGATGGCAGTAACCTGGTGCGGCAGATGCACCCCAAAGTGCTGGCGGTTACGGGGCCGCATGCGACCCAAGAGGTGATGGATGCGGTGCATCTGAACCTGCCCAAACCGCATGATCCATTTTTAGATCTGGTGCCCGCATCATTTGGCGTGGCCGGGATCAAGCTCACGCCGCGCCACTACGCGTATTTGAAAATCAGCGAAGGCTGCAACCACCGCTGCACCTTCTGCATCATTCCCTCCATGCGTGGCGATTTGGTCTCCCGCCCGATTGGCGACGTGCTGAACGAGGCGCGTGCCTTATTCGAAGGCGGTGTTAAGGAGCTTCTGGTGATCAGCCAGGATACGTCGGCATATGGCGTTGATGTGCAGTACCGCACCGGTTTCTGGGATGGAAAACCGATCAAGACCCGCATGTTGGATCTGGTGCAGGCGCTTGGTGAACTGGCCCAGCCTTTTGGCGCATGGGTGCGCCTGCATTACGTTTACCCATACCCCAGCGTGGACGCGGTCGTGCCGCTGATGGCGTCGGGCCTGGTGTTGCCCTACCTGGATGTTCCGTTGCAACACAGTCACCCCGATGTGCTCAAGCGCATGAAGCGCCCGGCAAGCGGCGAGCGCAATCTGGAGCGGATCGCCCAGTGGCGCAAAGAATGCCCTGAAATTGTGGTGCGCAGCACCTTTATTGCCGGCTTCCCCGGTGAGACCGAGGCCGAATTTGAAGATCTGCTGGCTTTTGTGCGGGAAGCGCAGATTGACCGTGCCGGCTGTTTCGCCTACAGCGCGGTGGACGGTGCGCTGGCAAACCAGTTAGGCGGCATGTTGCCGATTGAACTGCGCGAAGAGCGCCGCGCGCGCTTCATGGCGGTGGCCGAGCAGGTGTCGGTTGACAAGTTGAAAAAGCGAATCGGTGCCAATATGCAGGTGCTGGTCGATTCGGCACCCGGCCTGGGCAAAAACGGCGGGGTGGGACGCAGTTATGCGGATGCGCCGGAGATTGATGGCGTGGTGCGTTTACTGCCACCCGAGAAGGCCAGTAAAACCATGAAAACCGGTGAATTCACCCGCGCCCGGGTAGTCGGAACGCAAGGACACGATCTCGTCGCAATGCCGGTGTAGCCTTCAAGGGTTGCGACACCAAGCCGCTTAACAAAAATGAATTCTTGGGAAATTTGTCTGACAATGCGGCGTTATTGCCGCGGTAAAGATGGTGCCCAGGAAGGGACTCGAACCCCCACGAAGTTACTCGCTAGTACCTGAAACTAGTGCGTCTACCAATTCCGCCACCTGGGCTTTCAGGAAAGAGAGAGATTGTATCAAAACCCCCCCCACACCCCTTAACGCCTTGGATGAAATCGAAGGCGTAGTCCTTGGTCACCGTGATGGCCACGGCTTTGTTTCGCGCGACGACGGTGCGCCCGACATTTATTTGCCACCGAATGAGATGCGCGCCGTGCTGCACAAAGACCGCGTCAAGGCACGCATCGTGCGCAGCGACCGCAAAGGCCGTCCCGAAGGTCGGGTTGTGGAAATCATAGAACGCTCCGGTCAACCCATCATTGGCCGCTTGCTGCACGAAAGCGGCGTCTGGTTGGTCGCGCCCGAAGACAAGCGCTATGGGCAAGACATCTTGATCCCCAAGGGTGCGACCGGTGTGGCGCGGGTTGGCCAGGTGGTAGTGGTTGAACTGGTGGAGCCGCCAGCGCTTTTTGGTCAACCGGTCGGTCGCATCAAGGAGGTGCTGGGCGAGGTGGACGATCCGGGGATGGAGATCGAAATTGCGGTGCGTAAATACAGTGTTCCGCACGAGTTTTCGCCCGCCTGTCTGGCGCTGACCCGCACTTTGCCGGACAAGGTCCGCGAGCAGGACTGGGCCGATCGGGTTGATTTGACGGATATTGCCTTGGTCACCATTGACGGTGAAGATGCGCGTGATTTTGACGACGCCGTGTACTGCGAGCCGATCAGCAAAGGCCGTGGCAAAAGCGCGGTCAAAGGCTGGCGTTTGCTGGTCGCGATTGCCGATGTGAGCCACTATGTGGAAAACGGTTCTGCGATTGATATCGACGCCTATGACCGGGCCACCAGCGTGTATTTCCCGCGCCGCGTGATTCCCATGCTGCCGGAAAAACTCTCCAACGGCTTGTGCTCGCTCAACCCCGAGGTCGAGCGCTTGTGCATGGTCTGCGACATGTTCATCAGCATGGACGGCGAGGTGCAGGCCTACCAGTTTTATCCGGCAGTCATGTGGAGCCAGGCGCGCCTGACGTACACGGAAGTCGCCGCCATTTTGGGCAACACACGCGGCCCCGAAGCCACCCGCCGCAAAGCCGTGTTGCCGCATCTGCTGAACCTGCACGGGGTGTACCAGTCGCTGCTGACCTCGCGCCAAAAACGCGGTGCGGTGGACTTCGAGACCACCGAGACCCAGATCGTCTGTGACGACAACGGCCGGATTGAAAAAATCATTCCCCGCACCCGCAACGTGGCGCACCGCTTGATTGAAGAAGCCATGCTCGCAGCCAACGTCTGCAGCGCCGACTTCATCGCGCAGAGCAAGCACCCCGGCCTGTTCCGGGTGCACGAAGGCCCGACGCCCGAGAAAAAAGAAATCTTGCGCAATTACCTCAAAGCCATGGGCCTGGGTTTGACGATCAGTGACGACCCCAAGCCCGGTGAGTTCCAGCACATCGCCCAGGCCACCAAAGACCGGCCCGACGCCGCGCAAATCCATTCCATGCTGCTGCGCTCCATGCAGCAGGCGATTTACACGCCGCACAACAGCGGGCATTTTGGCTTGGCCTTTGACGCCTACACCCACTTCACCAGCCCGATCCGGCGCTACCCCGACCTGCTGGTGCACCGTGTCATCAAGGCGGTCTTAGAAAAAGACAAATACCGCCTGCCGACCCTGCCAACGCCGGGCGAGGCACACGCCAAACTGGCGCGGCGCTTAGAAAAAAGTCTGGCCTCCAAAGTCGCCGATCCGGCCATCAAGCCCAAGAAATCCAATGCCGAAGGCCAGGGCTGGGAGGCTGCCGGCCTGCATTGCAGCGCCAACGAGCGCCGCGCGGACGAGGCCAGCCGCGATGTGGAAGCCTGGTTGAAATGCAAATACATGCGCGAGCACCTGGGCGAAGAATATGGCGGCGTGGTGAGTGCCGCCACCAGCTTCGGCCTGTTTGTCACGCTGGACGCTATGTACGTCGAAGGCCTGGTGCACATCACCGAATTGGGCGGCGAATACTTCCGTTTCGATGAGGCCCGCCAGGAGTTGCGCGGGGAGCGCACCGGTATGCGCTACGCCATCGGTACCCGGGTCCGCATCCAGGTCAGCCGCGTGGATTTGGACGGCCGGAAAATCGATTTCCGCTTGGTGCCAGACGATCTGGCCGGTGCCGGTCGTGTCATCCCGGAAAAAGGCAGTGATCGCGGCGACGCATCCTCCCGCCCAACGGCCAAAAGGGCAACTGCCGCCAAGGCTTCGGCGAAGGTGCCGGGCAAGCGCTCGGCCAGTGTGGCCCGAGCCGCAGCCCGTGGGTCCGAACCAGCCGCTGCCCCAGCAGGCAAACGCACCGCGCGCAAGGCCGCGGTTAAGCAGAGCAGCCGCAAAAAGCGCTAATCCAGCGGGAACACCGTACCCTGCGGTGCGCCAGACAGGCGCTTGAGCAGCAGGCGGTAGGTGTCCAAATCAAAGGCCAGCGGCGCGTCGTCGCTGCGGGTCTGCACCACGGAGTCCAGGGCATCGTCGTCGTGCACCGTGGCCAGATGGCACCACTGGTCGAAGATGTGGACATCGGTGCGTCCGCTGCGGGCATCGTGCTCGCGCAAGCCCACGCGGCCGGGGTAGGGCCAGGCCTTCAGCCGCTGCGCCGCCAAGGCCAGTTGCAGTCGCAGGTGGTGCACGCTGGTGCTTTCACGCGCGGCGCACACGCCTTTGCATTTCCCGATTTGACTGGCAAAACAAGCACCCTTGCCGGACTCCAAGCCCAATGCTTGGGGACACAGGCTGTGGGCCGTAGCCAGTTCGCGCAAGGACTCCAGCGCCTGCCGCTTGGAGCGGTAGACCCCGTAGAGTTGGCCCACCTCGGCGCTGTCAACCGCGTCCATGCGCACCAGCTCCAGCAAGGGCCGCGTTGCCGGATCAAGCGCCAGCCGCCAGGCGCAGAGCTGCTTTTCGCTGCGCAAGCGCCGGTTCAGCACCGGTTGCATCTCCTTGACCAAGCGGGACTCCAGCAGCAGTGCCCCCAGCTCGCCCGCCGTCTCGCGCCACTCCACCCGCCGCACCTCTTGCACCAGCCGCATCTCTTTGGCAACCCGCGCCGAGGCCTGGAAATGCGACAAAACGCGCTTGCGCATCGTGACGCTTTTGCCGATGTACAGCGGCAAGGGACTTTCGCCGTACATCAGGTAGACCCCGGGCGTGTCGGGGATGTCGTGTACGGCGGTTTCGAGTTGCGGCGGCAGGCTGGCGCTGCCCTGCAACAGCTGTTGTGCCGCGCGCTCCAGTGCTTCGCCGCCCAGCTCGGCGCGCGCAATAGCCAACCAGGCCAGCACCACCTCGACATCGCCCATGGCCCGGTGCCGTGCCAGCGTCTGCAAACCGTGTCGGCTCAGAATCGCATCCAGCCCATGGCTTTTGAATTGCGGATACAGCGCGCGCGACAGCCGCACCGTGCACAAGCGTTTTGATCTGCAGCTTGCGTTCCAAACGCAGCAGTTCGTTGACGATAAAGCCGTGGTCAAAGCGCACGTTGTGGGCGACCAAGACCGCGCCATCCAAAAAGTCCAGCAGTTGGCGCGCCACCTCGTCAAACGCCGGGGCGGTTTGCACCATGGCGTCGCTGATGCCTGTCAGGCTTTGGATAAAGGGCGGAATGCGCACGCCAGGATTGACCAGCGTGCTCCAGCGCGCCACCTCCGCGCCGTTTTCGACACGGACGGCGGCAATCTCGGTGATGCGGTCAACCGTGGCGTTGCCGCCGGTGGTCTCGAGATCCAGCAGGACGTAGCAGGGCAGCACGGGCGGCCGCCTTCAAATGTCCAGGGCGTGGAAGCCGAAATGGCCCGCTGCGCGGTCGGCAAAAAAGCGGCGCAGGGTTTCCTGCACCGTGTGAAAAGCCAGATCGCCCCAGGGAATGTCAGCCTCGTGGAATAGCTGTGCTTCCATCGTCTCGGTACCCGGGTCAAATGCGTCGCTGGTCAGTTCTGCGCGGTAAAACAAATGCACCTGCCCGACACGCGCAACATTGATCAGCGAAAACAGCGGCCCCATGGTGAACTGCGCGCCGGCTTCTTCAACCGTCTCGCGCGCCGCACCTTCGGCCGTGGTTTCCTGCAGCTCCATGAAGCCTGCCGGTAGCGTCCATTTGCCTTTGCGCGGCTCGATGTTGCGCTTGCACAATAAAACCTGCGCGCCCCATACCGGTATCGTGCCCACCACATTCAGCGGGTTTTCGTAATGCACCAGATGGCAGGCGCTGCAGATGGCGCGCTCTTTGGTGTCGCCGTCGTCGGGTATCCGGTAGCGCGTGGACGCGCCGCAGGATTTGCAATGCTGAATGGGTATGCGCATCAACCGGGCCGCTGCTTACACGCCGTCGAGCAGCACTTGGAAATGTTCAACCAGCGGCGGCCCTGCGAAAAACGGCCCGACGATGCCACGCCATTGGGTAAACGCCTCCGATTGCCGAAAACCCACCGTGTGGTCTTCCAGCGTATCCCACTGGATTTGCAACACATAGCGTTCTGGGGTTTCCATGCATTTGTGCACAGACGCAGTCCGAAAACCGTGCGCGCCCGACAACACGGTGCGCAGGCCGCGGGCAATGGCTTCGTCAAAAGCGGCGTTTTGGCCGGTGTGGATGCGGATGTCGGCAATTTCCAAAATCATGGCGGGCTTTCCTGTGAATCGCTAGCAGGATGGTAACGGGCCGGGACGACGTGCCCCCGGCCGAGGGCTTTGGTTATGCTGTGCCGCATGGAGCATCCCTCTTCGATTGACCGGCTGGACCCCGATTGGCTGCGCCCGCAGTGGCCAGCCCCCGCGAACGTCCGGGCGGTCTGTACCACCCGCGCCGGTGGCGAAAGCCTGGCACCTTTTGACAGCTTCAACCTGGGCGAGCGCGTGGGCGACGACCCGCAGCGCGTGGCAGGCCACCGGGCGCAGTTGGGCGCGTCCTTGGGCGCGCGGCCGGTTTTTCTGCACCAGGTGCATGGGTTTGACGTCATCGCAGCGCGCGCCGATACGCCCGATGGCTTGCAGGCCGACGGCGCGCAGACCCGGCACAGCGGACTGGCCTGCACCGCGCAGGTGGCCGATTGCCTGCCGGTTTTGCTGTGTGACGGGGCTGGCGAACAGGTGGCGGCCCTGCATGCCGGTTGGCGCGGGCTGGCGGGTGCCGGGGGGGCAGGCGTGGTGGAACGGGGTGTGGGCGCAATGGATGCCGCGCCGGGGGAACTGCTGGCCTGGTTGGGCCCGTGCATCGGCCCGCAGGCATTCGAGGTGGGCGACGATGTGCGGCAGGCTTTTGTGGCGGTGGATCCGGCTGCCGCAGCCTGTTTCAAAGCCCTGCGTCCAGGCAAGTGGCTGGCCGACTTACCCGCGCTGGCGCGCCAGCGCTTGCGGGCTGCGGGGGTGCAGGCAATCTACGGCAACGACGGAACGTCTGCGTGGTGCACGGTGTCACAGCCCGCGCGGTTTTTCTCGTTCCGCCGCGACGGAGTCTGCGGCCGCATGGCTGCTGCCATCGCCCTGGCTTGAGTCGCTAGCCACTGCGGGTGGGACTGCACCCGCGTCTTGCGCCTGTTCTGCCTGCCGGTTGGCGCGCCTGCGCGCCGGGGATCCCATGAAGTACAGAATCAGTCCGACCGGCAACATGCCGTAGAGCACGAAGGTGATTGCCGCACCCAAAAGCGTGCCAATCGGGCTGGTGGCTTCGGCCACCGCCATCATGAAAGCCACGTAAATCCAGACGAAGGGAACAATGTACATAGGCAAATTTGTTTGTGAATAGGCCCCAGGGCGCGGGCTTCGTAAGGAAAGCCCATGCTTGCCCTGAGATACTCGGGGCAAACCCAAGGAGTATGCATGCCTGTTGATTCCCCGGCCTCCCAGCCCTTGGAGGCCTTGTTTGCTGGTTGGCGTCAGCTTGTTGACCACATGCCGCCTATGCAGATGGAGCCGTCCAAACTGGCGGCGGTGCAAGCCGACTTCCAGGAGCAAATCACTTCCCTGATGGCCATGGGCCCCCAGGCCACCGGCATCAGCACCGACCGGCGCTTCGCCGACGCCGCTTGGGCGCATAACCCCCTGGCCTCCCACGCGGCGGCGGCGCATTTGATCCAAACGCGCGCGCTCTCCGCTTTGGTCGACGCCGTGCAGGCGGATGCCAAGACCGTGGCACGCCTGCGGTTTGCGGTGGAGCAGTGGGCCGCCGCCAGCGCGCCCAGCAACTTTCTGGCCTTCAACGCCAAGGCCCAGAAATTGGCGATCGAGACCCAGGGCCAGAGCATTGCCAAGGGCCTGCAAAACCTGATCCACGATCTGGGCCAGGGCCATGTATCCATGACCGACGAGAGCGTATTCACGGTGGGGCAGAACGTGGCGACTACCGAGGGTGCGGT
This sequence comes from Rhodoferax sp., assembly GCA_964203415.1. Lineage (GTDB taxonomy): Bacteria > Pseudomonadota > Gammaproteobacteria > Burkholderiales > Burkholderiaceae_C > Allorhodoferax. Next base: position 18,848 of record CAXNME010000025.1, read on the forward strand.
GGTGTTTGAGAACGATCTCTTCCAGCTGCTGGAATACAAGCCCCTCACAGCGCAGGTTTTTGAGAAACCATTCCTCATCGTGCCGCCCTGCATCAACAAGTTTTACATCCTGGACCTGCAGCCCGAGAACTCGCTGATCCGCTACGCCGTGGCGCAGGGTCACCGCACCTTTGTGGTCAGCTGGCGCAACGCCGATGAATCCCTGGCCCATAAGACCTGGGACGACTACATCGAACACGCGGTCATCCGCGCCATCGAAGTCACCCGGGCCATCGGTTCCAAGTCCAAGGGTAAAGAGGCTATCAACGCGCTGGGCTTTTGCGTGGGCGGCACCATGCTGGGCACGGCCTTGGCGGTGCTCGCAGCGCGCGGTGAAAAGCCCGTGGCCAGTGCCACCTTGTTGACGACGTTGCTGGATTTTTCCAACACCGGCGTGCTCGATGTGTTCATCGACGAATCGTTCGTGGACTACCGCGAGCGCGAACTGGGGCAGGGCGGTTTGATGAAGGGCCGTGATCTGGCCACCACCTTCAGCTTTTTGCGCCCCAACGAGCTGGTCTGGAACTACGTGGTCGGCAACTACCTGCAAGGCGAATCGCCGCCGCCCTTCGACCTGCTGTACTGGAATTCCGACGCCACCAACCTCCCGGGCCCGTTTTACGCCTGGTATCTGCGCAACACCTACCTGGAAAACAAGCTGGTCGAGCCCGGAGCCGCCACGGTGTGCGGCGAAGCGGTGGATCTCGGTGCGATCGATATCCCGGTCTACCTCTACGCCTCGCGCGAGGACCATATCGTGCCCGCCGATGGGTGCCTACGCGTCGACGCAGGTGCTGGGCGGAGCGGTCCGTTTTGTGATGGGCGCCTCGGGCCATATTGCCGGGGTCATCAACCCGCCGGCCAAGAAGAAACGCAGCCACTGGATCCGAACGGACGGCCGCTTGCCCGCCAGCCATGCTGCTTGGGTGGAGGGTGCTACCGAACATGCGGGCAGTTGGTGGACCGACTGGTCCAACTGGTTGGCCAGCCATGGCGGCAAACCCATTTCCGCGCCCAAGACCTATGGCAAAGCCGGTTTCAAACCGCTGATGCCTGCACCCGGCAGCTACGTGCTGGCCAAAGCCTGAGTTTCTTTTTCATCATTATTTTTTGGAGTACACCACCATGGAAGACATCGTCATCGTCGCCGCCACCCGCACCGCCGTCGGCAAATTCGGCGGCAGCCTGGCCAAAGTTGCCGCACCCGATCTGGGTGCGATCGTGATCAAAAACCTGCTGGAGCGCACCGGTGTGGGCGCGGACCAGATCGGCGAAGTCATCTTGGGCCAGGTGCTGGCAGCAGGTTCTGGCCAAAACCCGGCGCGCCAGTCGCTCATCAAAAGTGGTGTGGCGCAAGAAACCCCGGCGCTGACCATCAACGCGGTATGTGGTTCGGGCCTGAAGGCCGTGATGCTGGCCGCGCAGGCCGTGGCCTGGGGTGACAGCGAGATCGTGATCGCCGGTGGCCAGGAAAACATGAGCGCTTCGCCCCATGTGCTGCTGGGCAGCCGCGACGGCCAGCGCATGGGCAACTGGAATATGGTCGACTCCATGATCGTCGACGGCCTGTGGGACGTCTACAACCAGTACCACATGGGCATCACCGCCGAGAACGTGGCCAAAGCCCACAGCATCAGCCGCGACATGCAAGACGCACTCGCCCTGGCCAGCCAGCAAAAAGCTGCCGCAGCGCAGGACGCAGGCAAGTTTGTGGATGAGATCGTGCCGGTCAGCATCCCCCAGCGCAAAGGTGATCCGCTTGTTTTCGCTGCAGATGAATACATCAACCGCAAAACCGACGCGGCAGCCCTGGCCGGTCTGCGCCCCGCTTTTGACAAAGCGGGTGGCGTCACCGCCGGTAATGCATCCGGCATCAACGACGGCGCTGCCGCTGTGATGGTGATGACGGCCAAGAAGGCTGCTGCCCTGGGCCTGACGCCGCTGGGCCGCATTGCCAGCTTTGCCACCAGCGGCCTGGACCCGGCCATGATGGGCATGGGTCCGGTCAGCGCTTCGCAAAAAGCCCTGGCGCGCGCAGGTTGGAAAGCGCAGGACCTGGACCTGCTCGAAATCAACGAAGCCTTTGCCGCGCAGGCCTGCGCCGTGAACCAGGCCATGGGCTGGGACACGTCCAAGGTCAATGTCAATGGCGGCGCGATCGCGATCGGCCATCCGATTGGTGCGTCTGGCTGCCGCATTCTGGTAACTTTGTTGCACGAGATGGGTCGCCGCGGTGCCAAGAAAGGCATTGCCAGTTTGTGCATCGGTGGTGGCATGGGCGTTGCGCTCACCATCGAACGTTAATTTTTCGTTTCGGTTTTTTTCATTTACAAAAAGGAGACAGCGATGAGTCAGAAAGTTGCGTACGTGACCGGCGGCATGGGTGGTATCGGTACCGCCATTTGCCAGCGCCTGCACAAAGAAGGTTTCAAAGTGATCGCCGGTTGCGGTCCGACCCGTGACCACGCCAAGTGGCTGGGGGAGCAGTCCGCTTTGGGCTACACCTTTTACGCGTCGGTGGGCAATGTGGGCGACTGGGATTCCACCGTGGCGGCCTTCACCAAAACCAAGGCCGAGCATGGCGTGATCGATGTGCTGGTGAACAACGCCGGCATCACCCGCGACCGCATGTTCCTGAAAATGAGCCGCGAAGATTGGGACATGGTGATCGAGACCAACCTCAATTCCATGTTCAATGTGACCAAGCAAGTGGTCGCCGACATGGTCGAAAAAGGCTGGGGCCGCATCGTCAACATCTCGTCGGTTAACGGCGAAAAAGGCCAGGCCGGTCAGACCAATTACTCGGCGGCCAAAGCCGGCATGCATGGTTTCTCGATGGCGCTGGCGCAAGAGCTGGCCACCAAAGGCGTGACGGTCAACACCGTGAGCCCCGGCTATATCGGCACCGACATGGTCAAAGCGATCCGTGAAGACGTGCTGGCCAAAATCGTGGCCACCGTGCCGGTCAAACGTCTGGGCGAACCCAGCGAGATCGCCTCCATCATCGCCTGGCTGGTCTCCGAAGAAGGTGGTTACGCCACGGGTGCCGACTTCTCAGTCAACGGCGGTTTGCACATGGGTTAAGCCCCTGCGGCTGCGCTTGTGAAAAACCCGCTTCGGCGGGTTTTTTATTCGCCCGACAGGCCCTTGTTCAGCATGTAGGCGCACAAGCCGTACAGCAGCACAGCAAAAATCCGGCGCAGCGTGACCATGGGCAAGCGGTGCGCCATTTTTGCGCCCAGGGGCGCGGTCCAGACGCTGCACGAGGCGGTGACCAAGCAGACCCGGCAGCCAGACGTAGCCCAGCGACCACGGCGGCAGGCCCGGTGCTTCCCAGCCTCCGGCGATGTAGCCCAAGCTGTTGAAAAATGCGATCGGAAAGCCCAAAGCGGCGCTGGTGCTCACCGCATTGATCATGGCCACGTTGTGCGCCAACAAGTAAGGCACGCTGACAAAGCCGCCGCCTGCGCCGACCAAGCCGGACAGAAAGCCGATGGCAACGCCCGCAGCGCTTTGCCCCGCCACGCCCGGCAACTGGCGGCTGGCGCGCGGCTGTTTGTTCAGCAGCATCTGGGTCGCTGAAAACCCCACGAAGGCCGCAAACACCAGCGACACCGTGTGGCCCTTGAGCACCGCAAACACACCCGCGCTGGCCAATGCGCCACCCAGCGCAATGCCCGGCGCCAGCGCCTTGACGATGTCCCAGCGCACCGTGCCGCGTTGGTGGTGCGCGCGCAGGCTGGACAGGCTGGTGAAGGCGATCATGGCCATGCAGGTGGCAATGGCCACTTTGACGCCCGCGTCGGTTCCCACGCCGCGCTGGGCCAGGATCATGGTCATAAAGGGCGTAATCATCATGCCCCCGCCGATGCCCAACAGACCGGCCATGAAGCCGGCGCACAGACCCAGGGCCGCGAGTTCAGCAATCAGTTGCGGCTCAAACATGGGATGGCGTACGGGATGGAGGGAGAGGGTGCGGTGCGAGAAAAGTGTCTGCGGAAACCACCGGACCGGGCATCCTAAACCGCAGTTTAGGTGGGCGAGGTCAGCACCCCATCGGGTTCATCTGACGCGAGATGATCGCGCTAGGGGAGCGATGTTCCAAGCCCTGGCTCAATGAGCATTGGTAAAGGAAATCAAAAGCCCAACAGTTCCGCAGACAGAGCCCATTGTAGGCCGCTGTTGCACTTGCTTAGAACAGCTTTCCGTCGTCGCCCAGCACTTTGTCCAGGCGGCGCAGCAGCGGCTCGAGCAGCACATCGCTTTGGCGGCGGTTCAGGGTGAGCGGCATCGGCTCTGCCTGGGTCGGCACGCTGTCGCCCTCGTTTTCGCTGATGTCAAACGCCAGGTTGAGGGCGGCGAGTACGGCAATCCGATCGCGGGCCTTGATTTTTCCGCCATCCCGGATCTTGCACATGGCGGCGTCTACGCGGTTGACTGCAGCCATCAGTTTGGCTTCGCCGCCTTCGGGGCATCCCAGCAAATAGCCGTGCCCCATGATTTGAACTTCGAGCTGTTTCATCCGGCGTGCCGCTGCTCAGCGGAGGGCAGCGATTCCGACGCGGCTGCGGCTTCAGGCAGCCGGTCCAGCAGGGCTTCGATACGGCCCCGGGCTGCCGCCAGGCGCGAACGCAGCGAGTCGCGTTCTTGCGTCATGGTCTGCACCTGACCGGCCAGCAGCGCGTTGGTGCGTTGCAGTTCCTCATAGCGCACCAAGAGCCGCTCGACGCGCTCGGCGATTTGTTCGACGGTGGACTCGGGGTGCATAGCGGCGCATTGTAGGTCGCATCCGCAACACGCCTGCACCGGCCCCCACCTACAATGCGCCCGTTGGTGCTCGCGGCGTGGTTCGCACGGCGCAGTTCAACGGGAAGCAGGAGGGAAGGCGCCACAACGCCAACCTAACCTGCGCTGCCCCCGCAACGGTAAGTGGACGAACCGAATTCGGTTCCGGCTCCATCATGGCCACTGAGCGTCTTGAACACGCGCTTGGGAAGGCGATGGAGTTTGTTCCACCAGCCCGGATACCGGCCAACACGGTGGTTGTGCGCGCGTCGCACAGCCGTGACGTCCATGCGCTGTCGGGGAAGACGGCGAGGGCTTTTGTCGTTGGTTCAACTTTTATGAAAACTCGATTTTTTCGTGCGCGCTGTGGCGCGGTCGCGGCGTTTGGCGCGCTATCCATGTGTTTGTCTGTCTACGCGCAAGATGCCGCTGAGACCGCGTCCTTGCAAGAGGTGGTGGTCACGGCGAGTCGCTTTGCCCGTCCGGTTAAGGAGGTACTAGCCGATGTGACGGTGATTGATAGGCAGCAGATTGAGGAAAGTGGGGTAAATACGGTCTTGCAGCTTTTGGGTGGGCAGCCAGGTTTGCAGGTTGGAGGCTCCTTCACCTGGGGGCAATAAAGTCTACATCCGCGGCGGCGAGGCACGTATGACCGGATTGTTTATCGATGGCGTTCGTGTTGGCGGGCAGGATGGGAATCCCAATTGGGGGGTGGCGTTCAACTGGGAGTTGATTCCTCTGGGCGACATAGAGCGCATTGAAATTGTGCGCGGGCCTCCAGCAGTGTCCTGTACGGTGCGGATGCCATGGCGGGTGTGGTCCAAATCATTTACCCGCAAAGGCGCAGCAGGGTATTCTTCCCGTCCGTTTCGATAGGCGGGGGCAGCTACAACGCGCAAAAAGTGTCTGCTGGCGCGCGCGGTGGCGTGGGTGCTTGGGATTACGCATGTCCATGCCGGTGCCACCCAAAGCGATGGATTCAACACCCGACCCGATGTAGCCCATTCCCCCGAGCACCGAAGGTTCGAAAAACAGTGAAAGCGGTCTATCCCTAGGTTATCAAGGTGGACAGTGCGAACAGGCTAGAGGTCAGGGCATCTCAAAATCGCCTTCAATCCCGATACGTTGGTTACTGGAGTTCATACTTCGCAGGATTTAGTCTATCCAAACGATGCAACTGTCAATACATCTATGTCCAGCTCCGTGGCCGCGTGGGAGGCACAATGGACAAATTCTTTTAAGCACGGCGATCCAAATGGACCAATTCAGTTAGCCGCTACCAAGACGATAGATTTATTCCAACGATTACTTCACCACCTTAGATGGCCTCAGCTTAGACGCGTAACTGGCAGTGCCTTGGGTGGAAATATTGCGGCCTACGTAGAAAGTAAAGAGGACCGCTTTGATCAAACGCAGAATGCCTATCAATGCCAGCAGGTCGAGTAGCTCTCAGGGGCTGGGATACGGCACCAAGTTTGGGTCCGCATGAAGTCCAGACTGAACTTCGCGAAGCGACAACGACAGCGTGTTCGGCCTAAGCAACGATCGGCGCGGCTGTCCTACGCGTACCAATTGACACCAGCGTGGCGGGCCTCTACATCCGCGGGCAATTCATATCGCGCGCCGACGCTTGAGCAGCTGTACAGCATACTACGGTGAAGTACCTCTTTAGCTCCGAGAGCAGGTCACAACCTGATGCAAGCCTGTCTCTCTCGAAGTCAGGGCAAGAACTGAAACTCGTCATATATCGCGAATCGTTTATTCGACAACTCGATCACCACGGACGCTAATTTGACTATTACAACGTGCGAGCGCTGCCGTCGGTGTACGAGGGCGCGACGCTGTCTCGGCGAGCAAGACGGTTCTACCGGCTTCATGGCTGCACGGATCCGCTGGACCGGATCAACCCGACGCTATGAAGCCGGAACTTACGCGGGGAATTACCTGATCATGCGGGCCCGCCAAGTCATCAACCTGGGCGTTGAGACTACGCTGGGCGAATGGACCCTGGGAGCGGATGTACGCGATGTGGGTCAAACCTATGATGACGCGCCCAACACCGCCTACAAGATCAATCCGGCCTATACCCTGCTGAATCTGCGCGCACAGACCGAAATCGCCAAGGATTGGACCTGGTCCCTACGCATCAATAACGCGACCGATCAGTCTTACAAACAAAGTTACACCGGTATGACCTACAGCCCCGGTTGCAACTTCTTTGTTACCCTGCAATGGGCCCCCAAGTAGCCCTTGCCGGATACTGCGCCCCATGAGCCTCTTCCCCCAACGCATCGTCTGCCTCACCGAGGAAACCACCGAATGGTTGTACCTCTTGGGGCAGGAGGCGCGCATTGTGGGGATTTCGGGCTACACCGTGCGCCCGCCGCAGGCGCGGCGGGACAAGCCCAAGGTCAGCGCATTTTTGAGCGCCAAGATCGACAAAATTCTGGCGCTCAAACCCGACTGCGTGTTTGGATTTTCCGATTTGCAAGCCGATATTGCTGCGGCGCTGATCCGCCACGGCGTGCAGGTCACGGTGTTTAACCAGCGCAGCGTGGACGAGATTTTTTCCATGCTCTACCAGGTCGCCGCCATGGTGGGCGAGGCGCAGCAGGGGCTGGATCGGATTGCTGTGTGGCGCGAAGAGCTTGACGCCATGCGCGCCCGGGTTCTGGCCTTGCAGGCGCAGGGCGCGCGCCGACCGCGCGTGTACTTTGAGGAATGGGACACGCCGCAAATCAGCGCGATCCGCTGGGTGTCTGAATTGATGGGCATCGCCGGAGGTGACGATATTTTTCCGGAGCTGGCGCTGGAGTCGCTGGGCAAGAACCGCATCCTGGCCGATGGCGACGCGGTCTTGCGCCACGCGCCCGACATCATCATCGGTTCCTGGTGCGGCAAAAAATTCCGTCCGGAGACCGTCGCCGCGCGCCCCGGTTGGGACGCGCTGCCCGCCGTGCGCAATGGCGACTTGTACGAGATCAAATCGCCGCTGATCCTGCAACCCGGGCCCGCTGCCTTGAGCGATGGTCTGGACCGCTCTGCACCGCATCTGCGCGGGCTGGATGGAGCGGTCCATAGCGCCGGCCCGGGTGCGTGCATGAGTTGGCACCGACTGCTCATCCTCGGCTTGCTGGCCTGGGGTGGCAGTGCTGGCAAACGCCTTGGAGCTGCGCGACGACAGCGGCCAGACTGTGCGCTTTGACGCAGCGCCGCAGCGCATCGTCAGCCTCTTGCCCTCGCTGACCGAGACGGTGTGCGCGCTGGGCCAATGTGCCAAATTGGTGGGGGTGGATCGCTATTCCAATTTCCCGCAGAGCGTGCGCGCATTGCCGCAAGTAGGCGGCGGGCTGGACCCGCAGATTGAGGCCATCGTGGCCCTCAAGCCCGACCTGGTGCTGGTCTCCAATTCCTCGCCCGGCGCGCAGCGCATGCGCGGCCTGGGGCTGAAGTTGCTGGCGCTGGAGCCACGCAATTTTGCTGACGCAACGCGGGTGGTGCGCGTCTTGGCGCAGGTGCTGGCCGTGGACA
>CAXNME010000026.1:0-25206 GCA_964203415.1 Rhodoferax sp.
AGTTACGTATTGCTAAGGTTAACCATACAGTGTCAACTAGAGCCTCTCCAGCACCTAAATATCGATCTACCCCGATGGGCTTAGCAATCCCGCCACACAGGAGAAACCATTCATCAAATCATTGAGAAGAATCTTGGCTACTGGCATGGGGTATGCGTCAATAGCATCCAATAAGACGACTGCCAGAACTATTCAGGAATACACAGACACCAAATTCTCCGGCGCGCAAACGTCTCGATCTTCTGGCGCAACGTCTCTCAGGTGAGTATTTACTGATCGAGTTCAAGCGCCCTTCAGACGACATCACGCGCACAACCAGCGGCAAGCTGCTGAATACCGGGATGACTTGGAGCCGCGCTTTGGGTCCATTGAAATCTTGTTGCTGGCAAGGCGCGCGATGCAACTACCCAGCCTCACAATGACCTGCCGCGATTGAAGGTGTTTGGTTATGAAGCGCTTGTAAGTGCAGCAAGGACGCAGCTCGACTGGTTGCTGCGTCAATGGCCGATGCCTGAACAATTACCCAGGCATGAGGTTAACAATATGAGCAGGTGACAATTTATTTATCAATAGGTAGCCTTACTTAAAGTTAGTATTAAAAACCACACTTAAATTTAAATAAAAATGACAATTGAACTACCGATAGTTGACTGGTTTTCGTGAACCAATAAAAACATCAATCAATTCCGTTTACAGTGATCTAAAATGATTACATTGACCATCTCGGACGTATTGAAAGATATAGCAGCGCATCTGGAGATGCTGGTGCCGCAGGTCAAGACAGTGAAGATACTAGGGATGCAGCAACCAATGGATTTAGCGAAGCTGTACTTCACCCTACTGAGAGTTTCTTACAGATATCCGTCGCCGAATCTATAAGCCGGAATGGGCAAAATTGACGGGGCTGAAGTCAAAGCGGAGAAGGTAACCGTAAATCCCGGAGGAGTCAGGGACCAAGTTTATCGAGACGAATCCATGCACAAAGTTATTCTGGGTGGTCCAGGTGCAGGTAAAACTACTTTCTTGAAATATCTAGCACTGGCTTACGCGGATGTGGAGGTGTTTAAGACAGGCGGATACTCACGCGTAGTTATATTCCCGCTTATATTCATCTTCCCGCAATGGGAAAGGAAGATCACGATATCTTTGCCACAATTTCTCCGGCCTACAGAGAACAGGGACTAACCCTCGCAGCACTTTGTTTTCAAAAGAGCCTCGCAGAATCTGGAAATCTCGTTGTCCTATTAGGATTCATGCTGGACGCAGTTCCTGTTGATAATAAACAAAATATCGTGTCTGCCCATTCTCTCTTTTTGCCAGAGCTTCCCCAAAGCAAGAGTAATTGTGTCTTGCAGAACAGCTGATTACGTTCAGGTTTTCGACAGATTCGTGGAAGTTGAAATAAAAAAGCTTAGCCTTATTGCTGTTAAGTCAATCGTTAGAGAGTGGTTTTTGCAAAAGATTTGGCACGTTGCCGAAGAGCTTGCAGCTTAAGTGCTTTTGAGGTTGATAGAACTGTCGCCTCGACTTACGGAGACACCATTATTGCTCAGTCTTCTATGCATTCAATATAAAAATGACTTGGCGTTACCCAGAGAAAAGCCGAGCTGTTATCGTCGTTGTATTGATGCGCTTTACTTCGAGTCTGGGATTCTTCACGGAATTTTCGGCGCGATAGCCAGTATTCACAATTGTCAGATGATAGAAAGGAAATGCTCTTCGAGGCTGGCGCTGGCGCGAACGTCAGCGGAGATATTTCTTATGAGTTTTCTGAACCACATTTGCTTTCCACGTTATCCGATGTAATTGCTCGGTATGGATTATCGGCAAACGATGCAAAGGGTATTTCTAATCGAGATTGAAAGTCATCACGGAATAATTGAAAAGTGCTCCGCTGAGACTTATCAATTTAGTCATGGAACCATGCATGAGTACTTTGTAGCACGGCACTTGGTTTGAAACACGCAAGGAAATGGAAGTATCGAGAGAGCCATTTCGATGATGACCGCTGGCTTTAACAACGTTATTAGCTTTATGTGCGCTATTATCAATGACCCTAGTCCAATGCTCTCGTTTCTGGTAACACAGTCATCGGCAAAGAACTTCTAAGAATTACCCTACGATCTGGAAAAAGATTAAATCACCTTTTTGCTACTCTTATCGGTGTATGACAATGGGTGTCGCTATATCTCCAACTCTACGGCTTCAATATGGATCATTTGGTTGAATCACAAATTCACATGATTGTCCGGCTACGCGAGGAACAATGTCACTCCTTTCGCAGCTCGACGCCCTCAGGGAGTACGCCAGTCCCCTAGTGCGTTACGGAGATACTAGACCCCGTCCGACCATTGACAAGTTATTACCGCCTCATGGAGTCTAATGAACGAAATATTTTTGTCGCCACTTCCAGATTATGTGGAAAAAGTACTTCGTGATTCCTCAAGATTGCTAATTGAAAGTGGCGCTGCACATTATACGCGGATTGGTGCTTTGACTTGCTTACTTGCACCTATTGCTGATGCAAAACCACAAGAGTTTTTAGACCATATGACAACGCTCTCGTCAGATTTGTTAACGCAGGGTAATGCCGAGGTAGTCAGACAAATTGTAGTGGAGTCTGATAACAGTTCATCAAAAGTTCACCCAAACTTGAGCTTCGACTCGATGCACCAAAGGACCTGAAGTATTGGTTAAAGTCGCTGGTTTTCGGTCAGATAACTGTTACAAGGTATGACAAAACCGTCTGGGAGTTTTACGCAGCCACTTTCAACATTATCAGCAGGCTTTGAAATACTGGTATTCAATGGCGAACAAAAAGTGCAAGGTTCGAATTACCCCAATCAGTTTTACTAAGTATTGGAACAAATTGCAGCCAGGCTTGATGTGCCAGTTGACCGATTGAGCGACAACCATACAAAACAAGACGCACAGACTTAAACGAGATAGTCTGTCCTCACTGCAGCAAAGCCTTCAAAATCGACGAGGCTGGCTACGCCGATATCCTGAAGCAAGTTCGCGACGGCGCTTTTGAGCAGCAGTTGCATGAGCGGCTTGAACTGGCCGAGCAAGACAAGCGCAATGCGGTCGAGCTTGCCCAGGCGCAGGTTGCCAGCGAAATGCAGAAGTCTGCGGTAGCCAAGGATTCCGAAATCCAGGCGCTCAAGGCCAAGCTGGATGCGGGTGAGGTGGCGCGCAAGCTGGCCGATCGACGAGGCTGTGAATGGGGTCGAGCGGGAACGCGACGAGCTGAAGAATGGCCTGGCGCGGCATAGCCAAACGCAGTTCAAGGAAACTCGCGCCGCGCATGCACTACGTTGACCACCTTAATGGAAGTAGCTATGACTTGGCCGCCAGCAACGCGCGGGCTTCAGCCATAACTTTGTCGTGAGGAATGCTGGGGCGTGGGTCGTCAAGGCTGGCCTGCACCTTGGCCTCGAGCCACGCTGTGTAGCTGGTTTCCTGCTCTTCGGTTTCAAATTCGGACACGAGAGGGGACAAAATTGCTGGGGTCATGCTGATTTCTCCGCGCAGATATTCAGTTTGTGAAAGTCTACTTCGCTGCCGGGTGAGAGGGATGTCGGGGATGCCTCAGAGGGGAAGGCTTGATCGCACCCTGCCAAAGCATCGACACCGGTGCCGCATGCAGCTTTTCGTCAAACGGCGTGATGCGGTCGTGGTCGTGCAGCACGAGGCCCTGCACAAACTTGTCTCCCACCGCCGCTTGTAGCTGGCGCAGGCCGCGCAGGTCTTGGGTGCGCACGGTGGCGCTGGCTTTGACTTCTATGCCAATCACGCGCCCGCGCCGGTCTTCCAACACCAGGTCAACCTCGTCTTGCTCTTTGGTACGAAAGTGCGATACGCGAACGCGCTTGTCCGACCAGGTGACGAGCTTGAGCACCTCTGACACCACAAAGTTTTCCAGCAAGGGGCCCCATGCCGTGCGATCGGTGCTGCGGTCTTTCTGTAGTTGTGCGGCGGTGACATCGCGCAGCGCTGCCAGCAAGCCGGTGTCCAAAAAGTGCAGTTTGGGCGTTTTGGTGAGACGGCTTACCGCGTTGTGTGACCAGGGTGGCACTTGGCGCAGCAAAAACAGCCGCTCCAATATGCTTACGTACTTTTGCGCCGTGGGGGTGGTCAGCCCCAGCGCCGCACCATAACTGCTGTGGTTGACCAGCTGCCCGGCGTGGGCGGCCAGCACGTCAAGCAGGCGTGGCATGCGGTCCAGCTGGTCGATGTTGGCGATGTCGCGCACGTCGCGGTCCAGAATCAGCGCCACGTAGTCCTGCAGCCAGGCTTGACGGCGGCTGGGGCTGGTGCGGCGCAGCGCTTCGGGGTAGCCACCTTTGAGCACGCACGCCATCAAATCGTCCCCCACCAGTGGGTTCACCACTGCCGGGTAAACCGGTGCCGTCAAACAGACGGTCCAGCAGGTCGCCCGGGTGCCGTCAGTTCGGCCTGGGCAAAAGGCAGCAGGGTGATGACTTCAAGTCTTCCCGCCAGCGAGTCGGCCACCAAGGGCATGGCCATGAGGTTGGTGGAACCGGTCAACAGGAAGCGGCCCGGTGCCTGGTCTTTGTCCACGCTCTCTTTGATGGCCAGCAGCAGGTCGGGCGCGCGCTGCACTTCGTCGATCACGGCTTGCTTCAAACCGCGCACGAACCCGGTGGGGTCTGAGCGCGCCGCAGCCAGAGTGGCGGGGTCGTCCAGCGTGAGGTAGGGGCGATCAGGGCTGGCATACAGCCGGGCCAGCGTGGTTTTTCCCGCCTGCCGTGGCCCAACAAGCAGCACGACGCGGGTGTCTTGCAAGGCGGTAGCGATTTTTCCCTGCACATAGCGGGTGATGTTCGGACTAGATGAGGTGGATGTGACGCTGATCATGTTGTGCAATTCAAGGCGCTGAGTACTTGACAAATTTTAACTTAAAGTACGACCAATTTAAATTACGAATCCGTCTAAATGAAATCATGTGTCAGTTTATTTGATCCAGCCGCTTTGTTTTTGATAGCTGTTTACGCAAGCTCTACAAGGCGGGCCGACGATGGTGGCAAAGTTTGCGGAGCTCCGGAATGAGGGGCCGCCCGATGTCGTATGAGTCGCATTTTCGCCATTGCGACTCATATATTGAGCCGTATTATCTATAATTCGGCGCATGCCCACCTTCAACCCGCCTGATTCCCCAAGCTATATCTGGCAACACCCCGCATGGCCGCAGCTGACGTTTGATGCGACGGTGCTGGCCTTGGCGCTGGATCAAGCGAGGCTGGAGCAGGGTCGCTTGCTTGGGCTTCTGAGCGCCATCGGGCTAGAGCAGGCCAACGCCGTGCAGCGCGACCTTTGGGTACAAGAGGCGCTGGCCACTGCGGCCATTGAGGGCGAACAGCTCAACCTCGAATCCTTGCGCTCGTCCGTTGCGCACCGACTCAGTCTGGCGGATGCACCGGGCGCGGACCGGTCGGCAGACGGCCTGGTGCAGGTGATGGGCGATGCGCTGTCCAACCACACTGCTGCGCTGAACCTAGACCGGCTGTGCCGTTGGCAGTCGGCGCTGTTTCCTGGGGGCACATCGGGCATCGCACGCATCGCGGTGGGGCGCGTGCGCGACCATGCCGATGCCATGCAGATTGTCAGTGGCGCAACCTCGGAAGAGATTGGTCGCGAGGTGGTGCATTACGTGGCGCCGCCCTCAGCGCAGGTCACTGCGGAGATGACCCGCTTGTTGGCATGGTTTGAGAGCACGCGCCCTGCAGCGGATGTTTCCGCCGTGAATGGCATTGCCCGCGCGGCGCTGGTGCATCTGTGGTTTGAGTCCATCCACCCGTTTGAAGACGGCAATGGCCGCCTGGGCCGCGCTTTGGCAGACATGGCGCTGGCCCAGGACATGCATGCGCAAGACCCGCTATGCCGACCCGGCGCTGGTGCGCGTGTATGGCATGGCGCACCAGATGCTGAAGTCCCGCGCCGCGTATTACGACGCGCTCAACTACGCGCAGCGCTTGCGCGGTATTGCGCCCGAGGCAAGCGCAATTGACGCAACACCGTGGGTGCTGTGGTTTGTGCAGGCGTTTACGCGCGCCTGTATTGCCAGCCAGGCCGTGGTGCGGGACGCTGCTGACAAAGCGCAGTTCCGGCTGCGGGCGGCGCAGTGCCAAACCAATGCGCGTCAACGCAAGGTGCTGGAGCGCCTGCTCGAAGCCGGGCATGTCGGCTCGGGTGGCGGATTCCTGGGCGGCATGAGCAGCGACAAGTACGCCAAGATCACCAACACCTCCAAAGCTACCGCTACGCGCGACCTGGCCGATTTGCTTGCGAATGGTTTGATCCGCGTAGAAGGTGTGGGCAAGGCCACGCGCTACTCCGTCAATGTGCCCGGCTGGGTGCAACCAGCGCCCAAGGGCTGACCTTCTGGAGAATCGGGGTCAGATTCCGATTGTTTTCCCGCGGGACTCGCACGCCTAAGCTCTCACCTGGAAGTTTTTATCAACAAAATTGCCTGTAACCCAATAAAAACCTACGCGATTCGCTACTGATTAAATTGCGCTCGGCTTCTCCTGTCCTGCGCTCGGACGGTGTAAATTCGTCCTAACGCGCAACCAACCAAGGTGTCACCATGCAAATCAACGAAATCATCCAAGAGGCTTTGCGTTTGCCAGCGACTGCACGGTTTGAGATCGTCGACCAGTTGATGCAGAGCCTGGACAAGCCAGACCCGGAGATTGAACGTATTTGGGGAGAAGAGGCGGTGCGGCGCCTCGCCGCTCTGGACGCTGGGCGGGGCCAGACCTATGCGGCTGACGAGGTATTTGGGCAAGACTGATGCAGGTTCGATTTGCAGAGCTGGCCAAGGTCGAATTTGACGAGGCTCGGACTTGGTATCGTGACGTTCGCCCGGAGTTGGGCCGAGCCTTTACTGCGGAGGTACGCATCGCTACGCAGCGCATGGTGCACATGCCTTTGATGTACCCACTGGAGATTGGCGAAATTCGGCGCTGCGTTCTCAGGCAGTTTCCCTACACATTGCGCTATGCCGTGCGCGGTAACTTGATATTGGTGGTCGCCGTTTCGCATCACCACCGTTCGCCGGACTACTGGGTGGACCGCATTTCCTCGTAGTTACAGCGGTTGCTGCAGAAGAGTCCGGGGGCCAGACGATTGCCTATGTCGCGGACATCAACGCCCTTGCGGTGCCGCCAGCCACTGGCGCGCCAGCTCGACCCAGTAGGTGCCGCCCAGCGGGATCAGATCGTCGTTGAAGTCGTAGCTCGGGTTGTGCAAGTTGCAGGGCCCGCCGCCGTGGCCGATGCTGCGGTGGTCGCCGTCGCCGTTGGAGATAAAACAATACGCGCCCGGCTTGGCTTGCAGCATGTAGGCAAAGTCTTCCGCGCCCATGGTGGGTTCCTGCGCCGTGACGTTTTCTGCTCCGACGATGCCTTCCATCACGGTGCGCGCGAAAGCGGCTTCGCGCGGGCTGTTGATGGTAGGCGGGTAATTGCGTTTGAATGCGAATTCGCAGCGTGCGCCAAAGGCTTCGCACAGTTTCTCGGAGACCTCGCGCATGCGCTGCTCAATCATGTCCAGCACCTCCACGCTGAAGGTGCGCACCGTGCCTTGCATCACGCAAAAGTCGGGCACCACGTTGGTGGCTTCGCCGGCTTGCAGCATGGTGACTGAAATCACGCCGGCATCCACCGGCTTTTTGTTGCGCGTGATGATGGTTTGAAAGCCCTGCACCAACTGGCAGGCAATCGGCACCGGGTCGATGCCATTATGGGGCAGGGCGGCGTGGCTGCCTTTGCCGTGGACGGTGATTTTGAATTCGTTGCTCGAGGCCATGACCGGCCCCGCGCTGACCGCAAACGTACCCACCTTGCCGCCGGGCCAGTTGTGCATACCGAACACGGCTTCCATGGGGAACTGCGTGAACAAGCCCTCCTTGACCATTTCGCGCGCGCCGCCGCCGCCTTCTTCAGCGGGTTGGAAGATGGCGTAGACCGTGCCGTCGAAGTCGCGCCGCGCGGCGAGTTGTTTGGCGGCTGCCAGCAGCATGGCGGTGTGGCCGTCATGGCCGCAGGCGTGCATTTTTCCGGGATGGGTGCTGGCGTGGGCAAAGGTGTTGAACTCCTGCATCGGCAGCGCGTCCATATCGGCCCGCAAACCCACACCGCGGCCGCAGGCCCCGCCATCGCGCCCATGGATGATGCCGATCACACCGGTGGTTGCCATGCCACGGTGCAGCGCAATGCCCCAGCTGGCCAATTGCTGCGCCACGACATCGGCGGTACGCACTTCCTGGAAACACAGCTCAGGGTGGGCGTGAATGTCTTTGCGGATGGCGGTGATGGCGGCGGCGTCTTGCAGGATGGAGGCGTCAATTTTCATGGTTGGGCTCGGCGGTTTTCAGCGGTCGCGGGGGCGCAGGGTGATTAACAGTGTTGGCGGTACCCGCCCGGTCTCATCTTTAGGTAAGCGCTCGGTTTTCTCTAAGGCGCGTGTTGCCGCTGTATCCCACGACTTCATTCCGCTTGATTTCACGGTGGTGATGCTGACGATCGCACCGTCTGCCGCCAGACCAACCTGAATTTCTACTGCAGGATTTCCGTTCACGGAATTCGCATCGAAAGTGATATTGGGCCTGATCGCCGCCTGGATGCTTGCCGCGTACTTATCCGATATTTTTGCCACCAACTTGCTTGTCGAATCGACGGTCGAGATCTCTAGGTCAGCATTCTTCAGGATGCGTTTCTTGAGGTCCTCCGTCTGGTCCTTTATCTCCAATTCTCTGGCCATCTTTTTGATCCGGTCTTCCTGTTCCTTGCGCTGACGTTCGCGCTCCTTGCGCGCAGCTTCTTCTTTTTCCTTTTGTTTGCGGACAGCAGCTTCAGCCTCTTCTTTTTCCCTTTGCTTCCGTGCAGCTTCAGCGTCGTCTTTCTCCTTTTGCTTGCGGGCAGCAGCTTCCGCTTCGTCTTTTTCCTTTTGCTTGCGGGCAGCAGCCTCGGCTTCGTCTTTCTCCTTCTGCTTGCGGGCAGCAGCCTCCGCTTCGTCTCTTTTCCTTCTGCTTGCGGGCAGCAGCCTCCGCATCTTCCTTTTCCTTCTGCTTGCGGGCAGCAGCCTCGGCCTCGTCACGTTCCTTTTGCTTGCGGGCCGCTTCCGCTTCGTCCTTCTCCTTTTGCTTGCGCGCAATCTCCGCTTCTTGCGCAAGCTTCTCTCCCTGGTCGGTCAGTTTTGTGGCTTTTTTCTTTTGCTCGGCAATATCGGCGGCCGTCGACTTCTCGTTGATGAGCTTGGGTGGTGGCGTGGGATCGGCTTTGGGCGCGGGTTTCACCGGCTCCACCTTAGGCTTGGCTGGCGCAGGTGGTGGAGGCGGGTGGCTCTGACGGGGGCGCAGGCTCGGCTGGCGGTGGCGGTGGTACAGGTTCAGGTTCAGGCTCGGTTTGCAGCGGCAGCTTGGCCCAGAGCTCTGCTTGCGCTGTGAGGATGACCGGTTGGTCGCGCCATTTCACCACCCAGGACAGGCACAGCAGCAAGGCGAGGTGCACCAGGATCGCCAGCGCGGCCGCAGGCCCCAAGCCCCGTTCGGGAGGAGGCACAAACGCGTCGCGCTGCAAACGCTCGGTTGCCGGCGTGGCTCTTTGCATGCGTTAGGGCACGAGTTGTACCGACAAGCCGACCCGCTGGATACCGGCGCGCTGCAAGGTGTCCATGACTTTGACCACGCGCTCGTACTGCACGGTTTTGTCTGCGCTGATCACGACTGCCGTGGTGACAGGCGTTTTCGGGGTGCCACCGGCGCTGCCTTCGGAGTCGGGCTCGGTCTGGGCGCGCTTGACCGCCGCAGCCAGGGCTTCGAGCTTGACCGGATTGGTTTTGTCTTTGAGTTTGAGTTCGAGCCGCTCGTCTTTGCCGATCACGATTTGGATGATGCGGTCAGGTTGCTTGGACGCCTGCCCCACGGTGGGCAGCTCGATCAGGCTGGGCGTGATCAGCGGCGCAGTGACCATGAAGATGATCAGCAGCACCAGCATCACATCAATAAAGGGAACCATGTTCACCTCATTGATGGCGCGGCGGCCACGGCCACGGGGGCTAATTGCAGACATGGCGCGCTCCTTCTAGCGGCTTGCGGCCGGGGCTGCAAGGGTGCTGACTTTGCGTTGCAGGATGTTGGAAAACTCTTCCATGAAGGTTTCTTGCTGGATGCCGATGCGGTCCAGATCCCGCGCAAAGCGGTTGTAGGCGACCACGGCTGGAATCGCCGCAAACAGGCCGATGGCCGTGGCAACCAGTGCCTCGGCAATCCCGGGTGCCACGGTGGCCAGCGTCACTTGCTGCAAGGAGGCCAGCCCGGTGAAGGCATGCATGATCCCCCACACCGTGCCAAACAAGCCCAGGTAGGGCGAGACCGAGCCGACCGAGGCGAGGAAGGACAAATTGGTCTCGACCGCGTCCATTTCGCGTTGCAAACTGGCCCGCATGGCGCGGCGCGCGCTGTCCATCACAGTGCCGACTTCCGCCACCCGGCGCTCGCGCATTTCCTTGCGCACTTCGCGCATGCCGCTGGCAAAAATACGCTCCATCGGGCCGCAGTTCTGGCTGCGCTGTTGCGCGGTGTTGTAGAGCTCCTCCAGGCTGGAGCCGGCCCAGAACTCTTTGGTGAATGCTTCGTTTTGCTGCTTGATCCGGTGCAGGTTGATCAATTTGCGGAAGATAGCCGCCCAACTCATCACCGAAATCAGCACCAAGAGCACAAGCACCGCTTGCACCACCAGGCTGGCATGCGCCACGAGTTGAAAGATGTCCAGGTCTTGGTTCATGTGTCTATCCCATCAGGTCAAAAGCGTTTTCAGTCGTTGGGCCGCAGTCGCCAGGGCATCCATGGAGCTGGCGGTGGAGAAGCGGACGAATTGTGCGGTATCGGCGTTGCCGAAGTCCCGCCCGGGCGTGATCGCGACATGCGCGCGGCGCATGACTTCATACGCAAAGTCCCAGCTGCCTTGCACGCCCAGGCGCTCGCAGGCGGCGCGGCAATCGGCCCAGACATAAAAAGCGCCATCGGGCACGACGGGTACATCCAGCCCGGCAGCTTGCAGCGCGGGCACAAAAAAATCGCGCCGCGCGGCAAATGCACTGCGCCTCTGCTCGTACACCGCCAGGCTCTCGGGCTCAAAGCAGGCCAGTGCGGCGTGCTGCGCGATAGCGCTGGGGCAGATAAACAGGTTTTGCGCCAGCCGCTCGATCACCGGCACCAGCGCGGGCGGCAGCACCATCCAACCCAGGCGCCAGCCGGTCATGTTGAAGTATTTGCTGAAGCTGTTGATGCTGATGACGTTCTCATCCAAGGCCAGTGCGGTGCCGCCATAGCGGGCATCAAAGGACAGGGGCAGATAAATCTCATCCACCATCGTGATGCCGCCGCGCGCTTGCACGAAGGCGTGGATATCGCGCAGCACGTCGGGCGCGATGGAGCTGCCGGTGGGGTTGGATGGCGAGGCCAGCAGCACGCCCCGGGTGCGCGGGCCCCAGGCTTGGCGCACCTGATCGGCGTCCAACTGGAAGCGGGTGGCGGCAGTGGTGGGTAACAGCACCGCGCGGCCATCGGCTGCGCTCACAAAATGCCGGTTGCAGGGGTAGCTGGGGTCGGGCATCAGCATCTCGTCGCCCGCTTCGATCAGGGCCAGACAGGCCAGCTGCAAAGCGGCTGAGGCACCCGCAGTCACCACAATGCGCTCGGGCGCAATGTCCAGTGCGTAGCGCTGGCTGTACCAGTGGCTGATGCGTTCCCGCAGCGCCGTCAGACCCAGGGCAGGCGTGTACTGGCTCAGCCCCTTGTGGATCGCGCGCGCAGCCGCCTCTTGCACCAGCGGGGGCGCGGTGAAGTCCGGCTCGCCGATATTCAAAAACACCATGGGCTGGTCGCTGTCGGCCACCTGCGCGCCCAACTCGGCCGCCGCCTTACCCACCTCCATCACATAAAAAGGCGTGATGTTGTGGGCGCGTTGGCTGATTTTCATGGGGCTGCGGGTATGGCCCGGTGGGCCCGCACTTCGTCAGCGCGCAAGCTCGGGGCCAGGCCATTGAGTACGGCGTTCACATATTTGTGCCCGTCGGTTCCACCGAATTCTTTGGCCAGCTCAATGCACTCATTGATGACCGCGCGCCAGGGCACGTCCATGCAATGCAGCATCTCGTAAGTGCCGATCCACAGCACACCATGCTCGATAGGCGACAAGTCCGCCAGAGGACGGTCCACTTTTTGCGCGATGTGTGCGTCTAGCACCGCCGCCTGCGCGATGCAGCCGTGCAGCAGCGCATCGAAATGTGCGGCATCGGCTTTGTGAAAGCCCATCAGGTCGCGGGTAAACGGGTCGATTTCGTCAGGCGGGTTTTTGCCGACCAGGTGCTGGTACAGGCCTTGGAGCGCGAATTCGCGGGCACGGGTGCGGGCACTCTTTTTGGGGTACTTCAGCGCTTTGGGCTGAGCGCCAGCGTCTGCAGACTCGGACGCGGCGGGGGGCATGGTGGACTGGACCATCAGCCGATGCGGTCCAGCAGGTTGATCATTTCCACCGCCACCCGCGCAGCCTCGCGGCCTTTTTCTTCCTGACGGGCTTCGGCCTGCGCCAGGTTTTCGGTGGTGAGGATGGCATTCACCACCGGCACGTGGTAGTCCAGCGCGACACGGCTCACGCCCGCGCCCGATTCGTTGGCCACCAGCTCAAAGTGGTAGGTCTCGCCGCGGATGATGCAGCCCAGGGCAATCAGGGCATCGTGCTTGGCGTTTTCTGCCAGCGCCTGCAACACAACCGGAATCTCCAATGCACCGGGAACGCTGTAATGGTCGATGTCGCGCTCGCTCACGCCCAGCGCCATCAACTCCTGGCTGCAGTGCGCCATCAGCGCATCGGTGACCGGCGCGTTAAAGCGCGCCTGCACCATCGCAATGCGCAAGCCCTTGCCGTCCAAAGTCGTGTCCTTTTGCGGGACCGCGCCCTTGTTTGCTCCAAACATAAATCTCCTTGTCCGTAATCTATTTGTCGGTTTGGCTGATGTAGCCAACCGTTTCCAATCCGAAGCCCACCAAACTGGGCATGCGCCGTGGGCTGCCCATCAACCGCATGCGGCGCACGCCGCAATGCAACAGAATTTGCGCCCCAATGCCGTAGGTGCGCAAATCGTGCCGTCCGCGCTCCGGTGCCTGCGCCGACCGCGCGGTGCCTTCAAACTGCGCCAGCAGTTGTTCGCTGCTCTCGCCACCGTTGAGCAACACGACCACGCCGCGTCCCTCTTGTTGAATGTGTTGCAAGGCGGCGTCCAGGCTCCAAGAATGCATGCTGCGGCCCACCTCTAGCGCGTCCAGCACCGACAACGGTTCGTGCACGCGGGCGCTGACCACATCGCCGGGCGCCCATTCCCCGACCACCAAAGCCAGGTGCACGCCTTGTCCTGCGGTGTCGCGAAACGCGTGGGCCGTGAACGTGCCGTGGGCGGTTTGCAGGCTGCGGGTTCCCAGCTTTTCCAGCAGCGACGATTCGCGGCTGCGGTGTTCAATCAGCGCGGCAATCGTGCCAATCTTCAGCCCGTGGTGGGCCGCAAAAACCTGCAAATCCGGCAGCCTGGCCATGGTGCCGTCGTCGTTCATGATTTCGCAGATCACCGCAGAGGGCGAGCAACCCGCCATGGCCGCCAGGTCGCAACCCGCTTCGGTATGCCCTGCGCGCATCAGCACACCGCCGTCCACCGCTTGCAGGGGAAAAATGTGGCCCGGTTGCACCAGATCGCCGGCCACGGCTTGGGGTGCCACAGCGGCTTGCACCGTGCGGGCCCGGTCGGCGGCGCTGATGCCGGTGCTCACGCCCTGCGCGGCTTCAATGGATACGGTAAACGCGGTGGCGTGTTTGGTGCCGTTGCGGGTCGCCATGGGCGGCAGCGCCAGGCGTTCGCAGCGTTCGCGGGTGAGGGTCAGGCAAATCAGCCCGCGCCCAAAGCGCGCCATGAAATTGATCGCCTCGGCGCTGACATGGTCTGCCGCCAAGACCAAATCGCCTTCGTTTTCGCGGTCTTCTTCGTCCACCAGAATCACCATGCGACCGGCGCGCAGTTCAGCAACGATGTCGCCGACGGGGGAAATCGGCGCGGAGGAGGGAAGACTCTGGGACATAAAAAGAACGTTGTGGGTTACCTGCCGCGCAGAGGGCGGCCAAGTCGCATTATCTCCGCCTAATCGTCGATGGAGGCGCTCCAGCGCTTGTCCCAGCCTTTTTGTAAATCACGCCGCTCGCGTTTGGTGGGCCTGCCGTGTTCCATCGTGGCGGCCGGCTCCGGTGCCAGGCGCATGCGCTCGGCCAGTTCGGTGCGGGCTTGGATGCTCTCCGGGGTTTCTTCGTACAACTGTTGCGCCACCGGCGCCGGTCCGCGCTGGTGGCTCAAGCCCTTGACGATCAACTCGCGCAGCACCCGCCCCTGGCGCAGCCGCAGCCGATCGCCTAGGCGCATTTCGCGCGCTGGCTTCACGTCCTGTCCATTCACCTGCACCCGGCCCAGGCTGATCTCTTCGCTGGCCAGCGCGCGGGTCTTGAATAGGCGCGCGGCCCACAGCCATTTGTCGATGCGAACGGCTAGGGTGGCGGGTGTGGTGGAAATAAGGGTTTCTACCTAGTTAATGGACTTCGCCATGGTCATCATCGCACGGCATGATACGGAGCTTAACAACCCTTGGGAGCCCCTGATGCGTCGTGATGTATTTTTGAAATCCTTGGCCGCCGCGGCCCTTTTGGGGGGTGCCTCCATGCACGCCCGCGCCAACGCAACGTTGAAGATGATGATTCCAGCCAACCCGGGTGGCGGCTGGGACACCACCGGGCGGGAATTGGGCAAAGCCCTGCTCGACGCCAAGGTTGCGGACACCGTGCAGTACGAAAACAAGGGTGGCGCTGCGGGCGCGCTCGGACTGGCGCAGTTTGTCAACTCCGCCAAGGGCGACCCCAACAGCATGATCATCACTGGCGCGGTCATGGTGGGCGGCATCATCACCTCCAAGTCTGCGATGGGCATGGAAAAAATCACCCCGATAGCGCGTTTGACCAGCGAGTACAACGTCTTTGTGGTGCCTGCGGACTCTCCCCTGAAAACCATGAAGGACGTGGTCGCGCAGTTGAAGAAGGACCCCGGCAGCGTTAAGTGGGCCGGTGGCTCGCGTGGCTCGACCGAGCACATCTGTGCCTCCATGATGGCGACCAAGACCGGTGTCGACCCCAAGAAGGTTAACTATGTCGCCTTTCGCGGCGGCGGCGAGGCGATCGCTGCCATCCTGGGCGGCAATGTGACGGTGGGCGGCAGCGGGTACAGCGAGTTTTCCGAGCACATCAAGTCCGGCAAGATGCGCCCCATTGGCGTGACCTCGGACAAGCGTTTGCCCGGTATCGACATTCCCACGCTCAAAGAGCAGGGCTATGACGTGGTGCTGGGCAACTGGCGCGCGGTGTATGGCGCGCCGGACATCACGCCAGCGCAGCGCGCTGCACTGACCGAGATGGTGGTCAAAGCGAGCAAAAGCAAAGCCTGGGCCGATGCACTGGCGAAAAACAACTGGACGCCCGCCTTGCTCACCGGCAAGGCTTTTGACGATTTTGTGGACGACGAATTTGCGCGGCTGCGCGGCATCATGCACCTTTCAGGCATGGTGTGATCGCGCAGCGGCACAGCCCGGCGCGCCAGACTTTTCTGGGCGCGGCGGTTGCCGTGACCGGGCTGGCCATTGGCTGGGGGGCGACGTCGATTTCCTCCGAGGCCGGTTACGCCGGTGTCGGCCCAAATTTTCTGCCCTGGGTGGTCGCCCTGGCGCTGGTGTGCTGCGGGATCGGTCTGATCCGCGCAGCCCGCGCCGGTGGCTTTGCCGATATGGAGGAGCTGACTACGCCGGCGGCTGGCCCCCACTGGCGCGGTTTTGCCTGGATGTCAGCCGGTCTTTTGCTGAATGCCCTGCTGATCACGCACATCGGGTTCATTCTGAGCTGTGCCCTGTGCTTTGCCTGTGCCGCGCACGGCTTACGCGGTGCCGAGCAGCAGACTGCGCGCGGCTGGGCCGTCATGCTGCGCGATGCCCTGAGCGGCGTGGCGATTTCGGCACCCGTGTTCTGGCTGTTCACGCATTTTTTGGCAATTAGCCTGCCCGCGCTCACCCCAAGCGGGTGGCTGTGATGGACATCTGGCAGCAACTGCTGGGTGGCTTTGCCACCGCAGGCACGCCCATCAATCTGTTGTGGTCTTTGGTGGGCTGCGCGCTGGGTACTGCCGTGGGTGTTTTGCCGGGCATTGGCCCGGCCACGGCAGTGGCCATGCTGTTGCCCATCACCGCCCAAGTCGACGCCACGGCGTCCATGATTTTTTTCGCCGGGATTTATTACGGCGCGATGTACGGCGGCTCCACCACCTCGATTTTGCTCAACACGCCGGGCGAGACCGCCACCATGGTCACCGCCATGGAGGGCAACAAAATGGCCAAGAGCGGGCGCGCCGGTGCTGCGCTGGCCGCTGCGGCCATCGGCTCTTTTGTGGCGGGCACGATTGCCACCGTGTTCGTGACCCTGTTTGCCCCGGTGGTGGCGAATTACGCGGTCAAGCTCGGTCCGCCGGAGTATTTTTGCCTGATGTTGCTGGCCCTGACCACGGTCAGCGCGGTGCTGGGTCAAAGCACGCTGCGCGGTTTGACATCCTTGTTTATTGGGCTGGCAGCGGGCCTGATCGGCATGGACCAGATCACCGGGCAGGCGCGCTACACCGGTGGCGTGCCCGAGTTGCTGGACGGGGTGGAAATCGTGCTGGTGGCGGTGGGCCTGTTTGCGGTGGCCGAGGCCTTGCACGCGGTCTTGTTCGAAGGCCGGGTGGAGGAGTCGCGCAACCGCATGGGCCGGGTCGGCATGAGCGCGCTCGATTGGCGGCGTTCGATTCCCGCCTGGCTGCGTGGCACCGCCATTGGTGCGCCCTTCGGCTGTATCCCGGCCGGTGGCACCGAGATCCCGACCTTTTTGAGTTACGCCACGGAGAAAAAGCTGGCCACGGGCGACGCCCTGGCCGAGTTCGGCACCAGCGGCGCGATTGAAGGCGTGGCCGGTCCTGAGGCGGCCAACAACGCCACGGTCACCACCGCGCTGATTCCGCTGCTAACCCTGGGTATTCCGGTGAGCAACACCACGGCGGTGCTGCTCGGCGCATTCCAAAACTACGGCATACAACCCGGCCCCCAGCTCTTCAGCAGTTCGGCAGCCTTGGTCTGGGCCTTGATTGCCTCGCTGTACATCGGTAATGTGATGCTGCTGGTTCTGAATTTGCCGCTGGTAGGCCTGTGGGTGAAGTTGCTCAAGGTGCCGCGCCCGCAGCTCTACGCCGGCATCCTGGTGTTCGCCACGGTGGGTGCTTACGGCATGCGGCAAAGCGCGTTTGATTTGGTGCTGCTGTACGCCATTGGCGTGCTGGGCTTGGTGATGCGCCGCTTCAGTTTTCCGACTGCGCCGGTGGTGGTGGGCATGATTTTGGGCCCTCTGGCCGAGGCACAGATGCGCAACGCTCTGTCCATTGGCGAGGGCAGCTGGTTGGTGTTCGTGCAGCGCCCGATGTCGCTGGCGATTTTGCTGGTGATCGCTGCGGTGCTGCTGCTGCCCCGCTTGCTCAAGAACCGCGCAGCGGGCCTAAGCAGCTGAAACCGCAGCGTGCCCGGCCTGCTGCGCCTGAAGCGCAAACCAGGCGTCCACGTGGCTTGGGTCTTGTACCGTGCGCAAGCTGGTAAAGGCGGCCTGCGCCTGCGGATGCTTGCGCCGCAAAAAGTTCAGCCATTGTTTGAGGCGTCCGGCTTGCTGGCGCCGTTCCAGCCGGGCGCGCACAACCGTCCAGAAGTAATGCAAATGCGGCTGCAAGTCATCCCAGCTGGTTGACGCGCCGGTCTCGCCCGCGTCCAGGGCCCGCAGGCTGCGGCCCAGGCCGGGGTCGGTGACGATGCCGCGCCCCAACATCACATCCATGCAACCCGATTCGCGCCGCGCGCGGCCGGCGTCCTCGGTGTTCCAAATCTCGCCATTTGCTACCAAAGGCGTGTGGATGGCGGCGCGGATATCGGCGATGCGCGACCAGTAAGCCGGCGGCCGGTAGGCGTCGGCGCGGGTGCGTGCATGCACCACGATTTCGCCCGCCCCGCCTTCTTGCAAAGCCTGCGCGCATTCCACGGCCCGGCTGTCGTCCAGAAAGCCCAGGCGCATCTTGGCGCTGACCACCTGGTGCGCGGGTACGGCCTGGCGCACGGCGCTCACGATGCGCCACAGCAGCTCGGGGTCTTGCAATAGCGCCGCGCCCCCGCCGTGGCGGTTCACCACCTTGGCTGGGCAGCCGAAATTCAGGTCCACCCCGTCACAGCCCATACCCGCCACCCGCGCGGCGTTGTCGGCCAGACAGTGAGGGTCCGAGCCCAATAATTGCGGACGCACCGGCACCCCGGCGGGCGTGCGACCGCCATGCGCCAGCTCCGGGACCACCCGCAAATAAGCGCGCTCGGGCAGCAGGGTGTTGGTCACGCGGATGAATTCGGAGACGCAGCGGTCAATGCCGCCGATACGGGTCAGTACATCGCGCAAGACGCAGTCGAGCAGCCCCTCCATCGGGGCCAGCACAATTTGCGGCACGTTTGCAGCTTTCAGCGCGCCGCGCCCATGGCCAATGCGGCCGCTTGGGACGCTTGCAGAGCCGCCGCGTTGGCACGCCTCGCGCGGGTGGGCCAGCCCGCCATGTGCTGTTGGCGACAGCGCCGCCAAAGCATCAATCCAGGCCGCTTGGTCGTTCAGGCAGGGGATGTAGTGGAAGGTGCTGCCACCGGCTTCCAGAAACGCCTCGCGGGCTTCCATATTGATTTCTTCCAGCGTCTCGAGGCAGTCGCCGCTGAAACCAGGGCAAATCAGATCCACCCGCTTCAAGCCCTCTTGCGCCAGCGCGATCAGCGTGGGTTCGGTGTAGGGCTCCAGCCACTTGGCGCGGCCCAGCCGGCTTTGGAAAGTCACCTGGTATTGCGATGTGTCCAAGCCCAGCGCTTCACCCAGCAGCCGCGCGGTTTTGTGGCACTCGCAGTGGTAGGTGTCGCCCAGGTGCAGCGTGCGCTCGGGTACGCCGTGGAAACTCATCACCAATTTGTCACCGCGTCCATTTGCCGCCCAATGGGCCTGCACCGTGGCGGCCAGAGCGCCGATGTATCCGGCATCGTCGTGGTAGCGGTTGATGAAGCGGAACTCGGGCACGGTGCGGGTGCGCGCGGCCCAGGTGTAGACCGCGTCAAACACGCTGGCCGTGGTGGTGGCGGAGTACTGCGGGTAGGCCGGGAGCAGCAGAACGCGGTTGACGCCTTCGGCCTTGAGTACGTCGAGCTGCGAGGCAATCGAGGTGCTGCCATAGCGCATGGCCCAACGCACCACAACCTGCTCGCCACGCGCCAACAGCGCTTGTTGCAGGAGCGCCGCTTGTTTTTCGGTCCAGAGTTTCAGTGGTGAACCCTCGGCCGTCCAGATACTGGCGTACTTGGCAGCGGACTTGGCCGGGCGAAAGCGCAGGATGATGCCGTGCAGGATCAACAGCCACAGCAGGCGCGGGATTTCGACTACGCGTTGGTCGCTCAAAAACTCGGCCAGATAGCGGCGCACCGCGGCAGGGGTCGGTGCGTCGGGGGTACCCAGGTTGCAGTACAAAACGGCGGTTTTCGGGGCTTGGCCGTGTGTGAATAAGGGTTCGGTCGCAAAAGGCATAGTGCAGTATTCTCGCGCACCCATGCTCGACACCGCCCGCATCACTGCCATCACCCTCGATCTGGACGACACCTTATGGCCGGTAATGCCCACGCTGGTGCGGGCCGAGGCCGCCTTGGGCGACTGGCTTGCGACCCGCGCACCGCGCACCGGCGCGCTGTTTGCGGACACCCCGCGCCGCCTCGCGCTGCGCCAAGAGGTGCTGGCGCAGCATCCTGAATACCTGCACGACTTGAGCTTTCAGCGCCTGCGCGCGCTGGCGCTGGGTTTGGAGCGCCACGGTGAGGACACGGCGCTGGCAGAACCGGCTTTTGAGGTCTTTTTCGCGGCCCGCCAGCAAGTTGATTTGTACCCGCAGGCCGCAGAAGTGTTACAGCGCCTGAGTGGGCGCTACCCGCTGCTGGCGGTATCCAACGGCAATGCCGATGTGGTGCGCGTCGGGCTGGGGGCGTATTTTTCAGGCAGCGTCAGCGCCCGCGATGCTGGCGTGGCCAAGCCCGATCCGCGCATCTTTCACGCCGCCGCCGCGCATCTGGGTTGCGCGCCGCATCAGGTCCTGCATGTGGGTGACGACCATGCGGCCGATGTCGTCGGCGCTGCGCAAGCCGGTATGCAGGCGGTCTGGCTGCGCCACCCCACAGCGCTGGAGCCAGCGCACAGCGAACATGCACATCTGGTGGTGGAGGATCTGCGCCACTTGTGCGAGGCCTTGGGCGTCTAGGAGCCTGCAATATAGTTACCCCATCTCCACCCGGCAAGGACGCCTGTGACCCCCCAGCCCATCACCGCTGATCTGTTTCCCGACCTGCCGGTCTTCGCTCCCCTGGAAAAGCCCAAGCCCCGCAAAAAGCCCAAGGCTGCGGCATCCCAACCCGTACTCCAAAAAGCGCTTGAAGCGCCCCAGGCCAACGAAGCAGAGGCCATGGCCTGCGCCTTGGAAACCCACCCCGATTACCGCGTGCTGCGCCGCTTGACGCCGCGGTTGCAATGGCCGCACACGTCGGAAACGCCTGGCGCGCTGCGCTTGCGGGTGGTGGTGCTGGATACCGAAACCACCGGGCTGGATGCCGGCAAAGACAAAATCATTGAACTGGCCATGCTGCGCTTGGAGGTGGACCTGGCGAGCGGCTTACCGGTGGGCAAGGTGGAGGTTTTTGACGAGCTCGAAGACCCCGGCATGCCGATCCCCGCAGAAGTACAGGCGCTCACCGGCATATGCGATGCCGACGTCGCAGGCAAACGCCTGGACGCGCAACGGGTGGCGGCCATGTTGGATGGCGTGGACTTGGTGATCGCCCACAACGCCGGCTTCGATCGGCCTTTTTGCGAAGCGCGCTTTGCGTTGTTCCAGGACATTGCCTGGGCCTGCTCGTTTGCCGATATGGATTGGAAAGCCCAGGGCCGCAACTCGCAAAAGCTGGAGAGTCTGGCGTTGGAGCTGGGCTTGTTTTATGACGCGCACCGCGCTGAGATGGATTGCCATGCCTTGCTGGCCGTGCTGACCGCGCCTCTGCCCAAAAACCCGGCAAGCCAAGCGCTGGCCACCTTGATTGCCGCATCACGCCAACCCGCCTACCGCCTGAGCGCCACCGGCGCGCCCTTTGAGAGCAAAGACCGCCTCAAGGCCCGGAGCTACCGCTGGAACGGCGAGCAACGGGTCTGGCAGACCCGCATCGGCGGCGACGCCGCTTTGGAGGCCGAGCTGCAATGGTTGCGTGAGCAGGTCTACGGCGCGCGCCAAGCCAGCGTGGCGCTGGAGCAAACCGACGCGCTGGTGCGCTACTCCAGCCGCATTGGCGATGTGTCCCAACGCAGCTTGTGAGCGCGTCTATGGCATTTGAACTCGTCGGTGTGCAAGGCGCGCGGGCCCGCAAAATCCATCTGGGCGGCCGCTTGGTGGCGTCGGCTATCCACAAGACAGCACTGACCGGGGCGGCACCCGTGGGGCCGCTGGGTCTGGTGGACGATGAGCAGGCGGATTTGTCGGTGCACGGTGGCTTAAGCAAAGCCGTGTACGCGTTCCCGGCAGCGCACTACCCGTTCTGGCGCGACGCCCGGGTGCAAGCCGGTGTGGCGGGTCTGGACGATGCGCTGCAGTACGGCAGCCTGGGCGAGAACTTGACGCTGAGCGGGCTGGTGGAGGCCGATGTTTGGATTGGCGATGTCTTGCAGTTCCCCGACTGCGCGTTGCGCGTGACCGATCCGCGCGAACCCTGTTCCAAATTCAACGCCGCCATGGGCTTTAGCGGCGCGTCCAAGCTGATGGCGCAGACCGGGTATTGCGGTTTTTACTTGGCGGTGGACACGCCGGGTAGTGTGCAGGTGGGGCAAACGTTTGAGTTGCTCGCCGGACCACGCCAGATGGGCATTCCCGAGCGCTTCAAGGCGCGGATGTTCAAGCACTTGCGCTGATGTGGAGTCCGCCCGGACGGGCAGGGCGCTTCTCCCCTTAAGCGCCCACGTTGCATTCGCGGCGCAGCAGCGCCAGCGCATCGTGCAGCGCGTAATCCAGATCGCTGCGCAGCGTGGGCAGCGCGTCTTCGACAAACACGTCCCACATCGCCAGGTAATCGTCGCGGAAATCAGGCGGCGCGTGGCTGCGGATGAAGTCGGCAGCCAGCGGCGCATCCAGGCCGGTTTTGCGGATTTTGCGGACCAGCGTGGCGGCTTGTTTTTCAGTCAGCAAGGTGCTGGGTTTGCTGCCTGCGGCCAGCGTCAGAAAAACCGTCATCAGCGAGCCTTCGTCCTCAAAGCCGCGCGTAGCCTGGGCCCACACGGCGCTGATGCTGCGCTCCAATTCCTCCACCTCGGCCAGCCCGTCTTCGAGCCAGAAATAGCGGCCTGTGAAGGCGGGCGTGTTCTGGAACAGCTTGCGCACCGGCACGCTGCTGTCCACGATGCGGGGCCAGTCGTTCCAGATGCTTTCGCGCTGCGCTTGCAGCGTCGCAGCCCATTCGTCAGGCGCGCCTTTGGGGGCCAGCAGCTTGGGCAAATCCTTGGGCTTAGCGCCAAATTTGGCGCGCAGCGAGGCGATCACTTTTTCAAAGGTCACCCAATCGGGCATATCCGTGCGCCGGGTCATGCCCATGAGCAAGCAGCTGCGGATCACGGCCTCGGCGTCGGGGCCTTCTTCCAAGCAGTGCGTCGTAGTCCATGCCGCGCTGCTCGGCCAGCCACAGCGCGGCGTCGATGGTGTGCGCCACGGTCTGGCGTTTGGCCAGTTCGGCCTGGTATTCGGGTACCAGCGTGGCGTCGGGCTTGAGCGTCCAGCGCTCCAGCACCGGGATCTGCTCGTCCTGAAAACCGCGCCCCTCGTGCATGCTGAAGTGGCTGTTTTGCGGCATGCCCAGCAGCGCTTTGAGCATGTCTGAACCGGCTTTGGAGCGCGAGAGCAGGGAATGGTCGCGCAGCAATTCGGCAGCGTGGTGCAGGTTGCCGCCGCTGGCCAGTTGCAGATGCAGGCTGATCAGGTTGACCATGCGCTCTTTGGCTTTTTCCAGCTCCGGGCGCAGGTATTCGGTGCCGAAGTAGCGCGCAATTTGCACCATGCCTTTGGGCGCTTCGGCGCGCATGGCGGCCAGCTTGTCGGTATCCAGCAGCCGGTGTTGCACGCCGTAGGCCAGCGCTTTGGCAAAGAAAGGGCGGGCGTCGAAAACGGCAATGCCGTTGGCACCCGCAGGCGTCGACGCATTCAAATGGCGGATTCCTCGTCGGCTTCGAGCGCGGCCGGGGTGGCTTTGCCCCGGTCGGTGTCTTTGGTCTCGAAGCGGTCATCGTCTTCCAGCGCCTCGAATTCTTCGCCGGTGCCGCGCTCAAAGGCCCGCGCTTTGGCACGCAGCACCAGCAGCATTTCAATAAACAGGTCGGGCAACTGGTAGCGCAAGGTGAAGGCCATTTGCATCCAGTCCTGGTCGCAGACCTCGTCTTCGTCCAGGCGCGGTTTGACGTAGGTGTTGCCGTAGAGCTCGTCTTCGGTGAGCACTTCGCCATCGTCCTCCACCGTGTCAAACAGGCCGCTGCGGGCAAAGGCTTCGATGCGGCTCCAGCGCTCGGTGAAGTAATCGGCCAGCGCCTCGCTGCCGCCTTCCAGGTCGCCAATGGCGGTCAAAAACTCCACCGCTTGCGCGCCGTTGTCGCGAAAAATCACCGAGTTCATCATGCCGCGCAAGTGGCTGCGGGTGAGGTCTTTGTACTGCTTCTCGATCACCACCGCATGCGCAAACTGCGCGGGCGTGACCATCATGTTGATGATGGAGCCTTTGGAGTCGTCGTACTCACGCATCACGGCCAGCACGTCTTTGGGCGGCAGCTGCTCCAGCACCACCATCAGCGCGCCATCGCCCTCGGCGTCGGCCAGTTCGGACAGCGCCGCCTCGGCGCCGCTGATGTCACCGGCGGCAATCAGCGCCTGGGTTTTGGCAATCAGGGCGAGTTGGTTCATGGTGTGGTCCTTGGCTCTGTCTATTCTTTGCGGTCAAAGCCTTGCGACTCCATCCAGGCCTGGCCTGCGGCTTCCTGCTCGCGGGCTTCGCGCTCGTCGGCGTCTTCGGGTTCATCGTCGCCCTCGGGCTTATCAGCGTCTTCGTCATCGCTGTCGTTGGCGTCATCGCCGCTGCGTGCGGGCCGTGCGCTGGGGTGGCTGTGCATGAACTCCAGGCCCGCCGCCACGGCCAGCAGCCATTCGCCATCCGGCTCCTTCAGCACGGCATCAGCCAGTGGCTGCGCCCAGGGCTCCAGCGTCAGCGCCGCGCCCAGCGCGTCCCAGGCCGGAAAAGACTCGGCCTCGGTCGCCAGCAACTGGTGCATGGCTTCGGGCCGCAGAAAGCGAAACGCCTGGTGGAACACCACGCTCACCATCTCCGGGCTGGCCGCCATCATCTGAACCAAAAACGGCAGTTCCTTGCGGCGCTCGGCCAGGTGCTTTTTCAGCACATGTTTGCCGTCGGAATCAAAGCTCAGGTCATGCAACTCGGCCTCATAGGCTTTGCGCAGGTCGGAGAAAAACGGGGTGGGGTGCATAAGGGGAATTCGTTAAGGCTGTATCAGCGGGCCGCTTCGACCAAAGGGTCGAAATACCCATTCCAGATCGATTGCGCGGTCTCCAGCGGCTTATCGAGCAGGTTGCGCTTGCGGTTGGCGTCATACGCGGAACGCCGGTCGGCGTCGGCCAAGACCTCATAGGCCTCTTGCACCGCCCGGAAGCGGGCCGGCGCCTCGGCATCGCTGTTACGGTCCGGGTGGTACAGCGCCGCCATTTGCCGGAACGCCTTCTTCACATCCGCCAAGGCAGCGTCGCTGCGCAATCCCAGCGCGGTGTAGTGGTCAGTCATGGGGGCATTTTGCCGCATGGGCGCTTGATCTAGGTCAACACGCCTTATCCCCCGAGTCCCTAGCATGCGACTACGTATGTTGGGATGTGTATGGACGTAGCGCT
>CAXNME010000027.1:0-20742 GCA_964203415.1 Rhodoferax sp.
GACGGAA
Source organism: Rhodoferax sp. (assembly GCA_964203415.1). Classification (GTDB taxonomy): domain Bacteria; phylum Pseudomonadota; class Gammaproteobacteria; order Burkholderiales; family Burkholderiaceae_C; genus Allorhodoferax. Next base: position 8 of record CAXNME010000027.1, read on the forward strand.
CCGATGTGCATGCGCCGCAAACCAATATCAACCAGTTGCGCCAGCGCATCGGCATCGTGTTCCAGCAGTGGAACGCCTTTCCGCACCTCACGGTTTTAGAGAACGTGATGCTGGCCCCGCGCAAAGTACGTGGCATGTCCGCCGCGCAGGCCGAAGAAGTGGCCGTCACGCAACTGAGCCACGTGGGCTTGCAGGACAAGCTCAAGGTATTCCCCGGCAAGCTCTCGGGCGGGCAGTTGCAGCGCATGGCGATCGCGCGCGCCCTGGCTATGTCGCCCGATTACATGCTGTTTGACGAGGTCACCTCGGCGCTGGACCCGCAGCTGGTTGGCGAGGTGCTGGACACCCTGCGCATGCTGTCCGACGAAGGAATGACCATGATTCTGGTCACCCACGAAATCCGCTTCGCCCGCGATGTCTCCGACCGCGTGGCGTTTTTCCGCGACGGTGTGATCCATGAAATCGGCAGCCCGCAGCAGGTGATCGACAACCCGCAGCGGCCTGAGACGGCAGCCTTCCTCAAGTCCTCGCACTGACCAGTATTGCGCCGCTCATACCGATGCAACCCAAACAACCATGCAAAAAATCCACGTCATCGATTCCCACACCGGCGGTGAACCGACCCGCCTGGTGCTCGACGGCTTTCCCCGACCTGGGCAGCGGCAGCATGGCGCAGCGTCTGGAAGTTTTGCGCACCCAGCACGACGCCTGGCGCGCCACCACCATCCTGGAGCCGCGCGGCAGCGACGTCGTAGTTGGTGCGCTGCTGTGCAAACCGCGTAGACCCGGCCAGCGCGGCGGGCGTGATTTTTTTCAACAACACCGGCTACCTCGGCATGTGCGGCCACGGCACGATTGGCGTGGTCGCCTCGCTGGCCTATCTGGGCCGCATCGGCGTGGGCACCCACGCCATCGAGACCCCGGTCGGCACCGTGCATGCCACGCTGCATGCGGACGGTTCGGTCGGCGTGCGCAACGTCCCGGCCCGGCGGCATCTGCGCCAGGTCGCGGTCACCGTGCCCGGCTACGGTGTGGCACATGGCGACGTAGCCTGGGGCGGCAACTGGTTTTTTCTGTGCAGCGACCACGGCCTGCGCGTGGCCAGCGACAACCTGGCTGCGCTGACCGCCTACACCGTGGCCATGCGCAAAGCCCTGGCCGCGCAGGGCATCACCGGAGACAAGGGCGCGGAGATTGACCACATCGAACTCTTCGGCCCCGACGACCAGGGCGCTGACAGCCGCAACTTCGTGCTCTGCCCCGGCGACGCCTACGACCGCTCGCCCTGCGGCACCGGCAGCTGCGCCAAGATCGCCTGCCTCGCCGCCGACGGGCATCTGGCCCCGGGCGCCATCTGGCAGCAAGCCAGCGTCATCGGCAGCCGTTTTCAGGTGAGCTACGAGATGGTGGACGGTCAGATCATCCCCACCGTGCGCGGCCGCGCTTACGTGAGCGCCGAAGCACATCTGGTGCTCGATCCGCAAGACCCTTTCTGCTGGGGCATACGTCTGTAGCCGCCCCTGCCATGAGCGACGCCACCACCACACCAAGGACGCTGACACCGTCACCCTCTCGCTGGCGGAGCTGCATACCCTGGCGCTGGACGTGCTCCGCCACCACGGCGTCTCTGAGCCGCACGCCCAGGCCATGGCCCGCGTCATGGTTGCCGGGCAGCGCGATGCCTGCCATTCCCACGGCCTGTTCCGCCTGCTGATGTGTGTGCAGTCGCTGCGCGATGGCCGCGTCAGCCGCGACGCCGAACCCCTGGTGACCCAGCGTTCGCCTGTTGTGGTGGCAGTCGATGCGCAGGCGGCTTTCTCGCCACTGGCTTTTGAGGTGGGCAGCCGCCACCTGGTAGAAAAAGTCCGCGCCTGCGGTATGGGCGCGCTGGTCATCAACAACTGCTTCCATTTTTCAGCGCTCTGGCCCGAGGTCGAACAGCTCACCGAACACGGCCTGTGCGCGCTGGCCATGACCCCCGCACACGCCTGCGTGGCTCCCGCCGGCGGGCGCAGCGCGGTGTTCGGCACCAACCCGCTGGCCTTCGGCTGGCCGCGCGCGGGTGCGCACCCCTATGTATTTGACTTTGCCACCAGCGCCGTGGCGCGTGGCGAGATCGAGCTGTACCGCCGCAGTGGCCGCGCCCTGCCCACTGGCTGGGGTCTGGACGAAGACGGTGAACCCTGTACGGATGCCGCCACGGTGCTGCAGCGCGGCGCGATGCAAACCTTTGGCGGCTACAAGGGCTCGGCCCTGGCCAGCATGATCGAGCTGATGGCGGGCCCGCTGATCGGCGACCTCACCAGCGCGCAGTCGCTGGCGCTGGACGGACGCCTGGGCGGCGCGCCGCACCACGGCGAGCTGATTCTGGCTTTCGACCCCCGCTTTTTTTCCGGCCGCGACCCGGCCTTGGACCAGGCCGGTGCTGAAGCATTGTTCGCCGCCATCACCGGCCAGGGCGCGCGCCTGCCATCGCAACGCCGGTTTGAAGCCCGCGCCCGCAGCCAGATCCACGGGGTGCAAATGGCGCGTACGCTGCACGCGGACATTCTGGCTTTGATGAATGAAGGCTGAGGTTTTTTTCGGCTAGTTGATGTATCACTTTAACTTCTAAGGGGCATGGCATGAACCTCAAAAACATCGTCACCGTGATCGGCGTACACGCCGAAGGCGAGGTCGGGCGGGTCATCACCGGCGGCGTCATCGCCCCGCGCGCCGACTCCATGTTCGAGCGCCAGCAGCTCATCCAGGAAAAACAGGACTGGCTGCGCACCATGCTGCTGTCCGACCCGCGCGGCAGCGTGAACGCCGCCGTCAACCTGGTCACCCCGCCGATTGACCGCGAGGCCGACTTCGGCATGATCGTGATCGAGTCCGACTACTACCCGCCCATGTCCGGCTCCAACCTGATGTGCACCGTCACTGCGGTGCTGGAAACCGGCATGGTCCCCATGCAAACCCCCATCACCGAGCTGGTGGTCGACACCCCCGCCGGCCTGGTGCGGGTGCGCGCCGAATGTGAAGACGGCAAATGCCGCCGCGTCACCTTCCAAAACGTCCCCGCCTTCGTGATGCACCGCAGCCAACCCGTCGAAGTGCCCGGTCTGGGCACGCTGACGCTGGACGTGTCCTACGGCGGCATGATTTACGCCATCGTCGACGCCGCCTCATTGGGCTTTGCGCTGGAGCGCGACGAGGCGCGTTCGCTGGTCGAGATGGGTGAGCGCATCAAGCTCGCCGCCGCCGAGCAACTGCCCAGCGTGCACCCGCTCAACCCCGGCATACACACCATCAATATGACCCTGTTTGCCGGACCGCTGGAACAGCGCGACGGCATCAAAACGTCGAAGAACGCCGTGGTGGTATCCCCCGGCCGTTTGGACCGCAGCCCTTGCGGCACCGGCAGCTCAGCCCGCATGGCGCTGATGCACGCGCGCGGCGAACTCGCCGTGGGCGAGCGCTTCACCCACCGCTCGGTGCTCGAGACCGAATTCCATTGCCAAATCACCGGCACGGCGCAGGTCGGCAGCACACCGGCTGTCATTCCGCAAATCAGCGGGCGCGCCTGGATCACCGGCCTGTCGTATTACGGCGCCGACCCGCAAGACCCCTTCCCCGAGGGCTACCGCCTCAACGACACCTGGTTCGCCTGCTGAAGGGCGAAAGGACGAAAGCGCTTCATGGACGCAGACGCCATCGTCATCGGCGCAGGCATTGTGGGCGCTGCCTGCGCTTATGAACTGGCGCAGAACGGACTCAATGTGCTGGTGATTGACGCCGCCGAAGGCGCAGCCACCGCAGCCGGTATGGGCCATGTGGTGGTGATGGACGACAACCCGGCCGAGCTGGCGCTCAGCAGCGCCTCGGTCGGTATGTGGGCCGAACTGGTGCCGCGCATGGATGCCGACTGCGGCTACAGCCACTGCGGAACCTTGTGGATTGCCGCCGACGATGAAGAAATGGACGCGGCACGCGAAAAACAGGTGCGCCTGCGCGCCGCTGGCGTGCACAGCGAACTGCTGGACGCCGCCGCACTGGCGCATGCCGAACCCGCCCTGCGCCCCGGCTTGCGCGGCGCACTGCGGGTCGCCAACGACGGCGTGGTCTACGCCCCCAACGCCGCACGCTGGCTGCTGGCCCATGGCCGCGTGCCCATCCGCACCGAGCGCGCGCACGTCACGGCGATTGACGGCGGCGTGGTCCATCTGCAGGGCGGCGCACGGCGCAGCGCCGCTGCGGTGGTCTTGGCCGGTGGCGTGCAGTCCACCAAGCTGTGCCCCGATCTGCCGCTGCAACCCAAAAAAGGCCACCTGGCGATCACCGACCGCTACCCCGGCACGGTGCAGCACCAGTTGGTGGAGTTGGCTTACGTCAAAAGCGCGCACCTGGCCAGCGGCGCGTCGGTGGCCTTTAACGTGCAGCCGCGCCCCAGCGGGCAGTTGTTGATCGGCTCCTCGCGCCAGTTCGACAGCGCCGACCCGGCGGTCGAGCCCGCCATGCTGGCGCGCATGCTGGCCTGCGCCTTGGCTTACATGCCCGCGCTGGACGGCTTGCAGATCACCCGCAGTTGGGCCGGCTTTCGGGCGGCCACGCCGGATGGCTTACCGCTGATCGGCGCGCACCCCAGCCGCGACAAACTCTGGCTGGCCGTGGGCCATGAGGGCCTGGGCGTGACCACCGCCCCGGCCACTGCGCGCCTGCTTGCCGCGCAGATCACCGGCGCAGCCTGCGCCCTGGACGCCCGCCCCTACCAAGCCAGCCGCTTTCTGGTGGCCGCATGAACACCCAAACCGCAGCCAGTCCCTGGGTGCATTGCACGGTGGACGGGCGCAGCGTGCGCGTTGCAGCGGGCACCAGTGTGGCCGCAGCCCTTGCGTACGGTGGCGACGGCGTGGCCCGCCACTCGGTGAGCGGCCAGCCGCGCGCGCCGCTGTGCGGAATGGGTATCTGCCAGGAATGCCGCTTGCGCGTGGACGGCCACATACGCCTGGCCTGCCAGACCGTGTGCGAAGACGGTATGCAAATTCAGACCGGAATGGCTGCGCCCACGGCCCAGCCCGCACCATGACGAGCACCACCAGCCCAGGCCACAAGCGCGCGCTGCTCATCATCGGCGCAGGCCCGGCGGGCTTGAGCGCGGCACTGGCCGCCGCAAACGCGGGCTGGCAAATCACCGTGGTCGACGACAACCCGGCACCCGGCGGTCAGATCTGGCGCAGCGGTCCGGGCGCAGCGCCTTCCGCACCGGCACAGCGTTTGCGCGCAGCGCTGGCGGACTGCCCTAACGTGCGCCTGGTGTGTGGCACCCGCGTGGTGGCGGCGCAGGGCGCGAACGCACTGCTGCTGGAAGACGCGCAGCGGGCGTGGATACAGACTTTTGACGCGCTGATTCTGTGTACCGGCGCGCGCGAGTTGCTGCTGCCTTTTCCCGGCTGGACCCTGCCCGGCGTCACCGGCGCAGGCGCGTTGCAGGCACTGATCAAAGGCGGCTTGCCCGTGCGCGGGCAGCGCATTGTGTTGGCGGGTAGCGGGCCTTTGCTGCTGGCAGCGGCGGCCAGTGCCCGCAGCGCGGGTGCGCATGTGCTGTGCGTGGCCGAGCAAGCCAGCGCGACGCAGATCGCCGCGTTCGCGGCAGGTTTATGGCGCTGGCCGGGTAAAGCATTACAGGCGCTTGGGCCTGTTGACCGCGCGGTACCGCAGCGCCACCCATGTGATCGCCGCGCAAGGCGCAGGGCGGCTTGAATCCGTGCAACTGCGCCACGGAGACCGCGTGGAAACGCTGGCCTGCGACCGGCTGGCGGTGGGCTTCGGGCTGGTGCCCAATGCGGAACTAGGTCGCTTGCTGGGGTGCGCCACCGCGCAAGATGTTGATGGCAAAACCGTGCTTGCGGTGGATGCGCGGCAGGCCACTTCGCTGCCCGGCGTTTTTGCTGCGGGCGAATGCACGGGCGCGGGCGGCGTGGAGCTGTCTATGGCCGAAGGGCGTATCGCGGGACTGGCTGCGACCGGGCAAACCGTGGCGCAACCGGCCTTGGCTGAACGCGCGCGTTGGGCTGCGTTTGCCCGCCGTTTGGCACAGCATTTTTCTCTGTCGCCGGCGCTGAAAAAGCTGGCCCAAGCAGACACCATTTTTTGCCGCTGCGAAGACGTGGCCTACGCCGACTGTCGCCGCCTGCAGCGGCTGGACCGAGGCCAAACTGGCCACCCGCTGCGGCATGGGCGCTTGCCAGGGCCGGGTCTGCGGCGCAGCGGCGCAGCATTTGTGGGGCTGGCAAACGCCCTCCCCGCGCCCGCCGCTCTCGCCCGCGCGCGTGGGCACGCTCAGCCGCATGGCCGAGAGCCCATCACGTACTATTCCCGCAACCATTGACCCGCCACGCCCATGAGCACCCGCACGCCACCCCAGGCTAAAAAGCCGCCAGAGCCCAAGCGCCGCGCTGCGGACATGGCCTACGACCGCATCGAGGCCATGATCTCCAAGCTGGAGATTGCGCCCGGCTCAACGGTGGTGGAGGCCGAACTGGCCGAGATGGCCCAGCTCGGCCGCACCCCCGTGCGCGAGGCGCTGATGCGCATGGTCTCTATCGGCCTGATCGTGCAGCAGCCGCGCCGGGGGCTGACGGTCTCGACCATCGACGTGGTCGACCACCTCGATGTGATCGAAACCCGCCGCGTGCTCGAGCAACTCATCGCCACCTGCTCCGCGCGCCGGGCCAGCCCGGAGCAGCGCAAAAACCTGGTGCTGTGCGCCGAAAAAATGATCACCTCCAGCCAGGGCGGCAACCTGGACGAATACATGGCCGCAGACCAGGCGCTGGACCACGTCAACCACGCCGCCTGCGGCAACTTCGCCGCCGTCAAAGCCGTGGTCCCGCTGGTCGTGCAGTGCCGCCGCTTCTGGTACCGCTACCAAAACGAAGGCGAAATCACCGAAGGCGCCCGCCGCCACATGGTCCTGGCCCAGGCCATCGCCTCCGGCAACGCAGCCCAGGCGGCGGATGGTGCGAGCCAGTTGATGGATTATTTGGAGCAGTTCACGCGTCGGGTGATTGATGCGTGAGGGATGAGACTTTTAGGCGAAAACCGATTTTTTCGGTCGTCCGCCCAGTACAGAAAAGGCTAGAAGTTCAGCGTCCGCTTATCCACCGCCAGCGCCGCCTCTTTCGTCGCCTCGGACAACGAAGGATGCGCGTGGCAGATACGCGCAATGTCTTCCGCGCTGGCACGGAACTCCATGGCGACCACGGCTTCGGCGATCAACTCGCTGGCCTGGGGGCCGACGATGTGTACGCCCAAAATCTCGTCGGTCACCGCGTCGGCCAGGAACTTGACCATGCCAGTGGTGTCGCCCAAAGCGCGCGCCCGGCCGTTGGCCAGAAAGGGGAAGGTGCCGGCTTTGTAGGCCACGCCGTCGGCTTTGAGCTGCTGCTCGGTGCGGCCAACCCAGGCGATCTCAGGGCTGGTGTAGATGACCCAGGGGACGGTGTTGAAGTTGACATGCCCGTGTTGCCCGGCGATGCGCTCGGCCACCGCCACGCCCTCTTCTTCAGCTTTGTGCGCCAGCATGGGGCCGCGCACCACATCGCCCACGGCCCAAATGCCGGGGACGTTGGTTTTGCAATCCGCATCGACCACCACCGCGCCGCGCTCGTCCAGCGCCAGGCCGACGGACTCGGCATTCAAGCCGGCGGTGTGGGGCACGCGGCCAATCGAGACGATGAGTTTGTCGGCGTCCAGCGTTTGCGCCTCGCCTTTGGCATTGGTGTAGGCCACCGACACGCCCTTTTTGGCGACCTTGATCTCACCGACTTTCACACCCAGCTCGATCTTCAGGCCCTGCTTGTCAAAGGCCTTTTTGGCTTCTTTGGCAATCTGCTGGTCCACCGCGCCCAGGAAGGTGGGCAGGCCTTCCAGGATGGTGACCTCTGCGCCCAAGCGACGCCAGACCGAGCCCATCTCCAGGCCGATCACGCCCGAGCCGATGAGCACCAGCTTTTTGGGCACCGCGCCCACGCGCAGTGCGCCGTCGTTGGACAGCACGTTGACCTCGTCAAACGGCGTGCCGGGCAGCGCGCGGGCGCTGGAGCCGGTGGCGATGATGATCTGCGGCGCGCTCAGCGCCGCCTCGGTGCTGCCGCTGACCGTGACCTGGTGCACGCCGTCCACGGGCGCAGCCAAAGCGCCGTGGCCGTGGAAGAAGCTGATCTTGTTTTTCTTGAACAGGTACAAGATGCCGTCGTTGTTCTGTTGCACCACGCTGTCTTTGCGCGCCAGCATCTGCGCCACATCCATCTTGACGCCGGTGGCGGTGATGCCATGTTCGGCAAAGTGGTTGCGGGCCTGGTCGTAGTGCTCGCTAGATTGCAGCAGCGCCTTGGACGGGATGCAGCCCACATTGGTACAGGTGCCGCCCGGTGCCGGACCGCCGCTGGCGTTTTTCCAGGCGTCCACGCAAGCGACCTTGAAGCCGAGTTGCGCCGCCCGGATAGCCGCGATATAGCCCCCAGGGCCTGCGCCGATGACGATGACGTCGAATGCTTGGGTCATGGGCTGGTCCATCAAATATCAAACAACAAGCGCGACGGATCTTCCAGCGCTTCTTTCATGGCGACCAGGCCCAGGACGGCTTCGCGGCCGTCGATGATGCGGTGGTCGTAGCTCATGGCGAAGTAGTTCATGGGGCGCACCACGACCTGGCCGTTTTCGACCACGGCGCGGTCTTTGGTGGCGTGCACGCCCAGGATGGCGCTTTGCGGCGGGTTGATGATGGGGGTGGACATCATGGAGCCGAAGGTGCCGCCGTTGCTGATGGAGAAGGTGCCGCCGGTCATCTCTTCCATGCCGAGCTTGCCTTGCGCGGCTTTCTGGCCGTAATCGGCGATCTTCTTCTCGATCTCGGCAAAGCTCATCTGGTCGGCGTTGCGCAGAATGGGCACCACCAGGCCGCGCGGTGAACCGACGGCGATACCGATGTCAAAGTAGCCGTGGTACACGATGTCGTTGCCATCCACCGAGGCGTTGAGCACGGGGTATTTTTTCAGCGCATGCACCGCAGCTTTGACAAAGAAGCTCATGAAACCGAGCTTGACGCCATGCTCTTTCTCAAAACGCTCCTGGAAGCGCTTGCGCATCTCCATGACCGGGGCCATGTTGACCTCGTTGAAGGTGGTGAGGATGGCGTTGCTCGACTTGCGATTGCAGCAAGCGCTCGGCCACGCGGGCGCGCAGCCGGGTCATGGGCACGCGCTGTTCGGGGCGTTGGCCAAAGTCCGGCGCGGCAGGCGCGTTGACCGGTGGCAAGGTGCTGGTGGGTACGCCGGTGGGGATCGATACCGCCTGCGCGGCAGCAGCCGCTGCGGGCGCAGCCAGCACATCGCCTTTGGTGACGCGGCCGTCTTTGCCGGTGCCAACCACGGAGCCAGCGGCCATGCCTTTATCGGCCATGAGCTTGGCGGCAGCGGGCATCGCCACACCGGCCATGGAGCCTGCGGTGGTGGGTGCAGCGGCAGCGGCGGCAGTTGGCGCGGCGACAGCCGGGGCTGCAGCTGAAGCAGGGGCGGGCGCGGCGGCAGTGCCGACGCCAGCCGAATCAATGCGGGCGATGAGCTGCTCGGCCACGACGGTTCCGCCGTCTGCGACCAGGATCTCCGCGAGCATGCCCGCCGAGGGCGCGGGCACTTCGAGTACGACTTTGTCGGTTTCGATCTCGATCAGGATCTCGTCGGCGGCGACCATGTCACCGGCCTTCTTTTTCCATTGCAGCATGGTGGCCTCAGCCACCGATTCGGAGAGTTGGGGGACTTTGACTTCAACGATAGCCATGGTGTTTCTTTCGGTATGTCAGGGTATTTCTGGGTGTGTGGGTTGTGCGAAGCAGATGAAGGGCGCGCTTACTTGGTCAGTACAAAGCCCTTGAGCTTGGCAAACGCGCCTTCAACCAGCGCTTTTTGCTGCTCCTGGTGCAGGTGCGAATAGCCCACGGCAGGCGAGGCCGAGGCGGCGCGGCCTGAATAGCCCAACCGCTGGCCAGCGACCATGTTTTCGTGGATGTAGTGCTGCACAAAGAACCAGGCACCCTGGTTTTGCGGCTCGTCCTGGCACCACACGATGTCGGTGGCGTTGGGGTACTTTTTCAGCTCGGCGGCAAAGACCTTGTGCGGGAACGGATAGAGCTGCTCGACGCGCACGATGGCCACATCTGCCAGCTCTTTTTCCAGCCGTTTTTTCACCAGGTCGTAGTAGACCTTGCCGGAGCAGGCGATCACGCGCTTGACCTTCTCGCCATTCAACTCGGCGCTGTCGCCAATGATGGTCTGGAAGCTGCCTTTGGTGAATTCCACCAGCGGCGAGGCGGCGTCTTTGGCGCGCAGCAGCGACTTGGGCGTGAAGATGATCAGCGGCTTGCGCAGGTTGCGCACCATCTGGCGCCGCAGCACATGGAAGATCTGGCTGGCGGTGGTGGGCTGCACGATTTGCATATTGGTGTCGGCCGCCAATTGCATGAAGCGTTCCAGGCGCGCCGAGCTGTGCTCAGGCCCCTGCCCTTCGTAGCCGTGCGGCAGCATGAGGGTCAGGCCATTGACACGGCCCCATTTGACCTCGCCGGACGCAATGAACTGGTCAATCACCACCTGCGCGCCGTTGGCAAAGTCGCCGAACTGCGCTTCCCAGATCACCAGGGTGTTGGGATCGTTGGAGGCGTAGCCGTATTCAAATCCGAGCACCGCTTCTTCGGACAGGATGGAGTCGATCACGGTAAACGGCGCTTGGCCGTCGGCAGCGTGCTGCAAGGGCACGTAGTTGCCCTCGTCCCAGCGTTCGCGGTTCTGGTCGTGGATCACCGAATGGCGGTGCGTGAAGGTGCCGCGCCCGCAGTCTTCGCCAGACAGGCGGATAGGGTAGCCGCCGGCCACCAGGGAAGCAAATGCCATGTGCTCGCCCATGCCCCAGTCCACCGGCAATTCGCCACGGCCCATCGCAGCCCGGTCGTCATAGACCTTTTTTACCAGCGGATGCGGCGTCACGGTGGACGGGATGGTGGTGATGCGTTCGGCCAGGCGCTTCCATTCGCTCATCGGCAAAGCGGTATCGGCCGCATCGGTCCACTTTTTGCCCAGGAAAGGCTGCCAGTCCACGGTGAATTTGTTCTTGAAGTGGGTGAGTACCGGGTCTTCCTTGTGCTTGCCGACCTCCAGCGCTGCGCGGTAGGCTTTGACCATGTCGTCGCCCAAAGTCGCGCCCAGGCCCTGTGCGGCGAGCCGGTCGGCGTAGAGCTTGCGGGTGCCGGGGTGGGTGGCGATTTTTTTGTACATCAGCGGCTGGGTGAGCGAGGGCGTGTCCTGCTCGTTGTGGCCGAGTTTGCGAAAGCACACGATATCGATCACGATATCCATGCTGAATTCCATGCGGTATTCCAGCGCCCACTGCACGGCCAGGATGACCGCCTCGGGGTCGTCGCCGTTGACATGCAAGACCGGGGCTTCGACCATCTTGACCACGTCGGTGCAGTACACGCTAGAGCGGCTGTCGCGCGGGTCCGAGGTGGTAAAGCCAATCTGGTTGTTGATCACGATATGCACCGTGCCGCCCGTGGTGTAGCCACGGGTTTGGGCCAGCGCCAGCGTCTCCTGAATAACGCCCTGGCCGGCAAAAGCTGCGTCGCCGTGTACCAGCACCGGCAGCACCTGCTTGCCCTTGGGGTCGCCTCGGCGGTCCATGCGGGCGCGCACCGAGCCTTCGACCACGGGGTTGACGATTTCCAGGTGCGAGGGGTTGAAAGCCAAGCTCAAATGCACCGGGCCACCGGGGGTGGCGACGTCGGAGCTGAAGCCCTGGTGGTATTTCACGTCGCCCGAGGTCAGTTCTTCGGGCGCTGTGTGGTCGAACTCGGCGAACAAATCCGCCGGTTGTTTGCCCATGGTATTGACCAACACGTTCAAGCGGCCGCGGTGCGCCATGCCTATCACGATCTCTTGCACGCCGCGCTGTCCGGCCGCTTGGATCAGCTCGTCCATGGCAGCGATGAAACTTTCACCACCTTCGAGCGAGAAGCGCTTTTGGCCCACGTATTTGGTGTGCAGAAAACGCTCCAGACCTTCGGCGGCGGTGAGGTTTTCCAGGATGTTCTTTTTCTTCTCCGGCGAGAAGTTGGGTTTGCTGCGCACCGACTCCAGGCGCTGTTGCCACCAGCGTTTGTGCGACTGCTCGCTGGTGTACATGAACTCGGCACCCAGCGTGCCGCAGTAGGTTTCGCGCAGCGCATTCATCAGCTCGCGCAGGGGCATGTTCTTCTTGCCAAAGAAGGTGTTGCTGGTGTCGAAAACGGTCTCCAAGTCGGAGTCCGTGAAACCATAAAACGCCGGGTCCAGGTCGGGGATCGCCGGTCGCTCGGTGCGCTTCAAAGGGTCCAGATCGGCCCAGCGCTGGCCCACATTGCGGTAGGCGGCGATGAGCTGCTGCACAGCGGTGCGTTTGCGCCCCATCTCCACATCGGCGCTGGCCATCACGACTTTGGTGCCGCCGGCTTTGGCGCGTTCGGCAAAGGCGTTGATCACCGGCTGGTGCGGCACATCGGTGGCGTTGGAGCCGTCGACTGCGGGCACGTGCTGCAAGGCGTCAAAGTACTCGCGCCAGGATTCGGGCACGCTGCCGGGGTTGGCCAGGTAGTTTTCGTAGAGCTCTTCGACGTAGGGCGCGTTGCCCCCGAAAAGATAGGTGTTGCCTTGGTAGGCGGCGTAGACGGATTGCGTCTGTGTCATATGCGCTGACCTCCGTTCCCCTGCAGGGAACCTAAGTTGGTGGGATTACCTTCCGCTACACGGCTGGACCGTTTGGCGGATGCGACTGTGGCCGGAAGGGCTGAAAGTACCGGCGGATTGTGACACCCTTAAACGGGTGCAACTAAATCTTTGATTTGCTGCAGCGCGCCCGGGTCGTCCATGGTGGTCAGATCGCCGGGGTCACGCCCCTCGCAGACCGCCTGGATGGCGCGGCGCAGCAACTTGCCGCTGCGGGTCTTGGGCAGCAGGTTCACAAAATACACCCGCGCCGGGCGGCCCACCGCGCCAATGGATTGCTCCACCACGCGCATGACCTCGCCTTCCAGGCGCAATTTGGCCGCCGGGTCGCCCAGACCGCTGGCGTCTTTGGCCACAGCAAAAGCCACCGCCACCTGCCCCTTGAGCTGGTCGGCGATGCCCACCACAGCGACTTCGGCCACATTCGGGTGGCTGGAAATGCATTCCTCGATCTCCCGCGTGCCCAGGCGGTGGCCGGCGACGTTGATCACGTCATCGGTGCGGCCCAGGATGAAGTAGTAGCCATCGGCGTCGCGCACCGCCCAATCAAAGGTGCTGTAGACCAAGCGGTTGGGAATGCTCTTCCAGTAGGTGTTGACAAAACGGGCGTCGTCGCGCCACACGGTTTGCATGCAGCCGGGGGGCAGCGGGCCTTCGAGGGCGAGCACGCCTTTTTTATCCGGCCCGAGCAGCTCTTCGCCGGTTTCGTTGTCCAACAGCTTGGCGTTGTAGCCGTACATGGGCAGGCCGGGGCTGCCGAATTTGCTGTTTTGCTTCTCCACGCCATTGGCCAGGGTGAGGATGGGCCAGCCGCTCTCGGTTTGCCAGTAGTTGTCGATGATGGGTTTGCCCAGGCCTTCGCTGATCCACTGCGCAGTGGGCTCGTCCAGCGGCTCGCCCGCCAGAAACAGCGCGCGCAGGCTGGACAGGTCGTACTGGCGCAAGAGCGCCGGGTCTTGCTTTTTGAGTACGCGCACCGCAGTGGGGGCGCTGAACATCACGGTGACGCGGTACTTTTGCACCAGTTCCCACCAGATGCCGCCATGCGGGCCGTGTCGGCAGGCCTTCATACAAGATGGTCGCCATACCGCCGATCAGCGGGCCGTAGACGATGTAGCAATGCCCCACCACCCAGCCGATGTCGCTGGTGCAGAAATAGGTTTCGCCGGGCTTGGTGCAAAAAATATGCTCCATGCTGGCGGCCAGCGCCACGGCGTAGCCGCCGGTGTCGCGCTGCACGCCCTTGGGCTTGCCGGTGGTGCCGCTGGTGTACAGCGTGTAGCTGGGGTGGGTGGACTCCAGCCAGACGCAGGGAACCACCGTGGCGGCGCACTGTTCGCGCAAGCTGCTCCACAAGTGGTCCCGCCCGGCGACGATATCCATGGGCGCGAGCTGGCGGTCTGCCAGCAAGACGGCCTGGGGTTTGTGGCTGGACAGCGCGATGGCGGCGTCGAGCAGCGGCTTGTAGGGCACGACTTTGCCGCCCCGCGAACCGGCGTCGGCGCTGACGATCAGCGTGGGCTGCGCGTCTTCAATGCGCGAGGCCAGCGAACCCGAGGCAAAACCGCCAAACACCACCGAGTGGATCGCACCGATGCGGGCGCAGGCCAGCATGGCAAACACGGCGTCGGCAATCATGGGCATGTAAATCAGCACCCGGTCGCCGGTACGCACGCCCAGCGACTGCATGGCAGCAGCCATGCGCTGTACCTCGTCGTGCAGTTGCGCGTAGGTGTAGACGCGCTCGGTGTCGGTTTCGGTGGAAACGGCGATCAGGGCGGCCTGGTCGCCACGGGCAGCCAGGTGCCGGTCGATGGCGTTGTGGACAGATGTTGGTCGTGCCGCCGACGAACCACTTGGCAAAAGGTGGGTTGCTGTAGTCGCAAATCTGTTGCGGTGGCGTTTGCCACTCAATTTTTTTAGCCTGTTCGGACCAAAAGGCGTCGGGCTCTTGCAGTGAGCGGCGGTGAAATTCCTGGTAGCTGGTCATGGCTTGTCTCCACGGGGTGCACTGCACCATTGATATTCTGCTGCCGGATTATCGTGGCGCAACTTGCGCGCGGCTGACTGCGCCCGGCGCCCTACTTCACCAGCTGCAACATGGCCTTGAAGGCCGGATGTTCCGCACTGCGCAACCACTCAAAGGCCACCATTTCCGTGGTCACCAGCTCGACCCCGGCGCTGGCCAGCCGGTCAAAGGCGGCGTCGCGGTTGCGCTCGGTGCGCGAGGTGCAGGCGTCGGTGACGACCCAGACCTCAAACTCGTCTTCCACCAGGTCCAAGGCGGTTTGCAGCATGCAAATATGGGCCTCACAACCCGCCAGGACAATGCTCTGGCGCTGCGCTGCAGCGGGTTTTTGCAGGTGCTTGGGCAGGCTGCGGGCGTTGCCCTGCGGGGCCTGGACTTCGGGGCGCAACCATTCGCCCAGGCCCTCTTCGACAGCGCTGAACTGCATTTTGCTCAAGGTGCGCGCCCGCGCCTGCCGCAAGGCCGCCTGCAAGCCATCAACCGTGGGACCGAGCCGCGAAGGGTTTTGCTCGGTCGCAACAACCGGCACCTGCACCAGGGCAGCCACCTGCGCCAGCCGAGCGGCGTTGGCAACAACGGCGGTGGCGTCCAGCATGGCCGGCATCAATCGGGCCTGGTAATCCATCAGTACCAGCTGGCATTCTTGGGCGTCTAAGAGCATGGGGCATCCTGGGTTGTACGGAAAATCTGCAGGTCCGCTAGCGCGCACCAGTGGGCGGTGAGGATACCTGTCAGGCAATAAGCGCCATGCCAGCGTTCTTGGATGCGCCCACATCAAAGGTCATGGTTTGGGTGCAGCCAGCAGCCGCTGCACACCTTTCGATCAAACAGTCTGCAAAGTCAGCCTTGCCTTCACCAAAAGCCCGCAGCGCACGCATGACCTGGTCACCACGCTCCACCACCAATTGTTTGGTTCGCAAAATGGCATCCAGGGCTTGGGCGACCTGCGCACCCGTCAGCCCGTAGCAGGATGTCAAGACCCAGTACAACTCGATGACCGACACCACGGTGATGTATCCCGGGTTCTCCGCGTCCAGCGACTCAATCAACCGGGTCGCCTTGGGCGAATGCTGAGGGTCGTCCTGCATGATGTAACGGACGAGGACGTTGGTATCGAGCCCAATCACCGCGCAGCCGCCCCACGCTGTGCGATGGCTGCGTTCATGGCCTCGACCGACACCACCTTCTGGGTCGGGCCAAACATTCCTTTGAGCGCGGTTACTTCGCTGGTAGCCGCAACCAATTCGTAACGACCAGGCGCGATCTGAACAAACTTCACGCGATCACCGGCATCAACCTGGAGGTCATTGCGGACCTCTACCGGGATGGTGATCTGGCCTTTGGATGTGAGGGTGGCTGTTGACATGGTTGCGTCCTTGTGTTGCCTTACTTTAATGTAAGGAATCAATAGGGTCAAGAGCTTGTGTCGGAATTGTCGGAATCCGCAGACGGCCATTGGTGCCCGCCGCCATTGTTGGGGCAGCTAGCACGCAAAGGCCGGTAGAGGGGGGTATGCCAAAATCCCGCGCTGAATGCGATCATTTCTAGCCGCCCTACTGGCCGCACTGCTGTGCGTCGGGCTTGCCTGCGCGCAAACTGCGGTACCTCCGCCGCCTGCGGACGATGCGCTGGGCAGCTTGATAGCCGAGAAGGGTTTGCTGGGCACTGTCAGCACCATTGGCGGCAAAGTGGGAAACCAGGCGTCCGATCTGGTGGCCTCAACGCTGGGTTTTCTGGGCGTTCCCTACCGCCGGGGCGGTGCCACTTTAGAGACCGGCTTTGATTGCAGCGGCTTTGTGAAATACATGTTTGAGAACACGCTGGGGCTGGTGTTGCCGCGCAGTGCGGCCCAGCAGGCTGCCGCCACCGAAAAAATCGACTCCAGCGAACTCAAACCCGGTGATCTGGTTTTTTTCAACACCATGCGCCGGACTTTCAGCCACGTCGGGATTTATGTGGGTAATGGCAAATTCATCCATTCGCCCAAACCCGGCGGAGAGGTGCGCATCGAAGACATGAAGACCAGCTACTGGGCGCGCCGCTTTGACGGTGCCCGCCGCGTGGCGACCGACGCCCCATCTGATTCCAACTAATGCGAGAACCGTCCTCCATGCAACCTTTCCATCTCGCCTTCCCGGTCACCTCCCTGGATAAAGCGCGCGCTTTTTATGGCGATTTGCTGGGTTGTCCGGAGGGGCGCTCTTCGCCGGATTGGATTGATTTCAATTTCTTCGGCCACCAAATCGTCGCCCATTTGAGCCCCGACGAAGCCGGTCACCACAACACCAGCGCGGTGGATGGCGACAAGGTTCCAGTGCGGCATTTCGGCATGGTGTTGGAGATGGCGCAGTGGGAGGCGATGGCGGCCAAGCTGCAAAAGGCAGGGATTGCCTTCGTCATCGAGCCGCATATCCGCTTCAAAGGCCAGGTCGGCGAGCAGGCCACCATGTTTTTTCTGGACCCCTGCGGCAACGCGGTGGAGTTCAAGGCCTTTGCCGACCCGACCCGGCTGTTTGCCAAATAGGCCCAGGCCCAAGGCTTAGAGCAGGCTGCGCAAGGTGGCTTGCTGCCAGCCGGCACCGGCCCACAAGCGCGGCGGTAGCGGGGTTGTGCTCCAGCAGCAGCGTCAGCAAGGGGCGCGCAGGCGTGGTCTGCGGGTCTGCCAGCAGCACATAGCGGGCGTCGCTTTGCGGGCCCTGCGCCTCGCTCAGCAGCCCGATCCAGTCCATCGCCACCAAGCGCTCCAAAGCCGGTTCGAGTTGCTGCGCGGTGAGCGACAGGCGCGCGCTCAGCGCGCTCATGGTCAGGCCCTTGTCCGCAGACTGGCGCACGCTGTCCAGCGCCTGCAAAATTTCCAGCGCCACCTGGAATTCCGAGCCCGCACCGGAGCGTCTGCGCGGCGCACCTTCAAGCAGCGCGGGCACATAGGCCGTCAAGGTCGCGCCCAGCAACACGATCACCCAGGCGATGTAAATCCAGACCAGCAAAATCGGCAGCGTGGCAAAGGCGCCGTAGACCAGCGAATAGGTGGGCACTTTGCTCAGGTAATAGCCCAGCAGGCGCTTGGCAATCTCCAGGCACACCGCGACGAACAAGCCGCCCATCCAGGCATGGCCCCAGCGCACATGGGTATTGGGCACGTACTGGAACATCGCCGCCATGACGGCAGCCACCATGCCGAACTGCACCGTATCGAGCAGCAGCCCGACGCCGCCTGGCAAACCAGCGACCAGCCCTTTGGACGCGGAAATGGCATACGAGGTCATGGTCACGCTCAGGCCGAAGATCAGCGGCCCCACGGTCATCGCGGTCCAGTAAATCAGCATGCGCTGGCCCAGCGAGCGCGGGGTACGCACGCGCCAGATGGCATTGAGCGTGCGGTCAATCGTGAAAATCATGGCCAAGACGCTGAGCACCAGTATCACCAGACCGGCCAGCCCGAGCTTGTTGGCTTTACCGGCAAACAGGGTCAGGTAGCCCAGCACCTGGCGCGCGATGTTCTCGGGCACCAGGCTCTCCACCAGCCATTTCTGGGCAATGTCTTGGAACTTGCTGAAAACCGGAAACGCGGTGACGACCGCCAACACCACGGTAATCATGGGCACCAGCGCAATCGTGGTCGTGAAAGTGAGGCTGCCGGCCGTCACGCCCAGGCGGTCTTGCGCGAAGCGCTCCCGCAGCGTGACAAAGGCCTCGCGCCAGCGCAAGTGCCACAGGTCGCCCAACCAGGCCCGAAATCGATCGACGCTACGCATCGGGCGATGATGCCACCGGGTTCAGCCAGGCATTCAGCGCGCTTTCGCACTGCGCGGCGTTCTCAAAACGCAGCGGGTGTATGCCAAACGCCGCCGCCGCGTCCACATTGACCTGCATGTCATCAATGAACACCGTTTGCGCCGGGTCCATGGCGCAATGCTGAAGTACGTGGGCGTAAATACCTGGCTCCGGTTTGCACATGCCAACCTGGCAGGAAATCACCCGCGCGCTGAACAAGTTCCAAAATGTGTAGCTTTGCTCGAGGTAGGCCAGCGCATGGTGCGGCATATTGGAGAGGCAATACAGGCTGTGGCCCGCAGCATGCATACGCTGCATGAGCGCCACCGTGTCTTCTTTCAAGCGCAAGCTGGCCAGCACCGCATCAAAGAAACCATCCACCGCAGAAGGCGACCACGCAGTGCGGCTTGCGGCCCGGCGAATCGCATCCCCACGCGCCAAGCTGCCACGGTCCAAAGCCAACCAATCCGGGTGCTGAAGAATCTGCGTCAGCGCCACCTGCTGCAAAGCCGGGTCCTCAAACGCTTGGGCGCAAATGGCCTGCGGGTTCCATTCCACCACCACGCCACCAAGGTCAAAAATCAGGTTCATAAGAGGGGAAAGCTTAACCCAGGCACTCCGCGGGAGCGGCCCAGCCCGCTTTGCAGCGAAAATGCGCGCACATGAATTCCTTGAACACTGTGGCCGACGCGCCGACCGACTTACCCCCCAATCTGGTTGACCGCACGCGCTGGCTCGCGGTGGGCAGCCTGGTGGGGCTGATTGTGCTGAGCCTGGTCTGGGAATTGTGGGCCGCGCCGCTGCGCCCGGGCGGCTCGCTGCTGGCGCTCAAGGCCTTGCCCTTGTGTGTGCCGCTGGCAGGACTGTTGAAAAACCGCATGTACACCTACCGCTGGGTCAGTTTGATGGTGTGGCTGTATTTCACCGAGGGCGTGGTCCGCGCCTGGGGTGACCCCGCGCCGAGCAACTGGCTGGCGATGGTGGAGGTGGCGCTGTGTCTGGCGCTGTTTGCTGCCTGTGCTTGGCATGTGCGTTTACGTTTCAGGAATGCCCGCAATGCCGCATAGCGCACTCTTGCAGACCCTGCGCGCCCTGCTGGGGCCATCCCATGTGCTGACGGATGGTGACCTCAGCGCCTATGAGCTGGACTGGCGTGGCCGCGAGCGCGGCAAAGCCCTGGCGGTGGTGCGCCCCGGTTCGACGCAGGAGGTGGCGGCGGTTGTCAAAGCCTGCGCAGCTGCCGGGCGTGAGCATGGTGCCCCAAGGCGGCAATACCGGGCATGGTGGTCGGCTCCACGCCCGACGGCTCCGGCGACACAGATTGTGATCGAGCCTGGGCCGGATGAACGCGGTGCGGGCAAGCTCGACGCCGACTAACCTGACGATTACCGTGGATGCAGGCTGCGTGCTGCAAAACCTGCAAACCGTGCTGCCGAAGCAGGCCGGGCTGTTGTTTCCGCTCAGCCTGGCCTCGCGAAGGCAGTTGCACCATTGGCGGCAACCTGGGCACCAACGCGGGTGGTACGCAGGTGGTGCGCTTTGGCAATACGCGCGATCTGTGCCTGGGCCTGGAAGTGGTGACACCGCAGGGCGAGATCTGGGACGGCTTGACCGGTCTGCGCAAAGACAACACCGGCTACGACCTGCGCCACCTGTTGATCGGCTCCGAAGGCACGCTGGGCATCATCACCGCGGCGGTCATGAAGCTGTACCCGGCCAGCCACGCGGCGCAAGATGACCGCGCTGGTGCCGCTGTGCCCTCGCATGGAAGCGGCGGTGCAATTGCTCGGGCTTGGCCCATCAGCCACCTGGGCGCCGGGCCTGACAGGCTTTCGAGGTCATGGGCCAGTTCGCGCTGAGCCTGGTGCACAAGCACTTTCCGCAGCAACGGGTGCCGTTTTTGCCAGACGGTGCCTTATTGCGTGGTGCTGGAGAACTCGGATACCGAATCCGAAAGCCCACGCGCGTGCGCAACTCGAGACCTTGCTGGAGGCGGCTCGTGGAACAAGGGTTGCGTCGGTTGACGCGGTGGTAGCCGAAAACATCGCCGCAGGCGCAGCGCCCTGTGGCACATCCGCGAGAGCATCCCGCTGGCGCAGGCCAAAGAGGGCTTGAACATCAAACACGATATTTCC
>CAXNME010000028.1:0-19590 GCA_964203415.1 Rhodoferax sp.
ACCTTTGCGCTGGTGTGTTTTTCAGCTGCCTGAATCTGCTCAGTAAATCGCTTCTCACGACGCTCAATATCTCTCAAACTTTCAGCTCGACAGATAGCTTCCATCGCCTCAATTGCGCTGGCTGCAGCTCTTGTGTAGTCATACGACTCAAGTTTTTTCCTATCCTTTTTTGTGTAGGTTTTTGACTTGTAGTCATAGCTGTAAGTCACCCTATCGATGGCATCTGCGACTTTCCACAGCGCCATAGTTGCAAAGTATTCAAAAGCTTCTGGATTCTCGGAGCCATCGCCAAATACATCACTCCATCCATCAATACACTCTGTAAGCGCATCAATTTCGGTCGTGTTTTCGGCGGTTGGAAAATCGCGTTCATTTAATCGTTCCTCATTAATTTGAAGATGATTTCCATCCTCATCGCTATCAAAATAGCTCCATTCACCTTCACTTTTAAGCTTCTCAATTTCATCCTCTTTAGCTTGGCTAAAGTACTCATCCACTATCTGAGCAGAAAAGCTGGCCAGATGTCTGATTTGTTCGCTTGTCCGTTTTCGCAATAAGTTACGAGCTCGCCAGACAATTCCTGAATTTTGAGGAAATGGCCAGTACGAAACCTGCCCGGTCAACGGATCGAAATTGTCAAATTGATTCCAATAGCTCATTTAAAACCTCTTTATCTTTTATTTTTTGCGTGAGTCTTTCAGATGGCTACGTACTACGCCTGGCCATCGAAGTCGAGTTGGCCAGTGGTACCAAAACGTGGGTGTAAACGGTCTACCAAGTCACGGAACTGCTCTGGACTTTGCGACAGTTTCAGTAGAGTGACGATGGAACCCATGTGACTTTGTAATTTAGGGTGCCCCACCTCCTGACTTAGATGTTGGTGAAGCCGTGCTTTACGCTCCTCTTTGCTTGCCAGACGCTTTAGTTCTGGCAACAAACCTGGTGCAAGTCGATCGTAAACAACGTTATTGGTCACATGTCCGAGAAAACTAGGTCTCCACGATGGATTACCCACCGGTGGATATGGAATTTTGTAGATGCGGAAAAGTTCGCTGTAATACTCATCCGGGAACGTCTTCAACCATGGCTGGAGCTCTTTGGCGACGAAGGCTTCAAGAATCTTGGCTAGTGCCTGCTTGTCTCGATCCTTCTGATACCCAGTAGCCTCATCAATCAGCGCGACGATGCCAACGCGCGCGAATGCCCGCATCAAAATATCTGCCTGCACTGCATATCGCTGGTCTTGCTCCGTCAAGAGCAAATTGTTGTCACGCGCTGTGAGGATCGCTTCGCAAACTTCTTGCAAAACATGCGCCTCGTAACCATCACTTGGCACGTTGTCACCTTTCGGTGACTTGCCAACGAATTGAATCGGGTTGTCTATGGCGGCTATTAGGGCTGGATCACCATAGGCCTTAATGAGCTTGTGCTCAGCAACCCGAGAAACCCCAGCTCCGCGCCCTTTCATTCCGATGGCTGCAGTCAGGCCCCTACCAGAGATGACCCGACGTCCGTCGTCAAGTACAAAACACGGTAAGTCGATCAGGTTTGTAGCCAATTGACCAGAGTGAGTTGCCTTGGGCAACTTCTTCAATGCAGCCTTTGCTTGGGCAGCTGCACGGGCGTTTTCCTTGCGCTGCTCTGGCGTCATGCTGGCCATCCTGGCCAAGCCGCCGAGCGCGCGTCCGGTGGTGTTTTCTTCTTGCATCATTACTCCTTGGTGGTTGATGAGCAGCATCATATCACATTGCTAGTAAACAACCAGCATTATTACTGTTGCTCGGAAATAAATTTGTGATGTGTTCTGACTGGACTTGAGGACTGGGTGTCGTTTACATGGCGCAAATCGGCTTTTTGATGGCCAGAACGGGCACTGCCCTGAGAAAAAAACCCCCTGCGGCGGTATGAACCTACATGACCGCCCCAAATCGCACCCCACCACCAACCCCTCGCGCCGAGCCAAGCCCGATGGCCGTCATCGGCGCAATCCTGGCCCAGGGCGCTATTCGCCTTCTGGACCGCCAAAAACGCGAAGCTCAACTTGCTAACCGTACCGAAGAGAGCGTTCATGCAGGTGTTTTGACTACCAAGGACAACACCCATGAATGACTCACTTGTTGCACGCGTTGCAGCCCTTAAAACCTCGCCCACACCTGACCTCAAGCAAATGTGGCGAGAAATGTTTCAGACCGAACCACCACCGTTTAACCGGCGCTTCCTTGAAACGCGTCTGGCATACCGGATTCAGGAGCTGGCCCTTGGGGGCCTACGCCGCGAGACCGTCAAGCGCCTGGAGAAGCTTGGCGAACAACTCGATGGTGGCAAAGCCGATGTCCGCCGCCGCAGGGTTGATGGCAGGCCCATCTGCGGAACGCGCCTGATTCGGGAATGGGATGGTGAGCGCCACGAGGTGGTGGTGCACGTTGACGATTTCGAATACGCGGGTCAACGCTACAAGTCCATTTCACGCATCGCCATGGTGATTACAGGCACCAACCGAAACGGTTGGACCTTTTTTGGTTTGTCTTCTGGAAGGAGCGTCTAATGGCTACCACCCCTAAAGTCCTGTGCGCGATCTACACGCGCAAGTCCACAGAAGAAGGCTTGGACCAAAACTTCAACTCACTGGACGCCCAACACGATGCCTGCGCTAATTACATTGCCAGCCAAAAATCTGAAGGCTGGGTAACGCTCAAGGATCGTTACGACGACGGCGGTTTCTCAGGAGGAACCCTCGAGCGCCCGGCCATCAAGCGTCTGCTCGAAGACGTCCGGAAGGGTCTGGTGAACACCATCGTGGTTTACAAGATTGATCGTTTATCACGGTCGCTTGCCGACTTTGCAAAGCTGGTCGAGCTGTTTGATCAGCACAAGGTGACCTTTGTTTCGGTCACCCAGTCCTTCAATACCACCACCTCTATGGGACGGTTGACGCTCAACATCCTGCTGTCCTTTGCGCAGTTTGAACGTGAGTTGTCCGGTGAACGGGTGCGCGACAAGATTGCGGCCTCACGCAAGCGTGGCATCTGGATGGGTGGGATGCCCGCTTTGGGCTATGACGTGGTTGAGCGAAAACTGGTGCCCAACCCCAAAGAAGCAGCCATTGTTCAGGAGATTTTTGCTCGCTTTGCGGCTACGCCCTCGATGGCCACCATCGTCAAAGACCTGCGCAAGCGCGGTGTCACCTCCAAATCATGGACAACAGCCAAGGGCGTTGTCCGCGAAGGCAAGTTGATCACCAAAGGCCTTGTCTACAAGATCTTCAGCAACCCGGTCTACATTGGCATTGCGGCCTACAAGGGTCAGCACTTCCCTGGTGAGCATGACGGCATCATCACGCAAGAGCTGTGGGATACGGTGCAGACGCACCTGAAAAACGGCACCCCTATGAATAAGGCGAGGCTGGCGGGTAGGGGCAGCGCGCCCTCTCTACTGCGCGGACTTATTTTTTCTGAGCAAGGACGGGCCTTCACGCCTGGCTGGACGCGCAAGCAGCACAAGACCTACCGCTACTACATCAACACCGACTCGATCAAGATCGGCAAAGAAAGCTGCGACATCTGCCGCATCCCCGCCGGTGAGATCGAACAGGTGGTGGTTGAGAAGATGCGCGGCATCCTGCGCTCACCAGAGGTGCTGGCCCACGCGGTGCGTGAGGTAAATACTCAGCGGCCCAAAGTTGAAGAGACAAACGCCATAAGCGCATTGCAGTCCATCGACGCGGTCTGGGACGAACTCTTCCCAGCGGAGCAGGCCAAAGTTCTGCATACCCTGGTTGATCGAATCACAGTGCGCAAGGACGGCATCGCAATCAAATGGCACGACAAGGGCTTGAACAAGCTGTTGCGCGACACGCTTGAACCACAGAAAGAATTGGAGGCTGCATGAGCATCGATACCGAAGCGGGATTCACCACCGAGATTCCGATGACTTTTCGCAGGCGTGGGGGCAAGGCTGTGATCGTACTGCCCAACGGGGATCGCGCCATTGAGCGGCGCGAGGCGCTGATTGATAACGCCATGGTCAAACTCTTGGCACGCGGCCACCGCTGGCACCGGAAACTATTTGACGGTACCCACGCTTCAATTGAAGACATGGCCAAGTCAGAGAACATCAGTCCATCGTTTGTCAGCAGAATACTGCGCCTGGCTTACCTGTCCCCCACGATCGTTGAAGCGATCCTGGACGGGAAGTACCCGGCACACCTGACGATGAAAGACCTGATGGAGCCGTTCCCGGTGGACTGGTCTATGCAGGAGAAGATATTTTTGCAGCCAAAGTAGAAGCGAAAACAGCCTTCATTTCTTACGCACCAACGCAAATCCGAACCAAATGAATCTCTGGGTAGTTTCCAATTCACTTTACCTGTTGGTTTGATTCGAAGTGCTTTTTCGTTTACTATCGACAAGTTGGTGCTCGCGCTGTGGTTCACATAGCGCAGTTCAACGGGAAGCAGGAGAGAAGGTCACTCAAAGCCAACTTAACCTGCGCTGCCCCCGCAACGGTAAGTGGACGAATCCGCAGGGATTCCGCTTCCATCACAGCCACTGAGTGCCTTGAACAAGCGCTTGGGAAGGCGATGGAAGTCGTGCCACCAGCCCGGATACCGGCCAACAATGTGGTGGTGCGTCTTTTTAAAAGCGCGCTGCTGTAACGCTCATGTACTGGCGGGGATGCCGGTAAGGGCCTTTGTTTCGGGTTGATTCATATGCGAAAACTTCACTCACGCCGGCTCTTGGCCGCGCTTATCCACGCCCCCCTGTCAGTTCCGGCCGTCTATGCGCAATCAACGCCTGTAGACGTCCCCACACTTAGCCCAATTGTGGTGACGGCGACCCGTGTGCCGCAGCCGTTGGCCGACTTGGTGGCCGATGTAACGATCATTGACCGTGCAACCATCCAACGCAGCGGAGCGGTTGGCGTAGCGGATATCCTAGCCGGCGCGCCCGGTATTCAAATCAGCCGCCCCGGTAACGTGGGCTCTCCAACCAGCGTGTTCTTGCGTGGTGCGGAGTCGCGCTACACAGCGGTTTTTATCGATGGCGTGCGGGTTGATTCGCAGTCCACCGGCGGCGCAAGCTGGCAGACGATTCCGTTGGCCCAAATTGACCGTATTGAGGTGCTGCGCGGCCCGGCCGCTGCGGTGTATGGCTCTGATGCGATCGGCGGCGTGATTCAGCTGTTTACCCGCAAGGGTGATGGTGCATTAACGCCCTCGATCGGCGTTGGAATCGGTACTTACAACACAAAAAAGGTTGATGCGGCACTCAGCGGTTCAAGCGAAGCTATTGACTACTCGCTTGGGTTATCCAGTGAAACCAGTACTGGCTTTGACTCCCGGTCGGGTACACCTCACAATCCAGACAATGACGGCTACCACAGTAAATCAGCTAACGCTAGGCTTGGTTTGCAGGTCAGCAAAGCTCAGCGTGTCGAACTTACGGCACTGACGAGTAACGTTAACTCACAGTACGATGCCTTCGGCTATAACCTTGCAAAGCCGGTAGACGACCGCAGTCGCCTCAAGTTGACTACTGTCGGGGTGAACTGGCTGTCGCAATGGAGCGATACGTTCAGTTCGCGACTTAGCGTCACCGATTCGCGTGACCGCTACGAAACCACCCCCTCTTACTACCTGACCGAGACCAATCTGCGCAGCTACCTATTTCATAACAAGTTCCAGATGGGCAAGCATCTGCTGACAGCAACTCTCGAGCGAAGAGAAGACCACCTGAATAATGCTCCAATCAATGCCATTCGCTCGCAGGATGCGTTAGCTTTCGGCTACGGTTGGACTAACCGGAATCACACGATACAGCTAAACCTTCGAGGCGACCAGGACAGCGCCTTTGGTGGTTACACGACTGGCAGTGCCGCCTACGGCTTTGCTCTCTCGCCGCAGTGGCGCGTAACCGCCTCGGCTGGCACAGCTTTTCGCGCACCTACGCTTTATCAGCTTTTTAGCGAGTACGGCGTGTCAACTTTGCAGCCAGAAACCAGCCGGAATCTTGAGTTCGGCCTGCGTTATGCCCAGGGCACCAGTAGATTCAGTTTAGTGGCCTACCGCAATCTGGTCAGTAACCTGATCAGCTTTGGAACGGCAGGACCTTGTGCTTCAAGTATCGGTTGCTACACCAACACGGCTCAAGCCGAGTACACGGGTTTAACGTTCTCAGGCCGCCAACAACTTGGCACGGTAAACCTTCATGGTTCGCTAGATCTGCAAGACCCCCGTAATCTAGCAAATGGTAATTTATTGGCACGCCGTGCACGCCAGTACGGCACTTTTGGTGCCGACACCCGTGTTGCCGCTTGGACCGTGGGTACCGAAGCCCAGTTCAGTGGTTATCGCTATGACAATGCCGCCAACACAACGCGCTTGGGCGGCTACAGCTTGATCAACCTGTACGCCAGCACTTCCATTAGCAAAGACTGGACGCTTCTTGCGCGTGTCAACAATCTTACGGACAAGAACTACCAGTTGGCTAATACCTACACGACTCCTGGGCGTACTTTTTACATGGGGGTGCGGTGGGCACCGCAGTGAAGATGGCCGGGACTCTAAATGTCTGACATGACAGGTTGCCCCGCCATCCTCGTCGCTGCCCCGGCCTCCGGCCAGGGAAAGACGACGGTCGTGTCGGCCTTGGCGCGATTGCATGCGCGCCAGGGGCGCAAGGTGCGGGTGTTCAAGTGCGGGCCTGATTTTCTGGACCCTTACTGGCATTCGCTGGCCAGCGGCCAGCCGGTCTACCAACTCGATTTGTGGATGACTGGTGCCGAGGACTGCCGCGCACGCTTGGCACAGGCTGCGTCGGAGTCAGACCTGATTATCGTCGAAGGCGTCATGGGGTTGTTTGACGGCGAACCCAGCGCGGCTGATCTGGCCGAGCGCTTTGGCCTGCATGTGCTGGCGGTCATTGATGCAGGCGCCATGGCCGGCACCTTTGGCGCGCTCGCATGGGGATTGCAACACTATCGCCCGGCCATGCCCTGGGCCGGTGTATTGGCCAACCGCGTGGCCAGCGAAGGCCATGCCGCGATGCTGAAAAACAGTGTGCGTGCACCGGCCGACTGGCTGGGTGCTTTGATGCGCAATGACACCTTTACTTTGCCAGAGCGTCACCTGGGCTTGACGGTGCCCGGTGAAGTAGGCGATGCCATGGCGCGCTTGGACGCCGCTGCTGACGCGCTGGCAGCGACTCCTTTGGGACGCATGCTGCCGGAAGACATGGCGCACTGGGCTTTGCGCTTGCCCGCCGGGCCGAAGCCTGCCTCAAGCCCGGGCAAACTTTTGCAAGGCCGCACGATTGCCGTGGCGCGCGACGCCGCGTTTTGTTTTATTTACCGGGCAAATCTAGATTGCTTGCAGGAGTTGGGCGCTGAACTGGTGTTCTTCTCGCCCTTGCAAGACAGCGCTTTGCCGGCCTGTGATGCTGTGTGGCTGCCCGGCGGTTACCCGGAGTTGCATGCGAACGTGCTGGGTGCCAACCATGCTCTGCGCGCTAGCCTGGCGCAACATATTGCCCATAACAAACCTGTCTGGGCCGAATGTGGCGGCATGATGGTTTTATTTGAAACGCTGATAGATGCCGATGGCCAAAGCCACGCGCAATGGGGATTGTTGCCAGGCACAGTGCGCATGCAAAAACGCCTGGCCGCCTTAGGCCCGCATCAATTGCTTACGCCCGCCGGACTTTTGCGCGGCCATACTTTTCATTACTCCACCTGCGACAGCACTGCGGCGGTGCGCCAGCGGACCGCACGTCCCGGCTATGAGCCCAAGCCCGACGCGGGCGAAGCCTTGTATTACCGTGGCTCGGTACATGCCAGTTATTTCCATGCTTGGTTTCCCTCCAACCCGGTAGCTAGCGCAGCGCTCTTTATCGGCCAAGGAGCCTAGAGCTATGACAACTGGTTTTGACTTCCCTATTGGTCCGCAGCGCATTATTTGTATGACCGAAGAGACCACCGAGTGGTTGTACCTGCTCGGTCAGGAACATCGCATTGTGGGCATTTCCGGCTACACCGTGCGACCCGCGCGTGCACGGCAAGAGAAGCCTCGCATCAGCGCGTTTACTAGCGCGAAGATTGACAAAATACTGGCCTTGCAGCCCGATTGCGTGTTGGGTTTTTCGGACTTACAGGCCGATATCGCATCGACCCTGATCCGCCAGGGCGTGCAAGTGACGATTTTTAACCAGCGTAGCGTGGCCGAGATTTTGTCCATGCTTTACCAGGTGGGTGCCATGGTCGGCCAAGCGCAGCAGGCCATGGAGCGCATCGCCGCCATGCAGGCGCAGATGCAGGCAGTGGCTCTTGCCGCTGCAGCCTTGCCACGCAGACCGCGTGTGTATTTTGAAGAATGGGACGAGCCGCCTATCAGCGCCATCCGCTGGGTTTCCGAACTCATGGGGATTGCCGGTGGCGATGATTGTTTCCCCGAGTTGGCGCAGCAGTCCCTGGGTAAAAACCGCATCATTACCGATAGCAGTGAGATCGTACGGCGCGACCCTGACATCATCATTGGCTCCTGGTGCGGGAAAAAATTTCGCCCCGAAAAAGTCACGGCGCGTGATGGTTGGCAAAACGTCAAAGCGGTACAACATCAGCAGCTGTTTGAAATCAAGTCGCCCGACATATTGCAACCCGGCCCGGCATCGCTGACCGATGGTTTGGCGCATTTGCATCGCATCATCATGGACTGGGCGCGTGTGTATGCATAAAGCACTGACTATCGCGCGCAGCGAATTCATCCTCGGCGGTCAAAAGAGCGGTAAGTCGCTGCACGCCGAATTACTCGCGCAGCAGTGGCTTGGCCTGTCAACAGACCATAGCGCCGTATTGATCGCCACCGCCCAGCCCTGGGACGAGGAAATGCGCGCGCGCATCGGCCGCCATCAGG
This sequence comes from Rhodoferax sp., assembly GCA_964203415.1. Classification (GTDB taxonomy): domain Bacteria; phylum Pseudomonadota; class Gammaproteobacteria; order Burkholderiales; family Burkholderiaceae_C; genus Allorhodoferax. The sequence continues at coordinate 8,906 of CAXNME010000028.1, forward strand.
CCGACCGCGCGCAGCGTGTGCCGGGCATGCAAACCATTGAAGAGCCCCTAGCCTTGGCGCAGGCCCTAGCCGTGCACAGTCGTCCCGATGTGCTGCTGGTAGTCGATTGCCTGACCTTGTGGCTGACCAACGGCATGATGCCCATGCACCCGCAAGCAGGCGCGCAATTTGATGTCGAAAGCCAAGTATTTGCCTTGACAGAGGCGATTGCCATAGCCACCGGCCCGGTGGTCTTGGTGGGCAATGAAATTGGCATGGGCGTGATTCCCATGGGCGCTGAAGTGCGCGCTTTTGTGGATGCACTGGGCCGGCTCAACCAGCGCGTGGCCCAGGCGTGTGCGCGTGTCACCATGATGGCGGCCGGCTTGCCCCTAACTTTGAAAGCCGCTCCATGAAACGCTATTACTTTTCTGTGCTGCTCGTCCTGTTGCAATCGTTTGCAGCGCAAGCGGTGGAAGTCGTCGACGACCGCGGTTTTCGCACCACCTTGCCGCATCCGCCGCAACGCATCGTCAGCCTGTTGCCGTCTTTGACAGAGTCGATTTGCGAACTCGGCTATTGCCAGCGCTTGGTGGGCGTGGATCGCTATTCCAACTTTCCTTTAAGTCTGCAAAGCCTGCCTCAACTCGGCGGCGGGCTGGACCCGAATATTGAAGCGATTGTGGCGCTCAAGCCCGACGTGGTGGTCATGGCAGCTTCATCGCGCGCCAGCGAGCGCTTGCGCGCGCTCGGTTTGAATGTGGTGGCGCTGGAGCCCAAAACCCATGCCGATGTGCAACGCGTCTTGCGCAAACTTGGTCAGCTGCTGGAAGCCCCCGATGTCGATAAAATCTGGCGCGCCATCGACGCTGGCGTATCAGCCGCTGCCCAATCTCTACCGCCTTCGGCACGCGGCACGCGGGTGTATTTCGAAGTCAATCCTGGCCCTTATGGCGCGGGGGAGAATTCTTTCATCGGCGAGACCCTGACCCGCCTGGGTGCCAAAAACATCATTCCCGCCAAGCTCGGCCCCTTTCCCAAGACTCAACCCCGAATTCATTGTGCGCGCCAACCCGGACCTCATCATGGCCGGTGACAGCAGCGCCGAGGCGATGCTACAGCGCCCGGGTTGGCCTTCCATGCGCGCCGTACGTGAACAACGCGTGTGCGCGTTTTCACCCGCGCAGTCCAATGTGCTGGTGCGCCCCGGCCCGCGCATGGCCGAGGCTGCGCGCTTGATGGCCGCGTGCCTCAGCGAAAAGTCGCCGGGCTCGGGCCCTCGCAAGGTGCAGCGATGAACGTAGCTGCGCTGCGTCTGGCTGTGGTCTTGCTTCTGCTTAGCACAGCGCTGATGCTGCTTGGCGTGTGCGTGGGTAGCGCTGGTTTTGAGGATTTGCTTCGGCCTTTGTTGCATCCGCAAATTGACCCGGATCAAAGCGCACTGGCCGCGCAAATCGTGTTGGACATCCGCTTGCCCCGTACCATCGGCGCATGGACTGCTGGGGCTTTGCTGGGCTTGGCGGGTGCGGTCGCGCAAGGCTTGTTTCGTAACCCGCTGGCTGATCCGTATTTGCTGGGCAGCGCCTCGGGCGCAGCGCTGGCCGTAGCGCTGGCACTGCTGGCCATGGGCGGCGCTTCGGGTATGTTGGGTGGTACCGTGATGAGCGCCGGCGCCACCTTCAGCGTCTACTCGGGCAGCCTGCTGGTACGACTGGGATTGACTGGCGCGGCCTTTGTAGGTGCGGTGCTGGCGGTGCTGCTCACGCTGATCTTGTCGCGTGGTGTGCAACACACTTTGCGTTTGTTGCTCGCGGGTGTGGTGGTCGGCGTGGTGCTGGGGGCGGCTACCCAGTTGGTCTTGTTGTTCTCGCCCGAATCCTTGCAGGCTATGCAATCGTTTATGTTGGGCTCGACCGCCTTTGCAGGTTGGGCTGCGTGCGGCCTGATGGGCGTGGTCTGGTTGCTGGGCGTCGCCATTGCGTGCGCGCTCGGGCGGGTCCTGGACGGGCTCAGTTTGGGTGAGACTACGGCACGCAGTCTGGGCCTGCCGGTCGCCTCAATTCGCATGGTGCTGATCGTCGTGCTGGCTATCGCCACCGGAACTGCGGTCGCGCAGACCGGCTTGATTGCCTTTGTCGGCCTGGCCGCACCGCATTTGGTGCGCTCGGTCTTGAGCACGGGTTACCGCTGGTTGATTGTGCTGGCCAGTTTGATGGGCGCGGTCTTACTCATGGCCGCTGACGTGCTGGCGCGCTGGCTGATTGCGCCCCAGGAGTTACCCGTGGGCGTGGTGACTGCGGTACTTGGTGGTGCGTATTTGCTCTGGCTGATGCACCGCAGTACGCTGGCAAAAGGGGCTGCTTGATATGCCTGGTCCTAATGTTACAACCGCGCTGAAGGCGCAGAAATTACAGGTCAGCCTGATGGGTAGGCCGGTGCTGCATGGCCTGGACTTGGCTATTGCAGCCGGTCAGTGGACCAGCATCGTCGGCCCTAATGGCGCGGGCAAGTCCACCCTGCTCAAAGCACTGGCCGGCTTATTGCCGGCTGCTGGCCATGTTGAGTTGCTAGGCCAGCCCTTGCACAGCCTGCCAGTGCGCACCCGCGCATTGCAAATGGCCTGGTTAGGGCAAAACGAAAGCACGGGCGATGACCTCAAAGTTTGGGACGTCGCCATGCTGGGCCGCCTGCCGCACCAGTCTTGGTTGGGCGCCTCTAACCCCATAGACCATGCGGCAGTCGAGCAGGCCTTGCGCGCCACCCATGCCTGGGAATGGCGCGAGCGTGCGCTGGGTCAGCTCTCGGCGGGTGAGCGCCAGCGTGTGCTTTTGGCGCGGGCGCTAGCGGTGCAAGCGCAGGTATTGCTGATGGACGAACCGCTGGCCAACCTGGACCCGCCGCACCAAGCCGATTGGTTGCAACTGGTGCGGGCCCTAGTCGCCCAGGGTTGCACGGTGGTGAGCGTCTTGCACGAGATTTCCATGGCCTTGCATGCCGACACCATAGTGGTGATGGCGCAAGGCCGCATGACCCACCACGGCCCCTGCGCTGATGCGCAAACCCACCGCGCCGTGGAGCAGGTGTTCGACCATCGATTGGCCATCCATGCCTTGGCCGGTCAATGGGTGGCCATACCGTCCAAAATCTGATTCTTATCCTTTAGGAAGTGCTACCCTTATGCAAATAGAAACGCCCCCCACCGAAAAGCCTTATGAAAAATCCGAGGGCGAGCGGCGCGGCCTCATTATTGTCAACACCGGCGACGGCAAGGGCAAAAGCACTTCGGCTTTTGGCCTTGCTTTGCGCGCCCACGGACGCGCCAAGAAGGTGAAGATTTTTCAGTTCATGAAAGTGCCTTCGGCACGCTTTGGCGAACACCGCATGTTTGAACAACTGGGCATCCCCATCGAAGGCCTGGGCGACGGCTTTAGCTGGAAAAGCCAGGACCTGGAACACAGCGCGCAATTGGCGCGCGATGGCTGGCAAAAGGCCAAAGCGGCCATCCAAAGCGGTGAGTACTTCATGGTCACGCTGGACGAAATCACCTACCCGTTAATTTACGGCTGGATGCCCCTGGACGATGTGCTGGACACCTTGCGCAGCCGCCCCAGCCATGTGCATGTGGTGTTGACCGGACGCCGCTGCCCCCCGGAAATCATAGCCCTGGCAGACACCGTGACCGAGATGACCATGGTCAAGCATGCATTCCAAGCGGGCATCCCGGCGCAGCGTGGGATTGAGGATTGAATGCGCCCCATTCACCTTGCACCCTTTCCATGCACTGGTGCGTCCCAGCGCATGCACTTTCTCAGAAAAAAAATTTAGCTTATGACGATTGATTCACCCCCCAAACCCACCATCAGCCCCTACAAACACCATGTGCTGCTGTGCACCGGCCAACGCTGCGGGGAGGAGGGGGCAGGACAGGCGTTGTATGACAGCTTATGGACCAAGCTCAAGGCGGCCGGCATACACGAGGGGCCGGAGCGAACCAAATTCAACAGCGTCAACTGTTTTGGGGCTTGCAAAGGCGGCCCAGTGATGTGTGTGCAGCCGCAGGGCATCTGGTACTACAACGTGACACCGGCCAATTTAGATCTCATCATTGCCGAGCATCTTGTGGGTGACCAAGCGGTGCAGGAGTTGGTTTTTCACCAGAGCCCTGAGGCTAGTGATTCCGCGCAGCGCGGCAGTGCTGGATGAGTCTGTGGGTTTGACCACATTCATTTCCACGCCCGATGCGGCCATGCTGTGTCTGCCTGTGCTGGCATTGCTGGCGGCGCTGGCGATAGACCATTTTCTCGGCGAGCCGCCGGTGCGCTTTCACCCGGTGGTGTGGATGGGCAATTACCTTACCTGGGCCGGCGAGCAGGTGCAATCCCTGAGCCGCCAGACTTTAGCCGCTGGTGGTGCGGCTATCGAAAACGAACCGGCCGACTTACCCGCATTCGCCCTCGGCGCACTGGCATGGTTATGGGGTATTTTGCTGGTGGGTGCTGCGGCGTATGCCATCGAACAAAGCGTGTTGGCATGGCTGGAGCCGTTAAGCTGGGCGGGCCTGCTGCTGGCTGCGCTGCTGCTGGGTCTGGTGCTCAAACCGGCATTGGCTTGGGCTATGTTGCGCACCGAGACGCAGGCCGTAGAACTTGCCCTCAGTGGCTTGCCCGATGGCTCACTGGCGCGGGGCCGGGAGCGATTGCGTTTTCTGGTCAGCCGGGATGTGACCGATTTAAGCCAGGTACAGGTAAGAGAAAGCGTCATTGAGTCGCTGGCGGAAAACCTGAACGACTCCGTGGTATCACCGATATTTTGGTTTGTCGTACTGGGCCTTCCCGGTGCGCTGATGTACCGCTTTGCCAATACGGCCGATGCCATGTGGGGCTACCCTGGTATGTACCGTGGACGCAACTGGCAATGGGCCGGAAAGTGGGCAGCACGCGCAGACGATGTGCTCAGCTGGCTGCCGGCGCGTATCACCGCCTTGCTGCTGGCGCTGGCTGCGGCAGGTGTGTCCTTCGCGCAGTTGTACCGCGACGCGGCCCGTACACCGTCACCCAACAGCGGCTGGCCCATGGCTGCGATGGCGATGGCGCTGGGTTGCAGTCTGAGCAAGCCACAGGTCTATGTCCTGAATGCGCCAGGCCGCGAGCCCCAAGCGGCGGACACCGAGCGCGCCATCCGGCTGGCGGGCCGGGCGTTGCTGATGGGCGTGGCGGGCCTGGTGATGTTTACCTTGGTAGGCATGCTGAAGGGCTTGCCATGACCATGCAAGGCGAAAAGGTCATGCGCGTGCACGGTGGTGCCGATGCCTTAGGTGTTGCACGCTTTGATTTCTCCACCAACAGCAACGCTTGCGGCCCCTGCCCGCAAAGCTTGCACGATGTGCAACAGGCCGACACTACGCACTATCCGGACCCGGATTACCGCGACTTGCGCCAGGCGCTGGCAGACTTTCATGCGGTGGATGTCCGGCGCATTGTGCTGGCGGCCAGTGCCAGCGAGTTCATCTTCCGTATCAGCGCGCTCGCGGCGCAAAGGGCAAGCGCACGGGGCGAAATTGCCCAGGTCTGGCTGCCTGCTTGCGCGTATGGCGACTATGCCTATGCCGCGCAGGCATGGGGTTTGCGTCAGGTGCAGGACCCGCAGGCGGCGCAGCTGCTGTGGGCGTGTGAGCCGTCGAGCCCGCTGGGTCAGTCACATACTGACTGGCCAGCCTGGTTGCATCAGCCGCACAGTACGCCGCAGCCACCTGCTGCGCAACTGGTGCTCGATTGCGCGTATGCGCCATTACAATTACAAGGTCAGTCTTCCCTGACCAATGCGCAGCGTGACAGGGTCTGGTGTTTGTGGACCCCTAATAAGGCGCTAGGCTTGACAGGCGTGCGTGCTGCGTATGCGATTGCACCACTGAACGCAGACGCAGAGGTGCAGTCGCTGCGAGCGCTCGCACCTTCCTGGCCTTTAGGCGCGCACGGTGTGGCCATGTTGCAGAACTGGGTGCAAACCGATACCCAGGCATGGCTGACGCAAAGCCGCAGTTTGCTTCAAGCCTGGAAGCAACGCCAGTTGGTGGCCCTGAAAGAATTAAACTGGGATTGTTTGCCCAGTCTGGCCAATTTTTTCTGTGCCCTTTCGCCTACAGATATAGATCTGCCGGCGCTGCGCGCAGCAGGCATCAAATTACGTGACGCCTCGTCCCTGGGCTTGCCAGGCTTTTTCCGGCTTGCGGTGTTGCCGCCATTAGCGCAGGATGCGTTGTTCGCCCAGTTGCAGCGTTACTTGCAAGTGGGCAAAGTGCAACAAAAGGATGGGGTGTGAGCGCGCGTTGTGTCATGGTGCTGGGCACTACCAGCGGCGCAGGTAAAAGCTGGCTGACCACCGCCTTGTGCCGCTACTACGCACGCCAAGGGCTAAAGGTCGCACCATTCAAAGCGCAGAACATGAGCAACAACGCACGGGTGGTGGCTTCCAGTAACGGTCAGGGCGAGATTGGCAGCGCACAATACTTTCAAGCACTGGCCGCGCATGCTTTTCCAGATGTGCGCATGAACCCGTTACTCTTAAAGCCCGAGCGCGATACGCACAGCCAGGTGGTCATGCTCGGACATGTGGACGAGGTGTTGACGCACATGCCTTGGCGCGAGCGCAGCAATCATGTGTGGCCGCGGATTGCAGCTGCGCTCGACGAATTGATAGCCGACCACGATGTAGTGGTCATCGAAGGCGCAGGTTCGCCTGCTGAAATCAATTTGTCCAGCAGCGACATCGTCAATATGCGCATCGCTTTGCACGCGAATGCGGCCTGCCTGCTGGTGACCGACATCGACAAAGGCGGCGCGTTTGCGCATCTGTACGGTACCTGGGCTTTGTTGCCGACCCATGAGCGCGCACTGCTGCGTGGCTTTGTATTGAACAAGTTTCGTGGTGATGCTTTATTGCTATCGCCTGCACCGCAGATGTTGCAAGACCTGACTGGTGTGCCCACGGTGGCGACTTTGCCGATGTGGTGGCAGCACGGCTTGCCGGAGGAGGACGGCGTGTTTGACGAGCGCAGTATCGCCAGCGGTGCGGTACGAACGACGATAGCTGTCATCGCCTATCCGCGCATCAGCAACCTTGACGAATTTCAACCATTAAAAAATATTCCAGGTTTGCGCTTGCAATGGGTACGCAGCCCGGCAGACCTGGTCGGTTTGAAGCCCATTGATTGGATCATCCTGCCCGGCTCCAAGCACACCAGCGGCGACTTGGCCTGGTTGCGCGCGCAAGGCCTAGATACTGCAATTGCACAGCATGCACAACAGGGCGGAGCGGTGCTAGGTATTTGCGGCGGTCTGCAAATGCTGGGCGAAGCTTTGATTGACCCGCACGGCATTGACGGCAACGCGCCTGGCTTGGGTCTACTGCCTCTAGTCACAGTGTTTGAAACCAACAAAATCGTGCGGCATACGCAGGCCTGTTTTTCAGATGCTCTGGCAGCTTGCACTGCATCAACGTTCGCGCCGCTGGCCGGTGTCACGGTAGCGGGCTATGAAATCCACAACGGCCAGACGCAGCAGCACGCAGACATGGCGCAGGCCGGTATCGTGGCGCACGCTGCCTTGCCCGATGGCCTAGGCTGGTACAACGCGCAGGGTAATGTCTTGGGTGTGTATGTGCACGGTTTGTTTGAGGACGCCGCTGCCGTGCAAGCTTTGTTCGGCGCGGGCCGCGCGCAGCCGGTGCCAACGCTGGATAGCGTGTTCGAGGGTCTGGCAGACTATGTGCAAGTGCACTTTGAGCCCGGCGTGTTGGATGCCCTGATTTGTTGATTTCTTCTACCCTACTGGAAAATTTCCGCCCTATGAATACAACCCAACCTACCCTCAGAAATCTGCACGACCAAGCATTGAACAGCGTATTGCAGGATGCCATAGACAACAAAACCAAGCCACCGGGCTCGCTTGGTCGCCTCGAAGCACTAGCGGTACAAATCGGCGAAATTCTGGGCACAGATAAACCCGTGCTGGAACATCCGCAAATGGTGGTGTTTGCCGCCGACCACGGGCTCACAGCGCAAGGCATATCAGCCTTTCCTGCGGATGTGAGCTGGCAGATGGTTGAAAACTTTTTGGCCGGCGGCGCAGCGGTCAGCGTACTGGCGCGTCAACACGGCTTAGCTTTGACGGTGGTCGATTGCGGAGTCAACCGCGATTTTTTAGCGGGTCTGCCTGCGGGCACACCACGCCCGGGTTTGCTGGTGCGCAAAGTGGCGGGCGCAGAGCACGGCACGGCGGATTCTTCGCAAGGCGTGGCGATGACGCCATCGCAATGCGAACAAGCCATACGCAACGGCATGGAACTGGTGCGCGACATACCTGGCAATGCATTGCTGCTGGGTGAAATGGGCATTGGTAACACCTCGGCCGCGTCTTTGTTGTTGGCGCGTTTGGCGGGGCTGGATATAGCATTGTGTACCGGCGCGGGCACTGGCTTGGATGCGGCGGCCGTGGCGCGCAAATGCGAGGTCTTGCGCCAGGTGTTGGCGCTGCATGCAGATGCGACGCAGCCCTTGGACGCACTGGCCTCGTTCGGCGGGCTGGAGATAGCCACCATGACCGGCGCGATATTGCAAGCGGCAGTTCAGCGACGGGTGATTGTGGTGGACGGTTTCATTGCCAGTGCGGCGGTGCTGGTGGCGCATGCGTTGCAGCCGCTGGTCTTGCAGCGCTGCGTGTTTGCGCACCGCTCGGGCGAGCGCGGTCATGAATTCATGTTGCAACACTTAGGCGTGCATGCCTTGTTGGATCTGGGCTTGCGCCTAGGCGAAGGGTCTGGCGCAGCGCTGGCCTGGCCGCTGTTGCAGTCTGCCTGCGCCATTCTTCGCGAGATGGCCAGCTTTGCCTCGGCCGGCGTGTCTGAAAAATCCACACCTGTCGTCGCATGAAAGCCTTGCGCCATTTCCTGCTGGCGCTGCAATTTTTCACCCGCATTCCGGTCACCGGTAGGCTGGCCGATTGGGTGGGATTCAGCCAGGCCATGTTGCGCGCCAGTGCTGCGTACTTCCCGGCGGTCGGCGTGGTGGTCGGTGGCTTGGTGGTGCTGTTGACGGCGGCGCTGATGCATTACTTGCCCGCTACTTACGCACCCTTGGCAGCGGCAGCGCTGGGCACGACGTGGAGCGTGTGGCTGACCGGCGCTTTTCATGAAGACGGTCTGGCCGATGTGGCCGACGGCTTGGGCGGCAGCTATGACCGTGAGCGTGCGCTCATCATCATGAAAGACTCGCGCGTCGGCGCTTTCGGCGCGATTGCCGTGGTGTTGATTTTGCTTAACAAAGTGGCGCTGCTGGCCTTGCTCGGTGCGGTCGGCCTGGTTTGGATGTGTTTTGCTTTGATGGCTGGTCATGTGATTTCGCGCACCTGGCCATTGCTCATAATTAGATGGCTGCCACATGTGGGCGACGAAGCGGGATCCAAGTCCAAGCCTTTGGCCGATCAAATCAGCACAAGCAGTTTGGCCGTCGCTTTGTTCTGGTGTGCAGGTGCACTCGCCTTGAGTACCTGCATCGCAGCGGCTGTGTTAACCGGATCCGATCCGCTAACGCTGGCAATTACGCAAGTGCTGCCCGTGCTGAAAGTCTTGGCCTTCGGTAGTCTTGCCAGCGCATTGATCTTTGTTTATTTGTTACGTTTGTTTGCCCGGCGTTTGCAAGGCTTTACGGGCGACTGCCTGGGTACCACGCAACAGGTGTGTGAAATTGCGTTTTACCTGGGCTGCACGCTGGCTTTAGGTAGCGGCCATTAAGCGCCGGCGGCAAAAGCACTATGGCGCTGTGGATAGTCAGACACGCCAAGCCGCTGATCGCCAGTGGCGTCTGTTACGGCGCGTTGGATGTAGCGGCGGATACACAACACACCTTGCTAGTTGCCCGTGCATTGGCGCAAGCGCTGCCACTAAATTGCAACGTTTGGGTGTCGCCCTTGCGGCGTTGCATGCAACTGGCCGATGCTCTGTCAGACATACGGCCTGAATTGAATACGCAGACTGACACGCGCTTGAGAGAAATGGACTTCGGCACATGGGAGGGCGTGGCCTGGGACGCGATTCCCCTGGCAGCCATGCAAGCCTGGACCGATGATTTCGGCGCACACCGCTTTGGCGGTGTGGAAAGCGCTAACCAGGTATTGGCCCGGGTTACAGACCTGTGGGATGCCGCGCGGCAACATCCTGATGCACCCCAGGTGTGGATTACCCATGCCGGAGTGGCGCGCGCCGTGCGCTTGCTGTCACAAGGGTTCCGAAGCGTTAGCAGCGCCAGCCAATGGCCTAAGGATGCGCCCAGCTATGGAGAGTGGTGGCGCATTGATATTTAAACCAGCTAAGTGGCAAGGTTGGCCTGAAATTTTGCCTTTTGAAACGCGCCTTACGATGGCCCTGCTACCCGTAACTACTTGCCGATTTCCTCTTTTATTTTGATGCTTTGCACGGTCTGAACAACGAAATTTCATTCAGCTTGGTTCAAAGCCTGTTTTGCCTTCATCCGCAAATTCATGGCTCGGAACCAAGTCCGAAAAAGTCATGAGGTTTTGAGACAAACGGGGTTTGAGACGTCTTTGCCGGGCCGATGCCACAGGTCGCAGTCAGGAGCCCAAAGCAAAAAGCCCCGCGTGGTGCGGGGCCTGAGGCTGCCTCAAGGCCTGCTGAGCAGGTTTGAGGTCTTTGTA
>CAXNME010000029.1:0-17631 GCA_964203415.1 Rhodoferax sp.
ATTCACGGCTTCGAAGTTGGGGGTTGAAACTTGAAGACTGGATGGCCTGAAAAGGTCGAACTGGCCGTCTATCGAACGACGGTTTGGGCCATGCGATAGCCCCCCACCCCCTTCACATAAGCCAACAACTCCACAAAAAGGGGATGCTGGCAAAGCGTTGGACTATTCGCATGGATGGCGTGCCCCTGCCACTTTCGATGCGTGCCACCACGCTTTGGGTTGTGCCCATGCGTGCGGCCACATCGTTTACCAAACCTCTAGCTTTAGCCCTTGGTTTATCGCACTTGGCACTTGCGCAAACGCCTTGTCACGGCTGACCAGGGTTACATCCAAGGCCAAAGCGTGGGCCGCGATCATCATGTCAAAGTCGCTGAGCTTGATACCCTGAGCTTCCAGCGTGCCGCAAAACGCGCCGTAGCAAGTTGCGACGTTTTCATCCCACGGCAACACGTCCATTCGCAGCAGCACTTGGGTTAGCGCGTTGCGCAAACGCACGGGTTGGCCTTTGCGGTGTATGCCGTATTCCAGTTCGGCCAGGGTGACACTTGACATGACGGCCTGCCCCACTGGCACCTTGGTCAGTTGGGCCAGCAATTCAGCATCGCGCCCTTGCATGATGTGACTGACCACGTTGGTGTCGAGCATGTAGCGCTCGCTCATTCTTGAAAGCCTTCAAAGGGGTCGCGCCGCGCGCGGCCTTGGCGGCGTTCAAGAACCAGGTCCTCGTCTTTGTTGAGCGCCACCGCGTCGAGCAAACCTTGCCAATCCCTCGGCTTACGCGACAGCACCACATCACCCGTCACGGGGTCGTGGCGAATGAAGACTTCGGCGACATCAAAGCGGAATTCCAGCGGCAGGCGAACCGCCTGGCTGCGTCCGGTGGCAAATATCTTGGCGGTTTGGTGCATTGTGATCTCCTCCCGGTTGAATGGTAGGTCTCATGATATGTACCAAGTCTGTGGCTGTCAACCCCAAAATCCGCAGCCTGCAGCGCCGCGCTGCGACGCTACTTACCGACGATTTGGTTGAACTTGTCCGCTTCGAAGCACTCGATGCGCGAGGCGTCGGCAGGTAGCGTGAGCTGCTGCTGTTTGCAGACCTGATCCAGCGCCTGCCAGATCAGGGCAATTTGTTTGTCTTGCGTCGAGGCGCTGTCGATCAGGCCGCGCAGGGCCTGGCTAACGGGGTCGTCTTCCTGGGTGATGCCGTAGGCGCTGAACGCGGGCTGGGGGCTGGCCACATCGGCGCTCTCGCCGGCTTTGCTCTGGATGATGCGCGCCGGAATACCGACCGCCGTCGCGCCCGCAGGAACAGGCTTGATGACCACCGCGTTGCTGCCGATCTTGGCCCCGTCGCCGACCTCGAAACCGCCCAGAATTTTGGCCCCGGCGCTGACCACCACGTCTTTGCCCAATGTCGGGTGGCGCTTGGCGCCCTTTGTAGAGCGAGGTGCCACCTAGGGTGACACCCTGGTAAATCGTGCAGCCATCGCCAATCTCTGCGGTCTCGCCCACCACGGTGCCCATGGCATGGTCGAAAAATACGCGCTCGCCAATCGTGGCGCCGGGGTGGATTTCAATGCCGGTCAAAAAACGGGCGATGTGCGAGGTAAAGCGCCCCAGCCATTTGAAGCCATGGATCCAGAACCAATGCGCCGGTCGGTGCAACACCACCGCATGCAGGCCGGGGTAGCAGGTGATGACCTCCCAGGTGCTGCGCGCAGCGGGGTCGCGGTCCAGAATGCACTGGATATCAGAACGGATGCGGGAAAACATGGGCCTGAGTCTATCCCGCAGTGCCGACTTCGGACGCCGGTGCGGCTGTTGCGGCAGCGCAGGCGCGCGCGCTGCTGCAGCGCGGCCTTGGCGATACCGCGCAGGATGTGCACTTCTTCCTGCGTGACGGCGGCGCGGTTGAACAACGCATTCAGGCGCGGCATGAGCTTTTTGGGAGCCGCCGGGTCCAGGTATTCCAGGGCCACCAGGCTCTCCTCCAGGTGCGCCAGCATGCCCGCGACTTGCGCGGCATCGGCCGGGTGCGCTGGGTTAGCGGACGCAGTGGGCGCGGCCTGCGCCCCATCAAAACCACCCAATGTCAACCGCCATTCATAGGCAATCACCTGCAGCGCCGCGCCGATATTGAGCGAGCCGAATTGCGGGTTGCTGGGAATGCTCAGCGCCACGTGGCAGCGGTACACATCCTCATTGCGCATGCCAAAGCGCTCGGAGCCGAACAAAAACGCGGTGTGTGGCAACGCTGTGGCGCTCTGACCCGGGGCTTCGGCCAGCAGCTGTTCAAAGTGCGCGCGCGGGCTGCGGGTTGGCGGGCCGAAATCGCGCGGCGTCATGGCCGTGGCGCAGAGGTGGCGTCACGCCGTCAAGCGCCTCGTCCAGGGTGTCCACGATGCGGCATTGCTCCAGCACATCGAGTGCGCCGCTGGCCCGCTGAATGGTTTCTTCGCGGCGCAAGCACATTGGGCCAGCGCGGAGCCACCAGCACCAGAGTCGTCAAAGCCCATGGTCTTCATGGCGCGGGCGGCTGCACCCACGTTGCCGGCGTGGCTGGTGTGGATGAGGATGAAGCGGGTCTGCACAGTAGGAGGTGAGGTGGGGAATAGAATCGCCGACCATTGTCGCCGCCCCGTGCGGCATGTTCCCGCGCCCGGCATAGCCCTGGCGCGCCACTGCGTTCTTCATCACCATCTATGTCACCCAATCTGCACCCCATGGTCAATGTGGCCGTCAAAGCGGCCCGCCTGGCCGGCAACATCATCAACCGCGCGGCGCTGGACGTGGAGGCGGTGCGGATCTCGCAAAAGCAGGTGAATGACTTTGTCACCGAGGTCGACCAGGCCGCCGAGCAGGTGATCATTGAGACCCTGCTGGCCGCCTACCCCGGACACGGCATCCTGGCCGAGGAATCGGGCGGCGAACACGGCGCCCAAGATTCCGAATACGTCTGGATCATCGACCCGCTGGACGGCACGACCAACTTCATCCACGGTTTTCCCAGCTACTGCGTGAGCATCGGCCTGGCCGTGCGCGGCAAGATGGAGCAGGCCGTGGTGTACGACCCCACGCGCAACGACTTGTTCACTGCGACCAAAGGCCGCGGCGCGTTCCTCAACGACCGGCGCATCCGCGTCTCCAAGCGCACCGACCTCACCGGCACTTTGCTGGCCACCGGCTTCCCTTTCCGCAAGGGTGACAACTTTCCACGCTACCTGGCCATGCTGGCCGACATCATGCCGCGCACCGCCGGCCTGCGCCGCCCCGGTGCTGCCGCGCTGGATCTGGCCTATGTGGCGGCCGGACGCACCGACGGGTTTTTTGAATCCGGCCTGCAAGCCCTGGGACATTGCTGCCGGTTCACTGCTGGTGACCGAGGCCGGTGGATTGATCGGCAATTTCACCGGCGAGGCGGACTACCTGGAACATGGCGAGTGCATTGCCGCGCCGCCGCGCATTTACGGCCAGTTGGTCTCCATCCTGGCCCGCTACAGCCAGTTTGCGCCGGCGCACGACAAAGCCCAGGCCAGCGAGCGCATCCGCGAGGTGCAGGAACAAGTTTTGGCTGAACACGCGAGCCCAAGCGCAGCGCCCGCCGACCCGGCCTGATGCACCCAGCGCTGCGCGAGCGGCCTGTGGGTTACAGTTTGCCGTCGCACATGGTGTGAACCAACCCTTGTATCTTCAACTGGAGCCTTTTATGCAAAACGTTTTTCGCAATCCCCGTTCCATTGCCGGTGCTGCCGCCTTGGCTGCTTTGGCGCTCGGTGCATCCGCTGGCGCGCAAGCCGCAGAGCCCGCCTCCTGCCAGGCCGTGCGCTTTGCCGATGTGGGCTGGACCGACATCACCGCCACCACGGCCGTGGTCTCCGAAATTCTCAAAGGCATTGGCTACAAACCCAGCGCGCAGGTGCTGTCGGTTCCGGTGACCTACCGCAGCATGAAAGACAAAAAGATTGACGTGTTCCTGGGCAACTGGATGCCCTCCATGGAAGCCGACATCAAGCCATACGCCGCTGACGGCTCGGTGGAGACCATCGGTGCCAACTTAGAGGGCGCGAAATACACCCTGGCTGTGCCAGATTACGTGGCTGAGGCCGGTGTCAAAACCTTTGCCGACATCGCCAAAAACGCCGACAAATTCAAGAAAAAGATTTACGGCATCGAGCCCGGCAACGACGGCAACCGCTTGATCCTGGACATGATCAAGAAAAAAGCCTTTGACCTGGGTGGCTTCAAGCTGGTCGAGTCCAGCGAAGCCGGCATGGTCTCGCAGGTGATGCGCGCAGTGCCCAAGCAAGAGTGGGTGGTTTTCCTGGGCTGGGCGCCCCACCCCATGAACAGCAAAATCAAAATGGTGTACCTGAGCGGCGGTGACGACTTCTTCGGCCCCAACTACGGCGGCGCAACCGTCTACACCAACACCCGTAAGGGCTATTCTGCTGAGTGTTCCAACGTCGGCACGCTGCTGAAGAACACCAAGTTCAGCCTGGAAGCGGAAAACGAAATCATGTCCTCCATCCTGGACAAGAAGATGAAGCCCGCTGCTGCTGCGCAAACCTGGCTCAAGGCCAATGCCTCCACCTGGGGCAACTGGCTGGCTGGCGTGAAAACCTTTGATGGCAAAGACGTCACCCCGGCGATGATCATCAAGTAAGACCATGCTGGGAGGCTTGGACGCCGCGCATGTACGGACAGCCGGGCGGGGTGCGTTACACTGAAAGTTGGCACCGACTCTTTCGTCGACCACTTTAGGAAACCACCCCCACCTTCGCAACAGGAGCACCCCATGCAACGCTTTATCCGTATGTCCCACTCCCTGATCGGTGCTGCTGCACTGGCCACCATGTCGCTTGGTATTCACAGCAGCGCGCACGCAGTGGAACCTGCTTCCTGCAAAGCGGTGCGTTTTTCCGATCCGGGCTGGACCGACGTCACCGCCACTACGGCCGTGATGTCCGAAATCCTAAAGGGCATCGGCTACAAACCCTCGGCACAGTTGCTCGCGGTGCCGGTAACCTTAAGCAGCCTGAAGGCGAACAAAATTGACGTGTTTTTGGGCAACTGGATGCCTTCTATGGAGGATGACATCAAGCCCTACACGGCAGACGGCTCGGTGGAAACCATCGGCGCCAACCTGGAAGGTGCGAAGTACACATTGGCCGTTCCCGACTACGTGGCCGAGGCTGGTGTCAAAACCTTTGCCGACATCGCCAAAAACGCCGACAAGTTCAAGAAAAAGATTTACGGCATCGAGCCGGGTGATGACGGTAACCGGCTTGATTTTGAAGATGATCAATACAAACAGCCTTCGGCCTGGGCGGCTTCAAGATCGTGGAGTCCAGCGAAGCGGGCATGATCTCGCAGGTCATGCGCGCCATACCTAAGCAAGGAGTGGATTGTGTTTTCCTAGGCTGGACGCCGCATCCCATGAACAGCAAAATCAAAATGACGTATTTGAGCCGGCGGTGATGACTTCTTCGGCCCCAACTACGGCGGCGCAACCGTCTACACCAACACCCGCAAAGGCTATTCCGCCGAATGCCCCAACGTGACGGCACGCTGCTGAAGAACACCAAGTTCAGCCTGGAAGCGGAAAACGAAATCATGTCCTCCATCCTGGACAAGAAAATGAAGCCCGCTGCTGCTGCGCAAACCTGGCTCAAGGCCAATGTCCCCGCCTGGAGCAACTGGCTGGCTGGCGTGAAAACCTTTGATGGCAAAGACGTCACCCCGGCGATGATCGTCAAGTAAGACCATGCTGGGAGGCTTGGACGCCGCGCTGGAGTGGCTCACCGGGAACAAAATTCCCCTCGGTGAGGCCATCTCAGGCGTGGTGGACCAGATCACGCAGGGCGCGCCCTGGCTGTTTGACCTGATCTCCGGCGTGCTGGGCGCGCTGGTGCTGGGCTTCACCGGCGCGTTGCAATGGGTGCATCCGCTGCTCATGGTCGGCCTGGTCTGCGCGCTGGCCTGGTACCTGCAACGCTCGGCGCGGCTCACGGTGTTTGTAGGCGCTGCGCTGCTGCTGATCATCAATATGGGTTATTGGGGCGAAACCATGGAGACGCTGTCCATGGTGGTCTTCGCCACGCTGACCTGCGTGCTCATTGGCGTGCCCATTGGCATTGCGGCGGCGCACCGTCCCTGGCTCGAAGCCGCCCTGCGACCGCTGCTGGATTTGATGCAAACCATCCCGACTTTCGTCTACCTGATTCCCACCCTCATTCTGTTCGGCCTGGGCGTGGTGCCGGGGCTGATTTCCACCGTGATATTCGCCCTGCCCGCGCCAATCCGGCTCACCACCCTGGGCATTGCGTCGGTGCCGCGCCCGCTGCTGGAAGCGGGTGAAGCATTCGGGGCGACCCGCTCGCAATTGCTGTGGAAAGTGGAAATTCCGCACGCCCTGCCCAGCATCATGGCCGGGGTCACGCAGTGCATCATGCTCAGCCTGTCTATGGTGGTGATTGCCGCGCTGGTGGGCGCAGACGGCCTGGGCAAGCCGGTGGTGCGCGCGCTCAATTCGGTGAACATTGCCGACGGCTTTGAAGCCGGTCTGGCCATCGTGATCGTGGCCATCGTGCTCGACCGGCTCTGCAAGTCCAAACCGCATGCCTGATCTGCATTCCAGCGCGCCGCCCATGGCCGAGTTCCGGCATGTGGACGTGGTCTTCGGCAAAGACCCGGCGGCCGCGCTGGCCCTGCTGGACGCCGGCAAAAACCGGCAAGAAATTCTGGACACCACCGGCGCGGTGCTCGGTGCGGCCGACTGCAGCTTGGCGGTAGCCGAGGGGGAAATCTCGGTGTTGATGGGCTTGTCGGGCTCGGGCAAATCCACGCTGCTACGCTGCCTCAACGGCCTGAATAAGGCCAACCGGGGCGCGGTGCTGGTGCGCGAGCGCAACGGCGAGACCGTGGACCTGACCCGCTGCGACGCCACCACCCTGCGCCGCTTGCGCACCACCCGCGTGGCCATGGTGTTCCAGCAGTTTGCGCTGCTGCCCTGGCGCACGGTGAGCGAAAACGTGGGCCTGGGGTTGGAACTCAGCGGTATGCCCGCCGCACAGCGCGCCAAGATCGTCGCCGAGAAGCTGGAACTGGTGGGCCTGCAAGCCTGGGGCCACAAATACGCGCACCAGCTCTCGGGCGGTATGCAGCAGCGCGTGCGGCCTGGCCCGCGCGTTTGCCACCGACGCCGATATTTTGCTAATGGACGAGCCCTTCTCGGCCCTGGACCCACTGATCCGCGAGCACCTGCAGCGCGAACTGCTGCAGCTGCAAAAGCAATTGAAGAAGACCATCGTTTTCGTCAGCCACGACCTGGACGAAGCGATCAAGCTGGGCAACCACATCACCATCATGGACGGCGGGCGCATCGTGCAGTCTGGCGAGCCGGAGCAGGTGGTGCTCAACCCCGCCAACGCCTACGTGCGCGACTTTGTGGCGCACATGAACCCGATCAAAGTGCTGCGTGCGCGTTCGCTGATGACGCCGCTGGCGGCGCTGGACTCGCAGGCCGGGCGCATACAGCTCGACTGGACCGTCCACCATTTACTCAGCCTGGACGCCAGCGGCGCACCCGCGCAGATTGACATCGAAGGCAGCCCCGGCCATTTGCTGCCCTATACCGACACGCTGGACGTGGTGGCCGCCGGGTTGGATGGCCGCAGCGTCGTCATCGTCAGCCCCGACACCTTGCTGGAAAAAATCATCCACATCCGCCACGCCACCGGGCGGCCCCTGCTGCTGTGCGAAGACGGGCGCTTCATCGGCGTGGTGGGCGACCAGGAAATTTACGGCGGCATGCTGCGCTCCACGCACTTGTAACTCGTCAAATGCACTCAGGCGCAAGGGTGGCTTGCTAGACTCGCCCGGATGTCTGCCGCCGCCCCGACCCACCCGCCTCACACCCCCATGATGGCCCAGTACCTGGGCATCAAGGCGCAGCATCCGGACACGCTGTTGTTCTACCGCATGGGCGATTTTTACGAGCTGTTTTTTGACGACGCGCACAAGGCGGCGGGCATTCTGGACATCACGCTGACGCACCGGGGCCAAAGCGCGGGGCAGCCGATACCGATGGCGGGCGTGCCCTTTCATGCCATGGAAGGCTATCTGGCCAAACTGATACGCCACGGCGAGTCGGTGGCGATTTGTGAACAGGTGGGCGAAGTCGGCGGCAAAGGGCCGGTGGATCGCAAAGTGCTGCGCGTGGTCACGCCCGGCACGCTGACCGACGCCGAGTTGCTGAGCGACAAATCTGAATCGCTGCTGCTGGCGGTGCACCAGGGTGTGCGCAACCGTTGCGGCCTGGCCTGGATGAGCGTGACCCAAGGCGTGGTGTTTTTGGCCGAATGCACGACCGAAGAACTGGCCGGTTGGGTGGCGCGCGTGGGCCCCAGCGAGCTGGTCTACAGCAGCGGCGTAGCCAATAGTTTTGAGGAGCGGCTGCGGCGCATACGCCAGGGCAGCGGCCTGTCGCTGGCGGCGCGGCCGGAGTGGCAGTTTGAGGCCGCACTGGGCCAGCGCAAGCTGATGGACGCCTTGCAGGTCGCCACGCTGGACAGCTGGGGCGCGCAAGGGCTGGAACTGGCGCACGCCGCCAGCGCCGGTTTGCTGGCCTATGCTGAACACACCCAGGGCCGGGCGCTCGCCCATATTGCCGCGCTGGACGTGCAGCGCGACGCCGAACTGGTGGACTTGCCGCCCAGCACCCGGCGCAACCTGGAGCTGGTGCAAACGCTGCGGGGCGAGGACGCGCCCACGCTGTTCTCCTTGCTCGATACCTGCATGAGCGCCATGGGCAGCCGGCAACTCAAAAGCTGGCTGCTCACACCCCGGCGCGAACGCAGCCAGGCGCGTGCCCGCTTGGAGGCGATTGGTTTGCTACGTGGCGAAAGCGCTGTAAGCGACCCGGATGCCTCGCAGCCGCCCGATTGGCAAAGCCTGCGTGCGCGCATCAAAGGCAGCGCCGATGTGGAGCGCATCAGCGCCCGCCTGAGCCTGCGCCAGGTGCGCCCGCGTGAACTGGTCGGTCTGGTGCAAACGCTGGAGCGCGCCGCGCTCTTGGGCGAGAGCCTCTCCGGCGCACCGGGTTTGCTGGGCCGCATTGCGATAGAGCTTCACGCGCCGCCAGCCTGCGCGGCGCTGCTGCGCGCAGCCATAGCCGCAGAACCCGCAGCCATGGTGCGCGACGGCGGTGTGATTGCCGACGGCTTTGACGCGGACCTGGACGAGCTGCGCGCCATTCAAACCAACTGCGACGCGTTTTTGCTGGACTTGGAAACGCGCGAACGCAGCCGCACCGGCATTGCGAACTTGCGGGTGCAGTTCAACAAGGTCCACGGCTTTTACATCGAGGTCACGCAAGGCCAGGCCGCCAAAGTACCCGACGATTACCGCCGCCGCCAGACCCTGAAAAACGCCGAGCGTTTCATCACACCCGAACTCAAAGCGTTTGAAGACAAGGCGCTGAGCGCGCAGGAGCGCGCTTTGGCGCGTGAGAAGTGGCTGTTCGAACAACTGCTGGACGCGCTGCAGGTTTATGTGCCCGCGCTGGGACGCCTGGCCCGTGCGTTGGCGGGGCTGGACGCCTTGTGCGCGCTGGCCGAGCGCTCGGTGACGCTGGATTGGTGCTGCCCGCAGTTGGTAGAGCAGCCTTGCATCGCGATCAGCGCCGGTCGGCATCCGGTGGTGCAGGAGCGCCTCAACGCGCACAGCAGCGGCAGCTTCATCGCTAACGACACCACGCTCGGCCCGCGCCAGCGCATGCAAATCATCACCGGCCCCAACATGGGCGGCAAGTCCACCTACATGCGCCAGGTGGCGCTGATCACGCTGCTGGCCTGTGTGGGCTCGTACGTGCCGGCCAGCGCCTGCCGCATCGGACCGATTGACGCGATCCACACCCGCATCGGCGCGGCCGATGACCTGGCGAATGCGCAGTCGACTTTCATGCTGGAGATGGTAGAAGCCGCACAGATATTGCACAGCGCCACACCCCAGTCGCTGGTGCTGATGGACGAGATCGGGCGCGGCACCTCGACCTTTGACGGCCTGGCGCTGGCCAGCGCGATTGCCACGCAGTTGCATGACAAAACCCAGGCTTTCACGCTGTTTGCCACGCATTACTTTGAGCTCACCGAATTCCCCGCCACCCACCACGCGGCGCACAACGTACATGTGAGCGCTGCCGAGTCCGGGAGGGATATTGTGTTTTTGCACGCGGTGCAAGCCGGTCCGGCCAGCCGGAGCTACGGGGTGCAGGTGGCGCGTCTGGCGGGCATTCCGGCAGCGGTGCTGAACCAAGCCCGCCACACTTTGCAGGCGCTGGAAGACAGCGCGGCAGCTTCACAGGCCCAGGTCGATTTGTTTGCGCCAGCGCCGGAATCTCTGGCGCAGGGCCCCAGCGCGGTGGAGGCGGCGCTGGCAGCGATCAACCCCGACGCTTTGAGCCCGCGTGAGGCCATGGATGCGCTCTACCAGCTCAAGGCCTTGCTGAAGGCCTGAGACGCCCGGTACTTAGTTGCCCACCCACTCCGCGACCAACTGCAAGCGCTCCAGCGGGTCCATTTCGGCCAGCAGACGCAGCTTTTGTTCAGTCGAAAAAGGCAGCATTTCGGCCCAGCGGTTGGCAACCCAGCCGCAATCTTCGAGTTCGTAGGGCCGGTACAGCGCCAGGTTGGGTGCGATGCCCGTGCCCTGGTGCTCCGCAATCAGGCCGCCCAGGCGGTCCGCCAGGTACTGGAACTCAGAAGGGATAGGAACTGCTGGGTCGGGATCCAGGTACTGCACCTGCGCCACCCAAACGCCCAGTGGGCCGCGCTCGACCGCACCCACCCGAAAACGCACACCACCCTGGCAATCGATGCGAAACAAAGCCGGCTGCAAGGTTTCGAGCCGCCTGACAAATGCCATACAGCCCCAGGGATGCAAAAGTGGCGTCTGGCCAGGGGTCTGCACCTCCTGGCCATCGGCCAGCCAGGTAATTCCAAAAGGGGTGCTGTCGCGGTGACTGCGTTTGATGAGATCCAGATAACGGACCTCGAAAATATGCAACGCCAATGGCCCGTCAGGAAATATGCCCTGCCGCAGGGGAAACAACGGGATTTGGTGTTGATCTGGCACGAATAACAAATATCTTGTACTAATTTGGCAAAACTATTTTATTTCAAAATATATATTTTCTTTTTAATACTACCGGATTTAAATCGAATTTTGCATATTTTATTGCCACTGAGTGTATGCACTTTGTAAACTGAGCACAAGTCGCCCGCGCACGGCGGTTGCGACCCCGCGCGCGCTGGGCTTATGCCGCCCAGACCACCCAGCCCCACCAATCCGTAGCCAATACCAGCAAGCCAAACACAATGCGGTAGTAGGCAAATCCCGTAAAACTGTGGGTAGAAATAAAACGCAGTAACCAGCGCACGCACAACCAGGCGCTGGCAAACGAAAACAGGAGCCCTACCGCGAACAAGGGCAGGTCGGCCAGGCTGAGCAGCGCCCGTTCTTTGTACAGGCTGTAGACGCCGGCCCCAATCAGCGTGGGGATTGCCAGAAAAAACGAAAAATCCGTGGCCGCTTTGCGCGACAGCCCCAGCAACATGCCGCCGATGATGGTCGCGCCGCTGCGGCTGGTGCCGGGCACCATGGCCAGGCATTGGGCCAGCCCGACTTTGAGCGCGTCCAGCGGCGTCATGTCGTCCACGGTTGCAACCGCTTGCGGGTAGGCCAAGGGATCGGCATCGCGCCGGGCCTGGCGCCGTTCGGCCCACAAAATCACCAACCCACCGGCAATAAAGGTGCTGGCCACGACCACCGGGGTGAACAAATGGGCCTGGATGGCTTTGCCAAACAGCAAGCCCAAAACCACCGCCGGCAGAAAACCAATCAAGACGTTGAGGGCAAAGCGCTGTGCATCCCGGTCTGCAGGCAGCGCCAGCACCGTGGCGCGGATTTTTTCCCAATAAACCAGGATCACCGCAAAGATGGCGCCGGTCTGGATCGCAATCTCAAACACCTTGCCTTTGTCATTCGCAAAGCCCAGCAAGGAGCCCGCCAAAATCAAATGCCCGGTGGAGGAGATGGGCAAAAACTCGGTGATCCCTTCGACCACACCCATGATCGCCCCGTTGATCAGTATCGACACATCATCCACACGCAATCCTTTGAAGTACCGGGCGATTATTCATGCCGCAGCGCGGCAATCGGCAGCATCTGCGACGCCCGGCGCGCAGGGTAGTAGCCAAAGAAGATCCCGACCAGCCCGGAGAAGCCGACCGCCAGCAGCACCGCGCCCGGGCTCAGGCTGACCTGCCAACCGGCCAGCGTGCCGATCAACCAGGTCGCTGCCGCGCCCAGCACCACGCCCAGCGCGCCACCAACCAGACTCAGGGTGATGGCTTCAATCAGAAACTGCGCCAGGATGTCGCGCCCGCGCGCGCCCACCGCCATGCGCAGGCCGATCTCGCGGGTGCGCTCGGTCACGCTGACCAGCATGATGTTCATGATGCCGATGCCGCCAATCACCAGGCTGATACCGGCCACCGTGGCCAACAGCAGCGTCATCACCCGGCTGGACTCTTCCTGGGCGCGCAGCATCTCGGTGAGGTTGCGCACGCTGAATGGGTCTTCCGCGCCGGGCTGCACTTTGAAGCGCTGGCGCAAGAGTTCTTTGATGCGCTCTTCCACCGCGCCCATGTCCTGCCCCTCGCGCACCTTCACCGAGATCGCGCCCACGCGCTTCAAACGGCTGGTGGCGTCACCGCCCCAAACCCGGTTGCGCAAAGTGCCCAGCGGCAGCATCACCACGTCGTCCTGATCCTGCCCCATGGAGTTCTGGCCTTTGGGGCTGAGCACGCCCACCACCGTCATCGGGATGCCGCGCAGGCGCACGGTTTGCTCCACCGGGTCCTGGTCGCCAAACAACTCGCGCGCCACGGTCGCGCCCAGCCACACCACCTTGGCTGAGCCCGCTAATTCCGCCGTATCGAACACCCGCCCGCTGCGCAGCGGCCAATCGCGCGCCTCCAGGTAATCGTTGTTGACCCCCATCACGGTGGTGCCCCAGTTGCTGTTGCCCCACACCACCTGACCCGTGGCGCGCGAGGTGGGTGCGGCCACCTGCACCTCGGGGATTTCCAGACCGATGGCCAGCGCGTCTTCTTCGGTCAGGCGCTGGCGGGTTTGCGCGCCCAAACGCACGCCCGCTTGCGAGACGCCGCCGGGCACCACCAGCATGATGTTGGAGCCCAGCGCCTGCATCTGCTCCTGCACCCGGTCCGTCGCCCCCTGCCCCACCGCCACCATGGCAATCACCGCCCCCACGCCAATGATGATCCCGAGCATGGTCAACACGCTGCGCAGCGCATTGGCCGCCAGCGCCCGCCACGCACTGCGGAACGCCGCCCACGCGCTCATGCCGAACCCCCAGTAATGGGGGTCAGATCCCGATTTTTCCGATTGTTTTCATCGGCCACCAAGCGCCCGTCTTTGAAGAGCAAGCGCCGCCGCGCCCAGGCCGCCATGTCGGCTTCGTGCGTGACCAAAATCACCGTGATGCCCTGGCGGTTCAGCGCGTCGAGCAGCTGCATCACCTCTTGCGCTGGTTTCGGAATCGAGCGCGCCGGTGGGCTCATCGGCCAGGATCAGTGCGGGCTCATTCACCAGCGCCCGGGCAATCGCCACCCGCTGCTGCTGCCCGCCCGATAGCTGCGCCGGGCTGTGGCTGCTGCGGTCAGCCAGGCCCACGCGCTGTAGCGCGGCCAAGGCACGGCGGCTGCGCTCGGGCTGGCGCACACCGGCGTATAACAAGGGCAGCTCCACGTTCTCCAAGGCCGAGGTGCGCGGCATCAAGTTGAACTGCTGGAATACAAAGCCCATGCGCCGGTTGCGCAGTGCGGCCAGCGCATCGGCGTCGCGGTCTTGCACCGGCACACCGTCGAGCAAATAGCTGCCGGAGGTGGGCGTATCCAGGCAACCCAGAATGTTCATCAGCGTGGACTTGCCCGAACCCGAGGCACCCATGATGGCGACGAACTCGCCGGCTGCAATTTCCAGATTCACGCCGCGCAGGGCGTGGACGGTTTGCCCGGCCGCATAGACCTTGCTGACATCGCGCAGCACGATCAGCGGCAGCGCAGCGGTGGGTGCTTGCACGGCGCTTAGAAGTGCGGGCGTGCGCCCGCGGGCTTGGGCGCGGCCGCAGGCGGGGTTTTCACGGCCACCAATACTTCGGTGCCGGCTGCCAAGTCAGCGCCCAGCGGCGCTTGCGGGTCATCCACCAGTTCGGTGAGGCTGCCGTCGCTGATGCCCGCGCGCACGGCCAGCGCGCGCGGCTTGCCCGCAGCGTCCAGCACATACACCCGGCCCAGACCCTTGCCTTTGACGGCAGGGTCCACGCCCGCGATGCGCAGACGCAGCGCGCCGTTAGGGACGCGCAAAACATCAGGCCGCTCCTGCGTGACCACACGCACATTGGCCGTCATGCCCGGCAGCAAGCGGCCGTCGGTATTGGCGTAGCTGAGCACGGCAACATAGGTCACCACATTGGCCACATTGAGCGCCGCCTTGCGCACCTGGCGCACTTCGGCGCTGAAGGTTTGGCCGGGAAATGCGTCCACCGTGAAGGTAGCTTTTTGTCCGACCACCAGGCGGCCCACATCGCTCTCGTCAATCGCCGCCTCCACCTGCATGTCACGCAGGTTTTTGGCGATGATGAACAGCTCGGGCGACTGCAAGCTGCTGGCCACCGTCTGGCCGCGCTCAATGGCCCGCTTGATCACAATGCCCGCGACCGGCGAGGTGATGCGCGTGCGCCCCAAATCGATACCGGCCTGGGCGAGGGCCGCTTTGCGCTGCGCCACCGTAGCTTGCGCCTGCTTGACTTGCGCCTGGGCCACACCCACTTGCGCCTGCACCGCTTTCAGCGCCTCGGCATTGGTGCTGGCCAAAGCCCGCACCCGCTCGCCCTCGGCCTGCGCCACGAACTGCTTGTCCACCAGGCCCTGGGTGCGCGCGTCGTTGCGCTGCGCCTCGCGCAAATCCACCTGCGCGCGCGAAACCTGGGCTTGCGCCGCGAGTGCATTGGCCTGCGCCGTCAGCACGGCAGCTTGCGCTGCCTCCAGGTCGGCCTGGGCGGCGCGCACCCGGAAGTCAAAAGTCTGCGGGTCGATTTGCGCCAGCAACTGACCGGCCTGCACTTCGTCGTTGAAATCCACCAGCACATCGCGGATCTGCCCGCTGACCTGCGTGCCCACGGTCACCAGCGCCACCGGATTGACCGCGCCGGTCGCAGCCACCACCGCCTGCAAATCCCCCCGGCTGACCGGCGCGCTGCGGTATTCCACACCCGCAGGCGCGCCCCGGTACCACCAGCCAAATGCCAAAGCCAGCGCCAACAGCAAAAAGCCGCCTGTCCACACAATTTTCTTCATGCGGGGATTGTAGGAAGGGGGTATGACCCCCGTCTAAAATCCCGCAATGACCGCTCCCTCTCCCGCAAAACCCCCGGAATCCAACAAACCCAGCAACTTTTTGCGGCAAGTGATTGAGGGTGATCTGGCGCGCGGCACCTATGCCAGCCGCCACTGGGCCGGCAGCCCGGGCGACGCAGCCCACCACGCCGCCGGCGTGCCCGATCCGGCCAAAATCCGCACCCGTTTCCCGCCCGAACCGAACGGCTATTTGCACGTGGGCCACGCCAAAAGCATTTGCCTGAACTTTGGGCTGGCGCGCGACTATGGCGGCGTCTGCCACATGCGCTTTGACGACACCAACCCGGAAAAGGAAGACACCGAATACGTGAACTCGATCCTGGATGCGGTGCGCTGGCTGGGCTTTGGCTGGGACGCCAACGGCACATCGCATTTGTTCCAGGCCAGCGATTACTTCGACTTTATGTACCGCGCTGCCGAGTATTTGATCGAAGCCGGTCACGCCTATGTGGACGAACAAAGCGCCGAGGAGATGCGCGCCAACCGGGGCGACTTCGGCAAGCCCGGCGTCAACAGCCCTTTCCGGGGCCGCAGCCCGGCCGAGAACCTGGCGCGCTTTCGCGAAATGAAGGGCGGCCTGCATGCCGATGGCGCAATGGTCTTGCGCGCCAAGATCGACATGGCCAGCCCCAACATCAATATGCGCGACCCGGCCATTTACCGCATCCGCCGCGCCACCCACCACAACACGGGCGACACCTGGTGCATCTACCCGATGTACACCTACGCCCACCCGCTGGAAGACGCGTTGGAGCAGGTCACCCACAGCATCTGCACGCTGGAATTTGAAGACCAGCGCCCGTTTTACGACTGGGTGCTGCTGCGCCTGGCCGAAGGCGGCCTGTTGGCGCATCCGCTGCCCCAGCAATACGAATTTGCGCGCCTGAACCTGACCTATGTGATCACCAGCAAACGCAAACTGGCCGCGCTGGTGAACGAACACAAAGTCAATGGCTGGGACGATCCGCGCATGCCAACCATCGTCGGCCTGCGCCGACGCGGCTACACGCCCGAGAGCCTGCAACTCTTTGCCGAGCGCATTGGCGTGACCAAGAGCGACAGCTGGATCGACTATTCCACCCTAGAGGGCTGCCTGCGCGAAACCCTGGACGGCAGCGCCGCGCGCGCTATGGCCGTTTTGGACCCGGTGAAACTGGTGCTGACCAATTGGGACGACGTGATGGGCGCGGGGACGCTGGACGCATGCAGCGCGCCGGTCCACCCCCACCACCCCGAACTGGGCAACCGCCAGTTTGTGATTGGCAAAGAGGTCTGGATCGAGCGCAGCGACTTTGAGGAGACACCTCCACAAGGTTTTTTTAGGCTCTTCCCCGGCAACAAAGTGCGGCTGAAATACGGCTACATCATCGAATGCACGGGCGCGGCCAAAGACGCCAGCGGCCGCGTGACCGAAGTCCACGCCACGCTGATCCCCGACACCAAAAGCGGCACGCCGGGCTCGTCCAGCGTCAAGGTCAAAGGCGTGATCACCTGGGTCAGCGTACACGACGGCCTGGCCGCCGAAGTGCGCATGTACGACCGCCTGTTCCTGGACCCGCAGCCCGACGCCGGCGGCAAAGACTACCTGGAAAGCCTGAACCCCGACAGCCTGAAAATCGCCACCGCCATCGTCGAGCCCTCACTGGCCACGGCGCTGCCGGATGCGAAGTTTCAGTTCGAGCGGCTTGGCTACTTTGTGGCGGACCAGGTGGACCACGCGGCGGGCAAGCCGGTGTTTAACTTTGCGGTGGGGTTGAAGGATTCGTTTGGGAAGTGATGATGCGAAGTACGCGCTTCCAAATGCGAGTGGTGCTTACGGAGCACGCCAAGAACCGAATGCTGGAAATACCAAGGCTTTGAAGCTTTGCGACTATTGAAACCGGCTTGATCTCCAAAGGCGAACTGCCCGAAAGGTAGCTGGCATTGTGCGAGACTGGTGCTTATTGCACCAAAAAGAACTGTTCGACAATTGGGAAAAGCCCAGCATTGCACCTCTCGACCCATACAAGGAGCCGACCGTGATTAAGTTGCTTGATCGTCAAATCCATTGCACCCCATCAGTTGGTGCTGAGAGGCTCTAGTTGACACTGTGGTTAACCTTAGCAATACGTAACTAACGAAGTACA
>CAXNME010000030.1:0-15416 GCA_964203415.1 Rhodoferax sp.
AGTGCGGGCTAAAGCGTTGGTGAAAGCGCGCGATCCCAGTCGGCTCGAAGCCGCTGGCGCAGGCGATATAGCCGATGCGGGTGGCAGCGCCCGCTGCGTGGCGCAGAACAAATTCTTCTAGCGCCGGGTCTGTACCTTGCGCAAAACCGCCACCGCCCATGGCGATCAGACGTGCGCCGAGGTTTTTTGAAAATGGCTTGCTACTTGGCATGGGGTATCTGTACGCCGAAGTGTCGCGCAGAAACGGATAAACAAAACTTATCTTATCGCCGGACAAAAAATATTACTTGTCAGTGCATGCTCTGCAGCCGCACACTGCACTCTTGTTGTTTAGACGGAAGCTGCTTATGCGGATGGACCTAGCCCCTGTTGGAGCCCTGTCGGCCACCGAGTGCCTGGAGCGCGCCTTCCATGCGCGCTCAATTGCTGTGGTGGGCGCCTCGGCCAACCGCGCCAAATGGGCCAATATCTTGTTTCGCCGCTTGCTGGACGGCCCCTACCGGGGTGAAGTGGTAGCGGTGAATCCGGCGCGCACCGAGATCGAGGGCCGCCCCTCTTATCCCTCGGTCGCGGACATACCCTTCGTGCCGGACTATGTGCAAATTGTGGTGCCGCGCGAGCAGGTGGCCCAGGCCCTGCGGGACTGCGCGCGTCGCGGCGTGGCGTTGGCCCATGTATTTTCTTCGGGTTTTGGCGAAGTGGGGCCACCCGGCCCCGCTCTGGAAAGCGATTTGATACAGGCTTTAGCAGGCGGGCCCACGCGCATGGTTGGGCCTAATTCACTGGGAATTTACAGCGCTTCTGCCGGTATTGATTTTTCCCGTGACTGCCATTTTGAGCCTGGCCCCTTTACCTTTATTTCGCAAAGTGGATCCTTGTGCACCGACGTGTTGGCCATTGCGCAGGCGCGCGGTTTGTGCTTTTCCAAAATACTGTCGGTTGGCAATGCGGCGGATTTGGATTGGCCAGATTTTGCCGACTACTGCGCTGCGGACGAGGCCACGGGTGTTGCTATTTTTTATGTGGAAAGTGTGCGCGACGGACGCCAGTTTTATGCGGCTTTGCAACGCTTGGCAGCGCGTAAACCGGTGTTGCTTCTCAAAGGTGGCCGTACGGGAGGCGGGGCACGTTCGGTAGCCTCGCACACGGGGCGCCTGGCCGGAGACTACGCTGTCTGGCAGGCCATGATGGCGCAGGCCGGCGCCATCGAGCTGCGCAGCCTGGAAGACATGCTCGCCGCGATGCAGGCCTACCGCAGCCTGCAAAGTTGTCCGTCCGCTGCGGCATGCGGCTTGATGGTCGTCGGCTCGGGTGGCGGCGTCTCGGTCCTGATATCGGATGCGGCGCATGAGCAGGGATTGGCTCTGGCCGAACTTGCGCTGGGCACACTGGCCACACTCATGCAGATCATCCCCGATGCGGCTGATCTGGGCGGCGTGGGCAACCCGGTGGAGGTACCGGTGGACCGGATGTTTGGCGACCTGGGGCGCATGGGTCGCATCATCGAAGCGGCTGCTGCCGATGCGGCAGTGGGCTTGCTGCTTTTGCATGTCAACCTGATTGCCTTGTCCAACAACTACGACGATGGTGGAACCGCCCAGTGGGCTTTTGTATGCGAGCGCTTGGCCGACATCTCAAAGCGCCTGGGAAAGCCGTTGGCCGTGGTCATGCGCAACGGCGGTTGCAACGAATTGACCCGCGCCCTGGAGCGCACAGGCAGCGAGCAACTAGCCCGCAAACACGGCCTGCCTGTGTTCGGGCACATGGCTGAGGCCTTGCTCTATTTGCGCCGCTGCCTGGACTTGCGCGAGGTCCTGCGATGAGCCGCTATCTGCCTGCGCTCGAGGCCCGCCGCCTACTGGAGCAGGCCGGCGTGGTCTTTAGCCCTTGGCGTCTGGTGCATTCGGCCCAAGATGCGCTGGAGGGGGCGCAGGCATTGGGCACGCCCCTGGCATTAAAAACCGCAAGCGAAGACATCGTGCACAAATCCGATGCCGGCTGCGTGGTGTTGGATGTTCAGAGTCCAGAACAGGCGGCGCAGGCCTATACCCAGATCGTGGACCGGGCATCGGCTGCGGGCAGCGCTCGACCGACGCCGGTGGTGGTCGAGCGCATGGCACAGGGACTTGCCGAAGTCTTGCTGGGAATCGCCCGCGATCCCACGTTCGGCCCGGTGCTGCTGGTGGGTATGGGCGGGCTATGGGTGGAGGTAATGCACGATGTGCAGCGCGCCCTGTGCCCGGTAACGACGCAGGAGGCGGCGCAGATGTTTGCCCAGCTACAAGGTGCCGCGCTCTTGCAGGGCGGGCGCGGCAGGCCGCTGGCGGACGTGCAGGCGCTGGCTGTCATGGCCGCCAGCCTGAGCCGTTTTGCAATGGAGCACCCCGAGATTGCCGCCCTGGATATCAACCCTGTTATCGCGCAGCACAGCGGCGCCTTGGCAGTCGATGCGCGGATACAGGTAGACGATGAAGGATACACAGACCATGCAGCCATTGATTGAACCAGGCCCGGCCATCATTGGCATGCAGGGCCCGCGCTATAGCGTGGACTTGGAACGCGGCCGCATACGCCAGTTCGCCAAGTCGATTTATGCTTTCGGCCAGGATTACCACCAGGACCCGCAGCCGGTAGTACCACCCACCTTTCTCATGATGTCGGGGTATTTTTACGGCTACATCCTGGCGCGTGCACCAAGCGACTCGGCCTTTGGCCGCATCAATGAAGACTTTCGCACCTGCGCTGATGGCGGAGAAGAGTTTGTGTTTCACGGTCCGCCGCCGCGCGCTGGAGAAACGCTGATGGCTTCCACCACCATGCATGATTACCAAGAGCGCCAGGGACGCCGGGGCGGACGGCTGCGCATTTACGTCACCCGTACCGAATTTCGCAATGCCGAGGGGCGGCACGTGGCGGACTGGTACGAATGGAATGTCAAGACAGCTCAGGTGGCGGTCCAAACCATGGACCCGGCACGCATCCAAAACCGGCCGTACTTCATGAAGGGTGACCGGCGCGACCAGTTCGACGTTATTAAAAGGCAGTCTTGGGACAGTTTACAAACCGGCCAAGGCCCCGGCGAGGTGGCTATGCCACCGCTCACGTTGACCGACATCGTGGCCTACCAATATGCCTCGGGCGAGGATGGGCCGACGCACCACGACGACGGCTCGGCCCGCGCTTGCGGCTACCCCTGCATTTATTCCATGGGCATGCTGCATGGCGGCGCCCTGGCCACCTATGCCGTGAACTGGCTGGGCGCGGCCAATATCCGCCGCTTCAAGTGCCGCTTTGATGAAATGCAATTCCCTGGCGACGAAATCAATTACCGGGGCTGGGTGGTACGCCGTTATGAGGAGGCGGGCGAGCGGCGCGTCGATATTGAACTGGACTTTCGCCGCAGCGGTGCGGTACTGGGGCGCGCCTGGGCAAGTTTTGTTGCGTGAAAACCCTAAAAACTTTGGTTCATCTTCTTTGGACGTTCTATAGATTAATTTTTTTATATCTATGGAAGGTTAAAAATCGTTTGAAAGCCGGCGCTTGTGCATGCAGACTCATAAGTGGATAGTTTTATTCCCGATGCGGGCTGCAAGGGAATTCGGTATCGCTAACCTAGTTTTAAAAATCAGAGGAGACAAGACATGAAACGCTTTATCACCGCCATCGCGTTGGCCGCGCTGGGCATGGCCTCTACGGTCCATGCTGCACCGTCGGGCACCTTCCGCCAGGCCCATGAAGTGGGCTTTGGCAATGCCTCGGACGTAGACCCGATTTCCAAAGGGCGGGTATTTGCGATTACCGAAAAAATCATGAACCGCTTGGTGCGCCCTGGCATAGACGGCAAGCCCGCGCCGGATCTGGCCGTTAGCTGGTCTTCCAACGCAGCCGCTAACGAGTGGACTTTCAAGCTGCGCGAGAACGTCAAGTTCCACAACGGCAAGGCCTTCAGCTCGGCTGATGCCATGTATTCCCTAAAGCGCGTGCTGGACCCGAAAATCGCATCGCCTGCACGCGGTACCGTGTCCATGATCAAAGAGGTGGAGGCGCCTGACGCCAAGACCCTCAAACTGATACTCACCAGCCCTTTTGCCGATATGCCACTGGTCTTGACGGACTACCGGCTGATGATGGTCCCTGACGGCTCGGGCGACACCATCAAAAACACGGGTATCGGCACCGGCCCCTTCAAAATCGAAAAACTCGACCCACAAGGCACTACCGTGCTGGTCGCCAATAACGATTATTTTGACGGCCCGCCCGGCGTGGCCAAAATGGAAATTATTGGTATCCCCGACGAGCAGGCCCGCTTCCAGGCCTTGATGGGCAAGCAAATTGACCTCATGCAAGGCATTACCCGCCAGCAGCGCCAGTTGCTCGAGCGCAGCGGCAGCTTCTCGCTTAACGACATCCCCACCGGCAACTGGCGCGGTATTGTTTTCCGTACCGATACCAAGCCCTGGGACGATCCGCGTGTGCGCCGCGCGGTGCGCATGGCCGTGGACCGCAAAGCCATGGTGGACTTGGCAGCCGGTGGCGCCGGTGTGATCGGCTGTGATACCCCGGTTGGCCCCAAGGACCAGTACCGCTCCACCAAAACCTGCGCGCAGGATATTGCAGGCGCTAAAGCTTTGTTAGCTGAGGCAGGCTACCCTAACGGCATTGACCTGGAATTACCGGTCAGCACTTTGCAGGACGTGTGGCCGGCAATGGCCGAGGCCTTCCAACAGCAAGTAGCACCGGCTGGTTTCCGCGTGAAAATTTCGCAAGTGCCCAGCGATGGCTACTTCAATGAAATCTGGATGAAGCGCCCTGTCAGCATGACCCGCTGGAATGACCGTCCGGCAGATACCTCGCTCAATGAGGTGTACCGCAGCACCGCGAAGTGGAATGAAAGCTTCTTCAAAGACACTAAGTTCGATGCCATGCTCGACGCTGCCCGCGCCGAACTCAATTTCGACAAGCGCCGCGCCAAATACATCGAAGCGCAAGACTATCTGTGGGCCAACAGCGGTACGCTGGTCGGCTTTCATGCGACCGTGATTACCGCCACTACCGGACGGGTGAAAAACTTTGATCTCGTGGAAAACATGGGTATCCGCTGGCACAAAATTACGGTGGACTAAGCCCACTGGCTGATTCGCACATCCCCCTTTGCGGAACCTGCAAGGCCTAAGGGCCTTGCAGCGACTTGCCGAGCCCGACCATGCTCAAACTTTTATTGCGCCGCATTTTGCTTGGTGGCCTTACCGTGGCCATCGTGTCGGTGATTATTTTCGGCGCAGTGGAAATGCTGCCGGGGGACGCCTGTACCGCGCTACTCAGGCAGGACGCGCAGGGCGACACCTTGCGGGTGTGTCGCGAAGAGCTGGGCTTGGACAAGCCGGCCACGGTGCGTTATTTGGATTGGATGGCCGGTGCCGTCAAGGGCGACTTAGGCCTCACTGCGCACCGCAATAAAAAAGTCAGTGAGCTGGTGGGCGATCGACTCAAAAATTCCTTGTTACTAGGGCTGTGCGCGCTGGCGCTGGGCGTGCCTTTGGCCTTTGCCCTGGGCATTGCAGCGGCGCTCAAGCGGGACCGCTGGCTGGATTTAACCGTGTCTTCGCTCGCCATTGCGGCGATGACGATTCCGGAGTTCGTGTCCGCCACATTGTTGATACTGGTTTTCAGCGGCTGGCTGGGTTGGTTACCCGGCATCGTGACCGCCTCGGCTAATGCGCCGGTGTCTGCATTTTTTCCTGAAATTATTCTGCCCGTCGTAGTGCTGGCCATGGTGATGACGGCGCACATTTTGCGCACCGTACGCTCCAGTATGCTGGAGGTGCTCGACAGCGACTACGTGCGCATGGCTACGCTCAAAGGCGTGCCGTACCGGCGCATGATCCTGCACCACGTACTGCCCAATGCTTTGTTGCCAGCCATCAATGTGGTGGCGCTGACCGTGGCCTGGTTGCTCGGTGGCGTGGTGGTCATAGAAACCGTGTTCAATTACCCCGGCCTGGGCCGCTTGATGGTCAGCGCTATCTCTGACCGCGATCTGGGTCTGGTACAGGCGATTGCGCTAATCGTTTCCACGGTTTATGTATTGGTGAATCTGAGTGCCGACATTCTCAGCTTGCTGGCCAACCCGCGTTTGCGAACCTCCTTGGGGCGCAGGCACTAAGGCCATGCGCGGCATTTTTCAAATCTTGAAAGAAGTGGCCGCACGGCCCTCGGGCGCCATCGGTCTGATGTTGGTGTTGCTGCACATCCTTATTGCGTTGGGCAGCCCGTGGGTGGTGCCCTACGATTTCAAGGCCATCAGTGCGATAGATATCCTAACGCCACCGGATGCCAAGCACTGGTTTGGCACCGACCAGATGGGCCGCGACGTTCTGACACGCACGCTGCTAGGCGGACGCGAGGCTTTGCTGGTCACCGCGATTGCCACGCCAGTGGCCGTTTTTTGGGGCGGCTTGCTAGGCATTTATCTGGGCTTAGCCGGCGGCAGGCGCGACGACATCATCATGCGCGTAGTGGATGCATTCTTGTCGCTGCCCTGGATTTTGAAAATGCTTTTGCTCATCGTCACCTTTGGCAATGGCATCCATGTGCTGATTCCCACCTTGGCCTTTTTTTATGGCATTCCGGTGATACGCATTGCGCGGGCTGCGGCCCACACGGTGGTGGCGCGCGACTATGTGCTGGCGGCGCGTGCGCGCGGCGAAAAGCGCATCACCATCATTCGCCGCGAACTACTGCCCAATGTGCTGGATGCGCTCATGGTCGAAGGCGCCATGCGCTGGTCCTGGATGCTGCTGGCTTTTAGCTCGTTGTCTTTTCTGGGCTTCGGCGTCTCACCGCCCACGCCCGATTGGGGCCTGATGGTGGCCGACTCGCGTACCTTTTTGCCCCTCGCGCCCTGGGCTGGTTTGTTCCCGATTGTGTTCTTAAGCTCTTTGATCATCGGCATCAATATGCTGGCCGATGCCCTGGCCAAAAGTCTGGGTGTGGACCGCGCGCAAAAGGCCCCGATCTGATATGCCGCAAGAGGCAATGATTGACATCCGCGACCTGAGCGTCGGCTTTAGCGGCAGCGATGGCCGGGCGCGGGCCGTTTTGCGCAATATCGATTTGCAAATTCAGGCCGGCCAAAGCGTGGGGCTGGTGGGCGAAAGCGGCTCGGGCAAAAGCACGCTGGCACTTGGCGGCGATGGGCTATCTGAAAACCGGCTTGCGCGTGTTCGGCGGCAGTGCGCATTTTTTTGGCACCGACATGTTCAGCCTGGCCAGACCGCAGTTGCAGGCATTGCGCGGCGGCAAGATTGCCTTGATACCGCAAAACTCCGGCCAGTCACTCACGCCCACCATGCGCATAAGCGCGCAAATGGCCGAAGCGCTGGCCTTGCACAGTGCGCTACCCGCCGCAGTCCATGGGCAGCGCAGCCTCGAATTACTCAAGCGGGTGCGCTTGCCGGACCCGCAAGCCATATTGGCCCGCTATCCGCACGAACTCTCGGGCGGCCAGCAACAAAGGGTGGCGATTGCGATGGCGTTAGCCGGTGAACCTGCGGCCCTGCTGCTTGATGAACCGACCACCGGCTTGGACGTCACCACGCAAGCGCACATCTTGGAGTTGCTGCGCGAGATCAATGTGCAAACTGGCACCGCCATGGTCTATGTCAGCCACGATCTGGGTGCTATCGCCCGCGTGTGCGATCGGGTTGTGGTCTTGTACGCCGGTGAAGTGGTGGCCGATGGCAGTGTCCGCGCCGTCTTGCGCGCGCCCGCTCATCCTTATGCCCATGGCTTGTTGGCGTCCATTCCGCGTCTCTCCGATGCGCGCATGCCTGCCGCGCTGGATGGGCGTCCCCCGGCGCCCGGTGAGGCGGGCCCGGGCTGCGCCTTTGCACCGCGCTGCGCCTTGGCGCAAGACCGCTGCCGCACGGAGCGGCCGCCACTGCGAAGCCTTGCCAGTGGTGAGCAAGTGCGTTGTCACTTTGCCGAGCAGACGCCCACTATCGCGCGTGTGCAATCGCGCCCTGCGCGTACCGCCCAGCAAAGCGAAGTACAGGCGCTGAATTTGGAACAATTAGGCGTTAGCTATGCGCGGCCCAACTGGTGGGAGCAGTTGCTGGGGCGCGCGCCTTCCGCCAGCCTAACGGTGCAGGATGTGAGCCTGCAATTGGGTCCCGGCGAAACATTGGCGCTGGTAGGGGAGTCGGGCAGTGGCAAGTCCACCATCTTGAAAGCCCTGGCTGGCCTCTTGGCACCAGCGCAAGGCCGCATAGCGTTTAGCCATGAAGCGCCTTTGGGTGCCGAAGTCGAGCAGCGCAGCCCCTCAGCTTTGCGAAAAATTCAGCTGATTTTTCAGAATCCCGATGACAGCCTGAACCCGCGCCATACGGTGGCACAAATCCTGGCCCAGCCTTTGGAGTTGTATTTCCAACTTGGGCGCGAAGAGATCATGCAGCGCTCGATTGCGCTATTGGAGCGCGTGCGCCTGGGCGCACATTACATGGACCGCTTGCCCAGCCAAATGTCCGGTGGCGAAAAACAGCGCGTCGCTATAGCCCGCGCGTTTGCCGCTGAACCGGATGTGGTGTTGTGCGACGAAGTGACCTCCGCTTTAGATGTGTCGGTGCAAGCGGCGGTACTCGATTTGTTGGACGAACTGCGTGCCCAACGCGGCACTGCGTATTTGTTTGTGTCGCACGACCTGGCAGTGGTGCGCGCGCTGGCCCATCGCGTGGCGGTGCTCTATCAAGGTCGTTTGTGCGAAATCGGCCCCGCAGCGTCGGTATATGCGCAGCCCCTGCACCCTTACACGCGCGTGTTGCTGGGCGCGGTGCTGGAGCCGGACCCGGACCATGTGCCGCAATTGCTGGCCGACGATGTGCTGGAATCGTCGCCCCCGGCCCAGGGTTGCCCTTTTCAGCGGCGCTGCCCTAAGCATCAGGGTGCCTGCTGCGATGGCGAAACACCGCCCTGGCAAGACGCAGGGGGCCACCTGGTGCGCTGCCATATTCCGCTTGCGCAACTCAGCCAGGTTTTAGCGCCAGGCACGGAGGCCCGCCATGTTGGATAGCGACCCGCGCGTTCCGGTTGCGGCCTTGCAGCGCTTTGGCACGGCAGCCATGCAGGCCATTGGCTGTGATGCGGCGATAGCGGCTGAAATTTCAGACCACTTGGTCGATGCGGATTTGTGTGGCGTGTACTCGCACGGCATCTTCCGGCTGGATTGGTATGCCGAGCGATTTGCCCAAGGCAGATTCAACCCGCAGGCCCAGCCGGTCTTGCGGCAAGCCGAAGGCGGCGGCGCGTTGATTGATGGTGGCAACAACCTGGGGATGCCGGCCTTCCGCTTGGCTACCGACTACCTGATTGAACACGCCCGGGCACATGGTGTGGCAGCGGTGGGCGTTGCCAATGTGGACCACACTGGCCGGGTCGGCGCCTATGTGCAACGGGGCGCCGAGGCCGGTTGCCTCACCATCATGTTTGGCGGCGGCGCGCGCAAAGACTGGCGCCAGGTTGCGCCCTATGGCGGCGCCCGTGGCATGTTGCCTACCAACCCCTTCGCCTTTGGCATTCCCGGCGGTGACATGGGTCCGGTGGTCAGCGATTTCGCCACTGGCATGGCGTCTGGCGGCAAGGTCTACGCCGCCAAAATGGCCGGCCGCCCACTTACGGCAGGCCTGTGTATTGATGCGCAGGGCCACCCTACCACCGAGCCAGACGACTACTTTAATGGCGGAGCTATCTTGCCTATGGCCGGGCCTAAGGGCTATGGCATGGCGCTGGTGGCCGAACTGCTGGGCGAGGCCATACTGGGCCAATGCATGGATGGCTTGAACTGGATTTGTATTGGCCTGGATCTGCGCCGTTTCCGAGGTCCCAGCGCCTACCGCCGTGCAGCCGAAGAATGTTTGGCCGAATTGCGTGCCTGCCCGCCTGCGCCGGGTTTTGACCGGGTAGAGGTACCGGGTGAGCGAGAGGCACGGCTGCGTATAGAACGGTTGGCAAACGGCATACCCATCCCACCCAAAACCCTAGAGTCCTTGCGTGCCCTTGGAATTCGTCTGGGCATTGGTGATAGCGATTTAGTGCATTCAGCCGCGGGACGGATATGACCGTACAGCCCACTCGTCACTCCCGCCGTCGCGAGCGTGAGCCTGCTGCTGCGCCCGCGCGTATACGTGCCACTGGTGGGCGTTACGCGCCTTTGGATACACAGGCGGTGCTGTCTATCGAGCGTGCAGCATTCCAAATTTTGGCCACACTCGGTCTGTCTGACGCTACGCCACGTGCCGTTTCGCTGGTGTGCGCTGCCGGGGGATCTCTCTCTCCAGAAGGGCGTCTGTGTTTCCCCGAAGACTTGGTCAAGCGTTGCCTGCGTGAACTGCCACGCGAGCTTGTGCTGTGCGGACGTGAAGCGCGCCATGATTTGAACTTGGGTGGAAGCCGCGTCCATGTGGGTACCGGCGGTGCTGCACCGATGGTGGTGGACTTGCAAACCGGCGTGTACCGCGAGTCACGCCTGCGCGACTTGTACGACGCGGCCCGCATTGTGGACACGCTGGAGCATGTGCATTTTTTCTCGCGCTCACTGGTCGCGCGCGATATGCCCGACCCCTTGGCGCTAGAGATAAACACCGTATTTGCCTGCCTGGCCGGTACCAGCAAGCATGTCTGCGTGTCCGCGTCCACCCCCGACCATGTACGCCAGATTGCACGTATGTGTTACCTGGTGGCCGGGTCTGAGGCGGCCTTTCGCGCCCGGCCTTTTCTTTCGCTCAATATCAACCACGCGGTGCCGCCCCTGCGCCTGGACCCGGACGCCTGCGAGGTGTTGATGGCTGCCGTAGAGCTGGGCATTCCCGCCATGGTCAATACTTTTGGCCAGATGGCTGCGTCCAGCCCGGTAACGATTGCCGGTTGTGTGGCCCAAACGATTGCCGAAACCCTGGCTGGCATGGTGATCGCTTGGCTGGTGGATCCGCAAGCCCGCCTGGTCTTCGGCCCGCGCCCCATGGTCACCGATTTGCGCACCGGCGCCATGTCTGGCGGCAGCGGTGAGCAGGCGTCCTTAACCGCCGCTTGCGTGCAAATGGCAAGGCATTTCAATTTGCCCAACTCCACGATTGCGGGCGCCACCGACAGCAAAATTGCGGACGTCCAAGCCGGCTACGAAAAAGCCCTGAACGTGACTCTGGCCGCACAGGCCGGTTGTAATTTCATTACCCAGGCCTGCGGTA
Organism: Rhodoferax sp.; assembly: GCA_964203415.1. Classification (GTDB taxonomy): domain Bacteria; phylum Pseudomonadota; class Gammaproteobacteria; order Burkholderiales; family Burkholderiaceae_C; genus Allorhodoferax. Next base: position 11,238 of record CAXNME010000030.1, read on the forward strand.
TGCAGGCCAGTTTGATGGCCGCTTCGCTAGAGTCCTACCTGATCGACAACGACATGCTGGGCGCCATCCTCAAATCGCTGGCACCGGTTCCGGTGGATGCATCCACACTGGCTTTGGAAAGCCTGCGTGCGGTAGTGCAGGGCGAGGGCCACTTTTTGGGTCAGCCCGATACGCTGGCGCGCATGAACAGCGATTTTTTTTATCCGCATTTGGCCGACAGACGCTCACCCGCCCAATGGGAACAAGCTGGTGCCCACGACCTGCGCACCGTAGCACGCCAGCGCACCCTGGACTTGCTGGCCACTTATTTCCCGCGCCATTTAGACAGCGCTACCGAAGCCGCATTGCGCGCCGGTTGGGACATCAAGCTTATGCCGCAGGAGATGCACGCACCATGAAAATTGCAGTCATAGGCACAGGGGCCATGGGCTCGGTGTATGCCGCTTTGCTAGCCGATGCCGGTAACGAAGTGTGGGCGATTGACACCTGGGACGCGCATGTGCGCGCGATTGCACAAAACGGTTTGCGCGTGGAAGGCGCTAGTGGTGAGCGCGTGGTGCAAGGCATACACAGCTCGGGTGATGTGGCCGATGCCGGTGCCTGCGATTTGTACATCATTGCCACCAAAGCGTCGGCCGTGGGTGCGGCAGCGCAAGCCATTGCGCCGCTGATGCAGGCATCATCCCTGGTGCTGACGATTCAAAATGGCTTGGGCTCGGGCCAGCGCATTGCGCAGTACATGCCTACGGACAATGTATTGCTGGGCGTGGCCGACGGTTTCGGAGCCTCTATGAAAGGCCCCGGTCACGCGCACCATAACGCCATGAAGCTGATACGCCTGGGCGAAATGAAGGGGGGGATGAGTGAGCGTTTGCGCCGCGTGGAAGCGGTTTGGCAAGCCGCTGGTTTCAAGGCCCAGGCCTTCGAAGACATCAACCAGTTGATTTGGGAAAAGTTTGTTTGCAACGTCACGTTTTCCGCGCCCTGTACCGTGTTTGACTGCACGATAGGTGAACTGATGGCGCAGCCGCAGTGGTGGGAAATTGCCACGGGCTGCACCCGCGAAGCCTATGCCTGCGGCCAGGCCCAGGGCATTAAATTCGGATTTGGTGACGTTTTGCACTACGTGACGCAATTTGGCCAAGGCATGCCGCTGGCGCGCCCGTCTATGTTGCTGGACCACCAGGCGCGGCGGGTGTCGGAAATCGACGCCATCAACGGCATGGTGCCGCTGCTGGGCCGCGAGCTGGGTATCCCCACGCCCTATAACGACACCATGACCGCAGTGGTGCGCAAACGCGAAGAGGCATTTTTATGAAAATCGCACGCTTTATGCACCAGGGGCGGAGTGCCTACGGGGTGGTGTTGCAAGACGCATTCATTGCTGAGCCTTCCCTTGGTTTTCTGGCGCGCCACCCGGATATGGCAGCCGTATTTGCGCAGGATGCCACTGAGGCGCTGTCGCAGGATGTGGCGGGCCGAACAACAGGCTTGCCGCTGGGCGATGTGCAGCTGCTCGCGCCGCTGTCCGCGCACAACAAAATCATTTGCGTCGGCATCAACTACCGCAAGAAATACCCTGTCGAAGGCGTGGCGCCGCCCGACCCGGATCACATCATTCTGTTTGCCAAACACCACGATGCCATCGTCGGCCAGGGCGAGGCACTGGAGTTGCCACAAGGCGATGCGGCCCAGACCTTTGACTACGAAGGCGAGATCACCTTAGTTGTCGGCAAAGCCGGGCGGCACATCACGCGCGAAACGGCTATGTCGCATGTGGCGGGCTACACCATCTTGAACGACGGTTCGGTGCGTGGCTGGCAAAAACACTCTTTGCATGCCGGTAAAAATTTCGCCAAGTCCGGCGGCTGCGGCCCCTGGATCGTCACCGCTGACACCATGGACGCGCTAAGTGAAATGACGCTATCCACGCATATCAACGGCGAACTGCGCCAACACACCACTGTGAGCGAGATGATTTTTGGCATTGACGAGCTGATCGCCTACATCTCGCACTTCACGCCCCTGAACCCGGGCGACCTGATCGCCACCGGCACCCCCGAAGGCGCGGGCGGCAGCTTTTCACCAACGCGTTTTCTCAAAGCTGGCGATTTGGTCGAGGTCAGCGTGAGTGGTGTGGGTACGCTCAGCAACCGGGTAAAGGCCTAAAACAGCGCGGCTCGTCGTGCCTGTCTGGAGCGCATACTAAAAGCCATGAACACCATAGACCAACTTAGCCGTATCCTGCGCCGCAGCCACACGATTGCGGTTGTGGGCCTGTCTGCCGAATGGCATCGCCCTAGCTTTTTTGCCAGCAAATACATGCAAGACCATGGCTACCGCATCGTGCCGGTCAATCCGCGCTATGCCAAAGCCGGCACCGATGTGCTGGGCGAACACTGCTATGCCGATCTGGCGGACATTCCGTTTGCGGTGGATATGGTGGATGTGTTCAGGCGGTCCGAGGACGTGTTGCCCATTGCTCGCCAGGCCATTGCCATGGGTGCGCGCTGCCTGTGGCAGCAAATCGGTGTGGTCAATGAAGAGGCGGACCAATTGGTGCGCCAGGCGGGGATGGACTCAGTCATGAACCGCTGCGTCAAGATTGAACATGGCCGCTTGTTTGGGGGGCTCAACCTGGTGGGCGTGAGCACCGGCATTATTTCGGCTAAACGTCGCCTGACCAAGGCCTGAGGAAGATCACCATGGCAGACCACCAGTTCCAACCCGAGACCTTGGCCATCCACGCCGGGCAGGTACCCGACGCGGCCACCGGCGCACGCGCCTTGCCGATCTACCAGACCAGCAGCTTTGTGTTTGATAGCGCCGACCATGCGGCCAGCTTGTTTAACTTGCAGACCTTTGGCAATGTTTATTCCCGCTTGTCCAACCCGACCGTGGCTGCGCTAGAAGAGCGTGTCGCCGCCCTCGAAGGCGGGCGCGCAGGACTGGCTTCGGCCAGCGGCATGGCTACCGAGGCCATGGCGCTGATGACCATCTTGCAGCAAGGCGACCATGTGGTCGCGGCTGGGGCTTTGTATGGCGGTAGCGTCACCATGCTGGCTGTCAATTTGAAGCGCTTTGGCATCGACACCACCTTTGTCGATGCCACTGACCCGGCGGCCTTTGCCGCGGCCATGCAGCCCAATACCCGCGCGGTGTTTGCCGAAAGTCTGGGCAACCCCAGCCTGACGGTGCTGGACATTGCCGCCGTCGCGGATGTGGCCCATGCGCATGGCGTGCCTTTGATCGTCGACAACACCGTGCCTTCGCCTTTTTTATGCAACCCATTGCGCTTTGGGGCGGACATCGTGGTGCATTCGGCCACCAAATACCTGTGCGGGCACGGCACCACGCTGGGCGGTGTCATGGTCGAGGCCGGTACTTTTCCGTGGGACAACGGCAAGTTTCCGGGTATGACCGAGCCCTCGCCGGGTTATCACGGGGTCAAGTTTTACGAGACCTTTGGCGACTTTGGCTTTTCCATGCGTGCGCGCATGGAAGTCTTGCGCGTTTATGGGGCCTGCCTGTCGCCGTTCTCGGCCTGGCAAATATTGCAGGGCACCGAAAGCCTGCATGTGCGCATGGAACGCCATTGCAGCAACGCGCGCAAAGTGGCCCAATTTTTAAAAGATGATGCGCGTGTCAACTGGGTCAATTACCCCGGACTGCCGGACCATCCGCAATACGATTTGGTGCAGCGCCAGATGCGTAGCGTGGATGGGCTGCCTGGCGCATCGGGCTTGCTGGCCTTTGGCATTCAAGGCGGCTTAGAGGCTGGTGTGCGCTTTATCGAAGCGGCACAGTTCATGAGCCATCTCGCCAATATCGGCGATACGCGCACCCTCATCATCCACCCTGCGTCCACTACGCATCGTCAACTCGAGCCTGAGCAACAAATCAAAGCTGGTGTGATGCCCGACATGGTGCGCATGTCGGTGGGCATTGAACACATAGACGACATCTTGTGGGATATTGATCAGGCCTTGAGTGCAGGGGCGCGCTCTTAGGATAGGCTTATCCCGAAATGGTTAAGGCACTGCGCCTGAAGCGCCCCAGCTTCTTTCCACAGCTAAACTGTCTCTAAATACGCCAACGCGCTAAGCTGCAACGGACGACCTTTTGATCGCTTTGACCGTGCAATAAACGTGTAATAAACTGACTTTTCAGGTAAGCAAA
>CAXNME010000031.1:0-8428 GCA_964203415.1 Rhodoferax sp.
CCCAATCCTTGATCAGGGCGCACGGTTACGCGTTGTGAGGTCAGCCCATGCCGCCGGGTGATGGCATCGGCTGAGCCGCTCACTGCGGCGCGAGCATCCATTCGTGCGCGGGGTCGTTCTTGAAAACCCAGAACCGGTTCGGGCCGGCCATCACGTTCAGGTAGTACAGGTCATAGCCGTGCGGCGCGACCACGGGGTGGTAGCCACGCGGCACCATGACCACGTCGTGGTCTCTCCACCGCGCAGGCTTCGTCCAGGCTGCGGTCGTCGGTGTAGACGCGCTGAAACGCAAAACCCTGCGGCGGGTTCAGGCGGTGGTAATAGGTTTCTTCCAGCTGGGTTTCCACCGGGGGTTGCTCCAGATCATGTTTGTGCGGCGGGTAGCTCGATGAATGGCCGGCCGGGGTCAGCACCTCGACCACCAGCAGGTGCGCGGCGGTCGGGATCGTCATGGGGCAGGATGTCGCAGATGTAGCGCGTGTTGCTGCCCTTGCCGCGCACGCTGCGGCGCATGCTGGCAGGGTCTAAGACCTTGACCGCGCGTGCTTGCGGGTTAGCCCCGGCGGGGGCTGAACACAGGCCGATTTCTGCGCCCCCAGCCAAGCCGGTGATGCTGACCGTGTGGCCCGCAGGCACGTAGACCGCAGCGGGCGATACCTCGTCAAACACGCTGTTGCGCGTGCCCAAGTTGGCGTAGCGCACACCCGCAACCGTCACGTCCACCTTGCCGCTGAGCACCACGATGCACAGCTCGCGCGTGCCGGTTTCCAGAGACTCGGTTTCATCCTCGGCCAGGCGGATGGCGCGAAAGCCGACATGGATCCAGCCCGCACGCTGCGGCGTCACGTTGACGATCTCGCGCCCGCTCATCTGGGCTTTGGCAAGTAGTGGGCTGACCATGGCGCGCTCCTAGTGGTGGCTGGCGACCAGATCGCGCAGGGTCTCAAAACCTTTTTTGGCGTAGGCGTAGCTGGGGGCCACCGCCGGGTCTTGCTCGGCCTCGACGACCAGCCAGCCTTCGTAACCGGATGCGCGCAGCAGGCCCAGCACCTTGGCAAAGTCGATGCTGCCGTCGCCGGGCACGGTGAATACGCCGTTGAGCACGCCGTTCAGAAAGCTCCAGCCTTCGTTGCGGGCTTTGGCAATCACCGGCGTGCGCACGTCTTTGCAATGCACATGGACCACGCGCTGGATGTGTTTTTGCAGCACGGTGCTGGGGTCGGCTGCGCCACCGAAATAGGCATGGCCGGTGTCAAACAACAAGAACACTTTGGCTGGGTCAGTCAACTGCATCAGCATGTCGATGTCCTGCGGCGACTCCACATACGCGCCCATGTGGTGGTGGTAGGCCAGGCGGATGCCGTAGTGCGCGATCAGGTGCGCGCCAAAGGCGTTCAGCCGCTCGGCGTAGGCTTGCCACAGGGCTGCATTGGCAAACTGCGGACGGCGTGCCACCGGGGTGTCGATCTGCCCCTGCACCGTGCCCGCGCACTCGCCGTAGACCACGACCGTCACGCCGTTGTATTGCAGCTTTTCCATATGCGCTTTGCAGCGGGCAATTTCTGCCGCGACGGATTGCGCGTTGTCCTGACCAGGTTCCAGCTCCGCCAAAAAGCCCGAGTACCAACCCGACACACAAGCCAGTTGGTAGGCATCGAGTTGCGCTTTCAGGCCGGGGCCGTCTTTGGCGAATTTGTTGCCCAACTCAAACCCGGCGTAGCCGATTTCTTTGCCTTCGCTCAGCGCCGTTTCCAACGGTGTTTCGCCGCCGAGTTCGGGCAAGTCGTCGTTCATCCAGCTGATGGGGTTGATGCCTATGCGTACGTTCCAGCTCATGCCATGTTCCTTGTCGGAGTAGTCAGTAAAAATAAATTCAGATGTTCACAGACGCTGTGCCGACTTGGCCTGCACATAGGCCGCATGCGCCGTGTTCACGGCCTGCGGTCTGCTGAAACCTCGGGCACGGCGACTTCCCACCAGCAGCCGCCGTCATCGGTGCTGCGGGTGTGGGTGGTGTCGATCACGATGACCTGTGTGGTGCTGGCGGCGCGCGCTTGCACCATGGCGGCCTTGAGTTCGGCGATGTCTTTGGCGTGCACCGCGTGCGCGCCCATGCTGCGTGCGTGCATCGCAAAGTCGATGTTGCTGGGCTGGCCGCCTGCCGGAATGCAGTCGTCCAGCAGGTTGTTGAAGCGCGGAATCCCGCAGGCCAGTTGCAGCCGCTGTATGCAGCCAAAGCCGCGGTTGTCCAGCACCAGAATGATCAGCTTGGTGCCCAGCATGACCGAGGTGGCGATCTCGGAATTCATCATCATGTAAGAGCCGTCGCCCACCATGACGATGACTTCTTTGTCAGGGCGCGCCATCTTCACGCCCAAGCCCCCGGCAATCTCATAGCCCATGCACGAGTAGCCGTATTCCGCGTGGTAATTGCCCGGCCCGCCGGCTTGCCAGAGCTTGTGCATTTCGCCCGGCAGCGTACCCCCGGCGCAAATGGCAATGTCGTGCGTGCCGCTGTCTTTTCCGTGGGCCGGTGCGGAGTCGCGCACCGCGCCAATCACCTCGGCGTCGTAGGGCAAAACACCTTGTGGCACGGCGGTGGTGAGTTCGGCCACGCGGGCGCGCCAGCGCGCGGATTCGCTGTGGGCGCGGGTGGTCCAGTCGGCGCTGGCGGCCCAGCCGGTGAGCGCTTGTTCCAACTGCTCCAGCCCGGTTTGTGCATCGGCCAGCAGCCCGAAGCTGCCCCATTTGTCGGCGTCCAGTGCGTTGACGTTGAGGCTGAGCAAACGCGCAGCGGGAAACAGCGCGTGCGAGCCGGTGGTGAAGTCCTGCAAGCGCGTGCCAATGGCCAGCACCACGTCGGCATCCACGGCCATGGCGTTGGCGGCGGGTGAACCGGTCACGCCCACCGCGCCCAGGTTGAGCGGGTGGTCCCAGGGCAGGCTGCTTTTGCCGGCCTGCGTCTCGGTGACTGGAATGCCGTGCTGCTCGGCAAAGCTGCGCAGCGCGGCCCAAGCCTGGCTGTACAAGACACCGCCCCCGGCAATGATCAGCGGGCGTTTGGCGCTCGCGCAGCAGGGCGGCAGCAGCGGCCAGCTCAGAAGCCTCGGCAGGCGGGCGGCGGAAACGGATCAGCCCGGGATGCAGAAAATCTTCCGGGCAGTCAAAGGCCTGGGTTTGCACGTCCTGCGGCAAGGCCAGACACACCGGGCCGCACAGCGCCGGATCGGTCATCACCTGGATCGCGCGGGGCAGGGCGCTCAGGATTTGGCGCGGGTCGGTGATGCGGTCAAAGTAGCGCGTCACCGGGCGGAAGGTGTCGTTGGCGCTCAGGTCGCCGTGGTGGAAGTCTTCAATTTGCTGCAGCACCGGATCGGGCGCGCGCGACTGGAACACATCGCCCGGCAGCAGCAGCACCGGCAGGCGGTTCACATGCGCCACGGCCGCCGCCGTCACCATATTCGTGGCCCCCGGCCCGATGGACGTGGTGACCGCCATGATGCGCTGGCGGAACTGGGCTTTGCTGTAGGCAATCGCGGCGTGCGCCATGCCTTGTTCGTTGTGGGCGCGGTAGGTGGGTAGCGTGCTCTGCTGCGCGTACAGCGCCTCGCCGAGACCCGCCACATTGCCGTGGCCGAAGATGGCAAACACGCCCGCACAGTAGGGCTGCACGCTGCCGTCGGCGGTTTCGATGCGCAGCGCGGCCAGGTGTTGGACCAGTGCCTGCGCCATGGTGAGACGGTGGGTTTTCATAGGGTGTCCGGTTCAGTGGGTATGGCGCGCGCGCCACGCGTCCACCAGGGTGGCGAAATTGTCGGCGACTTCGGCGATCAGCCCTTCGTCGGGCAATTCGCCGCGCAGCCAGCGTTGCGATGCGTCGGCCCACAGTGTGCGCCCCACCATAAAGCCCTTGACCACCGGGTTGGTGGCCTGGGCGAAGCTGCGGCACAAATAGTCCAGCGGCTGGTTCAGACCCAGGATGACCGCGCCCCGGCAATACGGATCGCGCTGCGCCAGCAAGGCGGCGAGTTCCGCCCAGCCCGCCGCTTGCATGGGCGCGAGCTTCCACCAGTGGGGCTTGACGCCCAGGTTGTAAAAGCGCTTGACCGCGCGCAGCACCGCAGCGTCTTCTTCGCCGGCGGCGGTCATGCCCTTGGGCAAAATGATTTCCAGCAACAGTTCATGGCCGGATGCCGCGCACGGCCTGCCACAGTTCCAGCACTTTTTCTTCCTGCTCCAGCCGCAGGCCGTAGGCGTCGTCGGGGTGGTAATGCAAGAGGCACTTCACCACCTGCTCGGTCGGCCAATGGGTCAGCGCCGTGCCGATGGAGCGCGTGCCGTCAAAACGCAAGGGGCGCGAACTGGGCAACTCCACCGGACGCCCCACCCACCAGCCGCGCCCGGTGGCGCTGGCCAGGGCATCGCGCCCGTAGTCGCCGCCGTCGATCAGCACGCCGGTATGGCCTTGCAAATGGTGGCTGCGCTCCACCTGTTCGGCTGCGCGAACCAGCAATTTTTTGAGCAAGGGTATGCGCGACTCGGCGGCCCCGCTGGCGCGGGCCAATTCCAGAAACTGGCTGCGGTGGTCAAAGGCCATCACACACAAATCGCTCCACTGCGGCCGCGCGACCGACACCCGGTGCAACTGCGCCAGCGCCTGGTCGGCGTCTACCTGCGGGTTGCGGCTGCCGCCAAACCAGTGTTCCAGTTCTGCGGGTGTGGGCATGGCCGCCGAGCAGGCGTGGCGCGAAACCACGATGGCACCGCAGGCGTTGGCCACGCGCGTGGCGTCGGCCCAGCCTTTGCCTTGCAACAAGCTGCTCAGCAAGCCCGCTAAAAAGGCGTCGCCCGCGCCCAGCACATTGAGCACTTCCACCCGTTCGCCCTGGAAGGTAGGCGCGTCGTCAATTTGCGCGGGTATGGCGCCTTCAATCACGGTGCAACCCAAAGCGCCGCGCTTGACCACCAGCGTGGCGGCGCTCAGCGCGCGCACCGCGCGCAGGCTGGCCATCAGGTCTTGGGCCACGCCACCGGCGATGAAAAATTCTTCTTCGGTGCCGACCAGCAAATCGAATTGGGGCAGCATCTCCTGCAACTGGGCCGTCACATGCGCGTCGGCCACATAGCGGTTCTCGCCCGCGCCGCGCGGGGTCAAGCCCCAGAGCACCGGGCGGTAATCGATGTCGAGCACGCGCACCACACCGTGGCGGGCGGCGTATTCCAAAGCCTTTTGCGATGCGGCGCGGGTGCCGGGTGTGGACAGGTGCGTGCCGGTGATGGACAGCGCGCGGCAGCGGGCGATAAAGCCCTCGTCAATGGCCTCGGCGTCGATCGCCATATCGGCGCAGTTTTCGCGCATGAACAGCAGGGGAAAGGTGTCGCGGTCTTTCAGGCCCAGCAGCACCAGCGCGGTCAGGCGCTGCGGGTCGATTTGCACCTGGCTGGTGTCGCAGCCTTCGCGTTGCAAGGTCTGCAACAAAAAACGGCCCATTTGCTCATTGCCCACCCGCGACACCATGGCGCTCTTGAGGCCCAGCCGCGCCACGCCGAAGGCCAGGTTGGCCGAACTGCCGCCCAGGTACTGCGCCATGCTGCGGTTGTCTTCCAGCGGGCTGCCGAATTGCTGGGAATAAAAGTCCACCGCCAGCCGACCCAGGCATGCGAGGTCAAAGTCCCGGTGGGCGGGGAAGGGCAGAACGCTCATCGATTTTTCCCTTGGAACTGTGTGCGGTGTGTGGGGTGAAGACGGTGAATGCATTATATGAATCAATTTTTCTTAAATAAAAATTTATAGAAATTTATTTCTATAATCAGGCGATGTTGTCCACCACCAGCGCCGACCAGTTGGTCCAGCGCATCTCCGCTGCCTACCCTGACTTGAGCAAGCAGCTCAAGGCGATTGCCCTGCACATCGAAAAAAACCGCGACCACATCGGGCTTGAAGGCATTCAGGACATGGCGCGCCAATGCGGCGTGCAACCCAGCGCCGTGGTGCGCTTTGCCAAGCACTTTGGGTTTTCCGGGTTCACCGAATTGCAAACCGTTTTCCGGGACAACCTCTCGCGCCAGATTGCGCCTGGGCGCAATTACCAGTCCCGTATCCGCGACCTGATCGCCGGGGGGCCGGGCAAACTCTCCAGCACCGATATCGCGCGCGAGTTTGTCGCCGGCAGCATCCAAGGCATGCAGGAACTCCAAAGCAAGCTGGACCCGGCAGACTTCAAGAAGGCGGTCGATTTGCTGGTGCGCAGCGAATGTGTCTGGATTGCCGGCGCGCGCCGCGCCTTCCCCGTTGCCGCCTATTTGGATTACGCCTTGCAGCACACCGAAAAACGCATTTGCCTGGTGTCGGGCATGGGCAGCATGCAACTCGGCCAAATCCGCTCTTTGCGCAAAGGCGACGCGATGCTGGCGGTCTCGTTTGCGCCCTATGCCGAAGAGACCGTGGCGGTGGTGGAGCAGGCGCGTGCGCGTGGTGCGCGGGTGATTGCGATCACCGACAGCCGCACCAGCCCGATTGCCCAATCGGCGCGGGCTGTGCTGGTGGTGCAGGAGCACACGACCCTGGGTTTTCGCGCGCTCAGCAGCACCATGGGTTTGGCGCAAAGCCTGTTCATCGCGCTGGCCTACGCGCTGGAGCTCTCGCATGCGGGTACAGCGCCATGAAGCATGACTATAGTTCTCACCCCATCCGGCAGCAGTTGGCTCTGTGAGCCGGAGTAACCCCAAGAAAGTATTTCATGAAGCATGTTGCCGTTTTCGGTGCCGGTCGTATCGGCCGCATCCACGCCTCCAACCTGGCCGCTCTGCCGGGCGTTCAACTGCAAGCCATCTGCGACCCGTCAGCCGAGGCTGCAAGCGATTTGGCGCAGTCACTGGGCGCGAAAGTCTCCACGATTGAGGCGGTTCTGGCCGACAAGCAGATCGACGCTATCGCCATTTGCTCGCCTACAACGACCCACAGCGACCTGATCACCCGCGCCGCCGCAGCGGGCAAGCATATTTTTTGCGAAAAGCCGGTCGACCTCTCTGTCCCGCGCGCCCAGGCCTGCGCCGATGCGGTCAAGGCTGCCGGCGTGGCCTGCATGATCGGTTTTCAGCGCCGCTTTGACCCCACCTTTAACGAAGCCAGCCGCCGCCTTGCGGCGGGCGACATCGGCAACGCCGAAATGCTGATCATCACCAGCCGCGACCCCGGCGCGCCACCGGCCGAATACATCAAAGGCTCGGGCGGCATTTTTCGCGACATGCTGATCCATGACCTGGACGTGTTCCGTTGGATTTTGTGCGCCGATGGCGACGAGGCCGCCTGGCTCAGCGCCGCCGGTTCCGTGCTCACCGACCCCGCGATTGCAGACCTGGGCGACTACGACAGCACGGCGGTCACCATCCGCACCCGCAAGGGCCGCTTGTGCCAGATCAACACCAGCCGCCGCGCGGCCTACGGCTATGACCAGCGCTTTGAGGTACTGGGCTCCAAAGGCCTGCTGCAATGCGGCAACCAGACGCCCACGGGCGTGGTGCAGTCGGATGCCAGCGGCGTGCACAGCGACAAGCCCGAGGCCTTCTTTTTGCAGCGCTACGCTGCGGCTTACCGGCTGGAGATCGAGCACTTTTTTGAGACGCTGCAGTCCGGCGGTGTGTTCAGAACCACAGTCGCCGACGGCGTGGCCGCGCAGAAGCTGGCCGACGCCGCCACCCAAAGCTGCCAAAGCGGACAACCGGTGGCCCTATGACTGCCTTTGTCGAACAGCGCCTACTCAGCAGCGCCCTTGCGCTGGGGCATGGTCGGCGGTGGCCAGGGCAGCCAGATCGGCTACTCGCACCGCGACGCCGCCGCGCGCGACGGCTTGATGCAGCTGTGCGCCGGTGCCTTCGACCTGGACGCCGCGCGGGGCCGCAGCTTTGGCATGGGTCTGGGGCTGGCGGCCGAACGCTGCTACGGCGATTACCAGACCATGTTCGCCGCCGAGGCTGCCCGCGCGGACGGCATCCAGGTGGTCAGCATCGCCACGCCCAACAGCTCGCACTACGCCATCTGCAAAGCGGCCTTGCAAGCCGGATTGCACGTGATTTGCGAAAAGCCGCTGACCACCCGTTTGGAAGAAGCGCTGGAGCTGCAAGCCCTGGCCCAAGCCCAAGGGCCGGGTGCTGGGTGTGATGTACGGCTACACCGGCTACGAGATGGTGCAGCAGGCCCGCGCCATGGTGCAAAACGGCGAGCTCGGCGCGGTGCGCTTGGTGCACATGCAATTCGCCCACGGTTACCACGCCACGGCGGTGGAGCAAGCCGACCCCGGCATCCAATGGCGCGTCACGCCGGCGGTGTCAGGTTCGAGTTATGTGATTGGTGATTTGGCCACGCATTGTTTTCAGATGGGCAGCCTGATCAGCGGCTTGCAGGTCGAGAGCCTGAGCTGCATGCGCC
>CAXNME010000032.1:0-6407 GCA_964203415.1 Rhodoferax sp.
GGTGCGCCTGGACATCCGCCGCACCGGCACCATCAAGAAGGGCGAGGAGGCCATCGGCAACGAAACCAAAGTCAAGGTGGTCAAAAACAAAGTCGCATCGCCGTTCAAAACCGCTGAATTCGACATCCTGTATGGCGAAGGCATCAGCCGCCACGGCGAGATCATCGACATGGGCGTCAACGCCAACATCGTCGAAAAATCCGGCGCCTGGTACGCCTACCAGGGTGAAAAAATCGGCCAGGGCCGCGACAATGCGCGCGAATTTCTGCGTGAGAACCCGTCCCTGTCCTATGAAATCGAGAACAAGGTGCGCGAATCGCTGGGCATCCCGCTGCTGGCGGGCACCCAGCCCGAAGCCACAGCCAAGGTCGCCAAGCTGAGCAAGAAAGACGCAGCGGCCCTCGCTGGTTGATCACCTGCTGCACGCCCGCCTGTATGCCAGCGACCCGCCCCACCCCCAGCCTGATGGGGCGCGCCCTGCGCTTGCTCAGCAGCCGCGAGCATTCCCGCGCCGAGCTGGAAGCCAAACTCCAGCCCTTCGAAGAAACGCCGGGCGCGCTGGCGGCGGTGCTGGACAAGTTGGTGGAAAAAGATTTCATCAACGAGGGCCGGGTGGTGGCTTCCATCCTCCACCGGCGGGCGCCCAAGCTGGGTGCCGCGCGCATCCAGCATGAGCTCAAGTCCAAAGGTTTGGCGCCGCAGGCAGTCGCCGAGGCGGTGGCTGCGCTGCGCGCCACCGAACTGGAGCGCGCCCGCGCCGTCTGGCAGCGCAAATACGACGGTCCGCCCGCCAGCGCCAGCGAGCGGGCCAAACATTACCGTTTCCTGGCCACGCGCGGATTTGCCGGTGAGGTGGTCGCCAAGCTTTTAGGGGATGCCCCTCACGAATGGGGGCATGAATAATTCACTATCATCCCCCCATCACACTGAACCCACGAAAGTTGGCCGATGATTGTTGAACTGGGGCACTACGCCCTGATACTGGCTCTTTTGGTTGCCTTGCTCCAGGGCGTTCTCCCCTTGATAGGCACCATAACCCGTAACTGGCATTGGCAATCGCTGGCCCGCCCTGCAGCCGTGATGCAATTTGTCTTGGTCAGCCTGGCCTTTGCGGCGCTGGCCTATGCCTTCCAAGAGAACGACTTTTCGGTTCGCTATGTGGCCGAAAATTCCAACACCCGCTTACCCACGATGTACCGCTTTGCGGCGGTCTGGGGCGGGCACGAAGGCTCCTTGCTACTGTGGCTGGAGTTGCTGGCCGTTTGGACCGTGTCGGTGGCGATTTTTTCACGCCAGATGCCGCTGGCCATGGTGGCGCGGGTGATCTCGGTACTGGGGCTCATCTCCACCGGCTTCCTGCTGTTTGTGCTCGCCACATCCAATCCATTTGAGCGGCTCTTTCCGGTCCCGATCGAGGGCAAAGACCTCAACCCCTTGCTGCAAGACCCTGGGCTGGTGATCCATCCACCCATGCTCTACATGGGTTACGTGGGATTTCTCTGTGGCCTTTGCCTTTGCCATTGCGGCGCTGCTGGCCGGCAGACTCGATGTGGCTTGGGCGCGCTGGTCGCGTCCCTGGACGCTGGTGGCGTGGGCCTTCCTCACTTTCGGCATCGGCCTGGGTTCCTGGTGGGCGTACACCGAACTGGGCTGGGGCGGTTGGTGGTTCTGGGATCCGGTTGAAAACGCCTCGCTGATGCCCTGGCTTGTCGGCACGGCGCTGATCCACAGCCTGATAGTTACTGAGAAGCGTGGGAGCTTCAAAGCCTGGACCGTGCTGCTGGCTATCAGCGCGTTTTCCTTGTCGCTGTTGGGTACTTTTCTGGTGCGCTCGGGCGTGCTCAATTCGGTTCATGCTTTTGCCACCGACCCGACCCGTGGCGTTTTCATTCTGATTTTTCTGGCCCTGGTGGTCGGCTGTTCGCTCACCTTGTTCGCGTGGCGCGCGGGCTCGGTCAGCCTGGGCACAAAAATGATCTGGATCTCGCGCGAATCGGTGCTGTTGAGTAACAGCGTGCTGTTGGTGGTGGCCACGGCGGCGGTTTTGCTGGGCACGCTCTACCCCTTGGTCATTGACGCGCTGAATATGGGCAAACTCTCCGTCGGTCCGCCCTACTTCAACACCGTGTTTGTTCCCCTGATGGTTCCAGTGCTGTTTTTGATGGTGCTCGGTGTGCGGGCGCGCTGGCGCGAATCCACCTTGCAAGAATGGCTGCACCCCTTGCGCAGGGTCGGCGTGGCTTCGCTGCTTGGCGGCGGCGTGGTAGCGCTGTATTTCGGCTGGTCCTGGGGCGTAGCAGCCGGCATGGCCCTGGGCATCTGGGTGATTTTGGGCACGCTGGAGCCTGCGGTGGAGCGCCTGCGCAAACCGGGCAAGATTCCGCTGTCTTTTTTCGCCATGCATTGCGCGCACCTGGGTATCGCGGTGATGGTGATCGGTGTGACTTTGTCCAAAGGCTATGAAGTCGAGAAAGACGTGCGTATCGCTGCGGGCGACACCGTCACCTTGGGCGCCTACAGTTTTGAACTGCAGCGGGTCATAGAAGTCACCGGCCCCAACTATGTAGCCAAACGCGCCGAGGTGCTGGTGAAGCGCAACGGCGACACCGTCACGAACCCTGTTCCCGGAAAAGCGCCGCTACGTATCCACCGCCATGCCGATGACCGAAGCGGCGATTGACACCAACCTGTGGCGCGACCTGTATGTGTCGCTGGGCGAGCCGCTGAACAACCCCGCGCAGGAATGGAGCATGCGCTTTTACCTCAAGCCTTTCTTGCTGTGGATATGGCTGGGGGTGCTGATGATGGTGTTCGGTGGTCTGCTGGCGGTCACCGATAAACGCTACCGCCGGGCCGTTGAGTCGCGGCTTGCGGGTTCGGGTGCGGGTGCGCCGGCATAGCGCCACCATGCGAAAAATCATCCTGATCCCGCTGGGGCTGTTTGTAGTCCTGCTGGTTTTTCTCGCGATAGGCTTAAAGCGTGACCCGCGTGAAATCCCCTCCCCGCTGGTGAACCGTCCGGCGCCGGCTTTTTCCTTGCAAACCCTGCAATCCGGCCAAGGGGTTTTTTCACCCGACTCCATGCGCGGCAAGGTCTGGATGCTCAACGTCTGGGCCACCTGGTGCGCTGCATGCCAAGAGGAACACCCGGTTCTGGTTTCCTTTGCCCGTGAGGGTCTGGTGCCGCTGGTGGGCCTGAGCTACAAGGAAGTGCAAGCCAGCGACGAGCCCGCCGGTAAGCCGATGAACCCCGAAGACAAGCTGGCCATGGCCCGCCAGCGCAGCCTGAACTGGCTGCGCGTCAAGGGCGACCCGTACAGCCTGGTGGCCATGGATCTGGATGGGCGGGTCGGTATCGACTACGGGGTGTACGGCGTTCCGGAGACCTATGTGATCGATAAAAACGGCGTCATCCGCTACAAGCAAATCGGTGCGGTCACCCCGGCCTTGCTGGAAGAAAAAATACGGCCTCTGATTCAGGAGTTGAACCGCTCGTGACATCGCCACGCTTGAGCCTTTGGGGACACTGGGCGCTGCTGGCCTTGGTGCTGGCCTTGGTTGCCAACCTGGGCATGGCCAAGGAAGCCGTCCAAGTCGGCGAAGAGCCGTGGGTGGAAGCCCGCATGCTGCACCTGTCCGAAGAACTGCGCTGCCTGGTGTGCCAAAACGAAACCCTGGCCTCCTCGCGCGCCGAGCTGGCCAATGACTTGCGCGTCGAAGTGCGCGGTCTGGTCAAAGCCGGAAAAACCGACACCGAAATCAAAGACTATCTGGTCGCACGCTACGGGGATTTTGTGCTCTACCGTCCGGAAGTCAAGCCCGTAACCTGGCTGCTGTGGTTCGGCCCCTTTGCGGTGCTGTTTGGGGCTATCGCCATGGGCTGGCTTTATGTGCGCGAGCGCCAAAAACAAACCGGCCATACGGCCCTGAGCGACGCCCAAAAGGCGCGCGCCGATCATGTTCTCAACCCGGCGGACCCCCCGTGAATCCTGTCTCCCAATTTGTCGCCATCGCTTTGGCCCTCACCTTTTTGGTGGTCGCAGTTTTGTTGTGGACCATGCTGCGCAAACCGCAGGCCACCCGCAGCGAAGCGCCTGATGAGGACAGCGCCCGCATTTACCGTGAGGAGCTGCAGGAATTGCAAGACGCGGTGCAATCCGGCGCCATGGTCCCAGCCGACTTCGAACGCGCCCGGCAGGACCTCTCGATTCGCGTGGTGCAAGACATTCCGGAAACCGCAGAGTCCGCAACAAACTCGGTAGCCGGCAGCAGCCAGCGCGCAGTGGTAAGCGCCGTGGTCATGGCGCTGGTGTTTCCGCTGCTGGGTTCTTTTGTGTACCTGACCCTGGGCGACCCGATGGCGGTTGTAGAGCCGTCGCTGACCGGGCGCGCAGAGCAAGACAGCGCGCCAGACTTTGCCGCCATGGCCGAGAAGCTCAAGGCCAAGCTCGAGACCAATCCGAACGATGCCCAAAGCTGGGTGTTGCTGGGTCGCACCTACCGCAACCAAAACCAGTACGACGAAGCCATAGACGCCTACAACCGTGCCGTCGCGCTCGATACCGACGACCGGCTTGCGATCGAGCGGGCGGAGGTGATCGCCGCCAAAAACGGCGGCCAATTCGCAGGCGAACCCTGGGATGTGATCCGCAAGATCCTGGCCAAAAACCCGCAACATGCCAACGCCTTGCTACTGGCTGGTAGCGCCTCGTTTTCCGAGGGCCAGTTCAAGCAAGCCCTGGCCTATTGGACGACCCTGCGCAGCCAGCTCGCCGACGGCAGCCAAGAGGCCGTTGCCGTCGACAACGCGCTGCAAGCGGCTGCGGAAAAAGCCGGCGTGGAACTTGGCACCCAAGCCAAAAAGCCAGACCCTCTCGCCAACGCTGCCAGCAGCATCAGCGGCCGGGTCACGATATCCGACAGCATCAAAGCCAAGGCCGAACCCGGCGATGTGGTGTTCATCTACGCCCACGCCGAACAAGGCAGCCCCATGCCGCTGGCGATCATGCGCACCACCGTGCAAGCGCTGCCGCTGGACTTCAACCTGGACGACAGCACGGCCATGCGCCCAGATGCCAAGCTATCCGGTCAATCCCATGTCACCCTAAAGGCCCGCATTTCCAAATCCGGCCAAGCCATGCCCCAGCCCGGCGACTTGATCGGAACACTGCCGCGTGTGGCAGTGGGGGCGAAGCAGGTGACGTTGACGATCAGTGAAGTCGTGAAGTAGCGCTTGCGTGGTGTCATGCCAACGGCCGAACGCGCCTCATGGCTGCTTATCGCGCTTTCTGACAGTCGCGGCTCATCCAGTCGCGAAGAGCGATTACCACTTCTGACCGTTCATGCAGCTTCATAGTTGGGCTGGCACTGGCGCAAGTTTGGCGTGCGGCCCAATACAAAGGGCACAGCACTTTGAGTCGGGCATCGCCGTGCGCTTCTTGTCCCCAACAGCTTGGCGCTCCTCTTGCTCCCGACGCTCGCGGTCAGCCCGGTCCTGCTCTGCGCGCCCCTTGCGCTTCGCGCAAAATTTCTTCACGCTGCTGGGCTTCGCGCCGCACGCGGGTTCGCCCCCACTCCTCCTCGCGTCGCTGACGCTCCTGTTCAGCGATTCGATCTCTTCTCCACCAGCGCCGCCGCGCGCCGCTCCGACTCGGCCGCACGGGCTGAGGCCTATTCAGCCTGGTAGCGATTGTCTCTATCATTTTGGCCACTGCCGCATGCGGTTTGCAACAACACCGCCAGAATCAACAAAAGAATTTAATAGCGCTCATCAAAATGCGGATCCTTCTACGCCCCTATTGCTGCGGGCTTATTGAATATTGGACCTCCTGACAAGAAATTGCCTTTGAATCGGCAATTTTTATATCAGTGTATCCACGGCGGAGGACCGGTGACTAACAGCCGTTCAAGGGTTTAATCGACAAAATGAAATTGCGGCCATCTCGCGCGGCAGTGGCAACTGTGGCCAGCCCATCGCAAACCTTAGATTTGGTGGCATAGGTATATCTAACCGTATACAAATCAGCATCATTTTGCGCAATATCGATGAGGCGAAGGCGCTTAACCAACCCTCCGTAAAAACGCGTTAAATTGGTTCCAACAAAGGCGGGAACAGAACGCTTTTCAGGACGATATAGGAAGCGGCGATCTCACCCTGTCCATCCTCAAGCGCGCTGTAAAAAGCTCGAATAGTGGTTGCGGCTGTTCCATATTCGTCAATGAAATCCAAGGTGCGCGAAGCTTTGGGACCTCCAGTAGCCAGTTGCACTGCCGAGACGACTGCAACTAAGGGTTGATGGTGATGACCCGTATGCGCAGCAAATGGGTCCTGAAGCGTAACCGTTACATTTTTGGTGACGGCCGACTTAAGTTGTCGGGATATCTCCTTCGTGGGCAGAGGGTGTCCG